>NZ_DDOV01000046.1:54036-59588 GCF_002341865.1 Clostridium sp. UBA2485 | reverse complement strand
AGAGGTGATAATATGAAGAAAATAATATTTGGTATAATAGTTTGTCTTATATTCAGTATTAACAGCATTGTATTAGCAAAGGATAAACCACCTACAGTGGAAATAAATCCACCTAGATTAGTTAGTGCTCCTACTTATAATGCTATAGTGGAGCCTAAGGAAGTAAAGTATACTAATGATTACATAGAAGTGGATTTAAAGATACCAGTAATAACTTATAATAACAAGGTTACAGAGAAAATTATGAATGATAAAATGGAAAAGCCTATTATGGATTTAAAAAACTCTACAGAAAAAGAGGCAAAGGAATTTTTTAATACTAAAGAAAAAGATCAGCCTTTTATGAAATATAATGTAACATCAGATTATGAAGTGACGTATAATCAAGGCAATGTATTAAGTGTAGTAGTAACTTTATATAACTATACAGGTGGAGCTCATGGCAACACAGAAAAAATAGCTTATAATTTTGATTTAAATACCGGTAAAACAGGATATTTAAAAGATTTCCTTTATGAAGAAGATAATTATAGAAAGGTTATCTTAGATGAAGTTAGGAATCAAATATCCAAGGAACCAGATAAATATTTCAAGGATATATTAAATACATTACATGGAATTCCATATGATCAAAATTTTTATTTAACTAAGGATGGAATAGTGATTTATTNNATTTATTATCCATTGTATGATATTGCTCCATATGTTGCAGGTATTCCTGAGTTTAAAATCCCCTATTCAAAATTCAAACATGGACTTAAAAAAGATGTAAGTATTAAAAGTGATAATGTTAGTATTGAAAAAGAGCAATCTGTTAAAAAAGGAGAAAACTATAGTGAATATTTATACTATCCACAAATTAAAAATTTAGATAATCCTATTATAGAAAAACAAATAAATACTATTATAACCAAAGATATTAGCAATTTTACTAAAGATGTGAAAAAGAAAGCCGAATTAAGTAAGGGGAAGCTAAATATATATAATAGGCCTGTTACATGGGGTGCATCAGTTTATTCAGATGAATATTTTGTTAATCCAGATTTAATTAGTATAGATATAACTTATTCGGCAAATGATGGAAGTACAATTAATTATATACTTTATAATAAAGGCTATAATTTTAATTTAATTACTGGAGAGAATTATAAACTTTCTGATGTTTTTAAAAAAGGTACTGATTATGTTACTTTAATAAATACAGAAATAAATAATCAAATTGAAAATATTATTAAAAGTTCAGAGTATAAATATGATTATAACTTTAAAACTATTAAAGCAGAACAGCCATATTACATTTATAGAGGAAACTTAGTAATTTTATTTGAAGCAGGGGAAATACTTTCAAAGGATTTTGGAGCTCCAAAATTTTATATACCACTTTATAAATTTGGTGATAAAATAAATCCACAATTTATAGAACATTAAAGAGCGTGATCTTGTCACGTTCTTTTATATAAATATAAATTTTGATAAAAAATATTGCTTAAGTAATTATTTATTGAACATAATTTGATATAATTAAACTTATTATGAAAATTATCTTTCTCATTCTTATTAAAAATACAACATAAATAGCTAAATATTATCAAAAAGTATCTTTTAATAGTAAAAAAATTTTTTCAAACAAGAGATATCATATTTTATAAGAGTTAATAGAGAAAAATAGATTATATATGTAGCTTACAAATTATGTAAAATGTGATATAATAAACTTACTTTAGATGGAGGGGATGAAAGAAATGTACAAGTTTTCAAATTCCATAGTTATACCAAAGAAATTAGAAGACATATTTAACTTATTTGTGGAATTAAAGGTTTTTTCAATAATATGGGATCACATTTTAAATATGGAGAAATTATCTGAAGAACCTCTAGGAGAGGGAACCAAGCTTAGGAGCATAATGCTAAGTGATGATATTGAATTGCAATCTACAGCAGAAATTATAGATTTTATTACTAATAAAATATTTACTATTAAGAGTAAAAGAGGAGGAGTGCAAACTGTATATAAATATAGTTTTGAGAGGTTAGATGAAGGAACCTTAGTTCAATATTTAGCAGAAGTAAATTTTGATAATTTTCAAGAAGATTTAGCAGAGCAAATATTCGAGGTAATTAAAGAAGATGATCTTAATCATTTAGAAAAACTTCAAAATTATTTTACGGATGAGTTAGTTTGCTGTGTATCTTAAAAATATGCAAGATAAATATCTTGCATATTTTTTTATGCCTATATAATATGTCTATTATATAGATAAACTACCTTAAAAATTAATGTACAGCTGAATATAGTTACGCCTTTAAATATTTTAATTCACAACCTAAAATAATGTACAATTCAAAATTCACAATGCATAATTAAGGTTGAAATTAGTTTTAATCAAACTAATTTCTTTAATATAGCTTTTAATAGTAATACAATTACTGGTTTTTCACCTCTTGGGAACTTAATCAATGGAGAATTTAAAATGGAGAATTTAAAATGGAAAATTGACAATTTTGGTGGAAATTAATTCTTACAAATTAATTTCTTTAAATAGATTTTCCAATAAAAATGACTGCGTCACTTTGAAAAGAAATAAATTTAGAACTTCTCTTATAAAAGAGAAGTATCAATAATTCTCTATTGTTAATCGTCAATTCTCAATTCTCAATTGTATAAGGGTTCTATTAAGGTGCAGTATGCTTCGGAACAAGAACTATTTATTTAACTAAAATAATGAAGATAGATAATACAACTAAATTCTACTGCGAAAAAGTGATTGCCTCATTTCAAAAATAAATAATTTAAAATTTATCAGCTTTTGCTGAGAAATATTCGCAATCGTGAATTAATTTAATAGTTCAGTTTAAATTTATATATTTATAATAGTATTAAAGGAGTTATTTTTATGAAAAGAATAGTTGCCATTAATAGTAGCAAGAGAAAAGGAAATACTTATAATTTGTTAATAAAGATAAAAGAGAAGCTTTTAAAAGAAGAAATGGAAGTAGAAATAATTAACTTATTTGATTATAGAATAAGTGAATGTAGAGGATGTTTTAATTGCATAACAAAAGATAAATGTCATATAAAAGATGATACAGAGATAATAATAAATAAATTATTAAGTTGTGATGGAATTATTTTAAGCTCACCAGTTTATATGTCCTCTATAACAGGAAAATTAAAGGTTTTTATTGATAGAACTTCAAAATGGTTTCACAGACCAGAATTAGTTAAAATACCTATACTAATGGTAGCTACTACTGCTTCATCTGGATTAAAGGATACTATAAAATTAATGAGAAAAACTATTATGGCTTGGGGAGCTATTCCAGCAGGTAGTATAACTAGAAATATAAAAAATATAAATAATGAAGTAAAAGATGATGAAATAGAGAATTTTAAAGAGATTCTTAATAGTTCAAGTAAAAAATATAAACCTACAATAGATGTGCTAATAAATTATCAAGTACAGCGAGCTTTAGCTAATAAAGTCTTTCCATTAGATAAAATTTATTGGAAAGAAAAAAATTACAATGGAGATTATTATTTTAATTGCAAAGTAAATATTTTTAAAAAAATCATGAGCAAAACTTTCTATAATTCTTTTTCAAAAAAAGTAAAGAGAGTTGATAATGTCAAATATAATGAAGAAAATAAGGTATTAAGTCAAAATAGAACTTATAGTTAAAATAATAATGTGTAACAAAAATTTCCATATTGTAATATTATATAAGTGAATTACTTTATATATGGAGGAATCTATGCAAGATAAAAGTCCTAATAATATCATAGGTCCTGATATAAATGAATATAGAGACGAGGTAGACTATGCATTATTAGCAACTAGAACACCATATTGTTACTTACGGGCATCTGGGTCAGGAACAGGAAGGTTTAGAGTTGATAGAAGATTTCTTGAGTATGCTAGAGGTCTTAGATCCGTAGGAATAATAAGCGGTGGATATCATTATGCAGTACCATCCTATGATTTAACTACTGCTGACTCACAATGTGATGATTTTATTAAAATACTTCAAGATGCATACGGGCCAGGTAGATATGGAGATATGTTTCCAGTGGTAGATGTAGAAGCGCCAATAGACAAATCAATTTCTACTGATGCACTATTAGATTGGGTAGATAGATTTAGAAAAAGATTTGAAAGAAAAACTAGAAGAATATTAATGCTTTATACTGGTTCTTTTTTTATTGATCTTTATAACAATTTTTATCATTCAAGAAAAGGTTATATATTATCTGATATGCCTCTTTGGATTGCAATGTACACAGAAATTCCAGGAAATCCGCCTTACCCAAGAGATGCAGGAGGATGGACTAGGTGGACAATGTGGCAATTTACTGAAAATGGAACCATGGCAGGTATAAATCCTCCAGTAGATTTAAATTATGGTCCTACTAATCTAGATTACTTAACACCACCTAGAGATGTTAAAAACTTAAAAGCTTATGGTGATGATAGAAACATCTATTTATCTTGGGACAGGAACACTGATGTAGACTTAAATGGATATAATATATTCTTAGACTCTGAATATGTAGGTACCGTAGGCAAAAATGCTACTAGTCATACTATAAGACTTCAGCATCCAAATAAAAATGCTAGATATGAAGTTGGAATTGAAGCTTTTGATGTAACTGGCGATTTTTCTCAAAACAGAACAAAAACTATAGTAATGCTTAGGCAAGCTTATGATGAGATGGAAAGTGATCATAGTGGAGCAAGGCAGGAAAAAGAAAAATGTGAATGCTTTTCAAAGGATTATAATCGACAATGCTCTATGGAAAAGGAGGAACATTCTGAGGATTATAACAAAGAATGCAGTGGTTATAAAAAAGATATAGAGGTTGAAAATTATGATAAAGAGCATACTGAATATAAAAAAGGTGTGAACCCTGAAGAGGATAGTAAAGATTGTAGTTGTTACAAAAAACATATGGAATTTGACTATGATAAAGAACAAAATAGTTATAAAAGAAATATGAAACCTACAAGTTATGATAAAGGTTATAGTGATTATAAAAAGGACATAAAAATTGATAATTGTGATACAGACTATAATTTTTATCGCAATTATATGAAACTTGAAAATTACGATAAAGAAGAGAACTATCATAGAAAAGATATGAGATCTCAAAATAATAGTAAATGGTATGACAAGTACTGTTATAATACAAAAAATGATGATTCTTATAATATAAAATATAATAAACTAGATAAAGTTTACGAAGGCTATCAGCATTATAGAGATGAAAAAACTTATAATAATTGCTGTAGAAATAAATATGAGATATATTATGATGAAAATGATGATCTCTATTATTATCCTGTTAAAGTAGTACATCCACAGAGATATATGGAAAAAAGAGCTGAAAATAAAATACAGTATTCTCCTGTATTTAAATATACTTTGGAAGAAGAAGAAAATGAATTTGATGACTTTGAGTATGAAAGCGAGCCTAACATACAGGTATCCAATATAAATACAAACGAATTTGATGACTTTGAATATAAAATGAAGCCTAATATACAGGTATCTAA
>NZ_DDOV01000046.1:53817-53948 GCF_002341865.1 Clostridium sp. UBA2485 | reverse complement strand
TAATATAACTAGAAATGAATTTTACGACTTTGAATATGAAATGGGACCTAATATACAGGTATCCAATATAACTACAAATGGATTTTATGACTTTGAATATGAAATGGAACCTAATATACAGGTATCTAATA
>NZ_DDOV01000046.1:29284-53705 GCF_002341865.1 Clostridium sp. UBA2485 | reverse complement strand
TATAATTACAAATGAATTTGATAACTTTGAATATGAAATGGAGCCTGATATTAAAGTATCTAATATAACTACAATGGACTATGGTGAAGAATTTGAATTTGCACGAGGTTACTATGATGATGATTTTGAGGATTATGAGATAAATGATTATAGAGATGAAGAGTTTTATGATAACTATAACAGTGAACACATAATACAGTATAGCAAAAAAAATAATGAAGAAATATTTGAAGATAATATCTTAGATAATTATGTAGATAAAAAAATACAAGAAGAGGACATTACTGAAAATAGGATTAATCTTTATGCTCTATATAATTATAATGAGGAAGATTATACTGAATATGAAAGACATATCGATGGTGAATATAATTACGATATAGAATATGAAAGTGAAAATGAAATAGAAAATGATACTAGAAATGAAGATGAATATAAAATAGAAGAAAAATATACAGAAAATGAAGATGAATATAGAGGAGAAGAAGAACGTACAGAAAATGAAGATGAATATAAAAGAGAAGAAGAACGTACAGAAAATGAAGATGAATATAAAAGAGAAGAAGAATGTACAGAAAATGAAGATGAATGTAAAAGAGAAGAAGAATGCATAGAAAATAAAGATGAAAATAAAAAAATAGAAGAAGATATAGAAGATAAAGATGAAAATGAAATAGGAGAAGAATATAGGGAAAGCAAAAATGAGGATGAAATTGAATATTGTGAGGAAGATTTAGGTGAACATAAGACAGAACCCAGCATGGAAAATGAAAGTGAAGATGAGAGAGAATATTGTGCAAAAAATGAGAGTGAAGATGATATAGAATCTAATAGTAGAAAAGAATATAAGGACTTTAAAGATGAATATCACTATCAATATTTAAAAGAGGATAAAAAAATGTTAGAAGATTGGGATGGTATTCATTACAAGCATTGGTATGAAAATAATCATCGTAAAGATAATGACAAAAAGAAAAAGAAAAAATATCATAAAAAGCATAAAAGATAACTAAAGAAGTACCCTGATAATCAGGGTATTTTTTTAGTATATAAATAATTATAAAAAAATACATAAATAATTTTTAGATATTTCATTGATTAAAGATCAATATAATGCTTTCCCTCCTCATTTTTAATATGAATTTAAGAAATGTTAATTATGATTTATTCTTGAAGGTAATATTAATTATTACAAACTCACTATTTGAAGCTACTCTTATAGGCGGACCCCAAGTACCATAGCCAGAAGACACAACTAAATTAAAATCATCAATTTTATGAAGACCATATCTATAAGGATACATTAAGTCTACTAGTACCTGATTAATAAAAAATTGACCATTATGAGTATGACCAGAAAGCTGTAAATCGATATTGTTTTTTATATTCAAATCACTGTCTAGCGGTTTATGATCCAATAATATAATTGGTTTACTCTTGTCTATATTAGAAATTACATTAGATAAGTCTTTTCTTAAGTAATTTATATCCGTAGATGAAAAATCATTTCTGCCAACTATGTAAATGTCTTCTATTTTTATATATTCATCAATTAATAAATTTATAGTTTCATAGCTAGATTTAATTTCTTCCATGGTTCCATATTGATATTCATGATTGCCTATAATACCATAAACGCCATATTTACTTTTGATATTTGCTAATCCTTCCTTCATTTTTATTATGTATTCTTTAGGTGTGGATTCATCAAAAAAATCTCCTCCTAGCAAAACTAAATCTGCATTTTCTTTATTTATTTTATCTATAAGTTTAAAAAAATCTTTATCATTAATTCCTACACCTAAATGTACATCTGAAAGGAAGACTACTTTTAAAGTATTAAGCTTAGATGGTTTTGAAATATCTATATTATAAATAGTGGTTTTTATATTACGGCTATTAAAATAGCCAAGAGAAATAATAATACCTATTATAATAAAAACAAATACACCATTAAGATATATTGTTCTTAAGAATCCCCTTAATCTTTCAGATTTAGGAGCAAATTTTTTATATATAAATTTTATTAATGCAAAGATGGGAAGGAATAATATTAAATAATAAAGAACACCTAAATAAAAGCATCCTATAGTTAATAGTGGCAAAAATAAATAATAGGGTAAAATACTTTTACCAAAGGTAGCAATAACGTAACAAAGAGCAATAGTCCAAAAGATATAATAAAAAATTCTCTCACTTAAGGAAGAAAAATAATGACTGATAGATGTATATATTTTTTTACTTATATAATAATTTACCATAATGAAAACTAATGCAAGTAAAATCACTGAAAATATATTTTTAAGAAACACTGTCATATCCATAATTTTTCCTCCTTTTCTCAATTACTTTATTAAATTATTATTAGCTATTTTAGGTAAATAAATGTATTTATATATACATTTATTAGATAATTCAAATAAATGTATAAATGATAAAAAATATGTTAAAATAACTATACAAAAAGTTAAATGGAGTGATGTACTTGGAATATTTAATTTTAGAAACAGAAGATGAGAGAATAAAGTTACCTGTAAATAAATTTAAGGGATTCTCTGATTATGAGCACAAAGTAAAATTATCAATGAGTGAAGAGGAGATATTAGAAGTAGTTCAATTTGGAGCTGAAAATGAATATGCTGAAGTAAAAAAACTTTCACGGAATAATTGTTGTGAAGATAATAAGTCTACTGTGTACAAATTGGAAAATTTTGATATAAAAACAGATAGCACTACTTATGAAGAACTTTTATATTATAAAAGTGGAGAAGAAAGCTATGAGTATGATTATGTGGAAGAATATGATGAAGAAGATGAAGGGGAATATGAGGAAAAGTTTAATATTGGATATAGATATATAGAAGATGAAAAAGATCTAGATAAAGATTTTGGAGAAGGTGACTTTGATTCAAAAACTTTATACATAATACAATGTGAGTGTGGGGATTGGGAAATATTTATAGACTAAAAGCTGACAGAATAAAATCTGTCAGCTTTTTGCATTTAAAATACCTAATGCTCAAATAAATTTTTAATTAAATATCTTGCTAATAATTATATAAGTATAAGACATGTACTTTATAAAAAATGAGTAATTCATATTGAAGTTGTCAAATTTATATGATTGATTAATTAAATAGCAGTTGACAAATAATGCAATTAAAAACTATAATGGAAATATAATCAATAAAAGGAGGTAGGAACATGTTAAATAATAATTTACATGAAGTTAAACTTAATATAGATACAAATTATACCCTACCTCAAAATATAGGTTTTAAAAAGCAGTTTAAAGTTCTATGTTGTAATTAAGTCCTAGGGTATCTCTAGGACTTTTTGTATACATAAACAAAATAGCTATATCTATTTCTAAGGAGGAATGGGTATAGCTATTTATTTTTTTATATAGGCTTTAAGCAAGTATATTAGTCATCTATTATAAAAAAATATTAGTTGAAAAGATAAGTGATAAGAGAATGCATGAAGAGGTGAGAAAAAATGATTGAGCTTTCTTATCCAAAGGTAGAAGAGGCAGAAGAATATTTAAGAATTTTAAAAGAGGGAGAGTATGAATTTTATTATGCAGCTATTCCGGAGGATGTTGAAGAAGAAATTAAATGGATTAAAAGAAGAGAGTACAAAAGAAAGAATAATCTCGAGTATAATTATTCTATAATTTACAGAGGAATTTTGGTGGGAGGGTGTAACATTAAAATATTTCGAGAGGTACCACATATAGGAGAACTAGGATATTTTGTAGATAGAAGTTACTCTAGGCACATGAAAAAAATAAATAAGCCAATATGCTAGTCTATTTTGTATCATACTTCGTCAGCACAGTTAGCTTATAGCTCTACTATGAGCTGACTGTACTTCCTTGTCTGATGCAAAATATACGTCGCATATTTAACCTTTTATTTATTTTCATGTACCTTAACAAAGGAATTGCATCAGAAATTGTAGCTAAACTGGAGAAAATAGCATTTGAAGATCTTAAATTAGTTAGACTTGAAATAAGAATGGACCTAAGAAATAAAGCTAGTGAAAAGGTTGCAATTAAAAATAATTTTGTTAGAGAGAGCTTACTTAGAAAAGCTGTAGAATTTCAGGGAAAATACTATGATAATCTACTATATACCAAGGTAAGGTGAAAAACATTATGAATGAGGATACAAATTGTATAGATTCAATATTCGAAATTTTTCTAATACTTGAAACGGACAGATTTATATTAAGACAAGTAAAAGATGGAGATTATAGTGATATATATGATATATATTCTGAGAAAGAAGCAGTTAAATATCAGCAAACTAGTCCCATGACCACCATTGAACAGGCAAAAAAATCTGTAGAAGCTTTTTTGAGAGGCTTCAATGAAAAGAGATTTATTAGATGGTGTATTACAGAAAAGGAAGCAGATAAGGTTCTAGGATTAATTACACTTAATAATTTTAATAGGAATAATTCAAGTGCAGCTATAGGATATATGCTTAATAAGAAATATTGGAGAAAAAACATAATGAGTGAGGTAGGCGAAAAGGTTATTAATTATGGATTTAAAACTTTAAATTTACATAGGATTGAAGCATCTATACATCCTGATAATATTGCCTCAATCAATGTATGTTTAAAGCTTGGATTTGCAAAAGAAGAATTGAGAAAAGAGTCAGTCTATAATATAGCAACGGATGGATATGAGGATAGGCTGATATTTGGGATAGTAAATAATTAGAATAATGAGGTATAAAGCTAATTTTTAGTTTCAAGTAAAATTTTAAATCATTATAAACCTAAATTAAAGGAGAATACTATATGAATTTCAAATTTAAACCTACAACTATTGAGAAGATTTCAGAGTTAATGGCGGAATAGACAAAGACACTGTCATCGCCCTTTGATTCCTTTTTAGAAGATCATATAATAGCATCAGATTTTTATAAGATAGTTAAAGATTCAGTAGATATAGGATATTTCTCAATTTTTGAAAAAAAGCTATTAACTCAATTTTATGTTAAATTTAAATATTTAAAATATGCACAAGAAGTTTTTAGTGATATACTTGATAAATTTTCAATAGAAGAAGCTTATGTATGTACTGCAGATGAGTTATTTTTGAGCTGCATTTGCGATATAGAAAATAAAGAAATAAAAAATCAAGCATACTTTTTTCAAGATAATAAAGAGAATCCTGAACCAGTGAAACCATATGGTGGCGGAGTTCTAAGATTAGCAGAGAGTGGAGACATAGAAATAATAAAGGAAATCAGTGGAGATTTTTTTGAGGACGTTCCTAAGCAAGTTGAGGAGAAAGAAATATTTATCTTTACTGAAGGAGAAGAGGTTTTAGGCTTTGGTATAACTGAAAAAGGACAAGTATTACAGGGCTACACAAGCATAGGAATGTTTACAAGTGTAGCATATAGAAAAAAGGGTATAGGCAAAGCTATAATAACTAAGTTAAAAAAATTATGTTATGAGAATGGAGAAATTCCTATATGTGGTTGTTGGTATTATAACATCAACTTTAAAAAGACCTTAGAGAGCTGTGGATTTGTAACAAGAACTCGTTTACTAAAGATAAAGTTCATTTAAAAATAATAGGAAGCAGGGATAATATATTGAATATATATTTTAAAAATATTACAGCAGATAATTGGAGAGAAGCTATTGCTCTAAAGATATCTAAGGAACAAGAGAGATATTTACCACATTCTAATTTAATATCGATTGCAGAATCAAAGTTCTACCCTGAGTGGACAACTTTAGGAATATATAAAGATGAAGATATTATTGGATTTTCTATATATGGTCTAGAAGATGAGAGGGATAAAGAAATATGGTTAATTCGATATATGATTGATGAAAGATATCAAGGACAAGGTTACGGTAAATATACACTAGAAAAATTGATAGAAAAAATTAAAGAAGAAACTAAATGTGATAGGATTTGTTTAAGTTTTCATCCAGAGAGCAGAGTGGCAGAAAAATTATACTCTGGCTTAGGCTTTAAGCAGTTTATTACTGGATTTGAAGCAGAGGATGAAATTTTTTATAAATTAGAAATTGAATAGAAAGAGGAGTAAAACATGGGGATATGTAAATTAAAAATGATAAATTTTTTAGAGTTAAGTGGGAACTTGGTCTATTTAAAAAAGTTAGGAAGCGAATATCTTGAGGAATACTGTGAATATTTTAAAAATGCCAGCATTGAATCAAGTGTTTTTACTGGAACAAAGGAATTGTATACGAAATCTAATTTAGAAGGTTTCTTAAATACAATTGAAAATGATAGCAATCGAGCAGACTTTTTAATATTTTTTAAAAATTCTAACAAAATTGTTGGTGAAGTTGTTATCAATGAGGTAAGTGTAAAAGATAGAAGTGCCAATATAAGGATAGCTATTAATAAAAAAGAAGATTTTAATAAAGGATATGGAAGTGAAGCTATGATTTTAGCACTAAATTATGGTTTTGGAATGTTTAATCTTCATAGAATTGAATTAAGTGTGTTTGAATTTAATGAAAGAGCAATGCGTGTTTATGAGAAATTAGGATTTGTAAAAGAAGGAATTAAAAGAGATAGTCTATACTTTAATCATAAATATCATAATGAAATTATAATGAGTATTTTAGAGGATGAATTTAAACAATTATATATGAATTATGATGAGGATTTGAAAAATTTATTGTAATTTATGGAGATGTAAATTAAATGAAAGATTAAAGACATATTATTTATATGTAGGTTATAAAATAATTAAAATCAACTTCTGTACAAGCAGGTACAGAAGATATATTAAGGAGAGATAAGAATGGAAATTATTTTAAAAGAAATTAATAGAGACAACTGGGAAAAGTGCATTGAACTTCAAGTAGAAGAGAACCAAAGAAAATTTGTAGCTTCAAATTCCTATTCATTATTGGAATCCAAATATGAGGATTATTGTTATCCAATGGGTATATATGATGGAGAAACCATGGTGGGATTTTTAATGTATAGCTTTGATGAAGATACTAACAAATGGTGGATGTGCAGATTAATGATGGATAAGAAGCATCAAGGTAAGGGATATGGAAAAAAATCTATAGAATTATTTATAGATTTAATGAAAAAAGAGAAAGGAAATATAGCATTATGTACAAGCTTTGAGCCAGAAAATACTGTTGCTGATAAGCTATATGAAAGCATAGGATTTAGAAAAACTGGAGAAATAGCTTGGGGAGAAGTGGTTATGGAGATTCAATTATAGTTAAAGGAGAAGATATTATGAACTATAATTTTTGGAAAGGTAAAAAAATTGGACTTAGAGCAATAGAATTAAAAGATGCAGAAAATTATTACAAATGGTCCTATGATTATGATTGCGAAGCTGATAGATACTGTGATGAAATACATTTTCCAAGAAATTGTGAGTTAATGACTGACATGGTGGAGAAAAAGTCAAAAGCAGCGCCAAAAAATGATGAATTTACATGGATTATAGAAAATGGTGATGGAATAGCAGTAGGAAATATAAATACTATCAATTGTAATAGTAGAACAGGTACCTTTGGATACGGATTAGGTATATCAAGAGAATACTGGGGAAAGGGATATGCAAAGGAAGCTATAAAAATAATACTAAGATATTATCTTAGAGAATTAAGATATCAAAAGGCTACTGTTTATGTCTATTCCTTCAATGAAAGATCAATGAAACTTCACGAAGCTTTAGGATTTAAAAAAGAAGGGGTAATAAGAAGAATGGTATATACCAATGGAAATTACTATGATGAAATTATCTATGGTATGACCAGTGAAGAGTTTGATGAGATAGATAAAAAACTTGAGCTATGATAAGAGACAAAGAAGGTAAGTATAATTAAATCTTAGAGGAGTAATATGAAAAAAATAATGATTTTAGGGTCAGCAGGTTCTGGAAAATCTACAATGGCTAAGAGAATAGGAGAAATAACTGATATAGAGGTAATTCATTTAGATACCCTGTTTTGGGCTCCAGGTTGGATTAGAGTTCCTAGTGAAGAATTTGAAGAGAGGGTTAAAAGCTATGTTGAAAAAGAGTCATGGATAATGGATGGAAATTATATTGGAGTTTTAGATATGAGGCTTAATACTGCTGACACAATAATTTTTATTGATGTGCCAAGGGTTAAATGTTTATATAGGGTAGTTAAGAGAAGATTTCAATATAAGGGTAAAACAAGAAGTGATTTGACTACAGGATGTGACGAAAAAATAGATTGGGAATTTATAAAATGGATATGGAATTTCTCTAAACATAGTAAACCTATTATATTAAAAGAAATAGAAGAAAAATCACAGGGAAAAGAAGTCTATTATTTAAAGAATAAAGAAGATATAGAGTTTTGTATTAATCATATAAGGAAGAGAAGAAATATATAGAATATATTTTAAAAAATAATAATGAATAAAGGCGGCTTAACATGAACATAAAATTAATAAATATAGGAGATACAATATTAGAAATTTCTACTCAAGGCAAAGGTGAGCAAGTTGTAGTCATTGAAACAGGGCTTGGATCTCTATTTTATGATTGGTATGGTATAGCAAAAGAAGTTTCTAAGAAAGCAAGAGTAATTTTATATCATAGAGAAGGTTATGGAAACAGTTCAATAGCAAAAGAGAAATGTACAACAAGAAGAGTAGTCGAAAATTTAAAATTATTGTTAGCAAAAAAAGGTATCAATGAACCAGTAATATTAGTAGGACATTCTTTTGGAGGAATGTGTGTTGCACTTTGCAAAATTATATCCAGAAATGGTGAAGGCTTTAATTTTAGTGGACTCATCCCCAGCAGAAATGTATAAAATATAAAACTTAAAAAGAAAACTCCAATCCATACAAGAAAAATATCCTACAGCTAAGGCCATAGAAAGATTAAAGAAATTTGGAGCTATGAGTGAGGATGAGCTTAAAGTGGAAATTAATCCAAGTATTTCAGAAAGTAGCAGTAGACTCTCAGAAGAGATTCAAGAAAACATAAGAAAAGCTTTAATTAGTTCTAAGTTTTATAGGGCTCAAGATTCTGAATTTGAAAATATACTGGATAGTGGGATAGAGATAGAGAAGCTGTCTATAGAGATGTTAAAAGATATGCCAATTAAATCAATAGTAAGGGATGGAGAGATAGAAATAAATAAACTAATAGAGGCCGGAATACCAGAATCTGAAGCAAGAACTTTGGAGGATTTGATTCAAGAGTTGGATAGAGAAAAACTAAATTATTCATCAAAAGCAGAATTAATATTTGCTAAAGGTTCAAGTCATAATATTTACAGTGATTATCCAGAAATAATTTTAGAAACTATTGATAAAGTAATGTAGTTATTAAGAGTATATATCTGGTTATTTAGATTATATATTAGAGAAGCAGTAGATTAAAAGGCATATTATCAATAAAGGATGGTATAAAATGAAAACTGAGAATTTAACACAAGAAAGAATGGGAGATTTCATAAGCTATTGCAAAAGCCATAGAAAAGAAGTAGACGATAGCTTTTTATATGATGAGGATTTAGGAAGGTTTAAACTTGGTGAAGAAAACCCAACCTATCTTTTAATAGATAAGGATGAGAATATTATTGGAGTGGCTTCTCTTATTATTGATGAATATAATAAAAAATGTAAAAAGGGTAGGTTTAGAATATTTCATAGCATAACAAATAATTTAGAATATTATAGAGAAATGCTAAGAGAAATATTAAAACATACAGAAGAAATAAATAAGATATTTGTTTTTGTTAAAGAAGAAGAGAAAGAGATTATAAATATTCTTAATAGTTTGAATTTTTGCATTGAAAGATATTCCTTTTTACTTAAAAGGGATGTAGAACCTATAGGAGAAACAATATTTCCAGAAGGATTTAATTTAAAGACCTTTGAATTTAATAGAGATGAGGAGCATTGGTGTGAAGTTAGGAATGCAGGCTTTGCAAAACTTAAAGGCAGTGAAACACCTAGAACTCCTGAAATGATAAGTGAAATGCAATATGATAGAGGGCTATTACCAGGAGGTATGAAAATTCTATATAACCTTGATGAGCCTGTTGGAATAGTAGGGGTGTCAAAGGAGATTGAAGAGGACATAGAATATGCATTCATACATTCTCTAGCAGTAAAGCCTGAGTATCAAGGAAAAGCTCTTGGGAGAAACCTTCTAAGAGCAGCTTTATACCATGGAAAAACTCTTAATATAGATAGGGGAATGCTCACTGTGAATGGAGAAAATGATAAGGCTTTAAGCTTATATCTTAAGGAAGGTTTTTATAAGGATGAAGTAGTAATTTGTTATAACTATGATATAAGGTAAATAATTAGTGGATTAGGGATGTTTTTTAAGGCTCAGTAAAAAGAGCTAAATATGTATTGGAGGAACCGTAAATGAATCTAGAATTTAAAAAACCTACAGAAGCTGATTCAAGAGAGGTTGCTACTTGGAAGTTTGAAGGAGAGTACTCCTTTTATGATAATGACAAAACAGAATTTAAAAAAGAATGGGCATTAAATTTTCATAAAGAAGAGAATACCTATGCTATATATAACGAAAGCAATAAATTAATAGGAAACTGCTGTTTTGAATTTGATGAGGAGGGAGTTTCATTTGGAGTTCAAATGAAACCTTCATTAACAGGTAAAGGCATGGGGGTAGAAGTAGTAACAGCTCTTTTAGAATTTGGAAGAGAAAAGTATAAGTTTACTGAGATATCTTTGCTGGTTGCTAAATTTAACCGAAGAGCTATAAAAGTTTATGAAAAATTAGGATTTACAGTTAGTGAAGAGTTTATGTGGTATGTAAATGGTGAGGATAAAGAGTTTTATGAAATGAGAAAGGCATGGGAAGAATAAGTGGAAACTATAAGGGGTTTATTTGTGATAGGAGATAGTATATCAATACATTATGGACCATACCTTAGAGAAATGATAAAGGATAAATTTAGCTATGATAGAAAAAGAGGAGTAGAGCATGCTCTTGTGGATTTAGATAAACCAGTGGGAGCTAATGCAGGAGATAGCAGTATGGTTTTAGAGTATCTGCAAGAGGAGCGTGACTTAGGAAGGAGATATGATACCCTAGCAATAAACTGCGGAATGCATGATCTTAGAAGAGACAGAGAATCTAATAGAGTTCAGATTGAAATAGACAAATATAAAAGTAATTTGGAGGAGATTGTTAAAATCTCCAAAGAGATATCAAATGAAGTTATATGGATATCTTTAACACCTATCATTGATGAAATTCATAATAGAAGAAAAGCTGGAGTTCTAAGATATAGTAGTGAGGTTGAAAAATATAATGAGGTTTCAACGTTAGTTATGAAAGAAGATAATGTGAAAATTATAGATTTATATAACTTTACTAAAAATTTAGGTGGAGATATTTATTGTGACCATGTACATTTTAAAGATGAAGTTAGGAGATTACAAGGGGCCTTTATTGCAGGATACTTAAATTCAATACAAAAGCTGGAGGTGAAAATATGCTAATAAAAGATTTTGAGAAATTTATTGTAGATGTATTTACGGAGGAAAAACTAAATCTAGTAGAGGGAAAAGGAGAATATGGCTTCACTAATATAGGAAGAGACAGTATCAAAAAAGTAGGATATTGTACTAATTTAACTCCAGATTCAGCTAAAGAAGCGGTTGTTAATAAAGTGGATTTACTAATAACTCATCATGATGCATGGGAATGGATAGATGGAATGAAAAAACAGGCTCTTAGTATATTAAAAGAGAATAATATATCTCATTTTTATGTACATGCTCCCTTAGATGATGCTGAGTTTGGTACAAGTGCTTCATTGCTTGAGAAATTAAGTTTTAGAGTTACAGAAAAATTTGCTCAGGAGGAAGGATTCTACAATGGAAGAGTTGGAGAGGTAGATGAGCCTATAAGTCTTGAGATTTTAACAGACAACATAGAAAGTTTGTTAGAGGAGTCAGTTCGTGTTTGGAAGAATAATGATAAGAAAATTAAGAAAGTAGGAGTTGTAACAGGGGCAGGATTCTCAGCTATTAATATGAAGGAAGCTGTAGACTTAGGGTGTGATGCATATTTTACTGGTGAAAAGATATTATATACAATTCAATATGCAAAACAGGCAAATATAAATCTTATTGTAGGAAGCCATACCTTCACTGAAATCTTTGGAGTGGAGAGTTTATGTGAATTAATTAAGAATTTCTATAAAGATATTGAGGTTGTTAAGATAGAGGAAGAGCATATTGAATAAAATGATTAAATGACGAAGTAATTAATAAAAAGTGTTCTTTGAAAATTGAATAATACGGTATTTACAAAATATATTATAATTAATTCATG
Organism: Clostridium sp. UBA2485; assembly: GCF_002341865.1. Classification (GTDB taxonomy): domain Bacteria; phylum Bacillota; class Clostridia; order Clostridiales; family Clostridiaceae; genus Clostridium_J. The sequence continues at coordinate 41,361 of NZ_DDOV01000046.1, read as the reverse complement.
ATAGTAAGATATGACGGACCAGAAGGGAGGATATTGTTATGGATTATGGTACAATTTTATTTTTTATTATCATAGGAATATATTTTATAATTAAGTTTAGCAAAGATAAAAAGGGTTCTAATTTACTTCTAGTTTTGATGGCTATTACAGGAATTTTTTACAGAAAATCTTTTGGCATATATAGCAATGTAGGTAAAACAGCACAAATAATCATTAATATAATATATTGGACTTCTTTATTGATTTTATTGGTAGTTTATTTTATTAATGAAAAGAATAAGAGAAAAAAGCAGACCAATAACCTTTGAAGTTAATATACAAAGGAGATAAAAACATCTGACATATGTAGACATTAGGACATACTATTCATATTTAACAACTAAACTGTAAAATCAAATAAATTATTCATAATACCGTATTATTCAAAAGAATAAGCGGTATTTTTGTTTCATAATTCAAATAAATTACGAATTAAAAATCTATCAACCTCTAAGACATACAAGGGCAAAAGAGGACGTAGAGCAAGGTATTAGTATTATACAACAAATATTAAGGCATCAGAGTCTTCAAATGACTGTTCATTATGCCACAGTAACAGAAAATACTCTTTACGAGAAATGGAAGAATACAGGGGATTTAGACTTGTTTAGAGTTAATACTGAAACCAATAATCTTGAACAAGTAGATTTAAGCTCTGATGATGGTGAAAATCTTATAAGGTATGAATATGTTAAAAAGAATTTAGATGCTGTAAGAGTATCTTTTGGTGTGTGCTTTAAACCTTCTAAAACGCCTTGTAAGCAACAAATGAATCATTGTTTATAAGTCGAAAATATATCTGAATATGAAGAAGAAATTGACCATGTTAAAAAGCAAATAGAAGTTAGTAAAAGATGTGTTAGAGAACTATGGGCTGAAAAGAATAAAGCATACTTAAAACTATTAGAGGATACACTCGAAAGAGTGAAGGAACAAAAAATAGTCCATAAGAACGGTAAATCAAGGAAGGAGTTAGTATAATGGCTGATAACACCAAAGGATTAAAGAAATATGCACAAGAAAAAACAAAGACAACTTTAGAAAAGGTTGATAAAGCCATTAGAAAACTTTCTCTTAATGGTGAAAAGATTAATTTTAATAGTGTGGCGACAGCAAGTGGAGTATCAAAGACATTTCTTTATAACAATGAAGATGTTAAGAAAAGAATAGAGGATTTAAGACAACAACAGGTTAGTAGAGAAATCAATCAAAGGCTTAAATATGATAAGAATTCTAAGTCTAAGGATATTATCATAATGGCGAAAGATAAAAAGATTAAGGAACTTGAAGAAGAAAATAAGAAGCTAGGGGAGCAGTTAGAGATACTAAGAGGTAAGCTGTATGAAAAATGTAAGTACACAAAATTTCTTTGTATTATGATGTAATACAAAGAAATTGATTACAACCAAGGTAATAATGAGAATTGAAGGCAAAACATGATGAAAATGAGGAGGTAAGTATATGGATGTTTCACATATTGTTGAAAGAATTAATGATCTTTTTAATGTAACAAGTAAGGAAATCTATTCTAGTGAATCTGGGATTACATACCATGCAGATAAAAAAGTTAAAAAATTAGGATACTGTGTTAACCTGACGCTTGAAACTATAGAGGAAGCAAGAATTCATGGAGTTGATATGATGGTGACACACCACGATGCATGGGATGAAATATATGGATTAAAAGAGGCATGCATAGAAAAACTAGAAGAGTATGGTATAAGCCACTACTATAATCACTTGCCGCTTGATGACTGTAACTTTGGAACAAATGATAGTTTATTAAAAAAATTGAATTTAGAAAATGTTAAAAGAACCCACGAATGGGAAGGGTTATATTTTGGTAGAGTCGCAGAATATGATGAAGAAATTGAATTTAATGAATTAGTAAGAAATATTGAAAATCTGCTTGAAGAACCAGTTAAATTTTGGCGGTTTAATGACAAAAAGGTGAAGCGAGTGGGCTTAGTGTGTGGCAATGGAGGGACAACAACTTGCCTTAAGGAAGCAGTTGAAAATAAGTGTGATGTATACATTACAGGTGAATGTAATTTGTATACGATTCAATATGCTAAGTTTAAAGGGATAAATCTTATCATTGGGAGTCATACTTTCACAGAATTCTTTGGAATTCAAAGTTTAGCATTGAAATTGAATGAGAATAAAAAAGAACTTGAAGTAGTGAGACTTAATGAAGAGCATTATGAAGCGAATATAAAATAAGACATAATAACAGAGAAATATGTATAACTTAAAAGAATTTAACAATTAAATTATAGGCTACATTAATTATATGTAGTCTATGTATAAAGATAGTAAAATAAGTCGGTGTAGGGTGTACTACACTAGATATGGAAAGGAGATGATAACTTGGATATAAAATATTTATTTGATGATGCAGTTTTAAATTATGAAAAGAGGCGTCCCAATTATAGAACTGAACTATTTAAAGATATAGTAAAATATGCAGAAATTGGTATGGACAAGTCGCTTATAGAGGTAGGTTGCGGAACAGGCCAAGCTACAGAGCCATTTTTAAAAACAAAATATAAAGTAACAGCGGTTGAATTAGGTGAAAATCTTTCTTCATATACAAGAGAAAAGTTCAAGTCTTATAAAAACTTAAATGTTATTCAATCCGCTTTTGAAGATTATGATTGTGAGGATAATAAGTTTGATATGTTATATTCTGCTACTGCTTTCCACTGGATACCAGATGAATTTGGATATAAAAAGGCATACAGAATAATAAAGAATGGTGGTACGATTGCTTTATTTTGGAATAGACCATCTACAAATAATAAGGGTAATCCACTACATCAAAAAATCCAGTCTATTTATAATGAGCTTTTACCACAGTGGAGTTATAAAGTAACCAATAATGAAGATAAATCAAAGATCTATTCAAGCATAATAAACAAAATAGAGCAAAATGGGTTTACTAATATTGAGTTTAAACTATACCATAATATCAGGAAAATGACTGGAGTTGAATATATAGAACTACTGAATACTTATTCAGACCATTTGGCTTTAGAAAAATCAATAAAATCTCAGCTTTTTGATGATATTAGAACAGCAATTGAACAATTTGGAAATGAATTAATTATTAATGATACAGTAGACTTATATCTTGCGCAAAAACTGTAGAGATATTGGCTCTAAATTATTACTTATTCATTTACATTTGTGAATGATAGAAGAAATGGGAGAAGTTATATCAATCATTAAAAAACGTTAAGAAAATGATATTATGAACAATGTCATAGTTAGAGCTGTATTCATTGAAGAGCTAGTTGATTTAATGATGTTATATAATGATACATTGATTTTTTATGGAATTACATCAGAGGAACTGTCAGAATTTTTTGAAAAAAGCATCTGAAGAATATGGGAAGAGGGTTTATAAGACGAGTTTAATAGTAAGCAGTAAATAACCGAAAAAGTAGATAAAGCTATTAGGGAACTTTCCCTTAATGGTGAGAAGATTGATTTTAATAGTATAGCGACAGCTAGCGAGGTATCAAAAAACTTTCTCTATAATAAGTTAAAAAAGAACTGAGGAATTAAGACAGCTAAATCTAAAGATATTATTATAATGGCTAAAGATAAAAAGATTAAACAACTTAAAGAAGAAAACAAGAAACTCAAAGAACAATTGGAAATTCTAAGGGATAAATTATATGAGGGAATTTAGTTCATAATCGTAAAATTATCAAGAGTAAATTTTCAAAATCACGTGCTAAATAAATTAGACTAAACAGAAATTTAAAATATTAGTGATAAATGAGGTATGAACAATGATAAAAACAATTTATAAATTTGAGGAAGTAATTGATTTTGCATGTGAATTAAGTCAAAATAATTTGCATGCTAGTTATCCAAGAAGAAAATCAATGAATGATATTAAAGAAAATATTAAAAGAGCTATCCGCTCAGATAATAGAAATATAGTAGCTTGTTATAGGGAAGATGTATTATTAGGAGTTTGTGTTTATTTTTGGGAACATGATGAAAAATATGCACAAACAGAAATGTTTTTAATAAGAGAAAATTATGAACAAATCGCAGAAGAATTAATTGATTATATAAGTAAGCAATTACCAGGACATGAATTATTTATAGGTGTACCAGTTTCTAATGAAAATGCAAACCAATATTTTAAGAAAAAGAATATAGAATGTATCGATGCTAGTTTTGACACAAGATTATATAATTTAGAAATACATTCTACCCAAAGACATAATTGCATAGAAAAAATTACTGAAGATAATTTTGAAGAATATGCTATATTTCATGATAAATATGCTATTCCTTTAGAAATGTATTATAATAGCAAAAATTTGAAAAAGAATATAGAGCGTTTTCGAGTATTTGTTTTTAGACAAGATGGAGGGATTCACGGAAGCATTTTTGTTAACGGATTGCTAGACCCAAAAGAAAAAGAAGTCGTTGGATTGTTTATTGATGAAGAATATAAAAATAGTGGTATTGAAAGTATCTTAATCAATGAGATGTTGATGCAGTTATATAATGAATTTGGTACATTAAAGGAAATTGTATATTTTATTGATGAAGATTGTACTGATGAATTAAAATTGGCTTTAGCCGCAGGTTTTGAGCTTAAAGATAAATATAGATGTTATAAATGTATGCTTTAGTATACTAAATTAATCTTTAGTAAAGAATTGCAAACTTCGTATTTTATAAATGAAAAGTTAAAAATAATAAATTATAGAAATACAGATTATATGTATTCTTTGAATTTTATCACTATTTATGTAATAGGAGATTGTATATATGGTTGATTTACAGGTATATTGTCTTAGTGATTTACATGAAACAAAAAAACGTGAAACTGTTGAATTATTTGTTGATGGATTTAGAAACATATTCTTATTTACAGAAAATAAGTTCGAATTAATTGAACTTTTTTTACCGTCTTTAGATACTTCAATGATTTATGTTTGTTGCTATAAGGAAAAAATTGTTGGAGTTATTGGTATTGGCACAAATAAGAAAAGAGTATTTTGTTTTGATATTCAAGTATGTCAAAAAATATTCGGAAAAATTAGAGGGATGATGATATATAAACAGCTTAAGATGATTGCAGAAACTCCAGCAGTAAAGAATGATTCCGATTTATATATTGATTACTTGACTACGGATACAGATATGCGCGGAAAAGGAATAGCTACAAAGCTGTTAGATTTTGCATGCCAATTACCAGAATACGATGAATGTTATTTAGAAGTACTATCGAAAAACACCAATGCAAAACGACTATATGAGAAATTGGGATTTAAGGTGTACAAAAAGAGCTTTAATTTTTTTACTGTTATTCAGGGATTTGGGTATCCAATAAAAATGAAGAAGCGAATAAAATGAGTATTTTCTTCTAATTAATATATGGCAATTAAAAAAGTTTTATAGAATATGTTTGTAAGAGGTAAAAGAGGTGTAATATGTACTTACCAAAAGATATAAAAGACATAGTAGTATTGATGCAGTCTGAAGAATGTAAGGAAGGTATGTCTAGAGCAAAGGTGATCCGTTACTATGATACTTGTAAAGAATTCTTTTTAAAAATTGAAAAGATAAATGATGAAGTTATAAGAGAATATGAGATGTATCAGTGGCTTATAGGGAAACTACCAGTACCAAAAATTGTTTATAGAGTTGTAGAGGATAATGTTTCATATATGTTAATTGAAGCTGCGAGGGGTAATATGCTAGAAGATGGCACTTATTGCAGTAGGCCAGAAAAGTTAGTAGCATTAGCTGCTAAGGGGATTAAATTATTACAAAGTGTGGATGTTCATGAGTGTCCTTTTGATAGTAGAATAGATGCAAAACTAGAGAAGGCAAGAAAAAGAATTGAAAGTGGCTTAGCAGGAAGAATAGATAAAAATGGATATACAGATGGACTATATACTACTGAAGATGTATATAGATACCTTATAGAGAATAAGCCAGAAGAAGAACTGATTTTTTCCCATGGAGACTATTGTTTTAATAATTATTTTACGAATGGAACAGAGATTACAGACTTTATAGATATGGGACGAGCTGGTGTAAGTGATTTTTATCAAGATATTGCATTATGTGTTCGCGAACTAATGGATTTTGAACCAAAATACACAGAGATGTTCATAAAAGAGTTGGGGATAGAACCAAATTGGGAAAAGATAAAATATTATATTTTATTAGATGAGTTGTTCTAAGTTTGAGCATGATCTGTAGTTATTTAATTCATAATATTAGATTTTAAAATCACAAGTAAAAAAGTGAATAATTTATAAAAACACCTTATTATTTAGAAGCTATTATGTTATGTTATAATCTATTTACAGTATACAGATAAATTTAGAACTTATAAGATGTAAAGGAGAATAATTTATGATTGAATATAAATTTGATACACAGCTATTGATTGAAGGAGAAAGTCTTTCAGAAGATAAAATAAATGAGTATATTACAAAAAATATTGAAGGTGATTGCTTACTTGTGGTAGGTGATGAGGAGTTGATTAAAATTCATTTTCACACAAATACCCCATGGAAAGTGCTTGAATATTGCGCTTCACTAGGTGATATTCATGATATTGTTATAGAAAATATGGAAAGACAGTCCAAGGGTCTTCAAGGTTAAACAGTATAAAAAATCATTGCAAATTTCAATTTACCTAATCAGAAATATATAGACCTATATAAACAATTTCAAATAAATTATAAAATAATCTATTTATAATAATTTTAATTATTTATAGTAAGAGTTTTATAAATTAGGTTTTTCTTAATAGGTATTGGAGGTTTTTTTATGGAAGATAATATTATAAATGATAAATCATTATTTAACATTGAATTAATCCAAGGAGTTAGTGTTAGAGGATTTAAAGAAAGTGATTTTTCTTCTATTCAAAACTTGTATAAAGAAGAAGGATGGATGACATTTATAAATAGAGATAAGGATAGCTTAGAATCATGGAAAAATTCTAGTATTGCTATTGTAGCTGTTGAAGGAGAGCAAATAGTTGGACTAGTACGAGGTTTTACAGATGGTAATATCACTACCTTTATAGCAGAGATTATAGTGCATAGAGATTATAGAGGGAAAGGAATAGGAAAAGCTTTATTAGATATTTGTCATCAGTTATATCCTAAAACAAGAATAGAATTGCTTGCGGATGAAGAGGTCTATGAGTTTTATACAAGAAATAAATTTAGAAAGATTATGGGATTTAGAAAGAGTTATGAAGTATAAATAAAAATTATTTATACTGCATATTATTAATTAGATAAAAAAATAATAAAAGGAATTTAGAGCTTAACATATAATTATATGTTATAGGGTAAAAAGGAGTGATGTTTTATGAGAAGTTATAATGTATTTAATTGTACTGTAAACGATATGCTTCAAGCAAAGACCATAATGACTCAGTTAGCTATGCTTTGCTTGGAGCCTAATGTATCTATTAGCTAAAAGGCATCTTTAATTAAATATTTTATTGAAGATGTTAAAAACTAGGCTCCCATAATACATGAGCTTACTTTTTCATAGGTCTTTGCCTTAATTTACAAAAATTAAGGATGGGCAAAAATATGAAATATGTTAAAGCACACAATGTGTTACCAGAGGAGATAATAGAATTAATTCAAGAATATATAGATGGGGAATATTTATATATCCCTAGAAAAAGTGAAAATGAGAAAGCTTGGGGCGAAAAAAATGGAACAAGAAGTAGCCTTAAGAAAAGAAATAATGAAATTTTTGAAAAATATACTTGTGGAACTAAAGTTTCAGACCTTGCAAATGAATACTTTCTTTCAGAACAAAGTATAAGAAGAATTATAAGCAGAGAAAGAAAATTAAGTGCTTAAACAAAAAAAATCAATGAAAACGTCTTATTATCAATAAAATTTTGGTAATAAGGCGTTTTTTTGCTCAACTTTAATATAGAACTGTTTTGGCCATATAATATAACTTTATTAAATAGTAAAATTTTAGTAGGGAAGTTTTTAATCAATTAAAAATCGATAATTACGGTTAAAATCAATTTATTAGTAGCTTTTTGTAGGGGTGAACAGTGTTCGCCAGTTATATGAATTCTTAGATTAAGTTTAAAAGTGGTACATCCATAGGAAATATTTGAATATGAACTTAGACTATTAAAATAAAAAGGTATTAAGGGGGAAAAATAAAATGAGAAAAGATGATAAAACAATTGAAAACATAAAGATGTCTTTAAAAAAAATTCAAGAACAGTATAACGAAGGAAATGCTCATAGTGCAGAAGCTTTTGTTAAGGAGTTCTTTATAGATGAGAAAGATACAAGTCTTGTAGGGCCAGGATTGAATAGCTGGTGTTTTGGAATAGAAAATATAAAGGATGAAATAAATAGCTACTGGACAAATGAAGAAAAACATCTAAAGCATATAGAGCTAGATATAGATGATGCAGTTATAAATTTAGAAGGTAAAGCAGCTGTTGTATCTATTTCGGGGAAAAATACAAGAAATATAAGTGAAGAAAAAATCTATGAAGATATGATAAATAAGTTATCTAAGGAATTAAATGCTGACAATGTATCAAGAGGAACCTTAGCTAAACTTTTAAATGAAGTTTCAGAAGGGATAGTTAATCTAAACTCAGAGGAGAAATATATAAGCCAAGAAGAAAAATATATAGATCTTTTTAGAGTGACCATGGTAATGGTTAACACTAATTTAAATTGGATGATAAAGCATATGAAGATATCTTTTAGTGGAAATGGTTTAGAGATAACACTTAATAACTATAATGTGGAGGATAAATTTAAGCTTATCCCAGTAGAGAAGGAAGAAAATTTAGAGGTAGAGGAAATTCAAAAAGTATTGCAGGTCTTTCAAGAAGCTTATGATAAACGTGACGTAGATTTAGTAGATAGCTATGGAGATGAGCTGCTTCATAAGGATGAAAATTTATTTATATTTGGAACAGACCAAGAAGAAAATTTTCATGGATTTAAGGAAGGAAAAGAACTATTTGAAGGAGATTGGAAGTATTGGGGAGATTTTAATTTAAACAGAGAAAATGCATATATCTCTATTTTAGATAATGTAGCAGTAGTTTATTCAAAGGCACTTATAGAATTTACTTGGAAAAAGGACAAGGTTTCTCATTGGTCTAAAAATACCTTAAACTACTATTTAAAGGAAACGGAAAAATCTAATAAAGAAATTGCATATGAAATGCTAACATCAATGGCTAATTGTCTAGATATTATAATAAATGCTAAAGAAAAACCTCTTTATGCTATGAAATTCCTTGGAGTGTTAGTAAAAAAAGAGGGCAAGTGGAAATTTAATCATATGCATTTCTCAGATATAGTTGAGTAAAGGATCAAAGAATAAATTTAATTAATAAGTATAATAAAACTATATTATAAAAATTTGTTTGATATTTAAATATAAAAAATTATGTTATAACAATGTCTTGTTATTAAAATTAACTTGGTAGCAAGACATTATTTTTTATACTGCAAAAAATAGATAGAGGAATCTTTTATGAGAGAAATTGTATATGATAATTATTATTGGCAAAATGATTTAGTGAGATTAAGGCCTTGGAGTGAAGATGATTGGGAGTGGATTTATTATACCGGATTTGATAGTTCATTAAGCAGATTAGCAGGATATAAAGTTGATTTACCACCAACAGTTTCAGGTGCAAAAGAATATTGTAAGGGAGTAGATAATAGATAATGAGAGGCAGGGAACTTTTGATGTTGGTATTAGAATTGCAGTAGAGTACCAAGGCAGAGGGTATGGAACAAGTGCTATGAAAATGTTTATAAAATATGGATTTATGGAAAGACGATTAAATAAATGCTCCTCAACTGTTTTAGAGGGAAATGAAGTATCTATTAAAATGCATAAAAAACTTGGATATGAGCAGGAGGGTGTACTCAAACAAAACATTTATATGAATGGAAGATATTATGATGAGATATGTTTTGGATTAACAAAGTACGGCATTTAAAAACATGCAAGATAAATGGATTTGGATTTAAATTTTTATTTTAGAAGAGCATTAGGGGGAAGAGAAGATGAAACATAAGGAAATTCAATTTAAATTAGAAGAGTATATGAATAGGTATGTAGATACATGGCCCTTTAGTGGATCAGTGTTAGTGGCAAAGCAGGGGAAAGTTATTTTTGAAAAGGGGTATGGAATGGCTAGTATAGAGCATGATGTACCTAATACTCCTAATACGAAATTTAGGATATGGTCAATAACAAAGCAATTTACTGCAGTAGCAATCTTAATGCTTGAAGAAAGAGGACTTTTAAAAACAAGTGATAGCTTGAGAAGTTATTTCCCTAATTATCCTGAATTTGATGAAAGAATTACTATTCATCATTTGCTTACTAATACGTCAGGAATTTTTAATTATTCAAACATTCCAGATTCTCATAAGAATTTATATAGAATACCTTTAACTTCTGAAGAATTAATTGGCTTTTTTAAGGATAGACCCTTAAAATTTGAGCCAGGAAGTAATTGGGATTACAGTAATTCAGGATATTATCTTTTAGGACTTATAATAGAAAAAGTTTCAGGGAAAACCTATGATAAATTTTTAAAGGATAATATATTTGACACATTGGGTATGAAGAACTCTGGCGTAGATGATAACAGAACTATACTACAAAATAAGGCAACAGGGTATTATTTAAATGACGAAAGTTTAATTCAATGTGAATATGTAGATATGAATACTGTTTTTTCATCTGGGGCCATGTACTCTACTGTTGAAGATATGAATTTATGGATTGAAGGTCTGTTTGGAGGAAGGCTTATAAAGAAGGCTTCCATTGAAAAGATGATTACTCCATATAAAAATCAATATGGGTATGGAGTATTTATCGATGAACAATTTAATAGAAGAAGAATTAATCATGGAGGAGGCTGTGAAGGGTTTTTAACCGAACTTCATTATTATGTTAAAGAAGGAGTATCCATTTCAGTATTTAGCAACTATGGTTTTACGGCAGTATGGGGTATTAGCGAAACCTTGGCTGCTATAGTTTTTGGTGAAAGCTATAAATTTCCATATAAGCCAGAGCCTTATAAATTACCTTCAGAGATATATGAAGAATATATGGGCATATATGAGGATAATGGTACTAAGCTCACAGTAACAAAAGATAAAGACAAAATATTCTTTACAATAGACGATGATTATATTATTCCTATGTATCCTGTGTCCGAAACTAAATTCCATCACACCTGGATAGACGAAGAATATGAATTTAAAAGGGATGAGGAAGACCAGTTATATTTCTGGGGAATAAAGAAGGTTTAGGGATATATTATGTAGTGTGCTAAGATAAGGCTTTGTTATTGAATTTAACTTCATAGCAGAGCCTTTTTTGCTCAACGTTAATACAGAACTGTTTTGGATATATAAGAACTATGTGATAAATAGTACAATTTCTTTAAGAAAGAAATTTAGATGTGGCGAGAAGGAATTTAAGAGATGATTTTTAAAAAATATAAAAAGCAATTTGTCCTTAAATTTATCTATAGCAGTAGGTATTGCATCTTATGAACTTTTTAAAAATCTACATAGACATTCAGCCAAAGCATAGAGAGGAAGTTTAAATTTTATGAGAGAAATTGTATATGATAATTATTATTGGCAAAATGATTTAGTGAGATTAAGACCTTGGAGTGAAGATGATTGGGAGTGGATTTATTATAATGGCTTTGATAGTTCATTAGGTAGATTAGCAGGATATAAAGTTGATTTACCACCAACAATTTCAGGTGCAAAAGAATATTGTAAGGGAGTAGAGAATAGTACTGCAAATAATTCTAGTATAATCTTTGCAATAGACACATTAGAGGGTATACATGTTGGAAGAATAGGTTTAGGAATAGATAATGAGAGGCATGGAACTTTTGGTGTTGGTATTAGAATTGCAGCAGAGTACCAAGGCAAGGGGTATGGAACAAGTGCTATGAAAATACTTATAAAATATGGATTTATGGA
>NZ_DDOV01000046.1:0-29202 GCF_002341865.1 Clostridium sp. UBA2485 | reverse complement strand
AGATATGTTTTGGATTAACAAAAGAAGACTATTTAAAAAATATAGCAAAGAAATAGATTTGAAAAACTTAATATAACATAGTTGATTATTTTAACAATTATGTTGATATAAATAATTTTCGCATTAAAGGGTGGGGGCGTAAAATATGTATACAAAAACTGAAATACTTAGTATAGCCAAAAAACAATTGGCACTGGATTATAATTGTCAACCTTTAGACTTTGAAAAAAAGGGAAATACAATTACTGAAAATAAACTCCTAAATGGCAGGCGTATCTATGGAGATGATAGATTCTTCCTTAAAATAATTAGCATAGGAGGAAGGGCAATAATCTATGCTGATGAAAAAATAACACCANNCCATGGCTTAAAGATAATATTCTAAAGCAAAATGCCAGCTGGTTGTTTGATTATGATAGGCTTAGGGCCATAGATAATAAATTAAGAGAATTTGGTCATGAAATTGATGAGATGTCTCACTTTTATCTACCTGATACCGTTACTTGTGATGTAAGGCCAATTACTGCAGTAAAATGGTTTGAAAAACAAGAGATATTACAATTTCGAGGAGACAGCAGGTTTGAGCAAGCTTTTGTTTTTAATGACAATTACTCAGATGTTCTTGGAGTTGCTGCTTTTGATGGTGATACTATAATGGGTATGGCAGGAATTAGTGAAGATAGTAAAACTTTATATCAAATTGGTATTGATGTATTGCCTGAATATAGAGGAAAAGGTATTGGTACAAATCTAGTTGCATTATTAAAACAGGAAATGCTAAAGCGTAGAAAGATACCTTTTTATGGGACTTCAGTATCTCACATAATTTCTAAGAATATTGCTATAAATGCTGGCTTTTTTCCTGCATGGGCTGAAGTATATTCGAGAAAATTAGACGATTAAGTTAGAAAGAATTATATATTATTGTAATACATACAAAAGAGAAGTTTATAATAAAACAAATAAACAATTGTAGAAAATTGTTCTGAGAATAAGAGGATGAGCAGAGATGATAAAATTTATAACAAATGAGCTTTGATGTAGAAGGGGGGAGAATTATGAGTATTTCTTTTAGATATTATACAGATGAAGACTTTCTAAAATTAGAAAAACTTGTATTAAATAGTTATGCATGGAGTAATCCACCATGGGGAGTAAGTCGTCATGAGTTTAGTCGTGGAGTTCATAGTGCATGGGCAAATGTAAAAGATAATTGGAGACATATAGTAGGTATATGGGAAGAAGAGGGGAATATTATTTCAGCAGTTATATGCGAAGGTGTATGGCATGGAGATGCCTTCTTCCTATTTGATTCTTTAGAGCGACAAAGAGATAGAGAACTACTAGAGAGAATGTTTTATCATGCAGAAACACATCTCTCTTGCTTTAAAAAAGACTATGAAAATAATGCAAGAGACTTACATGTAGTCATTCCGCCAGAATATGGCTTGGTAAAAAAGATGGCAAAAGAGAGAGGATATGAGTTATCTCAAAAAGTGGAGAGATCTTTAATACTTCCGTTTTCAGAAAAGAAGTTTGATGTCATACTTCCAAATGGATATAGGATAGTTGATGGAACTCAAACACCAGATTTTTTTCTGTCTAATACGCATATGTTTTCTTTTAACTATACACTTCCTATAGCGGAAACAGGAGAAAGAGGATTTCACGATTTAAGAAAAATGCCAGGGTATAAACCAGAACTTGATTTGTGCGTATTGGATAATGAAGGAAAACCAGTGGGATTTGCTATCATTTGGTACAATGAAAAAATGCCTTATTGTGAATTAGAGCCACTTGGAGTTGTATGGTGGTGTAGAAGAAAGGGAATAGGAAGGGCATTGATATATGAGGCAGCTAATCGAGTTATGAAGATGTCACCACAGTGTAGGGGAATGCTTGGAGGAGATCAGCAATTTTATTGGGATTTAGCTTTTAAAGTTGAGAGAATTAATGAAATTTGGAATTGGAGAAAAAATTTTAATAGTATGTAATTTTTATATTTGAAGAACTAAAAAGGAGAAAGAAAATGGAGGATTTTAATATAAGATTTAGAGAAATGAGTGATGATGAATTTGATAAATTCGCTGAGGGGGATATTCTAGCTTATTCAAAAGATTTAATAAAATCTGGTCTATCCAGCGAAGAAAATGCGCTTGAAAATGCAAAAAAAAGTTTTAATGAATTGCTTCCACAAGGAAAGTACACAAAGGATAATTATATTTATGTGGTTGTAAATAGCGATAACGAGGGCGTAGGGTTTATCTGGTATCAAAAGTATAAGGAAGATATAGCGTTTATTTGTGATTTCTTAATACTTGAAAAGTTCCGTAAACAAGGTTATGGAAAACAGACCTTACTTTTGCTTGAAAAAGAAGCAAAAGAAAAAGGACTTAATAAAATATTACTCAACGTTTTTAAATATAACAAACCTGCTTTTTCATTATATAAAAGTTTAGAATACAAAATAAGAGATCAAAAAAATGAGAATATATCTATGTTGAAGAACATTTAAAATTTCAACGGTGCTACAATGTTTTATTGTAATATAATTGAGAATTATAGGTGGACAACTCCACCTATAATTTTTTATAGTCTGTATTTGTGGCGCGGTAACTATTGGTGATGCATTCTGACAAGGCGTACATTCTAAAAGGTGGAAATCCTGTCAAGGTAAGATTCAACAAACAGTCTTGTATTGAGTCTTGGAGATGTCATGGTAACATAACATTTTAAGCGTAGAAAGAAAGTTAGTGAGGTGGAGCTTGCTGAGTTTTAGCCCAGCAGTGAACGGTTTAGAGCTCCGAAAAGTTGCTCAATGATGCAGCAGACACATTATTAATGATAAATAAGCTAATATTTTTATGTACAATACTGGCTAAATTTCTTACGGTATTATTGGGTGATAGATATGATTATAAAGATGAAAATTAATACTAAAATAGAAATAAAATCAGTAAAATATTTAGGTAAATTCGAAATGTTAGTGAAGGTTAATAACTTGAATGAAGCAAAGTTCAGTGAACTAGCAAGAAAATAACGATTAAAAAATATTATGAAGGTAATTTAGAAAAAAAGAAAGCAGAAATATTCAAAAATAGATGACTATATAATATTATCATTTCTTTGCTATCATCATAATTAAAAATGGATACTTAAAAATTCTGGTTTTATAAAATTTATAAAATTTTCGACTTAGGTGTTAGATTTTGAGTCATATCATTTCTGTGGAGCGAAGCACAATATATATATAGAGAACATATGATGATGTTATAGTCATATGAAAGGAAAGGGAAAAATGCATAATTATTACAGGAACTATTCGCACCCTTATTACGGGGATACCACAGACTTTTCTAATCAGTTTGATAATCAGTATACTTATTTTACTGATGGGGCGGAGTATGATTCATGGGCTTACTCTTTGCGATTTGCAAGGAGTGATTATTTAAATGAGTTAAAGGATTATGGACCAGAGCCTTTTGTAGTTAATATTACTGAGGCTACTAAGCAAAACAATACTTTTCGTACCGCTTTATGGACAGGAAATCATTTGCAACTTACATTGATGAGCATTGATGTTGGAGATAATATAGGTTTAGAAGTTCATCCACATGTTGATCAATTCCTACGTATTGAAGAAGGACAAGGAATTGTTAAAATGGGTGATAGTAAAGATGATTTGAACTTCCTAAGAAAAGTCTATGATGATTTTGCAATCATTATACCAGCTGGTAAATGGCACAATATAATAAACACTGGTAATAAACCGCTTAAATTGTATTCTATCTATGCACCACCTAATCACCCTCATGGTACAATTCATAAAACTAAAGCAGAGGCAGAAGCTGCTGAATGAGGTCACATTCATTTATCAAAAGAGGCTGTGAAAAATCTGTAAAGATAGCTTTTTACAACAAAATTAAATTATAATATAACTTATTTTTATGGTAAGAAGAAATAATTTAATAAGTGAAAGAAAAAAATACCCCTATAGATGGGGAAGGCAAATCATAGGATATTAAAAAAATCTATATATTAATTTTTGTGGGTCAAGCATATTAAATTATGCTGTGTATTAGGGAAGATCTTATTATCTTGATAATAAGGTCTTCTTTTTGCTCAACTTTAATATAGAATTGTTTTGGATATATAAGAATTATAGGATAGATATTATAATTTTTCTAAGAAAGAAATTCGAAAGTAATGAAAAGGAATTTAAAGAGATGATTCTTAAAAAATATAAAAAGCAGTTTGAATACTCTTATACCTTTGGAGCCTTTGCAACCATTGAATTAATTAATACAAGACCAGATAAGGTTATAGCTATTGTTGTAAAGTCTAGTTATATAGAAAAGGATAATGGAATAAATTTATATGAGTTATGTAGAAGTAAAAACATAGATATAAAGGTTAATGATGATATATTTTCTAGAATTACAGATAAAGAAAACTATTATGTTATAGGAATTTTTAAAAAATATAGTTTAGATTTAGATAGGAATAAGTCTCATATAGTTTTAGTTAATCCAAGTAATATGGGGAATATGGGAACTATTATTAGAACTATGGTCGGATTTGGAATGGATAATTTAGCAATTATAAGCCCTGGAGTAGATGTATTTGATCCCAAGGTTATAAGAGCATCAATGGGAGCACTTTTCAAAATCAGTTTTAGTTACTATAGTGACTTTAATACTTATATTGAAGATTTTATTCACCATAATATTTATACTTTCATGATAGATGGAGAAAATTCCATTAAAAATATAGCAGCTCATGAAGATAAATTATATTCTTTAGTCTTTGGAAATGAAGCTACTGGTCTTGATGATAAGTTTTTAAACATTGGCACAAGTATTTCAATAGCACATTCAAAGGAAATTGATTCTTTAAATTTATCCGTAGCAGTAGGTATTGCATCTTATGAGTTTTCCAAGAATTAAAGTGAATATTAAATTTTAATTTAAATTAAACAATAATTTTACTACAATAATAAGCTTTAAAGATTATGCTAATGCTGCTTGGTAGGAAAAGTGTAAAGTGTAAAAATTATAGGGGGAAAACAATGGGATATTTAAAGAAGTTAATAGGTGAGAAATGTTATTTAGCACAAATGCTTTACGAAGATTACGAAAAATTTGCAGAGTGGTTTACGGATATGAAAACAACCATTGGACTAGGAGACGCAGCAGGCAATTATTCCATAGAAAGTACTAAAGAATTTTTTAGGGAAAATTATAGTAGCAAGGCTAATCATTTATCAATAGTTGATTTAAAAGAAGATAAGTTAATTGGGTTCTGCTGGCTTAAAGATATAAACTATATAGATAGAGCAACAGAATTAGCAATTTTAATAGGGGATAGTAATTTTAGGGGACAGGGGTATGGAGTGGAAGCAATGCAACTTATTATAGATTATTGTTTTAACATACTAAATCTACATAATGTGATGGTGGTTGTCTATTCTCATAATGAAAAAGCAATAGGAATGTATAAAAAAGTTGGTTTTAAGGAATTTGGAAGAAGACGGGAATCTCATTTTATAGGTGGAAAAGCTTATGATGAGGTGTATATGGATATTTTGCCTAGAGATTATAAAGAGAAATCAGTAACTGATATATATTTTCTAAAAAGCTAAATAGCCACAGGGGGGATCATAAATGACATTAGAGAATTATTCAAAGGAAATAGATATATATAATTTGGGAGATGGCTATGAACTTCAAAGGGCAGAACAGGAATCATTTTCTAAATATTATGCAACATACTATGGATTACAAAAGGCAAATGGATGGTTTAAAAAGAATTATGATATAATGCGTTCAATCATAGATGAGGAAGATGAGTGTTTTTGGATACTTAAGGGTGGTAGAAAGATTGGAGGAGCACTTATTAAGCCTAATTTTATAGAGGGAGTATTTCTAATTCCACCTTATTCAGATGAATATGAAGTACTGAAGAAACTTAAAGAAATATTAGTTTATTGGTCAGATTTTGATAAACCTATTGAAGCATCTACAGTTGATTCATCTCAAGTTGAACTATATGAAAAGCTAGGTTTTATAAAAGTAGAAAGTGGCCGTTGGATGATAAGGCCAACTGAGGTTTTTAATATTAACTGGGAAGATGATTATTATGTTAGATCGCCGAAAAGAGAAGATGAATTAAAAATGGGAAAGCTACTCCATGAGGCCTTCCAAAACAATGAAGGATTGAATTTCAATTACAGTGTAGATGAGTATACTAAATGGGTTAAGGAGTATTTTGATAGTAATTTAGATGTAGAACTTTTAAATAGAGCATCTACTCTAGTATATGATAAAGCTACTAAAGAATTAGTAGGAGTTTGTTATATATCTATGTGGCAAGAATGGCCATTGGTATCTCAAATAGCTGTAAAGCCTAGCTATGCTGGAAAGGGCATTGGAACTAAAATGCTAAAAAGTGCACTTACAGTTTTAAATGAAGAATATCCAGTAATTAGATTATATGTACATGTAGGAAATAAAGCAGAAGAGCTATATCATAATCTAGGTTTCTTAAAGGGGTTCCAGTTAACTGATATGAAACTTGTAGTAGTAATGAAGTAGTTTACTACATTTATAGATTTTTAATTGATTAATATGATATATAATAATTATATTTTGTATTCATTCAATTTGTAACTAAGCTGATTTATATACTATAAAAAATAGAATAAATTTTGAACTATTTATGAATTTAGATTTATATATCAATTATAAATTGATATATAAATCTAAGTTTTTGTTTTTTTGAGTATTAAATTCCAATACAATACTCAAAATGGGTAAACTTCTCCTAGAAATTAAAAATTACCTTCCTATATTATATTGGATAATGTAATGCAGATTCTAAATTGATAGAATTTTTATAGCCACTTTGTGTCAGGTAAGTATTTCTATTCTTCATCATCAATTAGAGTTAAGGCATACTTCAAAAGTATATTCACAAAAAAATTAATATTTTTTGAAGCTCAAAGATTAAATTTACCCTATCTCAACATTTAACTTATATTAATCCTTAATATCCTAGTATAGTGTATTTTGCAATAAAATGAATGATGTATTTTAATTTTATTCTTTTTTACCATGATTTTACTGGTTTGCAGTATATTTTCAATTAATTTATGAAATATTCAAATATTTTTATTGCAATTTTGCCATAAATAATATATTATATTCATAAATAATATATTGTATTAACAAATAGATTTTTAATGAATAACTGAAGAAAAAAGGAGGAGTTTACAAAAGATGGCGTTTTTAGATGGAATGATTTCACATATTAGCAACTTTCTATGGACCTATATTTTAATTGCTATGCTCATAGTAATTGGTGTGTATTTTACTTTTAAAACCAAGTTTGTTCAATTTAGAAATTTTAAAGAGATGTTTAGACTTTTAGGAGATGGTGCCACAGGGGATAAAGAAGAGAATTCTGTATCTTCCTTTGAAGCCTTTTGTATAAGTACGGCTTCTAGAGTTGGTACTGGGAATTTAGCTGGTGTAGCAACTGCAATTGCAATTGGTGGACCTGGAGCAGTATTTTGGATGTGGCTTATAGCACTTATAGGTGGTGCCTCTAGTTTTATAGAATCTACTTTGGCACAAATTTATAAAGTTAAGGATGGAGATAGCTTTAGAGGTGGACCTGCTTACTATATAGAAAAAGGACTTAAAAAGAAATGGAT
This sequence comes from Clostridium sp. UBA2485, assembly GCF_002341865.1. GTDB lineage: Bacteria > Bacillota > Clostridia > Clostridiales > Clostridiaceae > Clostridium_J. The sequence goes on along the minus strand of NZ_DDOV01000046.1, from coordinate 21,488 downwards.
GGGAATGCTTTTTGCCATTCTGATAACCATTTGTTTTGGACTAGTATTCAATTCAGTTCAAGCAAATACTATAACTCTTTCTTTATACCGTTCTTTTGGATTTAATAAAACTGTTGTAGGAGCTATCTTAACAATGCTTACTATTGCCATTATTTTTGGAGGAGTCAATAGAATTGCAAAAGTTTCAAGTGTTTTAGTTCCTGTTATGGCTATTTTTTATATAATAGTTGCATTATTTATAGTTGTTAAAAACTTTTCAGCAATTCCTTCAGTATTATCAATGATTTTTGAAAATGCCTTTGGTATTAATGAAGTTGTTGGTGGTGGAATTGGAACAGCCTTAATGCAAGGTATAAAGAGAGGGCTGTTTTCAAATGAAGCTGGTATGGGTTCTGCGCCTAATGCTGCTGCAGCTGCTACAGTATCCCATCCAGTTAAGCAAGGTTTTATACAAACCCTTGGAGTTTTTACTGATACTATAATAATTTGCAGTTGTACAGCATTCATGATATTATTATCAGGTGCTCCACTTGACGGCTCAGTTAAAGGTATAGAACTTACTCAAATAGCCCTTAATAATCAAGTAGGATCTTGGGGAGGAATATTTATTTCCGTATGTATATTACTATTTGCTTTTAGTTCTATAGTTGGAAATTATTATTATGGTGAAACCAATATTCAATTTATAACAGATAAGAAAATTTATTTACAGCTTTATAGAGTTTTTGTTGGTGCAATGGTGTTCTTTGGATCTATTGTCAGCATGGATATAGTTTGGAATTTAGCTGATGTATTCATGGGACTCATGGCTATAGTAAACTTAATTGCTATTGTACTATTAAGCAAAATTGCATTAAAAGCTCTAGAAGATTACAAAAATCAGAAGAGAGCAGGTATAAAAGATCCTATATTCACTAGCAATTCTATACCTGAACTTAAAGATGAAGTAACGGAATGGTCTTAAACGGATAAGAAAATAGTTAGTTAGTAAAAAAAGACCTTTAAAATATACCCTTTGTCAAAGAAAAATTAAAAGCTTAAAATAGGTTAAGAAGATGATTTCTGTATTGAACAGGAGTCATCTTTTTTAAATTTAATTTATATTTTTCGCTACTAAATTAGTTAGATTAAATTTCTGTTAGATAGATAAACTTATTTTTTGTAACATCCTCCTTTTTAGTATATGGAGCTTTTTTAAGAGTTCCTTCTTGGCTTTTAGTAAATTATTTTTACCTTAAGGCATTTATATTTTTCTTCTATGAAAAGTTCTTTTTTCTTAGGTCTTTCGGAATTTTTTCTTGCGTTAAAATCGATTTTTATGAAATATAAGTGTATAATATATTAAGAAGCAAATTTTACTTTAAATATATAATTATGTATTAGGTGGAAATAAAAATGAAGCAAATATTTAAATATCTAAAACCATATATTTTTCGAATGAGTATTGGACTTGCCATAAAATTTACAGGTACCATTGTAGAACTGGCACTTCCTTGGATATTATCCTATATGATTGATGAGATTATCCCATTAAAACAGGTACAACCAATTCTTATTTGGGGTGGACTTATGCTTTTATGCTCCATTATTGCAGTAGCATTTAACATTATAGCCAATAGGATGGCATCTAAAGTTGCAAGAGATACAACGGAACGTGTAAGAAATGATTTATTTTCTAAGATAACTTATCTTTCTAATAATCAAGTAGATTACTTTACATTACCTTCTTTAATTTCAAGAGTTACCTCTGATACATATAACATTCACCAGATGCTAGGTATGATGCAAAGAATTGGAGTAAGAGCACCTATCTTACTCATAGGTGGTATAATTATTACTTTTACACTAGATCCAATACTTACTTTAGTTATGATTTCAGTGATGCCTATTATATTTTTAGCAGTTACATATGTTTCAAAAGTAGGAATTCCAATGTATTCTATTGTCCAAAAAAAGATAGATGATTTTGTAAGGGTTGTACGGGAAGATGTGACAGGAATACGAGTTATTAAAGCTTTATCAAAGGAAGATTATGAAAGAGAAAAATTTGATTATCGTAATAAAGCTGCTGTAGAGCAAGAAAAAAAGACTGGAATGGTGATGGCTGTTTTAAATCCAGTTATGAATCTATGCTTAAACCTTGGAACAGTACTAGTTATTTTAGCAGGAGCCTATAGAGTAAATAGTGGAGTTATGAAGCCAGGAGTAATTGTTGCATTTTTAACCTATGTTACATTAATTTTAAATGCTCTTTTATTTATTTCTAGGGTTTTCACCAATTATTCAAAAGCAAGTGCTTCAGCAAAACGTATAAATGAGATTTTAAATGCTGAAGAGGAGCTTGTAATTAAAGATATACCAAAGATAGATAATGGATATGCTATAGAATTTGATAATGTATCTTTTTCTTATAATCATAAGGAAAGTAATATAAATAATATAAGCTTTGGTATTAAAAAAGGAGAAACATTGGGTATTATTGGAGCTACAGGCTCTGGAAAGTCTACTATAGTTAAACTATTAATGAGGTTTTATGATGTGGATCAAGGGGCAATTAGAATTAATGGAGAAGATGTACGATCAATTGATATGAAGGTATTAAGAGAAAAATTTGGAGTTGTATTTCAAAATGACTTTATTAGCACAGATACCCTATTTGAAAATATTCGATTTGGAAGAGATATAAGTGAAGCTGAGATAAAGGCAGCGTCAGAATATGCAATGGCTACTGAGTTCATAGAAGGAAAGACAGAGGGATTTCAAACTAAAGTAGCAGTAAGAGGTGTAGATTTAAGTGGTGGACAAAAGCAAAGATTACTAATTTCAAGAGCGCTTGCAGCACATCCCGAGATTTTAATCCTAGATGACTCTTCTAGTGCATTAGATTATAAAACAGATGCATCGTTACGAAAGGAACTTCAAAATCATTTTAAGGAAACCACAACTATAATGATTGCTCAAAGAATTAGCTCTATTATGTCTTCTGACCATATCTGTGTTTTGGAGGATGGAGAGATAGTGGGCTATGGAACCCACCAGGAACTTATAGAAAGTTGTGATATATACAGAGAAATTAGTGAGTCACAACTAGAGGAGTAAATTCCTTTAAGTAAGAAAATACCCTAAAGCAGTTTACATGGAACAAGGAGGGCATGTTGTAATTATGAAAAAGAATAAGATTCATGCTTTAAGAAGAATAATGTCCTATCTTTTAGAATATAAGGCATTAATAATTATTGCGGTTCTACTGTCTATTGGAAGTAATTTATTTGCATTAATGGGTCCTATGCTATCAGGATATGCCATAGATAGCATTGAACTGGGAAATGGTGCGGTAAACTTTAGCAAAGTATATTATTACTGTGGACTTATGATTATATTTTATATAATATCCTCTATTTTAGCCTATATTTTATCAGTGATTATGCTGGAGGTTAGTAAGAGGATATCCTATAAATTAAGGAAGGACTTATTTGATCATTTACTTTCACTTCCTGTAGGGTATTTTGATACCCATGCTACAGGAGATATTATAAGTAAAATTTCCTATGATATTGATACCCTAAATGCATCTTTAACAGCAGATTTAGTTACCATTTGTGGAAGTATTATTACAGTAGTTGTATCATTTATTTCTATGGTTATGATATCCACAAAGCTAGTATTAGTTTTTGTATTTACAGTTCCGTTATCTATTATACTCACAAAGAGGATGACAAAAATTACAAGACCTATGTTTCGTAATCGTTCAAGAAAGCTTGGAGAACTAAATGGAATGGTTGAGGAATTTGTATCAGGACAGAAGACATTAAGGGCATATAATCAAGAGGAGAATACCAAGGATAAATTTAGAAGAAAGAATGAAGATGCAGTGAATGCTTATTATCGTGCAGATTATTATGGTTCTATGGTTGGACCATCAGTTAATTTTATGAACAATTTATCTTTAACATTAATTAGTATATTTGGTGCAATCATGTACTTACATAATCAAATGAGTCTAGGAAATATTTCTTCATTTGTATTATATTCTAGGAAATTTTCTGGACCTATCAATGAATCTGCAAATATTGTAGGAGAGTTTCAATCTTCACTAGCAGCAGCAGAAAGAATTTTTCAGCTTATGGATGAGCTGGCAGAAGAGAGAGATAAAGAAGATGCCAAGGAACTTTTACATGTTCATGGTGATGTAAAAGTTGATAATATATCCTTTGGATATACAGCAGATAAAATAATTCTTAAAAATCTTAGTATGGAGGCACCATCCGGAAATATGGTTGCCATTGTTGGACCTACTGGGGCAGGAAAAACTACATTGATTAATCTTCTTATGAGATTTTATGATGTAAACCATGGAAGTATCTATGTAGATGAGATGGAGATAAGGGACATAACAAGGGAAAGTCTTAGAAAATCCTATGCTATGGTACTACAGGATACTTGGCTATTTCAAGGAACTATCTTTGAAAATATTGCTTATGGTAGTGAAAATGTTACCTTAGAAGATGTAATAAACGCAGCTAAGGCAGCCAAAATTCACTCTTATATAAAAAGACTTCCAAATGGATATGATACAATTCTTACAGATGATGGAACTAATATATCCAAAGGTCAAAAGCAGTTGCTAACAATAGCCAGAGCCATGCTTTTAGATTCTAAAATGCTTATTTTAGATGAGGCAACCTCTAACGTTGATACAAGAACGGAAATACAAATTCAGCAGGCTATGAGAAATCTTATGAAAGGTAAAACATGCTTTGTTATAGCACATAGGCTTTCTACTATAAAAAGTGCTGACCATATATTAGTAGTAAAGGATGGTAACATAATAGAGCAGGGAAATCATAAGGGTTTAATAAGAGAAAAGGGCTTTTATAGCCAATTATATTATTCACAGTTTGAGTAAAGGTCATTTAAATTAATAACCTATAAACGTAGAGAAGATACTGCGTTTATAGGTTTTTCTATTTTAAATTGAGATGCTGTTTTAAAATAATACTAATTCTTATGGTTAAATGTCAAAGTAAATCTCTCTGCTCAACTTTAATACAGAATTATTTTGGATATATAAGATTAGAGTGATAAATGGTAATATTTTCATAAATATAGATAATGGAGGGGAAGAGTCATGAAGGTTGAAAGATTAAGAGATGAAATGGTTGAAGACTTTATTGAGTATTGTAAGAAGTATAGAGGGGATCCTAATGATGAAGGATTAAGTGATATAGATTTAGAGAGTTTTGAGATTAATAAAGAAAATCCAACTTATATATTAGTGAGTGATAATAATATTAAAGGGGTGATTTCCCTCATTTTAGATGACTTCTATAAACAGGGAGGAATGGGTAGATTAAGGATATTTCATAGCATTGAAAATAAAATAGATAATTATAAGATTATGCTTAGAGCAATATTGGAAGAAATAGAAGGCATAGATAAAATATTTATATATATAGATCAAAAGAATGAGGTTATGGCTGAAATATTAACAGCTTTACAATTTAAGTTAGGTGGATATAGTTTTACTATGATTAGAGAGGATAGAGAAGTTCCTAAAGCTACTTTTCCAGAGGGATATGAGTTAAGGACTTTTAAAGAAAATAGGGATGAAATGGAGTGGTGTAAGGTTAGAAATATTGGATTTCCAGAGGATTCTCCAAGAACACCAGAAAATGTTTGTTTATATTGGAAGAGCGAGCCACATTGCCATTTAGAAGATGGAATGATGTTACTTTATTATAATGAGGAACCTATAGGAACTATACGTGCTTCAGTGGAATTTGAAGCAGGAGAAAAATATACATACATATCTGTTGTGTGTGTAAATCCAGAGTATAGAGGAAAAGGGATAGGTAGAAATTTATTAAGAGCAGCAATAGGCTATGGAAGAAGTAAAGGAATGCCTAAGGCTATGCTCTGTGTAGATATAGAAAATGAGAGTGCATTAAATCTATATCTTAGAGAAGGTTTTACAAAATATAAAGCAAGTGTAGAGTATGAATATAATTGGAGGAGAGAAGATGAAATATAAGTTTATTTCAATGAACAAAGAGTATGCAGGAGAGATGATTAACAATTGGAAATATGAAGGCGAATATTCTGTATATGATTACTGCAATGAAGAAGAGTCGTTATTAGAAGAAGAATACTGGGGTTTCGGAAAATTTGCAGCTTTAGATGAGAATAATAATTTAATAGGGGAGCTTACTATAGAATTTTTTGAAGAGGTTGATGGAAGTTCTGAAGACGATGGATATGTAGACATAAAAACAGTAAAAGATAATCTAAATAAAATTTATGAGATGTGGATAGGCTTTGGTCTAAGGCCGGATCTAACTGGAAAAGGATTGGGTAGTGAATATGTATCAGAATGTGTAGATTTTGCAACCAATCATCATAATTATAAAGGAGATTATGTTAGATTAGGAGTGGCAGAATTTAATAAGAGAGCAATAAAAGCATATGAAAGATCAGGTTTTAAAGAATTTGATACTTATGAGGGAGAGATAGCAGACAAGAAATTTAAGATTTTGTGGATGAGAAAGGCTTTAAGAGCAAAGAAAAGTTAGATACCTCTATTCGAATAACTAAGCATTTAAATATTTATGATTTAAGTATAAAGAAGCTTTATAAAGTAAATATTGAAATATGTTTTCCAAAATATTAAGTGTAGATGACTTAAAAACTGCTAAAGATTTTAAATAAATCTTTAGCAGTTTTTAATTATATAATTTTATTTCTAAGTGTTATAATTATAATCAAGAAGAAGCCCAAACAAAACTAATGCAAACAAATGGGAAACAGTAGGTGGTTCAGTTATTGCAGGAGAAGAAAGTTTAGAAGCAGCTTTAAGAGAAGTTAAAGAAGAGTTAGGAATAGAGTTAAAAGTAGAAAATGGAGGATTACTTAGAAGGATTAGATTTGATACTAAAAGTCCTTGGATTGCAGATATTTATTATTTTAGACAGGAAATTGATATTAATGAAGTTATTCCTCAGCAAGGAGAAGTAAGTGAAGTTAAATTAATGACTAAAGAACAAATATTAGAAATTATAAAAAGTAGAGATTTTTTCTATGGGGATATGTACTTAGAATATGTAGGGCACTATTTATTTAAGTAATATTATTATATTATAGCAATGTGAAGAAAATTTTTATTATCACGGAAAGATTGAGATTTTTAAAGTGAGATAAAAAAGACATAGTTAATGAATTTATGTTATGGATAAAAGTAAGAAAGTCTTAGAAAATGTTATTATTAATATGAATAATTGAGGTGAAGTATGAATAAAAATTTTTTAAAGAAATATTTAGAAACTCTTGGAGCATCTTTAGTTGGATTTGCAGATTTGAGAGATATTGATATTGAAGCACGTAAGAGTATGGACTATGGCATATCCTTTGGAATTAAATTAAATACTAAAATTATAAGAGAAATTGAATATGGACCAACAAAAGAATATTGGGAGGAGTACAAGAGAATAAATAATGCTTTGGATGAAATTGCTATAGCTTGTGTTAGCTATATAGAAAACTTGGGTTATGATGCAATAGGACAAACATCCACTTATGTTACTAGTGATGATAATTTAGCTACACTATTACCACATAAAACTGTAGCTACAAGGGCAGGGTTAGGTTGGATATGTAAAAATGCATTATTAATTACACCTGAATATGGATCAGCTATACGTATTTCTTCAGTTTTGACCAATATGCCACTTGAAACCAATAGTCCAATTAATGAATCCAGATGTGGCAGATGTGAGAAATGTAGGTTATCATGCCCAGCTGAAACAATTAAGGGACAGCTATGGAATATAAAATTAGAAAGAGACGAATTAATAAATCCTTTTAGCTGCAGACAAAAAGCTAGAGAATTATCAAAAGAACAAGTAGGAGCTGAAATCTCATTATGTGGCAAATGTATAGAGGTATGCCCATTTACACAAAGATATATAAGCAATTATTAATGAGAATATATTAAAAGTGATAAAAAGAGATATATTTAGAATTTAAGGAAGATAATTGGATACAAATTACTAATTTTAGTTGCTAAAAATGAGTATGTGCTTAAAAGCAAAAGGATATTCATATATAAACATAATTTTCTAATTATAATAAGTATTCATATAAATTATGTTGTGTGCAGTTAAAAAATATAAATGGAGGTGAATATCATTGGATTCTTAATAATATAGATATTCCAATGAAAATGATATGCACGTAATAAAAAAATTAGAAGAATGTCATATAGAAAGTTTTGTAGAAATAGTAGCTAATGCATACCCCGCTAATGGAATATTTACAAAGGAAGATAAGGATAGGTTTAAAGATAATATTATCAAGGTTCAAAATGAAAGGCAAAACGTTAATTTCTATGGAGTATTTGAAGATTCAGCACTTCTTGGAGGAATGAGATATCACGATTTCAATATGAATTTATTAAGTCAAAAAATTAAAGCTGGTGGAGTAGGGTGTATTGCTGTTGATTTAATTCATAAAAAAGAAAAGGTTGCAATAGATATTATTAAAGATTTTATCTGTCATTACAGAAATCAAGGGGTTTCCATGGCATTACTATATCCTTTCAGACCAGACTTTTATAAAAAGATGGGCTTTGGATTTGGTACAAGTATTAATCAATTTAGGGTAAAACCTTGCAATTTACCAAAGGGTACAAGTAAGGCACACATTCAATTTTTAAATATTGAAGATGTACATGAGCTTTGTAATTTTTATAATAAAATGGTAATGAAAACTAATGGACTAATTGAAAAACATGATTATGAATTTAAAATTTTATTTGATAATGCTTCAAATAAAATTTTAGCATACAGAGTTAAAGATGAAATAAAGGGTTATGTGGTTTTTGAATTTAAAAAAGGGGATACAGAGGCTTTTACAATTAATGATATGGTTATAAAAGAATTCCTTTATGAAGATCCAGAAGTATTCCTTGAGTTTATGACATTCTTTAATAGTCAAAATGATCAAATAAGATATATACTTTTTAATACTCAAGATGAAAATTTTAGATTTGCTTTAGAAGATCCAAGAGATGGGGCAGATATAATACTTACTGGTGTATATCATCAATGCAGTAGGCAAGGAACGGGAATAATGTACAGAGTAATAGATGTATCTAAACTTTTCAAGGATTTAGAAAGGCATAACTTTAAAAATCAAGATTGCAGACTTAAACTAACGATTACCGATACTCTTATAAAAGAAAATAATGGAAGTTATATAATTCATTTTAATGACGGAAAAGCCACTTTAAATAAAAATAAAGATTTTGACGTAGAACTTATGATGGATGTTTCAGATTTTTCATCGCTTATTACATGTGTTGTAGATATTAATAGTCTTTATAGATATGGAAAAATTAAAATTTCAAATGTAGAGTATTTAAAAGTATTAAATGAAATATTTTCATCAGATGAAAAACCAATCTGTATGACACAGTTTTAAACTAAATTATTTACAATATAAAAATAAATAAAAATTTACTAGGTGATCTAAATATAGATTTTATAATTCACAATTAAGATTATATTAGTCTTACCTTAAATAATTTTTTTAAGAATTTTCAAGAAAAGTGATTGTACACTTTTCTTTTCTCGTTATAAGAAATTATAGAGTGAACTTAAAAGAAATTATGATGAGATTATTGATGCTAGTGGAAAATATATAATTCTAGGTGGTATCAGCGTTCATACCCATTTTAATTTAGACATAGGAGTAATAATAGCAAATAAGGATATCCTGTATTAACTATGGTAAGAGGAGAGATAATAGTAAAGGCAATCAATTTATAGATAAAAAGAGTTATGGAAAATTTATTAAAAGAAAATTACAGAATGTTTAAAGGATTTTATTAAAGTTTTGTAAATATGTGTTAATATAAAATTATATTAAATCTAAAATAATGACTATGTTTTAAAATATTATTACTCTTTATAAGCATTATAGCAATTAAATCATAATTAATAATAAAAATAAAAACATAGTCTAAATAATTGGGAGGGAACCATGAGCGAAGTAAAAAAGTTAAAAATTAGAGAAGAAGTTCCTGAAAAGTACAAATGGAATGTTGAAAAAATGTATTTGGACGAGAAAGCTTGGGAATCAGACTTTATTAAAGCAAAAGAAATAGCACCTAAATTATTAGACTATAAAGGGAAATTGAAGGATCCTAATATGCTTTTAGGATATTTAGAAAGTTATGTTAAAGTTTCAAACTTAGTAGAGGATTTATATGTATATGCTCATCTTAGAAGTGATGAAAATACAGCAAATACTAAGTATCAAGTTCTTTTAGATAGAATAAGAGCTTACCTTACAGAGGTAAATAGTATAACCTCTTTCTTTGTACCGGAAATATTAACTTTAAGTGAAGAGGATATTAACAAGGCTATAGATGAGTTAGAGCCATTAAAACTTTATGAAAAATATTTGAAGGCTATTTTAGAACAAAAACCTCATATACTTAGTGAAGAAGGGGAAAAATTATTAGCATCTGCAGAAAATTCACTATCAGCTCCAGGAAATATATTTAATATGCTAACCAATGCAGATATGACTTTTCCTGTAATACAAGATGAAAATAATTATTCAATTGAACTTACAGAAGGAAATTATTCCGTATTTATAAGATCAAAAAATAGAAGAGTTAGACAGGAGGCTTTTAACGGTTTATTTGGCACATATAAAAAATATAAAAATACTTTAGCCACTACTTATACGTCTTCACATAAAAGTTTTATATTTAAGTCAAAAGCTAGAAATTACAATTCTTCACTAGAAAGTTCATTGAAGCCAAATAAAATTCCTCTTGAGGTTTATCATAATGTAATAGATACTATCAACAATAATTTAAAATCTCTTCATAGGTATGTGTCACTTAAAAAGAAATTGTTAAAGTTGGATGAAATTCATATGTACGATTTATATGTACCTAATATAGAGACTCCTAAATTTGACATACCTTATGAAGAAGGAGTAAAAATTTGTATTGAAGCACTAAAACCAATGGGAGAGGAATATCTAAATATATTTAAAGAAGGCATAAAAGATAGATGGATTGATGTATATGAAAACAAAGGAAAAAGAGGCGGAGCTTATTCTAGTGGAAGTTATAATAGCATGCCATATGTGCTTTTAAATTATAATAATCAAATAAATGATGTTTCTACACTTGCTCATGAAATGGGGCATTCTATACACTCTTATTATTCAAAGAAAAATCAGCCATATATTTATGCAGATTATGTATTGTTTTGTGCTGAAGTTGCTTCTATAACTAATGAATGCATACTCATGGATTATTTAATAAAAAAAGAAGAAGATAAAATTAAAAAATTATACTTGATTAATGAACAGCTGGAGAGTATAAGAACTACTGTTTTTAGACAAACAATGTTTGCTGAATTTGAACTTATTACCCATGAAAAAATAGAAGCAGGAGAAGCATTGTCTAGCGACGATTTGTGTAGTATATATCATGATTTAAATGTAAAATACTTTGGAAAAGATATGGTTGTAGATAGTGAAATAGATATGGAATGGTCAAGAATTCCTCATTTCTATAGAGATTTCTACGTTTATCAATATGTAACAGGTTTTGCAGCAGCAAATTCATTTTCACAAATGATAATAAATGGAGGAGCCCAAGAGGTAGAAAGATTTAAAGGCTTTTTAAAAGCAGGAAGTAGTGATTATCCAATAAACATACTTAAAAATGCAGGTGTTGATATGACAACGCCAAAACCACTAGAAGATACTATAAAAAGATTCGATATGTTATTAGACATGTTAGAAAAGGAAATATAAAATTATTTTAAAATCAAGGTTATCAATATAAAACTCATTGGTAACTTTGATTTTTTTGATAAGTAACATTAAGGAATTTTTTGTATAATAAAGATATAAAAATAAAGTGGTATTATATTTTTTTACGAAAATATTAGAAATAATAAATTTTATGATAAAACTATAAGTTATTAATGAATTTGCGAATAAAAATAGTATATAATTATTATAGAAATTTGAATATTTTCTTTAGGGGGATAAGGATGGATATTAATTGTGAAACCTGTTATTTGTACCAGATTGCAGACATTAATTTATCTAGCAGGACTTTAAAGGAAACTACAGAAATTAATAGTAGTTATAAGTTAATTGATGAGAGTTGTATTGATATTTTTAAACAAAGAATAATTAATACTAAGCCTGTAGAAAATTTTAGTATGTTATATGAAAATGTTAACATAACTAGAAAAGGTGATATTATTTTTTCTTTAAAACAAAATTTTATTAAAGGAGAGTTGTGTGCTGCACTAATCGAAGAAGATAATATTTTGGTACCTAATAATTCCTTTGCACTTATTATACCAAAAGACAAGAATAAATCAGATGATTTGATGTTTTTACTTAAGGATGATTATGTTATATCTCAAATTAAACCATTAGACACAGGTAGCAATTATTTTAATATTACTGTAAAAGAATTAAACAACATATTAATACCAACACAAATACAAACATAATTTATATATTTAATGCTGATAGAGTTTTCTATCAGCATTTATTTTTTGTAATAAATATAAAAAATAGATTATTTATTTTAAAAGAGTGTACTTTTTTAAAGACATATATATATATGATAATTTATATAAAAACTGTATATTTATATAATTTTTATAATATATAGTTTTAAATCAAGTTTCTAATGAGTATATTTTAATATAGGTATATTATATTTATTTAATTGAGAATTGAAAATGGACGATTGAGAATTAAGGTTGAAATTAGTTTTGATCAAACTAATTTCTTCAAATAGGCTTTTCGATAAAAGTGACTATGCACTTTAAAAAGAGATAAATTCAAACTTCTCTCTTATGAGAGAAGTATCAATAATTCTCCATTGTCAATAGTCAATTCTTAATTGTATAAATATTAGGTAATGTAATAAAATTTTGGGGGATATTTATGGATTTACAGTTATATTTAGATAATCTAAGTGAAATATTTAGAAAGAACTTCGAACTTCACAAAGATGTAGTAATTTTTGATAAAAAGTTAAATTTATATGGAAAATATAAAGATATAGGTGGAAGAACCTTTCTGACTAAAAATGATGTTATAGATAAATTCGAAGTATATGAACATTGCTTAATACAGGGCTATGATGATTTAAAATATCAGGATTTAGTAGAATTTTCACATTATCTAAAAGATATGACTATAAAGCTAGTAAATCCAAATGGAGAACACAAAAGTTCTATAATAACAGGAATTATAATTAGCAAAGCTAATACCTCCAAGGATATTTGGGATTATACAAAAAAATTCAAATACAATAAGTATTATAAGTTTACACTTCATGGTTGGAGTACCATAAAGCTTGTAGTTATAGATTTATCTAGTAGTAAGATTATAACTAACAAAGCTGCTAAAGACGACTATAAGGTGTATTTACACACCTTAAGTAATAAATAAAGGAGGCTATAAATGAACGCACTGTTATTATTAGTTATTTCAATTATAGTATTCTTAATAGCTTATGTAACCTATGGTGCATGGTTAACTAAAAAATGGGGTATTGATGTTAATAGAAAAACACCAGCTCATACTAAGTTTGACAATATGGATTATGTGCCATCAAATTCTAAAGTGCTATTAGGACATCACTTTTCTTCAATTGCAGGTGCAGGACCCATAACTGGACCAATATTAGCATCAGTTTTTGGATGGATTCCTGTATACTTATGGATATTAGTTGGGAGTGTATTTGTAGGAGGTGTTCATGATTATAGTGCCTTATTTGCATCTATAAGACATGATGGAAAAACTATAGGAGAAATAATTAAAACCAATTTAGGTAATAAAGGTAAAATACTATACAACATTTTTGCATGGTCTACTATTGTATTAATAGTAGCTGCTTTTACTGATATTTGTGCTTCAACTTTTGCTTATGATCCCAATAATTTAATAGGAGCACAAGCAGGAACAGCATCTATACTTTTTATATTCATATCAATGGCTTTTGGATTTGCTGTTTATAGAAAAGGATCTAAGCTTGGAATTTCCACATTAATTGGAGTTATACTTTTATTTTTCTGTATATGGCTTGGATATATGTTTCCTTTTATAAAATTAACAAAATTTCAATGGAATATAGTATTAATTATATATATAACCTTGGCATCTACTTTACCAGTATGGATATTACTACAACCTAGGGATTATTTGTGCTCATTTCTTTTATATGCAATGATTATAGGAGGAGTACTAGGAATATTGATTTATAGACCTTCAATGGCAATACCTGCTTTTAGTGGTTTTAAGGTTAATAATCAAACACTATTTCCATTCTTATTTGTAACTGTTGCTTGTGGAGCAGTATCAGGATTTCACTCTCTTATAGGGTCAGGAACCTCATCAAAGCAAATTGATAAAGAATCTGACGCCAAATTAATAGGTTATGGTTCCATGCTCATTGAAGGTCTTGTGGCAATTATAGCCTTAATAACTGTTGGATATTTAGCAAATTCTGAGGGAGCTCCTTCAGTAGTATTTGCAAACGGATTATCTGTATTTATGAATAGTTTTGGATTACCACTTCAGATAGGTAAGGTATTTACTATGCTTACTTTTTCAGCTTTTGCATTAACTAGTCTTGATACAGCAACAAGGATTGGAAGGTATATATTCCAAGAATTCTTTGACAAAGAAAAAGAAAGTAAGAGTTTAGGTAGCAATAAATATTTTGCTACATTTGCTACCATAGGAGCATCAATTTTATTATTAGCTTATGGATACAATAAAATTTGGCCTATATTTGGATCAGCAAATCAACTATTAGCGGCTCTTTCTTTATTAGCAGTTTCAGCTTGGTTATCCAGTATAGGGAAAAAATATACTATGGCTTTAATACCTATGATATTTATGTTTATAGTTACATTGACATCATTAACAATGCTAATACGCCAATATTTTACTGCAGCTACGTCAAATATAGTATTAGGGGTATTTGCTGTAATATTATTAATATTAGCACTAATTTTATTAATAGAAACTTATAGAGTTATAATTAAAAAGAAAAAAGCATAGTTTTTTGGAGGCTGTCTCAAAAGAGACCGCCTCTTACTTTTTTAATTTACTGAAATAATATATTGTTTTAATACAATTTAAGAGCTTATGAAACACAAGTTTCTAGTATTTTTGTAAATTCATTATATAGGAATTATTATATTTATTGTTTTTGTAATGAAATGTAAAAACATTGTTGAAAATTACAGAACTATATAGTAACAATTTAATTTTATTTAAAGAAAAAGTATAATCATACGAAAAATAACATATGAGATAAAGGAGGACTTTAGATGAAGATTAAAACTAGAAAACAAAAAGAAAAGAAAAAATTGACTTTAGGATTAAATTTAAGTTTAAGAAATGAACTTTTAATTTTAATATTATTTATATCTTTAATTCCTATAATCATTTTAGGTATAAGCACTACTAAGGTAGTTTATAATAGTGCAAATAATGAGTATATTATAGCAACTGCTAATAAAATTGAGGATGTAGGAAAAGAAATAGAGAATATTATTAATTTTAATAGTAACTTAATAAATATTCTTTCAGAAGAAGAAAATATACAAAATGGATTTAAAGGTGAGAAAAATAAAAGTCTAGTTTTCAATACTTTTATGAATGTAAAAGCAAATAGTAATGATGTATTATCCATATATTTTGCTAATGAAAAGAAGGAATTATATCTTTATCCTAAAGTGGAATTAGATTCAAATTATGATCCCAATTCTCGTGAATGGTATACCAATGCAAAGGGCGAAAAGAACTTAGTGATATCAAAGCCGTATATAGATGCTTTTACTGGCAAACAAGTCTTTACTATCTCAAAAAAAGTAGTAGATAAAAATGGAGATTTAATTGGTGTAATGGCAATGGATATTGATCTTACAGATTTATCAGAAAAGGTTACTTCTAGTTCAATTGGCAATGAAGGATTTATTTTAGTTACTTATAAAGATGAAAGTGTAGTTGCTAGTAATAAGGAAGAATTGATAGGTAAAGAATTATCGAAGGAACAGTGGGCAAAAGATCTTATCACTTCTGAAAATTTGGATTTGTTTAAATTTGAAAATAATAATTACTATATTCAAAAATATACAAATGGAGAATTAGGTTATACAACTTATGGATTTAGTTCTACCAATGAAATTAAGGGACAAATAGGTAAAGCTTTATGGACGTCTATAATATTAATAGTTTTTATACTTATATTTTCACTTACTGTTGTCACTATTTTTTCTTCAAAATTTGTTAGAGTGATAAATAATTTGGTAAATACTTTAGCTCGTACTAGGAATGGAGACTTTACAGCTCGTATAACTACCAAAGGAATAGTGACCAAAGAGGTTAAAGAAATTTCTAATGTGGTAAATAGTATGATGGATGATATGGTATCATTGCTTGAAAGTGTGAAGGATGCTTCCAAACATTTATCAGAAGCGTCAAGTACATTAACAAATATAGTTAAAGACTCAAGAGTTGCTAATAGTGATATTTCAAGTGCTGTGTCACAAATGGCACAAGGAGCAAATGAACAGTCAATAATGTTAGATGAAAATGTTTCTCTTACCATTAATTTAGGCGAAGATATCAGTAATATAGTATCATATTCAGAAGATGTAATGAATCAATGCGAAGAAGCAGAAAAACTTATTTTTAATGGAAAAGAAGTTATACAAGATTTTGATGAAATGTTTAAAGAAAATACTGAAGCAGTAATTGATACTGTAAATAAAGCAAAAACTTTACAGGAAAATTCTAAGAAGATTAATATTATTATAGATGCAATAAAATCTATAACAAATAAAACTAATTTACTTGCACTAAATGCTAGTATAGAAGCTGCACGAGCAGGTGAGGCAGGACATGGCTTTGCAGTAGTTGCTAATGAAGTAAAAAAGCTAGCAGAGCAATCTACAATTTCTGCTGAAGAAATAGAAAAAGTAATAAAAGAAAATATTAGTGATATAGATAAGGTTATTAATGGAGTAACAATATCAAAAGAGATTACAGAAAAAACTTCAAGTAAAGTTGAAAATACTTTTAAAACCTTTGAAGAAATAAATTCTTCAATAAAACTTCTTCAGAAAAATATAAATGGAGTTAATGAAACTTTAATAAATATAAATAGTACTAAAGATGGACTTATAGGAAGAATACAAAATATTTCAGCAGTGGCAGAAGAAGCAGCAGCATCTTCAGAAGAAGTAAGTGCATCTAGTGAAGAACAAAAGAATAGATTTGGACAAGTAGTACTATCAGCAGAAAACTTAGAATTGTTATCAGAAAAACTTAAGGGTGTAATTAGTAAATTCAAAATAAGTTAAGAAATAACTGCTGATGATAATATCAGCAGTTATTTTGTATAAATTAACTCAATATAATTTCAGAATTTAATAATTAAAATGGAACAATATCTATAAGAATTTACAATATATATTAGTATAAAATAGAATAATAGTATAAATACAGAAAATAATTAATGTTATTAAAATTATGTCTAAAAAACATATAGTATGAAGTAAATATGTAATTATTTTTAATAAATAAAGTTATAACATTTAGATATATGTAATTTGTTGAAAAATTATGTCAAATTAATTATACTTATTAAGTGATAGGCACATTAAACTAGGGGGAGAGAATATGAAAAGGAAAAAAGAGAAGAAATTTAAATTAGTGAGTATTAAAAAGCAACTCTCACTAATGCTGGTAATTACATGTGTAATTCCTATTATTATCTTAGGAGTAGCTACAACAAAAACAATTTATGATAGTGTTATGAATGAGTATATGATTGTTGCATCTGCTTCTGTAAGAGCAATAAATGACGAAATAGAGGAAATAATTGATTCTAATAGTAATTTTATCAAATTATTATCAAGTGAATCTCATATTAGAAACCTTTATACTAAACAAGGAAATGAAAACAAGGCAGTGGAAAGCTTCAAAAACATAGAGGAAATTAAAGATAATATTTTTTCAGTTTATGCTTTTAATGAAAAGACAAAACTTTATTGCTATCCACCAGATGAAGTAGATAGTAGCTTTAATTTAAATGAAAGACCATGGTATACGGAAGCTATGAAGGATGAAAATTTATTATATGTAGGTACTCCGTATAATGATCACAGCTCAGGTAAAATAATACTGACTTTGTCAAAGGCATTAAAAGATGATAATAATAAATTAGCTGGAGTTGTAGCAATAGATATGGATCTGGGTAAAATTTCCGAAAAAGTTTCTAAAATGAAAATAGGAAAAGATGGATTTAATATAGTTGCTTATAAAAATGGAAGCATAATTGCTAGTGACAATGAAGAATTGATAGGAAAAAATTTAAATGATGAAGAATGGAGTAAAGGAATACTTGATAACGATATCATGGATGTAACTTTTGATAATGTAAATTATCATGCAGTTAAGGTAGAAAATAAGGAACTAGGATATACTTCTTTTGGATTTATAAGAAATTCAGAAATAAATAGTAAAATATTCAACAAATTGGCTATACCTATACTGGCAGTAATAATAATTATAATTTTTTCATCAGGAGCACCTATGGTATATTCAAAAAATTTAGCTAAAGTTATGAAGCATTTAGTAAGTATTCTTAAAGCTGCAAAGGATGGAGATTTTACTAAAAGAATTAGTTTAAATAAAGTTAAGACTATGGAAATTGTAGAAATAGGAAATGCCAGTAACGAACTTATGAATGATATGGAAAAGATAATAAATAACATTGTTAACACTTCAGAGCACTTATCTAAAGCATCAGTGGACCTAACTAATACTGTAGAATTTTCAGAAACGGTAGCTAGTGATATATCTAATGCAGTAGAACAAGTAGCGCAGGGAGCTAATGAGCAATCTATAATGCTTGAAGAAAGTGTAGCTTTATCCATGGATTTAGGAAATAACATAAGTGAAATATTAAATTATTCTAATGATGTATTAGAAGAAAGCGAAGAAGTTGAAAGCTTTGTTAGTAGCGGTAAAGAAATGGTTGAAGGACTTACTTATTCCTTCAGTGAAAATAATAGAGCTATAATTAATGTAGCAGCTAAAGCGGAAGCACTAGGAGAGAATTCTAACAGAATTAGAGCAATAATTGATGCCATAAAAGAAATTACTAGTAAAACTAATTTATTAGCATTAAATGCAAGTATTGAAGCAGCTAGAGCTGGGGAAGCTGGACGTGGTTTTGCAGTAGTTGCAGAAGAAGTAAGAAAGTTAGCAGAGCAATCTTCAAGTTCTGCAGAAGAAGTTGAAAAAGTTATAAATACTAATTTAGAAGATATTAAGATGGTTATTAAAGAAATTACACTATCTAAAGATTTAAGTGAAAAGACATTAGAGAAAGTCGAAAATACTAATGAGACTTTTGATGAAATAAACAATGCAATTAAAGGTCTTCAAAATAATATAAATAGTGTAAATGATACATTAACTAAAGTTAATGAAGCTAAAGATGGTTTTATTGATAAGATACAAGGAATATCAGCAGTTTCAGAAGAAGCAGCAGCTTCAACGGAAGAAGTAAGTGCATCTAGTGAAGAACAAAGAACTAAATTTAGAGAAGTAGTTACCGCTGCTGAAAATTTAGAAAAATTATCCTTAGATCTTAGACAAACAATAAATAAATTTAATATTAATAAAGAAAATGGAAATAATTAATAAAGAGTAAAGCTAAGTTTAAACTTAGCTTTACTCTTTATTTAAATAAAAGTCATTGTAATAAAATTTTGGAAAAGTATAATTAAAGTAATACCATGTTAAAAATTTTGCTATGAAAATTAAAATAATGTATAAGATAAATGTTTACTAAGGAATTGTAGTAATAAAAAGTTAAGTTTTGTAGTGGTTTATTTGACAAAGTATTACAATAAATTTATTATATAGTATATATGAATACATATTCATATATACTATATAATTTAAATGCATATATAGGAGGAACAGTATGGATAATAATTTAGAATTCTGTAACTGTACAGAAATTCATAAGGATATAGTTGATAGTGTAAAAAGTAATATACCTTCAGAAGAGGTTTTAGGTGATTTATCAGAGCTTTTTAAAGCTTTTGGAGATATAACTAGAATAAGAATACTATATGTTTTATTTCAAAAGGAAATGTGTGTTTGTGACATAGCAGAAACCTTAGGAATGAGCCAATCTGCAATATCACATCAATTAAGAGTATTAAAAAGTACAAGATTGGTAAAGTTTAGAAAAGAAGGTAAGGTAGTTTATTACTCTTTAGATGATGACCATGTTAAGTATATTTTTGATCAAGCTTTATTACATGTAAAAGAGTAAGATTTACCTCTCATCTGTATAAATTTACAATTTTAAAAATTCTAATTAAAAATATAAAGCAATTAATTCTTTAAGAATTAATTGCTTTATAAGTGGATATACATATAAATTTTTAATGCTCTATTTTAATTATCTAATTCAAAAGTTTATACACTTTTATTGAAAATTTACTAGAGTATTTATTATTAATTTTATAAACTGTTAATTAAAATAATCTAAATATAGATTTTAACGATGAACTTAAAATTTTATATTATTTATCAAATAAATAACTTTTAATAACTGCAGGAACTTCTCTAACGAAGAAGTTTAGTGCGAGAAATTTATGAGTTTTACCAGGATACCCATAAGTTTTAAAGCCTAGTCGTTGTGAAAGGGTCTTTGCTCTAAACATATGAAAATTATTAGTAATCACTGTTACTGATAACATCTCTCTATTATCTAGACTATGTAGCTTATCTTTGGTATAGAGAAAGTTTTCATAGGTAGTTGTGGACTTATCTTCCATTATTATATTATCTTCTTTAACTCCTTTTTCTATGAGGAAGTTTTTCATTGCTGCGGCTTCACTAATTAATTCATCTGGGCCTTGTCCACCGCTTACTACAATTTTTACATCAGGGTAAAGGTTATGAAATTCAACTGCTGCCATAAGTCTATAGTAAAGGGACGTTGAAATTTTATCACCTATAAGTCCTGCACCTAATACAATTGCATAATCAGGCTTTGTAGTATCTTTATAAAATCCATTAAATATTATTAATGATTGAAGTAAAATATAAATAATGGTTANNTAATACCAATAAAGTATAATAAACAAAGGAACCCTAATAGTAATAGAAATTTTGAAATATTGCTATGATTTAATTTAATCATAATTAACCTCCTTAATTTTAAAAATATGTGGTATTATAAATAATGTTGATTTTAATATCTAAAGATATGATTTCATATTTTTATAAAAATTGATTACATAATTCACAATATATATTTCTGTATAGCTCTCTAATTACCCTTTTATTATAAAAAATAAAGCTGAGCACTTATATATATACCAGTTCTAAAA
>NZ_DDOV01000057.1 GCF_002341865.1 Clostridium sp. UBA2485 | reverse complement strand
TTTTTTGGTTAGGTTTAAAAAAAATGCTAAAATTGTATTAGGGGAGTTTTAAAGGGGTAAAACCCTAAGCAAAGGTGTCAAAATAAATACGAAAAATGAATCCTTAACAGTAGAATTATATATAATAGTAGAATATGGAACTAAAATTTCAGTAATAGCTAATAATATAATTCAGAAGGTTAGATACAATATGGAAAACTTTACAGGACTTAAGGTTTCACAGGTTACAGTAAACGTTCAAGGTGTGAGGGTCTAGGAGGTATCGACATTGAAATACTTAAAAATAAATGGGCATGATTTTTGCAACATGATTAGAAACGCTTCTAATAAGTTAGAGGAGCAAAAGGAATATGTAAACTCACTAAATGTATTCCCTGTGCCAGATGGAGATACAGGGACAAATATGTCTATGACATTTAAAACAGCAGTAGGTGAAGTTGAAAATTTAGATAAAGAAACAGTAGATGAAATATCTCGAAAGTTAGCAAGAGGAGCACTTATGGGTGCTAGAGGTAATTCAGGTGTTATTCTTTCTCAAATATTTAGAGGCATAGCAAAAGGACTTGAAGGCAAAAGTGAGGCATCAGTAGAAGACATTAAAGAGAGTATGGTGCAAGGTGCTAATTTTGCTTATAAGGCAGTTATGAGACCGACAGAAGGAACAATACTTACAATAATAAGAGCTGCAGCTGAAGGAATAAAAACAAGTAATGCTAAAGATGTAACTAGTTTATTTGAAGAAATTTGCAAGAATTGCGAAGAGATGTTAAACAAAACACCTGAGATGTTACCACAGTTAAAACAAGCCAAAGTTGTGGATGCTGGCGGAATGGGATTATTAATCCTTTTCAAGGGTATGCATGAAGCTTTAAAAGATGACCTTAAAGTTGACCTTAACACTAAAATTTTAGAAAATAAAGTGGTAGAAATGGCAAGTCCAGAAGTTCATATTGATTCTGCAGATATTAAATTTGGATATTGTACAGAATTTATAATACTATCTGAAAGAGTTAATATTCCAGAGTTTAAAGAAGAACTTGAAAGACAGGGAGATTCTATAGTATTAGTAGGACTTGAAGATATAGTTAAAGTTCATATTCATACTAATGATCCGGGGCTTGTGCTTTCAAAAGCTGTTAAGTTTGGAGAATTGTCAAAAATCAAAATTGATAATATGAGAGAACAGCATAGAACTTTAATGGATTATGAAGAAGGTGACGCTACTCAGGCAGTTACTTCTGTAGAACCACCAAAGAAATATGGATTTGTAACTGTTGCTAGAGGAGAAGGTATTAAAAATATTTTTGAAGATTTAGGCGTTAACGTAGTAATAGAGGGCGGTCAAACTATGAATCCGAGCACACAGGACATAGTTGAAAGTATAAATAAAGTGAATGCAGAAAATGTTTTTGTACTTCCAAATAATAAAAATATAATAATGGCAGCAAATCAAGCTATAGAATTAGTAGATAAAAATGTAATAGTTATACCAACAACTACAATACCACAGGGGATTACTGCTATAACAATGTTTAATAGCGAAGTCTCACCAAAAGAAAATAGTGAAAATATGACAGAATGTAGTAAGAATGTTATATCAGGTTCAGTAACTTATGCAATTAAAGATACTGAAGATAATGGAAGAGTTATAAAAGAAGGTAATATTCTTGGACTTGTAGAAGGAAAAATTAGTAAAATAGGAACTGATATATATGATATTTGTGAAGAGTTAATTTCTAGCATGATAAATGATGATAGTGAACTTATTACTATATTCTATGGAGAAGATTGTAGTGTTGAAGAGGTAAATAAACTTCTAGAAAAGCTAGAAGAAAAATATCCAGATATGGATGTTCAGTGCTTTGATGGAAAGCAACCATTATATTATTTTATTACATCTGTAGAGTAAAAAGCCTTAGGGCTTTTTTTCTATATATGGTATATTTGTAATGGGCGAAGAAGCTTTAAATTCTATATATGGAGTGAATGTTGTGAATTTATATAATGATATTAGTTATGTTAAGGGTGTAGGGCCTAAAATGGCAGAAAAACTTAATAAATGTGGAATTTATAGTGTTTTAGACTTACTTTTGTATTTTCCTAGAGATTATGAATTAATAACTGTAGGAAGTGACATTAATGGATTTAATGAAAAAGATAAGGTAATATTGGAGTGTAAAGTAGTAAGTATATTAAGAGATATAAGAACTAAGAATAATAAAGTTCTTTCTACTATAATATTCAGTGCTAATAATAAAACTTTTAAAGGTCAATGGTTTAACCAGCCTTATGCTAAAAATAGTTTTAGAGTCAATGAAAAATACATATTAAGTGGCAAAATTGAAAAATTTAATAATGAAGTTAGGATGAACAATCCTAAGATACTTAGAAATGTAACTTTAGATGATAATAAAATATTAGCTAAATATTCTCTTAAAGATAATTTAAGTAATAATTTTTTAAATAAAGCTATTACTGAGGTTTTATCTCATACAAAAATTATTGAAAATTTACCTGAAAAAATTATAGAGAATTATAATTTTATTTCCTTAGATGAGGCAATAAGACATATTCATAGTCCAAAGGATAATAATAGCTTAAAAGAAGCTAAAAGAAGGTTAAAGTTTCAAGAACTATTCACATATTCTATGAAGGTCTTATTACTTAAAGAGCTTAATAAAAACTGCAGCGGAGTACCATTTAAAATATGTGATGAGCTTACAACTCTTAAGGCAAAACTACCTTTTGAATTGACAGAAGCTCAAAGTAGGGTAGTAAGAGAAATTTTAATAGATCAAAAGAAAAATATTGTTATGAATAGATTAGTTCAAGGTGATGTAGGAAGTGGAAAAACTATAGTTGCATTGATATCATTATTCAATGTTATCAAAAATGGATATCAAGCGGCAATGATGGCTCCCACAGAGATTTTAGCAAAGCAACATTATTATGAAGCTATAAGACTTTTTGAAGGGTTTGATATAAAAATAGAACTTTTAACAGGAAGTACTACTGCTAAAAATAAAGAATTAATTAAAGAAGCTCTATCTAATGGAGAAATAGACCTTTTAATAGGAACTCACGCGCTTATTGAAGATAATGTAGTATTTAAGAAACTAGGTATGATTGTTACTGATGAGCAACATCGTTTTGGAGTAAATCAAAGAAATAAATTAGGAAGTAAGGGAGAAAATGCAGATATACTTGTAATGAGTGCTACTCCTATACCAAGGACATTAACCCTTTATCTTTATGGAGATTTAGATGTGTCTACCATAGATATTCTTCCACCAGGAAGAAAAAAAGTAGATACCTATTATGTAGATAAAAAAGAAAGAGATAGAGTATATAACTTTGCACTAAAGGAAATTGCGGAAGGACGACAGGTTTATATAGTATGTCCATTAGTTGAGGAAAATGAAGATTTAAACCTAAGTTCTGTGGAAAGTTTATATTTAGAAATAAAGGAAAAATACTTTAAAAATATTGAAATTGAAATACTTCATGGTAAAATGCCTAATAAAGAGAAAAATTTAATAATGGAAAGTTTTAAAGAGGAAAATATTAAAGTTTTAATTTCTACTACAGTTATTGAAGTAGGAGTTAATGTACCTAATGCTACTTTGATGATAATTGAAAATGCTGAAAGATTTGGATTATCTCAACTTCATCAGCTAAGAGGACGAGTAGGAAGAGGAAGTTACAAGTCCTATTGTATATTAATAGCAGATATAAAAAGTGATACTACGAGAAGAAGAATGGAGACTATGAAAAATAGTAATGACGGATTCTTTATAGCAGAGGAAGATTTAAGGATTAGAGGAGGCGGAGAGGTCTTTGGATTTAAACAATCTGGTGAAAGTGGACTTTTACTTGCAGATTTAGCAGAAGATTTTCAGCTCTTTAAGATAGCTAATAAAGAAGCTAAAAATATAATATTTAGTAGTAAAGATGAAGATTTGAAAATTAAAGAAGAAATAAGAAAAATGCTTGAGAGAAGTTCTAAATATATTTGTTTTAATTAAATTAGTTCTGCCAAGTAAAACATAAGTTAAAAATAGAGATTTATTTTATATCAGAAAAAGTTATGGAATCTGTTCGTAGGGTGATATGAATTAGATTTAATAACTTAGAATGAAAAAATAGATAATATTTAAAATAGTGTTAAATCTTATATAAAGACTTTACATAATGTATAATTTATACTTATAGTAAGATTATTAAAGCAAAATCTTTAATTAAAATCTAAGGAGGAAATGAATGAGAGTTATTGCTGGAAAAGCTAAAGGAAAAAAGTTATTACCACCAGAGGGGATGGGAACCAGACCAACTTTAGATAGAGTAAAAGAATCAATATTTAATATAATACAAAATAGGGTTAGAGATGCAGTGTCTATTGATATATTTTCAGGCACAGGAAGCTTAGGAATAGAGGCTGCCAGTAGAGGAGCTAAACATAGCTATTTGATAGAAAAAGGAGATAGTAGTTATAATCTTTTAAAGAAGAATGTAGAAAATTTAAAATTTCAAGATATATGTACTACTTTAAAAGGGGATTGTTATCATTATCTTGAAGGGTTTGGAAAAGAAAAAAAAGTTTTTGATCTCATATTTATAGATCCACCTTATGCTAAGGAGATGATACCACCAGCAATAGAGTTGATCTCAAAATATAACCTTCTTCAAAGAGAGGGTCTTATTGTTACAAAGATAGATACAAGTGAAGTTATATACGAGGGAAATGACAAAATAATATTAATTGACAAAAGAAAGTACGGAAATACAACAGTATGTTTCTATGAGTATAAGGAGATTTAAAAATGAGAAAAGCAGTTTATCCTGGAAGCTTTGACCCTATAACTAATGGCCATTTAGATATAATAAAGAGATCATCTTACGTCTTTGATGAGGTGATAGTTGCAGTATTAATAAATCCCGATAAAAAAGGTTGGTTTGAAGTCAATGAAAGAGTGGCTCATATACAGAAGGTTATAGCGCCTTATAAAAATGTTAAAGTTAAAAGTTTTAGTGGATTATTAGTAGATTTCATGAATGCAGAAGAAGCTGATGTGATAGTTAAAGGACTTAGATCTATGTCTGACTTTGATTATGAGTTTCAAATGGCACTTATGAATAAGAAATTAGATAAAACAAAGGAAACTGTATTTATGATGACAAATTCTAAGTATTCTTATTTAAGTTCTTCTGCCACAAAGCAGGTTGCTTTATTTGGAGGATGTCTTGAAGATTTAGTTCCTGATGAAATTAAGGAAGATTTAAAGGAAAGAGCTAAAATTAAGAGGGGGGATAATAGTGGACAAAAAAGTTAACAACATCTTAGAGCTTATAGATTATCTTGAACAGACAGTAAAAACTTCTAGCAATTTACTTGGAAAGGTAAATTTAAGTAAGAAAGAAATGCTTAATATTATAAGTGAATTAAAAGCAGACTTACCAGAACAATTTTTAGAAGCAAAGGAAATTGTTGAAGCTAGAGGACAAATATTAGATAATGCTAGAAGAGAGGCAGAGGCTATAAGAGAAGATGCAAAAAGAAGAATTCAAAGAGAACTTGAAAATTCTGATGTAATAAGAGCAGCGGAACATAAGGCAAATGAAATTCTTCAAGAAGCTAATGCTGAAGCGAGAGAGATGAAGTTAGAAGCTACTAAATATGCTAAGGAATTAAAAGCTAATGTGCTAAATTATGCGGATGAAACCTTAAGCAACCTTCAGAAGGAAATAGATATTAATGGAGAAGCTATAATTATAAAAATTAACAAGGAAGTAGATACTATGCTTAGAAATATGCATAAAGAGATTACAAGTACTACTTCTATTGTTAGAGAAAATATTAAAGATTTAGGAAATATGAAATAATGCTTATAAATTACAGCTATAATTTATAAGCATTACTGAAACTTTTAATATTAAAAATGTAGTAGTTTTTATTATTCACCTTTTAAAATAATTAGGACTCTATTTTGGTTATAATTAAAGGGAATAATATAACTAATATGACTATCAAATATATTTGAGAGCTGTTTATATTATAATAGCTATTTTGTAAAAAGGTTTCTTGAGAAAAATTAAAAAATGGCAATTTACATAATAATAAGGTTATTAAGGCGCTAATAGCACCTTGGATTGTTTTATAAAATAAATATTTTTTCATAGAAACTTTAAATTTATATACTAAAGAGTAAACTTGGGAAGTTATTGAAAGTCCGCTAAAGGTAATTAAAAAGCTTAATAAAAGCAGTTTAGTATTTAAATCAATAGAAGACTTAGTTATAATGTTACAGCCATTTGTTATTTCAATCATTCCTAAAATTAGACCTTGAATGACTTCAAAGGGAATGGTTGTAAAAGTAGATATTTTTTCTAAGGTAATGTTAAATAAAACATTGCCTTTTATTATGTTTATAATTACTGAAAAGATGACTATAAATCCACCTATAGATAATGCAGTTTTAATGGCATCTTCTATGGAGTTTTTAAAAGCTACACCTATGTTTAAATTATTGCCATACACAAATACATTTTTACTACTTGTAGAATTATTATTTTTATATCTATTAGGAAGTATTAAACCCATTGCTATACAAGAAAGAAAATTTGATAACAACAATAAATATCCCATGTAAACATTCCCCAGCATTGCTGTCCCTACTGCTCCTATTATAAAAAGTGGACTTCCGTTAGAAGCAATATTTAAAAGCCTCTCGTAAGTTTTATAATCTATTAAATTTCTTTCGTATATATCACTAGAATATCTAGCACCTAAAGGGTATCCACAAAAAGCACTAACAAGTATTGCTAAGCTGCAGTTTTTTGAAAGTCCTAATGGATAAGAGATTATTTTCCCAAGTATTTTAGAGTAAATTTGAATTCCACCAAAAGAAATAATCATATTTATTAATACTAAAAATGGAAATAATGACGGGAATACAGAATTAAAAAAAAGTTTAACACCATCTACAGTAAATCCCATGCATTCTTTTGGATTAGCTATTATATAAATAATGATTAATGATGCTAAAATGGTGAGTATAGCATTGAATCCATAGTTTTTTATAAGTTTATAAAGTATAAATAATGAAATAATTAAAATAAAAACATACATAAGTTTCAATATTATGCAACTCCCTAAAGTATAATATACATATATAAAATATATTTACAAAGGGGACAACTTATGTGTTAATTTTAATAAATTATAAATTTACTATTTTATTTAAATTTTATTTAAGACAACTTAAAACAATTTAAAATTGACGATGGACAATTTTAAATTGTGGTTGAAAATAATCTTAAACAAATTAATTTCTTAAATAGATTTTTTGTTAGCAATATAATTGCTAGTTTTTTATAAGAAGTTATTATGTAACTTCAGGGGAAATTAATTCCAAATTTCTCGGCCATTGCTGAGAAATATCCAAAATTGTGAATTGAATAAAATTGTAACTAGCCCATTAAAAAAATCCTGAGGTCAGTCAGGATTTTTTTAATGGGCTA
>NZ_DDOV01000058.1 GCF_002341865.1 Clostridium sp. UBA2485 | reverse complement strand
ATATGGGGACGGTTCATTACAATTAATAAGTTTAAAATAATTAACATTATTAAGATACTAATTTTAAAATACTAAAATCAAAGCTTCTTATAAAAATAATAAAATTAAATATAAACATATAAAAACAAAAAATAAAAATCTGCCAAAATAATTTTAAAATATTGGCAGATTAGCAAATAATATAATTTTTTAAAATATATATTATATATAAATTATTATTTCTCTATACAATATAATTAGATTTATTTAGAACATATATTTTCTTGAACATCGACTAAAGCTTCTCCAAATCTTTGGAAATGAACAATTTCTCTTTCTCTTAAAAATTTTAATATCTCTTTAATATCGTGATCATCTGTTAAGTTTATTAGCCATTGATAAGTTGCTCTTGCTTTTTGTTCTGCTGCCATATTCTCATGAAGGTCAGCAATTACATCACCTTTAGCTTGTATATAAGCTGCTGTCCATGGATTGCCAGTAGCATCTGTATAAAATATTGCTTTTCCATGATCAGTATCATGAGCTCCAAGACCAGCTTCTTTAATTTCTTCTACAGTTGCATTTTCCATAAGTTGATATGCCATAGTACCAATAATCTCAACATGTGCCATCTCCTCTGTTCCTATGTCGGTGAGTAACGCTTTAGATTTTCCTGTAGGCATTGTATAACGTTGATTTAAATATCTAAGCGCAGCACTTAATTCACCATCCGGTCCACCATATTGGGATATAAGAAATTTCGCCATTTGAAGATCTTTAGATTTAAGATTTACTGGATATTCTAAAGTTTTTACATAATACCACATACTCTACTCTTCCTCCCCTCTATTCTGTTCTCTTTGCCATGGCCATGGGTCTTTTACCCAAGCTGGTGGATTTTCTACAAAAGCAGAACCGAAGTTAGTAAGTGGACCGTATTTTTCTTCATATTCACTAATTAAACAAGTTAATTTATGAGATGTAATTTTAAAATCTTTTGTTGCCTTTTCATCATGAGGAAAATTATCTAGAAATAAATTAAGCTCTATAGCATAGAATTGATATTCTCTAATAGTATTTAATAGTTCATTTGCATGCATAGTATTCACCTCTTAACATATAGATTTTTTATTATATGGTTGATAAAGGTCTTTAAAAATTGTACCTCTTCTAAAGGCCTCTCTAACTGAAAATAAACTTTCATAAACTTGAGGTAATACATATGCCCTTGCATATTGTACTCTTACAGTTTTACATTTTTCATGGTCATGCATTAATTTAACATCCTTTCGTCATTTACTAGCTAATAATCATGTTATGTTGAAAATATCCATAATGTTACAAATAATATAATTTTATCTCAAAATATACTTAAAATGTATTTAAAATGCAAAATTAAATGCACTACTTTTTTAATGACAAATCCTTTAAAGTTTAAATGTAATAGGGACGGTTCATTACAATTTATACAAAATTAGAATAAAATTTATTAAAGTATTGACTTAAAAAATTACTAAACTAAAGATTTAATAAAAAATGATGAATCGTCCCTTACTTAATCAATAGAAATTTTACAGTTACTAATTGACATTTCTCAATTAATAACTATAAAATTATGAAGGTATATATTTTTACGTAAAACTCCGAAGCTTTTGCTATATATACTTTTTCTAAAGAGTATTATCTATTATTTTTTAGAATAAATATGATTATTGGAGGTTCGATATGGTTATTGAAAATAAAGAAATAATAGGAAAGAGCCTAACATGGATACTTCGCTGCCCTACGAAAGGTGATGGAGCAGAATTATCTAAATTAAGAGTTCAATTAGACGGAGAAACAGAAAATTTTGACCGCGAACCAGGAGAGGGATTTCTTACCCCAGAAGATTTTGAAAAAATGATTTATGAAAATTCAATATCGGATAACAGTTTATTTTTAGTAGCAGAAGTTGAAGGAAAAATTGTAGGACTAGCTCTTTGCAAAGGAAATACCTTAAGTAGATTTAGACATAAAGCATCATTAGGTATAGGTGTTCTAAAGAAATATTGGGGTAATGGAATTGGAAATGTATTATTAGAAAATATATTATCTTGGGCAGATACTACAAAATTAGAAAAAATCTCATTAATCGTAATAGAAACAAATACAAAAGCAATTCAACTGTATAAAAAATATGGATTTATAGAAGAAGGGTTATTAATAAAAGATCGTATTCATAAGGATGGAAATTATTATAATACAGTTATAATGGGAAGAATTTCAGCTCATTATAACTATGTATCATAAATTCTTACTATAGAAGAACCACAGGATAATTTTCCTGTGGCTTTTTGCACGAAAACTAAATATTTTTAACATCAACATATAACAATAGTCATTTACACTTACCCTTTTAATAATAACATTCCCCTAAAGTTCATATTTTAGCGTTAAACATGCATGAGCTAGTTCCTTATAATACTTTTAGTTTTTAGTAAATTCTCAACATATCATTTAAATTCGTCTAATTTGTCATCTGCAAGTATTTCATTTGCATTACCCAGAGAGTTGAATTTACATATTATACAATTAACTATGCTATAAGTACAACTATTTTTCAATTTTGCTTATTGCTTAATTTAAAAATATCTACTTAAAAAACTTAGTAATATTATCATTTATCTCTACACTAGAAAAAGCAATAATAGTTGAAGTTATAGTATATGAGGATATTAAATTTATAAATTCTTCTATTTCATTTAATGAAGATATCGATAGCTTTACTAAAAAGCAGCTATCTCCTGCAACTCTATAACACCACTCACTTCTTTCATATCCTTTTATAAATGCTTTAAACCGTTCATATTCTCCATTTCTCATGGTTACTTTTATTATGCAATCTATAGGAAACCCTATATTCTTTTTATTTATTTTTATTGTATATCCTTCAATCACACCATTCTCTTCAAGTCTTTTTATTCTTTCTGTAATTGAAGGTGGGGAAAGATTGATAAGTCTTGATAGCTGTCTTATAGATAATCGACTATTTTTTTGTAATTCTGATAAAATCATTATATCAATCTCGTCTATTTTCATTTGAAATCACTTCCTCAAAATAATTATTTCATTTGATATATTTATACTAAAATTATATGTCATATAAAATACAAATCAAATAAAATTCACTATATAATATTTATATAAAAAATAAGTCAACAGAATATTAAAGGAGTGATAATATGGAAAGAATAAATTTTTCTGCTGAAGGTTCTACTCCCTTTGAACAGCTATTAGGTCATAACAAAAATGTCCTTAAAGAATGGAACAATTTAGAGGATGCTTTATTTAACTCTAATACTTTTAGTAGAGAATTAAAAGAAGAAATAAGACGTACTCTTGCCTTTAATAATGGATGCACTTACTGTATGGCTAAAGGTAAGCCATCAAATTCTATGAAAGCGCCTAAAGAATTATTGGCGATTAAACTAGCAGATATATTTTCAAAAAATGTAGAAGTGGATGATGAATTATTTGCCCAATTAAAGTCATTATTTAGTGACAAAGAAATCTCTGAGCTTTGTGCCTTCATATGCTTTATAACTGCCTGCCAGAAATATGGAGTATTATTAAATTTGCAGCCTAACTGTTCATTGCAGGATTATATATAATAATTATAGAATTTATGAAAAACTGGATACTTAAAGATAGGATTCCAATAGAAATATTTAATATATTCCTATTGGAATCCTATCTTTAAGCTCAAAATTAATGTTGTGGGTCAGCTACAACTAAAACATCTACATACTTAGCTTTTCTCATTATTTTTCTTACAATAGATCCTTTAATTATCTCATGAAATCTAGTTCTTGCTGATTGTCCTATAACTATTTGTGTTATTGAATTTTCTTTAGCATACTTAATAATTGGTGAAGCAGGATTTTTAGACACTTTCACTATAAATTCTCCTTCTAACCTTTTACATAGATCAACTATTTCTTTATATTTTTTTACTATTTCTCTATCATTGTCATGGTCATGCTTATTTTTTACATACATTACAAATAACTCAGCCTTAAGCATTCTAGCTATCCTATATCCTCTTCTTATTAAATACTCTGCATTAAAATTAAGATTAACACAAACAAGTATTTTTTCTTTTGCACCTACTAATCCATCCACTTCTTTTTCATTTTTATAGCTAGTTAGTTTTTCGTCTTCTTCATTTGCCACTTCCCTTAATGAAAGCTCTCTCAAAGCAGTCAAATTCCCAAGACGAAAGAAATTATTTAAAGAGGAATGAATTTTATCTTCACTATAAATTTTACCTTTTTTTAATCTTTCTCTGATACCTTCTGGAGAAATATCTATTACCTTTGTTTCATCAGCAATTGTTAGCATTTTATCTGGAATAGTTTCTCTAATTTTAACTCCTGTCATTCTATTAACGTAGTCCTTTAGGCTCTCTAGATGTTGTATATTAACAGCAGTCATAACACTTATTCCATTTTCAATAAGTTCTAATACATCCTCATATCTTTTTTTATTTTTTGATTTAGGTGCATTTGTATGTGCTAATTCATCCACAATAACAACTTTTGGTCTTCTTAAAATAATTTTTTCTAAATCCAATTCTTTTAATATCACAGTTTTATATTTAATTTCCTTCGGCTCAATTATCTCTAAATCACCAATTTGCTCAATGGTTTCTTTTCTTCCATGAGTTTCTATCATGCCAATAACTACATCTATACCACTTTGCCTCATTTCATTGGCATCTCTAAGCATTTGATAGGTCTTACCTACACCAGGTGCTGCACCAACATATATTTTAAGCCGACCTTTAA
Organism: Clostridium sp. UBA2485; assembly: GCF_002341865.1. Taxonomy (GTDB): domain Bacteria; phylum Bacillota; class Clostridia; order Clostridiales; family Clostridiaceae; genus Clostridium_J. Next base: position 86,289 of record NZ_DDOV01000058.1, on the reverse strand, counting down.
TAGAACGTTCATATTCTCTAAGAAAATAATCCGGTGTCCTTGTATTCATAACTTCACATCCTAAATACTCCTTTACTCAAACAATTTTGCTATGTCATAAAATCTTTTTGCTTGAACACTATTGCTTATATTCTCATTAATTTTTCCAATTAAATAATAGGTTTCTTTTATATATGGATTAATGGATAATGCAGTTTTAATATTTTCAAAAGCTTCATCATATTTCTTTTCATTTATTAGAGATTTTGTTTTTGAAAGATATAGTTCAACATCTCTAAGATTAGAATTAGTTCTATTTTCATTTGAAGTATTCTCTGTGATTTCATCAAGAATAGCATTTACTCTATCTGGTGAAAAAGGCTTTTGAAGATAAGCTACTGCACCTAATTTAGTACAGTCTACAGCATTTTTTACTGTAGCAAAAGCAGTCATTATTATTACTGGACAAGAAATCCCGTAATTTCGTAAACTCTTTAAAACCTCTGTTCCACTCATTCCCGGCATTCTTATATCTAAAAATATTAAGTCAATTTCCTCTTTTTTTTCCTTCAAAATATCAAGTGCTACTTTACCATTTTCTGCTGTTAAAACCTCATAATCTCTTAACTCTAAGCATGTAGTTAAGAGTGTTCTTATATTTTTGGTGTCATCTATAATTAAAACTTTCTTCATACAGGCACTCCTTCAATATTACTCTCAATTTTATCTTTAAAAATATCTAGACATTTAATCTTCTTCAATAGGCAATGTAAAAGTAAATATACTTCCTTCATTTAACTTACTTTCACACCAAATTTCCCCTCCATGAACCTCTACAATTTCCTTTGCAATAGAAAGTCCAAGTCCATTGCTTTCAGGTAATATTTCAAAGCCTTCTACTCTGACAAACTTTTCAAATACTTTATTCAAATATTGTTCCGGTATTCCTCTTCCTGTATCTTTTACATATACATACATTTCTTCATTTTTTGTATATGTTCCTATTAATATTTTCCCTTTATTCTCTGTATATCTAATTGCATTTGAGACTAAATTATTTAAAACCCAAATTATTTTTTCTTCATCAACCATTATATTAGGTAATTTCCCACATACTTCATAATGCAAATTAATCTGTTTTTCCTTAGCTTGATTAATATAGTTATTTACACAATTATTAATTAAGTCTATGATATTACAAGGCTTTATATCTAATATTGCTCTATCTGATTGTAACTGAGATATTTTTAATAGATTTGAAACCAAATCATTTAATTTATGAACATCTTCTTTAATAGTTTCAATTATTTTACTCTGCTTTTGATTTAATGTACCTATATTCACATCTGACATCAAACCTACTCCCATCATAACTGAAGTTAATGGTGTTTTTAATTCATGAGAAATTGTTCCTATAAAATCTGTCTTTATCATCTCTAATTGCTTTAATTCCGTAACATTTCTAAAGAGCATAATTACTCCATTAACCTTCAAATCCTTATCTTTTATAGGTGTAACGGTAACATTAAAGAAATAGGTTTTATTCTTCATAGCTATATCTATTATTTTTCCATCGTCTATTAAATCATTATTTATAACTTCAAAAGCATAATCATATAGTTCTGAATTTTTTATAACTTGAAGAAAATGTTTGTTAAGAACATAATCTTCTTTTAAATTTAAAAATTCCTCACAAGAATCATTTATAAACTTAATTTTAAAACTTGCATCAAGTACTATAAGTGGATCAGAAATACTTTTTACTATAGTCATAGACCTATTTTTCTCCGCTAAAAGTGTTCCTTTAGTACTTTTCTCAAACTCATATAATCTATTAGTCATATTATTAAATTCAGTAGCCAGCATTCCAATTTCATCGTTATAAATAATAGGAGCTTGTTTATTAATTTCACCTTCTTTTACAGACTTTACGGTATCAGTCAACAAATGAATAGGTCTTAAATACTTATTTGTATATATTATTGATATTACTAAACCTAGAGCTGTTGAAACTGATGATACTATTAAAATTATATTTGTTGAATGTTCTGCATTTATCTTCGCGCTATTCTTTTTATCGAACATAGTTACTTCATTTAACTTTGATAAATCATTTAAATTTTTCTTTATATCTTCCAGCACTGGAGTTACTATCTCTTTATAAAATGATTGCATCTGCTCATAATTATGAGTTTTACTGTATTCCTGTAATTCTGGAAATAGCTTTATAAAATTAATATAATTCACATTAAGTTCTTCAACAATCTCTGCTTCTCTTACTTCAGTAACATTATTCCTTTCAGTATGAAACCATTTATAAAACATATCATTGCTTTCGTAAAACAAATTAACTGCTTCCTTTTTTTGGTTTTGCATATACTTTAAAATAGCTTTATCTTGGGCTTCTATATAATTATTCATATTATTAGCTGCATCTATACTTTTATAATTATCAGTTATCAATCCATCAATTGACCGTTCTAACTTATAAACATTAAAAACAGAAATTAATCCTACAATTGTAATTATCATTACAAGTCCAATATAAATTAGCGTTATTTTGCCTCTTAATGATTTAATACTAATCACCTCAAATTCTTAGATTGACTAATTTTACTGCATAGTTCACAATTAATTTCTTTAATAAATTTTTATAAGGAAAAGTGACTTATGCACTTTTCCTTTTTATTAGATACAAGAAATTATAAAGCAGTTTAGAAATCAATTATAAAAGTCTTAATTCTTAACAAATGAAAACCTATAATTATTTAAAGAAATTAGTTTNNATTGTCCATTTTCAATTCTCCATTGATTAAGGTTATGAATTGAAATATTTAATGTCATAGAACATTGAGCTATATATTAGTTTTTAAGATATTTTATCTACATAAGTCAATCCTATTTAATAAATATAATACATCTCTAAGATAATCCTAGTCAAAATAAATATTAAATCTTTAAATTATAACTTACCATTATTCTTTAGTATTGTAGCAATCTCTAAATTAACTAAAAGAACATTTACTCTAGGTTCTCCAAATATACCTAATGATCTACCTTCCGTATATTTTTCAATTATTTTTTCTAAATCACTTATAGCTATCCCAGAGGCTTTAGATACTCTATCTAACTGTATCTTAGCAGACTCTGGAGTTATATGAGGATCTAATCCAGATCCAGAACTAGTTACTAAATCTGCTGGAATATCTTCTTTATTTATATTTAGATTATTCTTTAAAAATTCCTCTATATCTTTACTTACTCTCTCCTTTAGTGCTGTATTTGATGGTGCAAGATTGTCAGAGCCTGAAGCTACCCCTGAAAATATTTTTTTTCCATTTTCATCTTTAAGATTATCTTCTTTTGCATAGGTGTTATAACTTACCGCTGATACTCTGCCTTGAAAGAATCTTTCATCTTCAAAATCTTGCCCTATAAGTTTAGAGCCAACTATCTTGCCATTAAACTCAATTAAGCTTCCATTTGCTTCTTCGTTAAAAAATAACTGACTAGCACCTGTGACCAAAAGTGGATATATAAATCCACATACTATAATTAACGTTATTGTCATTAAAAATGAAGTTTTAATTATGCTCTTCATAAAAATTACCCCCAGTATATAGATAGACTATAAACTAAAAATTTTTAAAACTGGTGATACAAGTAAATCTATAAGCTTAATACCTATAAATGGAACTATTACACCACCTAGTCCATATATTGAAATATTTTTCATTAACATTTTTTCTGCCTTCATTGGCTTATATTTAACACCTCTCATGGCAATTGGTATTAATAACGGTATTATAATGGCATTAAATATCAATGCCGACAATACTGCACTTGTTGGAGTATTTAACCCCATTATATTTATACTATTCATCTCTGGTATAGCTATAGAAAACATTGCAGGTATTATAGCAAAATATTTAGCTACATCATTTGATATACTAAAAGTAGTCAATGCTCCTCTTGTTATTAATAACTGCTTACCAATTTCAACTACCTCTAAAATTTTTGTTGGATCTGAATCTAGATCAACCATATTAGCTGCCTCTTTTGCCGCTTGCGTTCCACTATTCATAGCGAGTCCTACGTCTGCTTGTGCAAGGGCAGGTGCATCATTGGTTCCATCTCCAGTCATTGCTACAATTTTACCTTCAGCTTGTTCTCTTTTAATTACATCAATTTTATCCTCTGGATTACATTCAGAAATAAACTCATCAACCCCAGCTTCTTTAGCTATAGTTGCAGCTGTTAGTGGGTTATCTCCTGTGCACATAACGGTCTTTATTCTCATCTCCCTAAGTCTTGCAAATCTTTCAATTAATCCTGGTTTTACAGTATCCTTAAGATATATAACACCAAGTATATGCTTATCTACGCATACAACAAGAGGGGTGCCACCTAACTTTGAAACCTGTTCTGTAACCTTATCTAAATCCTCAGGAATTTTACCGCCAATACTAATTACAAAATTTTTAATAGAATCAGCAGCGCCTTTTCTTATCTTAATTCCATCCTTTAAATCCATACCACTCATTCTGCTTTGAGCAGTAAATTCAATAAATAGACTATCTTTATACTCATCTTCATTTATAATAACATTGTTTTTTCTAGCTAATTCTATTATAGATCTACCTTCTGGTGTTTCATCTTTTATAGATGATAAAGCAGCAAACCTTGTAACTTCTTCTTTTATATGCTTGCCTACAGGTATAAACTCTGCTGCCATTCTATTTCCGAAAGTAATAGTACCTGTTTTATCAAGTATCATAGTATCTACATCTCCACAAGCCTCTACAGCTTTACCTGACATAGCGATAACATTAAACTTTGTAACTCTATCCATGCCTGCTATCCCTATAGCTGATAACAATCCTCCTATAGTAGTAGGTATAAGACAAACTAATAAAGCTATTAATGTTGAAACTGGAATTTCAACTTGAGAATAGTTTGCCATTGGTAATAAAGAGACTATTACTATTATAAAAATAATTGTTAAACTAATAAGAACTGTACTTAAGGCTATTTCGTTAGGAGTTTTTTGCCTTGAAGCTCCTTCTACAAGACTAATCATTTTATCAAGAAAAGATTCACCTGGAGACGCTATTATTTCAACTTTAATCCAATCACTAACAACCTTTGTTCCACCAGTAACAGCACTAAAATCTCCTCCAGCTTCCTTTAATACTGGGGCGGATTCTCCAGTAATAGCTGATTCATCTACCGAAGCAATTCCTTCAATTATAACTCCATCATTTGGTATTAAATCACCAATTTCAACTAGAACTATATCTCCTTTTTTTAGCTCACTTGCACTTATTATATTTACAGCTCCATTTTTAGAAATAAGTTTTGCCTTTGTATCCTTTCTTGTTTTCTTTAGTGTTTCTGCTTGAGCTTTTCCCCTTCCTTCTGCCACTGCTTCTGCAAAGTTTGCAAAGAGTACTGTAATTAGAAGTATGAAGCTTACTATTCCATTATATATCCGTAAATTTTCTCCTTCATTACCAAAAATGTTTGGAAAGATACTTAATATTAAGGTAATAAAAAAACCTATTTCAACTATAAACATAACAGGATTCTTATACATAATTTTAGGATTAAGCTTTATAAATGAATTCTTAATAGCAGTAATAATTATATCTTTATTTAAAATCTTTTTATTCTTTTTCATACTCATAATGAATAACTCCTTTAATTAGGGCTCTATTGTCCTAAGGTTAAATGTTCTGCAATTGGTCCTAGTGCCAAAGCAGGAAGGAAAGTCAACGCTCCTATAATTATCACAACAGCTACTATTATAACTACAAACATTCTGTTGTCAGTTCTAAAAAATACATCATTTTCTGGTAATGCTTTCTTTGCTGCAAAAGATCCTGCAACTGCAAGTAATAATATCATTGACATATATCTGCCAACTAGCATTACTATACCTGTTGTGCTATTCCAAAAGATTGTATTATCTATAAGTCCTTCAAATCCTGAACCATTATTAGCGGCTGATGAAGTGTACTGATAAAGTACTTGAGTTAATCCATGAAATCCATGATTTGTTATGCCGTTAAGTCCTGATTGTACACTAAGTGCTATAGCTGATGGCATTAGTATTATTAATGGATGAATAATTATTGCCAGGGCAATTAATTTAATCTCTTTTCCTTCGATTTTCTTTCTTAAAAATTCTGGTGTACGTCCTACCATAAGGCCACATAAGAATACCGCTAATATTGCATACATAATCATTCCCATAAGTCCAACACCATTTCCACCAAAGACTACATTAAGCATCATATTCCATAGTGCTACCATTCCCCCTAATGGAGTTAAAGAGTCATGCATATTATTTACAGTTCCCGTTGTAAATGCTGTTGTTATAGTTGTAAAAAGTGACGATTGTGCTATACCAAATCTAACTTCTTTTCCTTCCATATTTCCTGCTATTTGCGATAATCCCACATTAGCCAATTCAGGATTTCCTCTCATTTCAGCATAGTAACAAATAGGAATTGCTATTAAAAGTAATATTGCCATAGCTTTAAAAATTGTCCACCCTTCTTTCTTCTTTCCTATCATTAAACCGAAAGTGTAAACTAAGGATCCTGGGATCACCATCATTGATAGCATTTCTATTAAATTTGTTATAGGTGTAGGATTTTCAAAAGGATGTGAAGAATTAGCTCCAAAGAACCCCCCGCCATTCGTTCCAATGTGTTTAATAGATTCTAAAGAAGCTACTGGTCCAAGGGCTATATCTTGAAACTTCTCTTCAATGGTATTAACTGTCACATTCGGAGAAAGAGTTTGTGGAACTCCTTGCCATACAAGAAGTAATGCAACAAGTATTGATAATGGTAACGATACTCTAGTTATAATTCTTACAAGGTCAACAAAAAAGTTTCCAACAGTCTTTTTACGTCCAGCAAGTCCCCTAATAAAAGCTAAGGCTGCTGAAAGACCTGTCGCTGCAGATGTGAACATAAGAAATGTAATCACACTCATCTGAGTAAAATACGATACTGCTGACTCTCCACTATAATTTTGAAGATTAGTATTGGTAATAAAACTTATAGCAGTGTTAAAACTAAGACTTTGCTCCATACTATCTATACCATTGGGATTTAAAAAACTTATATTTTGAAACCTTAAAATGAAATATGCTATTAAAATCATTACTCCATTAAATAACAATAATGATGTAGCATATTTTTTCCAGTTCATTTCTTCTTTCTTAACTTTTGTAATCTTAAATATAAAATTATCTACTTTATCAAAGACTGGATCAACAAATGACCTTTCCCCACTTGCCACTTTGTAGAGATATGTGCCTACTGGTACTATAAACAACATAAATAATATCAGCGTTACAACTATTTGTAGAATATCCATATACTAAACCTCCCAAGTTTTTTGATTCTAAATAATCAATACTATCATTCATCTATCTGTTTGGGGCTAATTTGATAATCACACCATTTTATAAATCTATAGAACAATCCATAACTTACTAGTAATGTGGCTACAAAAATAAAATCCATTAGCATATACACTCCCCCGTTAAATTACTATGATTTTAAAATCTGTAACTAGATTATAAATCTACTTTCTTATAAAATGAAAATCTCCAAATTGAAGCAAATAGAAATCCTTCCTATCACTATTGTTGATAGGATTAGATTATCTCTTTATTGCGTAGCTTGTTTCATAGTTTTAGCTTGTTTTGCTACTAATTATATTTCTTATATAATTTTTATTAATAAATCAATAAAAACTATAGTCTTTATACACCTAAAAGTCTTTATACAAAATTGGCTCAATATTTTATCGATTTCATTCTCTTATCTGCTTTTTTACTAGGCTTAATAAAATATTGTTAACATAAAAAATTTCTAAATATTTTTATAGAAATGGATTTACTCTTATAAAAAGTGTATTTTCCATTGGTTTATATATTAAAGATAAGCATATTTAAAATAATAAAAGATATATTTGGATTTCTTTTGTTAAATAGCCTTCAACACTATCTAAAAATTTAAATTGTTGATTATTACAAATTTGATTGAAATTACTTGTAGGAATAAAATTAATTTAGAAGCTAATATGTTTAAAAGGAGAATTTATATGACATTAGATTTGTTTTTGGATATAAATAATAAAGTTCTTGTAGATTACAATAATTACTATTCTTTATTAGAAGATCAGTTAAAGATATATAGTATATTCAACTTTGTGAAAAATGAAATTATCTATGAAAACTCAAGGAATATAAACAGAGCTTCAGAAACCTTAGTGTTTAGAAAAGGAAATAATCTAAGTAAAAACCTTCTACTTTACTCTCTGCTAAAAATAAATAATATAAATTGTAGCTTAAAATGCTTTTTCGTACAAGACAATACTAAATCGATAGTTGACAGAAATTTTAAGGTTATTCCTTGGACCTATGTTAATATTAGATATCTTAATAAAGAAATTAATTTAGACTGCAGCTTTGATAAAGATTTAATTAGATGCCTAAATCTAATATATAGAGGAAATAAATTAAATTATTTGCCAACAGATTATTTTAATTGTGATAACACTGTATTTCATGTTGTTAGCAGGAATTATGATTTAGAAGACTTGAACTTATTGAATTACTACAACAGTAGATTTCATAATAGTATTAGGGGGTATTGTTATGTATGATGCTATTATAGGTATTAGCGATTTTACAGATTTAGTAATTGAAAATTTCTTAGAAAAAAATAGATTTATTATGCTTATGGCATCTAAGGAATATTTAAATAAATTTAATAGTAATAAAATGATTATAAAGGTTGATATAGATATAAAAAATTCTCAATTAGTTAAAGAAAAAGTTAAAAGTGCTAAGTTTAATAAAATAGTTATTTGTACTGATAATGATATGTTAAACCTAATGCTTGCTGAAGCATTAGGAACATTAGGACACTCAAATAATCTGTACGTTATTTTTAATTCCAAGGATATATCAAATTTAACAAGTGATAACTATAAAAGTATATATATAGATCAATTAATGAAACACTGTTTTAATGAGGAGATATTATAGATGTATGCTGTTGTTATTGGAAATAAGGAATGGAAAAATTTAATTATTAATTGCCTAGAGGATATAGGATTCGCGGTTACCTATATAGATACTGAAGAAAATATGGAGATAAATGAAGCTCAGTTAAATAAAAGTGGAATAGGAAGAGCTGATATTTTTCTAAACTTAACTAAAAGTGATGAGTTTAACCTTTACTTTTGTAAAAAAGCTAAAAATGATTATAATGTACCAATAACACTAGCTTTAGCAAATTATGTTGAAAATAGTGAAGTTATGAAACTTCAAGGAATTGATTTTGTGGTTTGTACAAGTTTATTTTTAATAAACTTTCTAAAAAATACCTTATATAAAAAAATTTCATCTTTACATGATGAATAAATAAATTTCTTTAATATAATGTATCCGACATGATAACAAAAATCATCATGTCGGAATTATATAAATAAATATAGATATTTTATGCTTTCATAGGATTTAACACTATTTTAATGTTAAATCTTATGTTTTTGTAAGGAGTACAAAAGTATTTTAATTAGACATTTTCATAAATAAAATATCTTTTTACTCTTTTTTTACTACTGGTATATAGATATCCATTACAATTCCCTCATATCCATAGCAACGCTCATCATATAGTTCAAAATCTACTCCATCTGGTGCATATTCATAACCAGACTCTGGAAACCATTCATTCCATATATAGTTCCATGTTCCTTGAATGGTGTTAACAAATTCATTATTCTTACGATCTGATGGTGGCGTAGTAAATACTGCATAGGTAGCTTCATTTATTTCTCCTTTGAAAAGTCCTTCTGGTATATTATCAAAGCTCCTTACCTCTACCCCTATTATATAGGAGAAGTTTCCTGTCTTCATATCTGGTTGTAGACAAACTCCCAGTTCTGCATGATTAACCGGAGTAATTTTATTGTGTAAAGTTTTTGCCCAATTTTCTTCAAAGTATCTGTCCCAAAATTTTGGAATTTCCGTATTATTCTTTCCATCATTTGAAGTAGTTTTTAGTTCATAACCTGCTAACTTGAATGCTGGTTTGACAATAAATTTAGGTCGCATAATAATTCCTCCCATTATTTTATATTTTGCTAACTTCATTAAGTCCACTTTCTCTGGAATCCGTTTAGTTGCATGAATTCGATATTGTTCTGGAGATACACCATAGGATTTGCGAAACGCCTTAGTGAAGCCTGCATGGGTATCAAAGCCATAGTCTAGAGCAATATCCAAGATTTTTCGTCCACCAAGTAGCTCTGTAGCAGCATAAGCTATACGCCTTTTCCGTATATATTTCATTACTGGTAGCCCTACATAGAATTGAAATACTCTGTAATAATGATAAGATGAAAATCCAGCTAATGTAGCTAGTTTCTCTACTGTAATATCTTCTTTTAAGTGAATCTCAATATAGTCGATACTTTGTTGAATACAAGCTCTATAATCCATGTTTTCCCTCCCCAATCTATGATTCTATAATATCAGAGCTAATTACCATTCGCTTATCCATTTTTGCTAAGTTGATTTTTACTAATAAGGTATCTTCAAAAGATAATAGATAAGTATATCAGCCTACTTTCCATTATTCTAAGTTGTAAGTTTCTGTTCATAGGTCTAGTATTAATAGAACTCCCACATTGTCTGGCATGAGAAATATTCAAAAATAGCTAGTTAAAGATGCTCATATATTTCGCATCTTTAACTAGCTATTTTATTTCATAAATTTAGAATATAGTAACATCCTTGTTTTTTATTTTCTTTCAAATGCCTAAACTTGATATACCTTTTATCAATAACTTGTCCGAAAGAAATGCCTGTATATTTTATTAAAATGCTCCCGTAAATCCTGCCAATAAAACTACAACTGCAAATATCATTCTATAAATTGCAAATATCTTCATTGGTTTTTTCTTTAAATAAGAAATAAACTTATTAATTACTGCTAACGCTACTATAAATGAAACTACAAACCCAACCGCAAGAGAAATAATTTCTGGAGATGTAAGAATAGATATGCCACCAATCTTTAAAATTTTTAGGAAACTCATTCCTACCATAACTGGGATTGCTAAAAAGAATGAGAACTCGGCAGCTGCAACGGTAGAAAGTCCTGCTACCCATCCCCCTATAATAGTCGAAGCTGAACGCGACATCCCTGGAATTATAGCTAAGCATTGAAATAATCCAACTAATATTGCTTGCTTTGGTGTAACATTTAGCTCATGATTTTTTGCATTATTATTTCTAAATTTCTTTTCAGCGTATATCATCCATATACCACCTAAGAATAAGGTTATAGCTACAGATATTGGTGTAAATAAGTACTGCTCTGCTAAGTCATCTAGTAGTATTCCAAAAAAACCTCCAGGAATACAAGCAATAAATATCATAAACCAAAATTTAAACCCTGATTTTTCATATCCAACTTTTTGTGGAAAAAAGTTTACAAGAGTATCTTTTATCTTCTTCCAGTAAAGTATAACAACTGCAAGTATTGCTCCAAGTTGTATTACATATGTATACATCTCAACATAGTTTGCACTGGTTCCTTTAAATCCTATTAAATTTTGAAAAATAACAAGATGGCCTGTTGAGGATACCGGTAAGAATTCTGTTATTCCTTCTACGATTCCTAATATTATAGATTTTATTATAAAAATTATTGTTTCCATTTAATCACCTTTTTCTAATTTATTATTTAGACATAGGGAAAAATAACTAGTTGAAGATTTTAAATGCATTTTCTTCGATAATAGCTAATATTATGATTCCTTAAATATACATCATAATTTGAAATAGATTATTATAATTACTAATTATTTTCCAATATATCTTATTCAAATACATATCTGTATTAATGAATATCTACCTTTTTAAAGTAAATCACTGTTGCTATAAATCCAATAATAGACGTAATAAAAATAGAAATATAAGAATATATTGGAGGGTATTCTGGACGAAAAATATTAGTTGCTATAGCTAGTATTGCTGACCATGGATATAAAGCACTATATTCTGAATTTGAAATTAGCACGTTTACCATAGTTATGGCTATAGTAACTGCAATGGTTGGTACATAATCTTTGAATAAAAGTGTCACAAATATAATTGGAGTTGACAACAGAAAAAGAAGACTACCTCCTATGATATACTCTTTAAATGAAGTTATCAATATTGTAGTGTTTAAACCTTCAAACTGTCCTATTAGTCCAAAAATTAAAGTCATAACCCAAGAAATTATAGTCAATACCATAATCCAAATTAATAGCAGAACTAGTTTGCTAATAATAAGGTTTATTCTTGATACAGGTATAGTTAATAGATTTTTTAATGTGTTCTCAACATACTCTCTATTAAAAAGATAGGCAGTAATCAACCCATATAGAAGCACTCCAATTAGAAAAACAACATATAAATTAGTATCAGAAAAAACCACATTAAATTCAATAGGTATGTCAGGTCTTTTGGCCTTTTGCATTATATATGCTATAAAGCACATAAAAGGTGCTACTATCGCCCCCACAATACTTACCCAAAACATATTAGATCGTTTAAGCTTTAGAAGTTCAGTATATAATAAATTAGCCAATAGTGCCACCTCCTATTAGTTTAATAAAGTAATCTTCTAAGTTATCTTCACTCATAATAATCTTTAATACCTCAATATCATTTTCTACAAATACTTTGTTGATCTTTCCTTGTTCACCTAAATGAGAATATATACGAATGTTTCCTTTTTCATGAACTTCATAATCTGTAATATTAAAATGTTTCTCTATAAGAAGAGTTGCTTTATTCTCGTTAGATACTTGAAATTCAAGATATTTACGATTTCTTTTTCTAAGCTCTTCAATAGATACCTCTTCTAGTAACTTCCCATCATGAATAACTCCAATATTATCTGCTAATTGTTCAATTTCACTAAGAATATGACTTGAAATAACAATGGTTACATGATTTTCTTCGCATAATTTAACAAGAAAATTTCGCATTTCCTGTATACCTATAGGATCAAGGCCATTTATGGGTTCATCTAAAATTAATAACTCTGGTTCATGTATAATAGCAGCTGCAATTCCTAAACGCTGTTTCATTCCTAAAGAATATTGAGATACTATTTTCTCTGGTTCTTTGTCAAGCCCCACTGTTGAAAGTGCATATTCTATAGCATCTGAACGATGAATTCCACGTAATCGAGCTAATATTTTGAGATTTTCACTTCCCGTTAAATTTTGATAAAATCCAGGATTTTCAATAATTGACCCAATACGTGGGTAAATTTCCTTTCTATTTTTCATTAAGTTCTTTCCGAATATTTCAATTTCACCTGAAGTAGGTTGAACTAATCCCATAATCATGCGCAGTGTTGTAGTTTTACCTGCTCCATTCCGACCTAAAAGTCCATAAATTTGGCCTTTGGGAACATGGAGATTGATCCTATCCACTGCTACCTGTTTATCAAATTTTCTTGTAAGTGCTTTAGTTTCTAAAATCCAATTTTCCATCTGTATCGCTCCTTGTCTTAATTGTTTTCTTACTAAAATATAAATATCCATTTTTTATAAAAAGTAACCAAATTACTTTTAAAAGAATACATTCTAAATCTATCAGCTATTCCTAAGAAATATCCCAAATTACTAATTATGAATTGAAATAACTTATATATTTTATTCTATCTGGTAGTTCTGACATGGAGCTTACACATTTCTTACTTTTTCTTACTTTTTGGTAGAGAAACTTGCACAAATGTTTTTATATAAGGAATACTTTCCATAAAAATTCTTCCCTGCATCTTGTGAACAAGTTCCTTGGAGATAGCTAAACCTAAGCCATGGCCTTTAGTTGACCTTGAAGAATCCTCTCTATAAAGTCGTTCAAAGACTCTAGGTATTTCATCTGAAGATAGTCCAGGACCTTTATCCCAAACTTCAAAATAAACATCAGTTTCATCATCCCATGCAGATACCCCTATAAAATGATTGTTTCTACCATAACGAAAAGCATTTTGAAGTAAATTACTAAAAATGCGAATCAATGCATGTTGATCTCCATTTACAAAACACTCCTCATCAGGAATTTGAACTTCTAAGGTTATGTTTTCTTTCTGTAATATTGGAATCCAACCAATAAGCTCACTACGCAGTAATTCAAATAAGTCAATTGGTTCAAAGACAAGTTGAATTTCGTTAGCATCTATTTGTGCTATAGTAAACAGTTCATCAATATATTCTTTTAATGCATAAGCTTTATTTTTTGCAATATGAAGATATTCTTCACTTTCTTCGCTAGCAATACCATCGCACAATGCTTCTAGATACCCTAGAACAGATGTTAATGGAGTTCTTACATCATGGGATAAATTAGATAGCATCTGTTTCCTTGCCTGTTCTGCTCGAAATGCCCTTACTTTATCTTTTTGATACGAGTCTACTAATTTATTAATTTTAAATACTAAAGGGGCGATAGCCTCCTTAGCTCCAACATGAATTTTTCGATTTTCATTACCTTCAATAATATCATCTAAAATATGCAAAGTCTCTTGAATACGGTGGCGATATTGCCATTCACGATAAATAAAAAATATAAGGACTATTACTAAAATAATGATAAACCATATAATTTCCTTACTCATTGCCTGCTTCTCCATTAAACTTATAGCCCATACCCCAAGCTGTTAAAATGTATATTGGATTTTCTGGGTCTGGTTCGATTTTTTTTCGTAATCTTCTAATATGTACCATAATATTGTTGTCATCATAAGCATAATCTTCTTGCCATACGTTTTGATATATTTGTTTCTTGGTAAAAATTTGTCCAGGATTAGATGCTAAAAAATATAATAAATCGTATTCCTTTCCAGTAAGTGAAATATTTTCACCATTATAGGTGACACGGATATGTGCAGTATCTATAATAAGAGGTCCAAAAGCCATGCAATGTGGCTTTTCTGCCACAGCACCAAGCACTACATATCTACGAATTAATGATTGCACTCTAGCTGTTAATTCAGATAAACTAAAAGGTTTAGTTATGTAATCATCCGCACCCAATTTTAGTCCCAAAACCTTATCCATTTCATCACCCTTTGCTGTAAGCATTAGCACTGGCGTATTTTTTATTTTTCTAATATGAGTTAATGTAGATATTCCATCCATTTCTGGCATCATAATATCCAATATAATTAAATGATAGTCCTTGTTATTAACAAACTTCAAACCTTCTATCCCTGTATGAGCAACATCTGCCTCATAACCTTCAGTTTCCATGCATCTTTTAAGTAATCTACATAGTTCAATATCATCATCTATAATTAAAATACTCTTTTTCATATAAATCACCTCATCCTTAAATTGAAATAATAATATTAAATAATTATTTTTATAATCATTTAATATTATTACACTTATTATAATAAATGTATCTAAAATAATAGTAAATTTAATAATCACTAAAAATTAAAAAATACTAGAATGAACTTATAAAATTCTCTAGTATTTTTATAAAACCTCTTAAAAAAATATATAAATTTAATTTTTATATACACTTTTAAATAAATCCTTTATATTTATCTCTTATAAAATTTAGTTTTATAATCTTCATAAAACTTACTACATGTGACTTAGTATCTTTTTTAATTATATACTTTTAAATGTACCTTTTTCTATGTGCAGTTCAAGTTCAATATCTGCTTTTTTATACCCTACTAATTTTATGCGATTAATACCTTTTTTAATTGGTATAGTTAAAGTAGTATTTCCCTCTACACTTGATTTGGCTGTATTCTCAACAAGAGTAACAACTGTATTGTCAGGTGATATTAATACAAGTTTTCCTTGTCCACTTTTTACCGATAATGTATATGGAACTTGTAAATCAAAATCTTCATCGCTTTCATATGTCCAAATAGTTCCACTTCCACTTAATTTTACTTTTCCCTTGTATACTCCTTCCTCTATTGTTTCATCACTTTTATCTAATCCAAAAGTATCAGAGTCATTCGCTATTTTACTATCATCATTATAAACTCTATCCATAAAATTATCTCCACATCCTATTAATAAGCTAATCATAATGATAGTCATAATGACCAATATTTTTCTCTTTTTAAAATTCATTTTAATCCCCTCTTACTTAGTTTAACAAATTTATAAATTTATATTGAATTGTAGTAATGTAAATACACTTTATAGCATTATTTCTAAAATTATCCAATAAACTCTTTATAGTATACCCCATAATTATGATAATATAAAGTCTATATATGCATATGATATATACTTTTATATCTATGATATTAATTTTGTTGTTTTTTAATTTAATCTAAATAGCTACAAACTGTGATTTTTAAAATTTCCATCTTCTCTGCAACTTTTTCAACCATTCCATTTATTAAGAAAACTCCCTTCTCATTTATAAATTCAACCAGCTTGTGGAGCTGGATAAAAAAGTAACTAAGCCAGCTGAAATAAAACAACTAGCCAAAGATGCGATGTCTATTTTGTGTCAGATAAAGAAACAGGTTTTGCTCATAATTTAGATATGGGTGAGTTTTGTTAACGGATTATGATGTAAGATAGACCAGTATACTAACTAGTTATTTTCTGAAGATGCTTAATTATAAGTTTTGCATAAAAAATCCTCTCAAAGAGTTAAATCACTTAATCTTTGAGAGGTCTATTATTCTAAATATATAACTATTCTCCTAATATTCTAATAATTTTTCATGCATTATTTATGATATCGCAAGAACGAACATTGTTTACCAACTTTTCTTCCCATATATAGCACTACTAAATTATAATGCTTTATTATCTCTATGCATTTACACATAATAATATTTTTAAATTAATATTTAAAAATATTATTTATTCAAGCTTCAGCTATCTCTTAAATATCTAATAATAGGAATCAAGTTAGATTTCCTAATAAATACTGTTCACCCCTACACAAAGTACATCTGTCATTTTAAATACATATAGTTATAAAATGCAGATTATGCTCACCTTCTACCCAAAATCAGACTTTATTATTTCAAATTGGCTATAAACTCATCTGTAAGTCTTATAATTTCTTCAGCTTTATCTCGATAAATTATATGGGAACCATCAAGTATGACATAGGATGCATTATCCCCTAAACGTTGTAAGTGATCTTCTTGAAACTCTATACTTCCCATATACTCAAGTATCTTTTTCATATTCTCATCTTTAAATGGTACCGCCTTTTCTGTTGTTTGTTTAGCTATAATTTTTAACACAGGAATATCCTTTGGAAATGGTAAATCCTTAACTTCTCGCACACAATTGTATAAGTTTTCAATCTGCTCAATTTTTGTATCATTTATAGCGTAGCCCATATATTTTTTAAAATCATCCGTTTCTTTTTCAGTATAACCATCCTCAGCCGTCAATGAGGTTTCTGGGGTAAGATTTATTATTATCCGCATCAACCCTATATTTTGGATAAATTTTCCTATATTACCATAAAGTCCAATCGCCTCTTTCGGCATCTTTTCCATTGTAAATGCTGTTGAGGTAGTATCGAGCAAAATCATACCTTTAACTTCTTTTGGATATTTTGTAGCATAATACTCACTATAAATACCGATATTGAGTGTGGCATTAATATATAAGGAGGTTTAAATCCTGCCTTATCAAGTGAACCTCTGATTTCCTTCATATAGTTTTCACAAGTACGCGGCTTGCCTGTTTCATCGCTAAATCCAACCCCAAAATACTCCACTGTCACAACTGTATATTTTTCACTTAATTTACGCATAAGGGGAGCAAAGTCTGCTGATGGCAGAGGGATACCAAAGCCCGCTAAAAGTACGATGGTTTCCTCCCCATCACCCATAGAATAAACATGCATATTTTCATTATCTACTTCAAGCATTTTACCGTAAGGTTTTATTTCTTTCAGCTGGCTTTTATAATAAGTATTATGCAATGTAAAACCTGTAAGCATAGCTAGTGCTATTAAACCTACAATAATACCTATAATCCAAAGAATTATTTTACCTACTCTTTTAATCTTTGTTTTCATTTTGTTTCTCCTTTAACTTTTTTAACTTTTCTACAATACTTTGAAAGCGATAGTCATCAAAAAGAGGTGAAAAATCAGAATTATTCACTACTAAATCTACAATGTTTTGTTTAATTATGTTTTCGCTTTTTATAAGCCCTTCTCCTAAATCTAACTTATTAAGCCAATGATCAATCGAGTCAAAAAAATCATCACCGTGAGGTTCTAATTTATAAATATTCCTTGTTAAAAGTTCTGTACACTTCTGTAACATATTAAGACTTTTTTCTGAATTTCCTTGAAGTATATACCCATGTGCAGCTATTACATAAAGTTCTTTCATCCTAAAGGCTTCTTCTATTAATAATGCACGATGTAATATCTCCTCATATCTTTTAGGCTCATCCATACATAGCATAAGGTAAAATGGGAAAAGACTAAATAAACTTACACCATACTGATATATTCCAATTTGCAATGTAGATTTTGCTTCATTTATTTTACCTGCCATTTTATATGAAACTGCAAGAAGATTTTCTACAATGAGTAGTGGCTTATTCATATCTTCAAGTAATTGAATAGCTGCTTGTGAATCTCTAAGAGCAATATAACAATTTGCTTCCATGTATTGTGCTTGTTTAATAAGCTGTAAATCGTTACTTTCCTTTTTTACTCTAATAAAAAGTTCTTTTGCTTCCATAATTAGAGAAGTTGTTTTATTTATATCTTTTGAAAGATTGCTGTGGAAAAGTATCAGCACTCCCATTTGTAGCAAAAGTGGAAAACAAGAATAATATTTTTTGATGATATCCCTGCAATTGTTTAAAACGTCATCATAGGGCTTTGATGTAAAATCAGATGCTAACTTGTGATAAAGCTTACAAATATCTTCTTTTGACATTTGTGGCTCATATCCCATTAAATCATCTATACTAATGTTAAAGTAAGTTGCAAGTTGCGGTAAAAAAGTAATATCTGGATAACTTTGTCCTGTTTCCCATTTAGAGACAGAAGCCTTTGAAATCCCAATATATTTTGCCAACTCCTCTTGAGTAATGCCTTTTTCTTTTCTCTTATCTATAAGTGTTCTTGCAATATTTATTTCTTTCATAGAATCACACCTCTTACCTATATTTTACTTATTATGGTTAAAAATCTCAATGGATTAATAGTTGATTTTGGTTAACAAAATCAACCACAAAGAAATATGGAGCAATTCCATTTATAGAATTGCTCCATGAAAATACATATTTTTATTATAAATAATATTTCCTTTATAGATATTTATATTTTAGTAAGTATAATATTTTTTAATGATTAATTTATATTATCATTGAATATGTTAAATTATTAAATTAAGCTATTCCATATGCCTTTTTCAAAGTTAAAATTACTATTATTTCAATATATTTATGATACTTTAATATTTCCATTACAATTGCTTTTTAAAAAATATTTAATTGTAACGTAGAAATACCGTAAAATTCATTTCTGAATAATACGGTGTTTTTAAGAAACTATTCAATTTTATATTTGTGATATATAAATATAATTGTCATATGTTTAATATCTTAAAATTGCAAAACTATCATTAAAAATAATATGCATTTAGTAGTATCTAAATTAAGCTTTACAGTATCTTATTCATCTTTAATAAATATAGCTTAAAAAATTAAACTTAAATTATTTTAAAAAGCTTTTATTATTGTTAAATCTTTGGATTGGACCATTCCAACTTTCTATGCCCTTTGGTAATTCTTCAAAGTTATTTAAAGTGTATTCTTTTATTACTTCATGCCAAAAAACATGCGAAATCTTATTATCTGGCAATTGTTTTACTTCCCACACTCCATGAAATCTATCAAAAACATTAAAAACAACAGTCTTTCCTACTCCTTTTTTTCTATATTTCTTTAATATGAAAAATTCTGCAATACTATAATCAATTGGAAATGAGGTATCAACTCCATATTTATTAACAAGAACAAATCCTGCTAATTTATCATCAACTCTAATTATAAATGGATGCCTCTCTTCTTCTGTCCAATAATTATCTAAATAACTATAATCATATAAACCATGCTCATTTAAATCAACATCTTCATATTCTGATAAATCATAGTTATATAACTCCATCATATTTTTTATTATCAATTTATCATTAATGCTTGCCTCTATTATTTCTATTTTCATTACAAATCCCCTCCCTAAAATTTTCCGAAATGAAATAAAAATCATTACTTAACACTTTGAGGTAATTCCACAATAAATGAAGTATATTCATTTATATTACTCTTCACATATATATTTCCATTATGCTCATTTACAATTGATTTAGCAATTGAAAGTCCAAGCCCATATCCTCCACTCTCTCTATTTCGTGAGTCATCAACTCGGTAAAATCGTTCAAATATTTTATCAATATGTTCTTTCGGAATACCATCACCAGTATTTTTTATTTCAATTTCTATTTTGCTCTTATCACAACTAAGCTTTACAGAAACTTTTCCCTTTGGTTGAGTATTCTTTATTGCATTATCCATAAGAATATTGAAAAGTTTTTTAATACTTTCTTTTTCGCCATTTATAAATATATTCTTATTTATATCAAAATCTAACTCTATATTATTTTCATAAAGTACTGCTTCAAAGGATAAAAGAATATTTTCAAGGATTTTACTAATATCAAAGTTTGAGAAATACACTTTCTGCTGAGGATTATCTAATTTAGCTAATGATAGCATATCATCAATAAGTTTTGACATCCTATCTATTTGAGAATTTATGTATCCAATCCATTTACTTTGGCTTTTTACAGTTTCTTCACTATTAGATAAAACTAGGGCTGTATTAGTTTTTATTATTGTAAGTGGTGTTTTAAGTTCATGAGATGCATCTGTTATAAATTGTTTTTGCTTTTCAAAAACTTCTTTAATAGGTTTTATTGTTCTATTAGCAAAATACATACTAATCAATAACAAAATAATAAGGCTAATACTTCCAACTAAAAAGAATATTTTAAGCAAATTAATAGCCATTGCCTGTTGAGGACTCCTATCAGCAAAAACAATTTTCATACCTCTCGGAGTATCCTGCTTTAAAAAAGCATAACTACTACCTTCTATCTTTAAATTCTTAGAAGACTCTTTACTTTTTACAGCTTGCGATATAGCTTCTTCAATTGATTCTTTTTCAATGTCAAATAAAGAAAAAACATCTACTATATTCTGTTCCTTATCCAGCTCTACAATAATACTAGTTGCAATTGCTGGATTATTAGGAGATGGCTTAGGAGGTGCATGCATTAAAGTATTAAGAGTAAATTCTGTTTGTCTTGCTGCACTAACCATAGTCATAATATATATGGTTGAAAATATTGCAATAAAAACTACTGTTAAGAGGGTCATATTTATTATAATAAATTTTCTTTTAAGCTTGTCGAACATATTTTAATCCTCCAGTTTATATCCAATTCCTCTTAATGTAGTTATAGCTGTCTCAGATCCAATATGTAATAACTTTTTACGTAAAAAAGATATATAAACTTCAATATTATTATACTCTGCTTCTGAATCAAAGCCCCAAAGTTTAATAATAAGGTCATCTTTACTAACCACATTTCTAGGTCTTTGCATAAAATATCTAATTATTTCAAATTCCTTTAGTGATAATTTTACACTATTTTCTTTTCCTTCTAATTCATAGGTAGATAAATTAAGCCTAAGATCAGCAAAATCTAATATATTTTCATTAATAAATTCACCTTTTCTTCTACAAAGCGCTCTAAGCCTTGCTAACAATTCTTCTGGCGAAAAGGGCTTTACTAAATAGTCGTCAGCTCCATAATCAAGGCCTGTAACCCTATCACAAATTTGCCCTTTTGCTGTTAAAAGAATTACTGGAGTAGATATTCCCTCTGAACGCAATTTTTTAAGAAGTTCTAGTCCATTTAGTTTTGGCAACATTATATCTAAAATTATAACATCATATATTTCTGTCATTGCGTAATCAAAACCTGTTTCTCCATCATATACCGCATCAACAAAATATTTATTCTTCATAAGAAGTTGTGTCAATGCCTCTGACAGTTGCTTTTCATCTTCTATTAATAATAGTTTCAAGATAATCACCCTCTAATTTTATAAATTTTTACTTTCTTTTTTTATTTTTTTAAGATATGTTAAATAAATTTTATCATACAAATCTTAAAATAACTTTAAGTTTAAGACTAATTTAAGGTTTATATTTTATGATTTATTTGTAAATTTCCTAATAGAGGGAGGTGACATAATGAAAAAAATAAAACCAAGGCATGAAATAAAACATTTTATAAACCTTTGTGATTATTATGAAATAAAAAATAGACTTAAGCATATTGCCAAATTAGATGTAAATGCTGGAATTGATGGTACATATAAAATCAGAAGTTTATATTTTGATAATTTTAATGATAAAGCATTAATGGAAAAAATAAATGGTGTAAATAACCGTGAAAAATTTAGAATTCGATTTTATAATGATGTACCATCCGTCATCAAGCTTGAAAAGAAAAGTAAAATCAATGGTTTATGCTTAAAGGATTCTGCAATGTTAACAAAGGATCAATGTGATTTACTACTAGAAAATCATACTTCATGGCTTTTAAAATCCAATAGCGATCTCCTTAAGGAGCTCTATGCAAAAATGAAATACCAATTTTTAAGACCTAAAACTATTGTGGATTATACTAGGGAAGCATATATTTATGAACCTGGTAATGTAAGAATTACCATAGATAGTAACCTTAGAACTGGATTATTTGCTAAAAACTTTTTTAACTCTAAGCTTCCCACTTTAGGAATGCCTGTAGATACTACAATGATTTTAGAAGTTAAATATGATGAATTTTTACCGGAAATTATACGAGATATAATCCAAACAAAAGAAAGACAAAGTACATCAGTTTCAAAATACGCAGCCTGTAGAATATATGGCTAAAACAAATTAATGGAGGTAATAAAAATGAATGGAAATAGCCAATTAAACTTCAATGATATTTTTAAATCAAGCTTTTTAGAAAAAGCAACAACATTTTCCTTATTAGATACTGTTATAGCACTAGGATTAGCCTTTGCTATTGGTCTTTTTATATTCTTAGTATATAAAAAGACTTTTAAGGGAGTAATGTACTCAGAAAGTTTTGGTACTTCACTTCTTTCAATGACCCTTATAACTACACTAATCATTCTAGCAATAACTTCAAATGTGGTCCTATCTCTTGGTATGGTTGGTGCATTGTCTATTGTAAGATTTCGTACAGCTATTAAAGAACCTATGGATATAGCTTTTTTATTTTGGTCAATCAGTGCGGGTATTGTTTTAGGTGCTGGACTCATACCACTTGCTATATTTGGTTCAGCATTTATTGGTGTAATTATGATAATATTTGTAAATAAAAAAAGTACAGACAATCCTTATATATTAGTAATAAACTGTAATAGCGATGAAAGTGAAAATGCTGCTATAGAATATATAAAAAAATCTGTGAAAAAGCATGTTGTTAAATCAAAAACTGTTTCTTCTAGTAATGGTATTGAACTAACTGTTGAAATTAGATTAAAAGAAATGTCAACAAAGTTCGTAAATGAACTTAGCCATATACAAGGTATAAATAATGCTATTCTTGTAAGTTACAATGGCGAATATATGTCCTAATATTAGGTGGTGTTAAAATGATTTCCAATAAATTTATTAATATCATAATATCAATTATTATGGTATTATCCCTTTTGTTTGCATCTTTAATTGTAATTTTATCTAATAATACAAATTACACCTCTTCTATTACAGAAGCAGAATATATCAGCAAGGTATTTGATAAAAATAAAGTAATGGAAATTGATATAAATATTTCTGAAGAAGATTGGGATTGGACTATTGAAAATGCAACAGAAGAAGAATATAAAAATGCAAATATCTCAATTAATGGTGAAACATATTATAATGTAGGCATAAGACCTAAAGGTAACTCTAGCTTATCAATGATTGCAAGTGACGACACCACTGATAGATATAGCTTTAAAATTAAGTTTGATGAGTACGTAGATGGACAAACTTTACATGGTCTTAATAAATTAGTTATAAATAATATTATGTCAGATACCACTTATATGAAAGAGTATCTTTCATACGATTTATATACTGCCATGGGAATTCCAACACCAGCTTATGCTTATGCAAATATAAAGATAAATGGTGAAGACTGGGGTCTTTACTTAGCTGTAGAAGTTCTAGAGGAAAGTTTTCTTGAAAGAAACTATGGTACTTTAGAAGGAAATCTTTATAAGCCTGAAAGCACAAAAATAGGTGGTGCTATGCCTAATGGTAAGCAAGGACAAAATCCAAATAATGCTCCAGATGCTGCTCCTGGTCAAAGGCCTAACTTAAATGAACAGCCCAATTTAAATGAACAAGCTAATTTAAATGAACAAGCTAATTTAAATGAACAAGCTAATTTAAATGAAGGACCTAATAAAGAAGGCAATGAACAAAATCCAATGGGTGGCGGTAAAGGTATGGGATCAAGTGGTGGTACAAACCTTGTATGGAATGGTGATGACCCTTCAAATTACTCAAGCGTTTTGGATAGTGCAGTACTTAAAAAAACTAATTCCTCAGATCACGAAAAGGTTATCGATATGATAAAAAATCTCAATGAAGGCACTGATTTAGAAAAATATCTTGATGTAGGTGAAATACTAAGATATTTTGCTGTTAATACATTTTTAGTTAATTTAGACAGCTATGCTGGAAGTATGAAACATAACTATTATCTTTATGAAGAAAATGGCATTTTTCAAATATTGCCATGGGACTTTAATCTTTCTTTCGCAGGATTTCAAATGAACGATGCTGAAAAGGCAGTTAATTTCCCTATCGATTCCCCTGTTACAGATACTCTAGAAAATAGTCCACTTATAGCTAAACTTCTTGAAGTATCCGAATACAAAGAATTATACCATAAATATCTAAATGAAATAGTGACAAGCTACATTGATAATGGAGTTTTCAAATCTACAATAAATAACCTAGATAACCTTATTGGAAACTATGTTAAGAATGATGCTACTGCTTTTTATACCTATGAAGAATATAAAACTTCTCTTCCAGTACTTATTTCTTTCGGAGAAGATAGAGCTTCAAGTATAACCGCTCAACTTGCAGGTGCTCAACCATCAACTACTTATGGTAATATTCCTACAAATGTTGATTTAAGTGCTCTTGGAACTATGGGTGGTGGTAATGGTGGTTTCCCTGGTGAAAAATTACCTGGAACCAATTCTCCAAATCCGGATAACAACTCTCCAAATGGCTTTGGTGATGGTAATATGCCTGATATGAGTACAATGAAAAAAGCTATGGAAATAATTCAGGCTTCTGAAGATGGTATCCTTACAGATGAACAAATTGCAGAGCTTAAAAATTTAGGTATTGATGAGTCAGTAATTGAAATTATTAAAAACTCTCCTTTTGGCATGAAGGGCGAAAATGGAACTAAAGACTTTCAAGATAACTTAGACAAAAATCCGAATATTGATAATGAAAATATGAAAGATAATCAATTTGGTAGAGGACCAAAGGATAGAATTCAAGGATCTGAGACTCCTCAAAATACCTCGTATTTAGTTACTATTCTTATATTCTCATTATTATCTATAATTATTGCATCTATATTTGCTATCAAATTTAAAAGAAGAAAATATCAAAGTTCATAATATAAAACAAAAAGCTGGTTAATGTAAACTTTATACTAACCAGCTTTCTGTTTTATTAATCGTATAAATTTATAATTTTATATCTTCCACGATATAATTGCAACCTTAGAGTTATTAGTATATACATACTTATTCTCTTCTTTTATAAAGTTTTTTTCTATAAAACTATCTATTATATTATTATTTGTTTTTCTCCCTATATCTTCTTCTATTTTTCTATATATATCCTCTATATTATTAAAATATATATTATTTTTTACATCTATATATTGTATATTTGCATAAATACCTAAAGAATGTATTATATTTTCAAAATATATGTAGTCTAAAACTGTTTGATCCTCTATGCCTAATTCCATATATAATTGGTTAAACATAGGCTTTTGTATGGTTCGTACTATTATAACTGCTTTTTCAGCTAAAGCAGTCATCTTTTTTAGAGCATCTTTGATATTCCATACCCTATAAAGAGAATTTACTGATAGTATGTAATCCATCTTATCAATATTGGCATTTTCCCATTTTCCCTCTAAGGTTCTTATATTATTTATATTGTTATTTTCTATTTTTTCTTTTAGTACCTTTAACATATCCTTTGAAAAGTCAACGGCTAATACATCTTTGCACTTATTTGACAACGGCATTGTAAACTTCCCTGTTCCACATCCAATTTCTATTAAACTACTACCTTTTTCAATTAAACTTTCTACTATCTTAAATACTTCTTTAGAATAGTCATATAGTGTAGGATTTTTATCATAATTAGGAGCTAAATTCTCCCAAAACTCTCTTTCAACTTCATCATCAAAAGCTCGCTGTTTCTCATACCCATTTTTACTTCTAATTCTATTTTGCCATATTTCCTCAAAATCTATATCTTTATAATCTAAGTACATATTTCTTGCTCTCCTTTAAAAATTTATAAAGCTTTCTGTAAGTCTTTTAGTATATTCATTTTTAGCATTTTTGTAGATTTCCTCAGCTTTTATAATTTCTACTATTTTACCATCTAGCATTACAGCTATATCATCACTTACTGCCTTAACTAAATCTATGTCATGTGATATAAATAAATACGTTATATCAAATTCCTTTTGGGCTTTTTTTAATAGTTGTATAACTTGAGCTTGTACTGATACATCTAACATTGATGTAGGTTCATCTAGTATGATAAATTTTGGTTTTAAAAGTAACACCCTAGCTAAAGCTACTCTTTGAATTTGACCTCCACTTACTTGATAAGGATATCTTGATAAAATTTCATCATTTAATCCAACAAATTCTAAATAATCTTTAATGTATTTTTGTGAAGTATTTTTATTATAAATTTTATGTAATTTCAATGGTTCTATTAAGCTTTCTTCTATAGTTTTTTTGGGATTTAGTGCTGAATCAGGATGTTGAAATATTATTTGCAGCTCTCGTCTTAAATCTCTCATTTTTGAAAAGCTATAGTTTGTAATATCTTCTTCGTTATAAATTATTCTACCGCTATCTGGCTTTATAAGTTTTAATATTAATCTTGATAAAGTAGACTTTCCACATCCACTTTCTCCAACTAGCCCTAAGGTTTTTCCCTTTTCGATTTTAAAAGATACTCCATCTACCGCCGTAACTACACTTTTATTTACTATTCCACTTTTAAACTGTTTATGTAAATTTATTATCTCTATCATATAAAAAACACCTCACTTCACAGCTATCTACTTTATAAAGCTTGGCCTCTTTTTCCATACATAATTCTTTCTTATATTTACATCTAGGATGAAATCTACATCCTTTTGGTAAATCTGTTAAACTTGGCGCAACTCCATCTAAAGGAATAAGCTTTTTATTAGGTTGAGCATCTATTAATCCTTTAGTATAAGGATGCTTAGGATTTTCAAAAATATCTTCTTTACTCCCTTTCTCTAATATCTTCCCTGCATACATTACTATAACTTCATCACAAAGCTTCTTTGCTAGCATTAAATCATGGGTTATTAGTATCATACTTACTCCCATATTTTCTTTAAGGTTTTTGAAAACATCATATACTTGATTTCTTATTATTGCATCTAAACCTTTAGTTGGCTCATCTGCAATTATCCATTTTGGCTCTAATGCCATACCCATTGCTGACAATACTCTTTGTTTCATTCCCCCACTTAATTGAAATCCATAAGAACTATACACTTTATTGCTGTTTTTAAATGAGAATTTCTCCAAAATTTTTATAGTCTTTTCCTTGCTTTCACTTTTTTTTTCTTTGTTGTGATAATAAAATAATTCACTTATTTGAGAACCTACATTGTATATAGGATTAAAGGCTGTTTCTGGATTTTGAGGTATTAATGCTATTTCCTTTCCCCTTATTTTTCTTAATTCCTGATTTTTTAAAGTTAATAAATTTTTATCATTATAAAGTATATTTCCTCCCACTTTAGCATTCTGAGCTAGTAATCCTAATACTGAGAGACCTAATACTGATTTTCCACTGCCTGTTTCCCCTACTATTCCTATAATATTTCCTCTCTTCAATGTTAAGTCAATTCCATCTACTGCCTTAACATCCCCTTCTTTAGTATTAAAATGTACTTTTAAATTTTCTATTTTTATATCTTCTTCCATACTAAAACATCCTTTTAAAGATATTGATTAAAGAAATCCTTTTTCTCGTCAAATAGATCTCTTAAACCATCGCCAATTAGGTTTATACTGCAACACAATAGCATTATGCAACTTCCTGGAGCTAATAATAAATGCGGATAGGATCTAAAGTAAGTTTTAGCATCATTTACCATTACACCCCAATCTGCCTGTGGTGGTTGAATGCCAAGTCCTAAAAAACTCAGTGATGCCATTGATAGTACAACTTTTCCTATCCTTACAGTAAAAAGCACTATAAAAGGTGCAAAAATATTAGGCAATATATGATGAATTATTATATAAAAATGACTAGCACCTAAAGCCCTAGCACCTTCTATATAATTCTCTTCTTTTATTTTTAGAACTTCCCCTCTTACTACTCTAGAGAATCCTGCCCAGGAAGTTACTACTATGGCAATTATTAAGCTTTTAATACCTGGTCCTAAAACTCCTGCAATAGCTATCATAAAACTAAGACCCGGAAGCCCTTGAAATATACTAACTAACACTTGTATTATGCTATCTAAAACACCACCAAAATATCCTGCTATAACTCCTATAGTTGTTCCTAAAAACATTGTACATATAGTTGAAAGTATTGCTAAAAATATTGAAATCCTTGCACCATATAATATTCTACTAAAAACATCTCTTCCTAATGCATCTGTTCCTAAAAGATGTTCTTTAGATATGCTTTGAAGTCTTTTCGTCATATCTATAGCATTTGGATCATAAGGTGCTAATACTGGTGCAAATATTCCTATTAAAATCATAGCAATAAGTGTTATAAATGCTATCTTATAAATAAGAGGCATATTTTTAACTTTGTTAAACCTTTTCACCGTTATTTACCTCCAAGTCTTATTTTAGGATTTAATGCTAAGTAGCATAAATCTACTATAAGGTTAAATATAACAAAAATTACTCCTGTAAAAACAACATATCCCTGAACAACAGGATAATCTCTACTCATTATACCTTGAATAACATAACTTCCCATACCTGGAAGTCCAAAAATGACCTCTACAACTGTTGCTCCCCCAAGTATTGCTCCAAAATAATTTCCTAGAACAGTAATTATAGGCATAATTGAATTCATAAGCCCATATTTTAATAAGATCACTCTTTCTGGCAGCCCTTTGCCTTCAGCAGTAACTATATAA
Organism: Clostridium sp. UBA2485; assembly: GCF_002341865.1. Taxonomy (GTDB): domain Bacteria; phylum Bacillota; class Clostridia; order Clostridiales; family Clostridiaceae; genus Clostridium_J. The sequence continues at coordinate 56,656 of NZ_DDOV01000058.1, read as the reverse complement.
TTTTGTCCAAGAGATTCTATTAATGTAGCTCTATTTAATCTCATAATTGTTCCTATTGTTCCTGCTGCTAAAACAAAGGCTGGCATTATTAAGTGCTTAAGTGTACCATATCCACTAGTAGGTAATATTTTTAATCTTTCACAAAATATGTTCATCATAACTATAGCAAGCCAAAATCCTGGTATAGATGTTAAAAGTAATGATATAGTTCTTCCTATATTGTCAATTAAAGAATCTTTTTTTAATGCCATAATTATTGCTAACGGTATTGAAAAAATTACTACAAATATCATTGCCATTAATGATACTGAGAAGGTTATTGGTAACCTTCTCAGTATTTCTTCTGATACAGGAGTCTTTTTTATATAAGAAACTCCTAAATCTCCTTTAATAGCTTTTTTAGTCCAATTAACATATTGAACTAATATATTATCATTTAATCCTAATTCTTCTCTTACCTCTTGTATTTCTTCTTCTGTAGGAGTACTTATTCCATCCATACTTAAAACTTCAACTGCCGGATCTCCCGGTGCAATAACTCCAAGGATAAATGCTAATAAAGTTATGCCTATTAAAACTGGTATAGTGGACAATACTTTTTTAAATATATATTTAAAAATATTTTCCACTATTTACTCCACTCCATTTTGTTTAGGGTAGTTCCATAATTTGTTGCCTCAAAACCTTTTATTTTTTTATTGAAGGCTATTAAATTAACATCTTGGAACAGTGGTATACTCGCTGGATCTTTAGCTGATATATCCTGAAGTTCATTGTATATTTCTTCTCTTTTAGCCATGTCATTAGTTTCTTTTAGCTTATCAATTAACTCATCTGCTCTTTGGTTTTCATATCCTAAACTATAAGACTTATTACTTGATCCCTCACTATGCATATATCCCTCAAATATAGTAAAAGGTTCTGCATTTGGCAGCCCTTGAGGATGTATAGCTAAATCATATTCTCCTTTTTTCATAGCCTCTTTAAATGCAGCTCCGTCTAAAATTGTTATTGTTGCATTTAATCCTATATCTTTTATCGCTGATTGAATATATTCTGCTTCAGTTTTATAAGGGTAACGATCTACTCCATAAGAAGGTACTATAAATTTTACTTCTTTTGTTTCTCCTTTTAATACTTCTTTTGCAATTTCTTTAGCTCCTTCTTTATCATGAACTGGCTTTATCTCTTTTGCAAAAGGAGATGTGTGGTTTAATATATTAATAGTTGAAGTTCCATATCCTCTAAAGAATTCATCAACTATAAGATCTCTATCCACTACTAAACTTAATGCCTCTTTCATTTTTGCATTGCTGAATGGTCCTTTAACACCATTAGTGGAGATAAAGTGAGTTATACTTGATTTTCCAGTAGATACATCAAAATTTTTATCTTTTAATAATTCTTTAGATAATTCTGGAGTTATTGCTCCTAAGTCCATTACTCCCATAATTTCCTCAGATTTTAAAGCTGAAAATCTAGTTTCTGCATCTGGAATAACTTTTACTCTTACTTTCTTAGCCTTCGCTTTATCACCATAGTATTCTTCATTTCTTTCTAATAATGTATATTGATCCTTTTCATGTCCTACAATTTTAAATGGTCCTGTACCTTTTGCTATATCTGTAAAATCTCCTGTATTTATATCAAAGCATTGTGGACTATACATAGCACTACCAAATCTAGCCATGTTATATATTAGTGTCGATATAGGTTTATTAAATATTAATTTAACTTCATAATCAGATACTTTAACCACTTCTTTTAAATTAGGATATGTTTTTTCTAAATCAAAAGAATAAAATGGTGATCCTTTCGTTTTCATATTCATATATCGATCAAAGTTTTTAATTACCGCATCAGCATCTAATTGAACTCCATCATGAAATTTTACTCCTTCCTTTATCTTAAAAGTCCATTCTTTAAAATCTTCAGAGTTTGTCCATTTTTCTGCTAACTCAGCACAAGGATTTCCTTTATCATCTAGTCCAATTAAAGGCTCCCAAACAAATAATATAGAAGTAGCATAATATGCATCTTTTGCTCCTGGTGATAAATCTCTTGCAGCTGCCAGCACAATTTCATCATCCTCATTTATACTAGTATCTTTAGTTGTACATCCAACTAAGGTTCCTAATACCATTGTTAACACTAAAAATATTAGTAATATCTTGTTTTTAAATAACTTTTTCATAATTCCATTCCTTCTCTTTTAAATTTTTACAATAAAAAAAAGCCATAGTCAACGCCATAGCTTACCCATCTTTGCTATAAAATTAGATTTAGTTGCTCCCCCCTCAATCTATTTCTCTTTAAGTTTAGGTATCCTGACTTACGATTCACCCTTAGCCTAGCCTTCCCAGAATTAATCCAGTGGCATGTTAGGCATCGTCATCGCTTACAGTGATGGGTTCGTGTTGGAATTTCACCAAACTTCCCTAAATTCTTAAATTTATTAATTTTTCAACAAAATTATACATTGTATTTAAAAATATGTCAAATATTCTGTTGTCTTATAAAAACTTTTAAAAATCTATTAATTGTTTCATTTTTTATTTAATTTATTACTTATATCAACAATAAAAATTGTAAGTTAAATGAAATTTAATTCATATTCCATCTAATAATTCCAATATTTTTTAATGGTTTCATTATTAATATATGAACCCCATAACTATTTTTCTTAAATATCTAAAAAAATAGTTATGGGGTTCAATAAATTATTTCTTATTCTTCAATTATTGTAAAAAAGCTATGATATCTAAGCTTTTTAGAATCTTTTTGTTTATGATTTTTTAAAAAACTTTTCATTAATTCTATTATTTCTTCTGCCTCTTCTTCTGTAAGATAGACATTCTTGCTTATAATAGTTCCATTTGATTCTTGTATATTTTTATCCATAGAGTTTAAAAATATATCTTTGCTATTATCATAAAACTCTGAAATCATCATTTGACTTACTGCCAAAAGCATCATTTTAGAAGGTTCCTCTACTTCTTTTGAACATTTTATTTCAAACTTTCTAGCTAAGGGTTCATAATATTTAGTTATAATTCCCTTTATTTTTTTAGTGTAAATTAGCTTTACTATTCCCACTTTTTCAAGCTTATTTACATGATAATATATTTTTGATGGAACTTCTTTCATTTTATCAGCTATCTGTTTTACTGTAGCTGGCTCGTTCATATCTATAAGTGTATTTAAAATTCTGTATCTAAAAGGATCAGAAATAGCTTTTACTTCTTCTAAAGTAGTTAATACTTTTCTATCTTCCATCGCTTTATCCCCTCCCCTTTTGTTATATAGTAATTTTCATTATCTAAATGAAATCTTTAGCCTTTAAGCTTTTTTAAAGCCGTTGCTATAATTTAAAGATAAAACAACTACAGAAATTATTACACCTATAATTAAAAACATAAAATAAACAGATAAATATTCTATTATAATCGCCTTAGAGCATTATACATCGACTTATAACTCTCATAAAAAATCTAACTATGCCTAATATTTCTTTATATGATTTATTCATTATATAAGCATTAATTGCTAAAGTTACCATGGTATTAAAAACCAAAAGCCAAATAATACAAGCATAGGTAATTCTATAGAAACTAAATTCATTCATATTATTATATTCATCAAAAACAATAATGTACAAAATTTATATTTAATAAAAAAATTTCAATTTTAATCACATTATTCATTTTTAAACTTTAATTCACAGTATACATCACATACTGTAAAATGAGATTCACTAAAATAAAGTTTAAGTGAATCGCTTTATAAACACCTTATAAAATTTAATAATATCAAGTAAAAAAGGTGTTAAACTTAGAGTACTAAATCTAAATTTCACACCTTTTAATATTAAGATATTAAAACTTTTATATTCTAACGCCTATTCCTTTAACATTATAGGTTGCCTAATTATAGTTTTTATATTATTAGGTAAACATCGTCTAGGATCATTTAAATATATTTCATGATGTAATCCTCTTAATTCATATCCACATTCTTTGATATAATTATGAAGCTTCTCTACAGTAGTACCTTCATTTGTATAAGGTCCCACATGCATAGTTTGTGCAACAAGTCCTTCATCATAGTCTTTATACTCTACTTTAGAAAGAGATGATAATTTCTTCTTTTTTTCTACTTCATACAAAGCTTTTTCTATATAATCTTCTGTAACAATATCAGGCTGCATAATCATACTGCACCATTTCCATATATCTTTATTATCTATTGAAAAATCATTTATATTATCAGTCAACCATAGACTTTCCAGTGGCATTACTCCATAATCTATCTTTAAATCACTGTTCTTAATCATAAATTTTATAGTATAGGATAAACTGAATAATGCTTCAACTGCATCCTTGTATTCCTTTAATGTATTTGGATTTCCATGGCCATTTATCATTAAATATTTAAACTTTGGTATCTTTAAAATTGAGACTTTTTTCGCAGGCTGACTATAGAACTCCTTAAATACTTTTTTATAATCAAACTTATTTGTCATGATCATTCTCCTTAAAACTCAATTTTAAAAACACAGTTATCTGCTCCCTCTAAAATAGTGTGAAGTTTTGTGACATTTACTGTTTTATTAAATACTGAGCTAAATAATTTTTCAAACCATCCTGCAGAGCAATTACAATATGAAACTGGCATATCTTCTACATTTTTAGTCATTCCACAATAACACTTATTGTAAATTCCAATTATGTTTCCACTATCCATGTGAAGTTCTCCACCACCTATATGTTTCTCATTCATTAAATCTAAAAATTTTTCAACATTTTCAGCTCTTTCAAATAATTTTTTTGCTTCCTTAATTGTTCTATTTGAAATGCATAAATGTCCACAGGGTTTCATTACTTTTTCTACTATAATTTCTCCAATATTATTTTCAAGTTCATTTAATATACTTTTAACATATTTTGCTTGCTTAGTAGGTGATGATTTTAAAGGTAATTCACCATATACCTCCATTATTTTTTTATAGATATCTTCCCCAGCATTTAATCTAATACTATCAAGAATACGTTCACACTTACTAGACATAATTTTTCCCCCTTATCCATTAAAATATTTACATATGTTCTTTAATTATAAATAGTCTTATATGACGTCATCATGTCATATTAAAAAAATTATTAATTAAGATATATTCAAAAAATAACTAAAATCCACCTTTATGGACTTTAAATTGCTATTATTCTTCAAAAGTGAACTTACTTGATTTTTCATTTCAATTTTTCATATATCTTATATATTTTATAACAAATTATTAGTACAAAAATAACCTGTCAAACCACATAACAAATTAAGGTTTCTTTTATCTTTCTTTGATTATAAATAAAGATAAATATTTTTTAAATTAGTATTGACCATAGTAAATTTATAGTATATTATAGTTTGCATACGAACTGTTTTTTTTAAATCTTTCTACTTATTGATTGACTAAATATAGTCATAGGGTATAGAATTGTTTTTATATACAATTTGAGGTGATTTTATGAGTTCAAGCTTTGATAGTTTTAAAATAGCCATGTTAATAAAAGAAATATATTCTAAGTCTATGCATATTGTTGAAAAAAATCTAAAAGATAGTAATCTAACTCATCAACAGATTATTGTAATTAAACTTATAGCCCATAATAAAGAAATGACTATTTCTGAGATATGTGATGAAATGTCCTTGGCTAAAGGTACTGTATCTGGTATTGTGACTAGATTAGAAGAATACGGTTATTTAGAAAAGGTAAAATATCCTGACGATAAGAGAAATACTTATGTAAAATTTTCTTCAAAGGGATTAGAATTTGCTAAGAATTTTAGAACCATAATACAAGAAAGCTTTGATAATATATTTAAAGATTGCAGCAAAGAAGAGTTAGAGGAATTAGTAAAGAACTTAAGAAATATTTTATCAAAAATTAAAGAGTAATTTAATTGATTTAAAATAGTTAGCTAGCACCCTTTATTTGATCCCTATATCTTTAAAAAGAAATAAAGCTATAGTTTTTAAACTATTAAATTTATTTATAATTATGATATGCAAATAAGAAGCTTTTCTATAAAATTAACCTTTTATTTGTTGTATTTTATTAATTCTTTATTTTGTAGAAATGATTTAATAAAATTAATATTGAATAGTTCGCATGAAAACCATATATTAAGGAGGATTATTTATGCAAGCTATAATGGAACCAATTTTTCATGTTGTATATCTTACAACAGTAATTACTCTTGGAAGTATCATGATAAAAAATAGTAAAGATAATAAATATTTTAAGCTATTCGGTTATATGTCATTAATACTTGGAATAGGGGATTCTTTTCATCTTATACCAAGAATATATGCACTATTAACTACAGGTCTTGAGGCTAATGCTGCTAGTTTAGGATTCGGCAAATTTGTAACTTCTATTACAATGACCATTTTTTATGTAATTCTATATAAAATTTGGAAACTAAGATTTAATATTAAAGAAGTAAAGGCCTTAGATATTTCAATTTATTTACTTGCTTTAATTAGAATAGCGCTATGCTTATTTCCTCAAAATGATTGGTTAAATTATTATGCTCCTGTAAGTTGGGGTATTTACAGAAATATACCTTTTACAATTATGGGAATAATAATGATTTATATTATTTATAAGGAAGCCACTAAAGTTAATGATAAAGATTATAAATATATGGCTTTAGCTGTGCTATTATCTTTTGCTCTATATACCCCGGTAGTTCTTTGGGCAACTACTAATAGATTAATTGGAATGTTGATGATACCTAAAACATTAGCTTATGTTTGGATAGTACTTATAGGATATAAACAATTTAAAAAATATTTATCTAAAAGCAAATAATATATACTTTAATTAGTGATCTAAAATAAATTAACTAATTAAAAGTAGAATAGATTTTTAAGAGAATGTACGTTAATTAACATTGAACTATATAAAACTGTAAATAAGTTTTTATAAACTTATTTACAGTTCTTTTTCTTTTGATGCTATTTAAAATAATAACTATAAACTAAAGGTAAGTTACTCCTTGTAATCTTCTTTTAGAATGCTATATATCTCCAAATCTACTATACCTTTGCCAGACCATAAAGTAGCCTGCCTTAGTAATCCTTCTTTTATAAAGCCATTTTTTAAAAGTACTTTCTTTGAGGCTTCATTTTCTGGCATAACTTCTGCTTGAATTCTATTAATATTAACCTTCTCAAATAAGAATTTTATTAATATTTTAAGAGCTTCGGATGCAATATCCTGTCCCCAATATGACTCTGATAAAAAATATCCTATTGTTACCATATCTATCTTTGGCTTAAAATCCATGGCTTCAATAATTCCAACTAATATAGCAGTCTTATTTTTTAAAAATATCCCCCATTTAATTCTATCTTTTTTATTATAATCTCTTTCAAAATGAGTAACCATATTACTTATAGTTTTAATATTCTTCTTTGGTATAATTCCACAATATTTAAATACCTTTTCATTGCTGTAAATTGCATATAATTCTTCTATATTACTAGCCTCAATTTTTTTTAATATTAAGTTTTCCGATTCCAAAACTGGAAATTCATTAAAAGCTATTCCTATATTCATATTATTCACCTGCTCCGTCTACAAAATAAATGTGAAAGTAAAATTTCTACTTAATAGGTATATATATTTTCATATTCATATTATTTGGAAATCTTGAGTTACAGACATCTGTAATCTCAAAATCAGGTTCTTCTCGTCTCTCGTAATTAGAATTTGGTAACCAATTACTATAAATATATCTTCTTGTATTTTGAACTAAATCAACTGCTCCACATATTTTAAATTCTGCATATTTCCCCTCAGGAACTTCAAAATTAACAAAATTATTATCTATATCTTCAGAAAAAGCATCTACTTCTTCACCAATAATAAATGAAAATCCTCCGTTATCTTGAAAATTACATGCTATGCCATAGCAAATGCTTGGTTTAGATCTTTGCGGAATTTGTAGATAATATTCATTTTTCCCAAAATCATTATAAAATTCAGGGATATTTTTAAAATACTCATAATCATTTAAATTTGTCTTATATTCATATCCCATAATATTTATCTTGGTTAAAATAATAATATCAGGCTTATTCATATTTATTTCTCCTTTAATATTTTTTCTATAATCAAGAAAATTAATTTTGTTTTGCTTATTAACATTTATATTAGTCTTTCGATATGCAGCCGGCGTTATATCAAAATAACCTTTAAATGCCCGAGTAAATGCTTCCTGAGAATTATATTGATAAGAAATAGCTATGTCCAATATATTTTTATTTGTTTTCTCCAGTAAAACTGCTGCTTCGGATAATCTTCTTTTTCTTATATACTCCTGTACAGAAAACCCTGAAATTGCTTGAAAAAGTCTTTGGAAATGAAAAGCTGAAAAAAAAGCTTTTGACGCAACTTCATTAATTTCTATTTCTTCTTCAAGATTCTCCTCTATAAATTCAATAGCATTTTGTATTCTTTCAAAGTAATCCATCAATTCACATCCTCACTATAGTTATATTTTATCTATAACTTAAACTGTTTTTTTGATAATTTATGCTATTCTTGATTTAAAATAAATAAGCCTTAATTAGTTTTAATTATATATTTAAATCAATAAATAAAAAAGATTAAGAAAACTTAATACCAAATTTTCTTAATCCCATTTAAGTTCTTTAATTAATGAGTTTTGCCTGAAGATAATTAACCTAAAAAGTTTTAATTTTATATAATGTTTCCTTTATTGCTTCACTAATTACTTCAGAATTATTTTCATATATCAATCTAAAATAAATACTTCTCAAGAAATTTTTAATATTTATAAGTAGATTATGATCTTCTGGATAATGATTGGTTTTATTTATATCATCAAAGCTTTTTATCCAATTTATAATTTCTTCATTATTTAGTAAATTTCTATTAATTACACTTATTATAACTACTGCCATCCTCTCGTCTTCCTCACTTACATAGCAATAATTATTAATACATACTTTAGTTTTAATTGCTTCTAATATATCTAATAGATCTTTATGTTCTATACCTTTGCACTGTGCTAACTCATCTAAAGCATCCGCAGTATGTGCTGCTGAATGTGCCCATCCTTTATCTTTTACATATCCTCTTATATCTTTTTCACAAATCATATATTCAATAGTCTTTTCTTTAACATTTTTCCACTCACTCTCTGAAAGAAAGTTCTCCCTTCTATGAAAATAAATTATTACAGCAACTATTAGAACAGAAAATGATCTTGTAAAAACAGAATCTGTTTCCTCCTCACCAATTTTATAGAACAAATGCTTCTCATCAAGGCTAATATTCAATAATTCTTTTAACTGTTCAACTGTAAATACACCACTTACAATCCATTTGCTTAATATCTCATAAATCAGTATGTCCCTAAGCTCTGGGTCACTATCTCCAACATACTCCATCATTTTTAAAGCCAATTCAAAAGCATCTAAATCCTTAGAAACTTTAAAATCATTATTTTTTATTTCTTTTAAAGTTTCCTTAAGTATATGTTTCTTATCCACTATAACCATCCTCCATTAACAACATTATCCATATAATCATTATATTGTAATATTAATTTAGAAACAAACTTTTATTCACTATTTTATATGGTATCATTAATAAAAATGTATCTTTTAGGAGGGTATTGTATGTCTTTGAATTATGGCAATATAAATAATGATGGACTAGTATATTGTGATGGCGAAAATATATATTATAGCAATATAACATCTGATAATGGAAAATTATATAGTCAAAATTTAGAACTTAGTGATAAAGTAAAGTTATCTGATATTGAAGAAGTGCTTTACATTACTAAATATGAATCTTTTTTATACTATGTAAGCAAAAATTCAATATATAGATTAAATTTAGATAATCACCAAAATGAAATTATTTACAATACTGGAAATGAACTATATGTATACGACATGAGTATTGTAGGTGAAGAACTGTTCTTTTCAGTGGGATGTGATGACGTTATTACATATAAAATGAATTTAAAAACCTTAATATCTGAAGTAATAATTAAAAATACATATGGAATAATTGTATTTAATAATTATGCTTATTATAGTTTAAACGTAGGTGATGGATTATATGGATTAAATTTAAATAATAATGAAATAATACAAATAAATGATACTAGATCAAGTTGGCCTATAATAAATAACACTTATTTATATTATATAGATATAGCTAATAATAAATCAACTTTCTTTAGAATAAATTTAAATACACCTAATTATAAAAAAGAAGAGATTATTAATATAAATAAAGAAATTGATTATTTTAATATTGCTTCAAATTATATAATTTATGAAGACTATTATATATATAGAATTGACTTAAATACTAAAGAAATTAAAAAAATTAATAATATTAAATCTAATGAAATGAATATTATTAATAATGAAATTTGGTTCGTTGCTTATGAAGATAGTGAATTTAAACTATATAAAATGGATTTAGATGGTGGTAACCTAACTCTTATTGAATAAAATAATTATTTTTTATAAAAAATAAAGCTATATCATTGATTTTAATCAAGATATAGCTTTATTTTCTCTATGATAAATATAGCCCCCAAATTTTTCTGATTCCACCTATAAATCTATTTATTCTTCTACAAATTCAATTAAATCCTTATCTAATTTCTTAATTCTAGCAAGAGAATAAACATCATATCCCTTTTCTATTAGCATGTCTCTTCCTGGTTGGAAAGATTTTTCTATAACTATTCCTATTCCACCAACCTTAGCTCCACTAGCTTCAATTAATCTTGCTGCACCTAAAGCAGCTTCTCCATTTGCTAGAAAGTCATCTATTATAAGTATGTTGTCATTCTCATTTATGTACTTTTTAGAAAGTGTTAATTCATAATCTAGTCCTTTAGTAAAAGAATGAACTGTAGTTTGATAAACTTCACCTTTTAAGATTTTAGAAGTTTGCTTTTTTAAAGTTACCATTTGCAAATCCATCTGCATAGCAGCCATCACAGCTGGTGCAATACCTGAACTTTCTATAGTAAACACCTTAGTTATTCCTTTATCTTTAAAATAATTTTTAAAATAAGTTCCTATCTCATACATAAGTTTTGGATCTACACCATGGTTTAAGAATGAGTCTACTTTTAAAACTGTTTTATTTAACGCCATACCTTCTTCTAATATTTTCTTACGCAGCTTTTCCATTTTCGATACTTCCTTCATTTGTTTTTTCTTCCCTTAATATTTTATTTAAAATAAGTGCCACAATTGTACCAGTTGATATTCCTGATGAAAAAATCATCTTTACTGCTTCTGGCAATTGAGCAATGAACTCTGGGCGGAAAGTAACCCCTAATCCTAATCCTATTGATGTTGCTATTATTAATAAATTTCTATTATTTATCTCAACTCTACTTAAAGTCTTAATTCCTGCTGCAGCTATAGTACCAAACATAACTATTCCAACACCGCCAAGTACTGGTTGTGGCATAATATTAATTAATGCTGCAAACTTTGGGAAAAAACCTAATGCTACTAAAAGTATTCCTGCCATTGTTGCTACTGAACGGCTTGCATTTCTCGTCAATGGAATTAATCCAACATTTTGGCTGAAAACTGTATTAGGAAAAGCACCAACAACTCCTGCCAATGCACTTCCAATAGCATCTGCTAATACGCCTCGTCCAATAATCTTCTCATCTGCTTTGACTTTTGAAACTTCACAAATAGATACTAAACATCCAACACTTCCTATAGTTGCAACAAAATAAGCTGGAATAAAAGGTAATACATATTTGAAATTAAAATCTACGCCATATTTAAATATGTTAGGCAATGCAAACCAACTTGCTTCTTTCACTAAAGTAAAATCTACCATGTTTAATGGAATACATATAATATAACCTATAACCATTCCTATTAATATTGATGCACTACTAACTATAGCATTACCATATCTGTTTAAGAGTAAAGTTATAAACATTACAAACATAGCTATTGAAACATTAATTAAACTTCCATAATCAGCAGCTCCTACACCACCTGCCGCCCAGTCAACGGATACTGGTAATAATGTTAATCCTATTAAACATACTACTGTTCCTGTAACTAGTGGTGGAAATAATTTCATTAGTGGTTTAATAAAATAACTTAAAATAACTTCTACTATGGCTCCCAAAATGGTTGCTCCAATTATAGCCGGTAGTCCTGCAACTGATCCAATAGCAATTGCTGGAGCAACAAAGGTAAAATCAGTTCCCATTATACAAGGCATTTTTGAACCTATAGGACCTATTCCCTTAGATTGTATTATTGTAGCTATACCAGCTGCTAAAATAGATGCACTTAAAACTGCAGTAGCAACTGCTCCATCAAAACCCAATGCACTTGATATTACTAGCGGTACTGCTATAATTCCTCCAAAGGCAGCAAATATATTTTGAAATCCTAATAATATTTGCGTACTTATGCTAGGAGTATCATTAATTCCATAAAGTAACTCATCATTACAAAGATTTTGTATATTTTCTTCCACTCTTGTAATCCCCCTAAAAATATATTTATCATATGTTCTCGTACATCTATGTATATTTAACAAAATAATATTGAAAATTATGTCATAGAATATTTAATAATTTTTGAAGATTCCACATTATATTTAGGGAAAATAAAAAACACCTCAAATATATATTTGAGGTGCGTCAATTTTAATAATAGAAATATAATATCCTTACTAAAACAACTTAACCCCGTAGTCTGCTAATTTTCGGCTAGCAGGTAGAAACTTTCGGACCTTATCTCCGATGATATACGAGAAAATTTTATGATATAAAGAGATTATATCATAGAATAGTGTTTTAGTATATTATTAAATTAAACTATTATTAGTATTAATTACAATAGTATTTTATTTAAAAGAAATATAAGTATAGTATTAATTTTTTATTTTTTAGCCAAAGACTTCACTTCTAAATTCTTTAAATCTGTTAATACATCAATAAATTCTTCACACTCCCTAATTGGATCAAAAACTGAGTCTTCAAGCATTTTAAAAATATTTTCATATAAGTTCATTGTTAGTGATTTTTCTCCACATTTAATTTCATTAAAACACCAAATATTATTTAGATTTCCAAAATCATTAATATCATATTTCCTTATGCAACCTACCATTGTTTTTAATGATTCTATAGCTTTACTATTTTTATTAATTTGCAAATATATTCTTGCCAAATTAAAATATTCCGTCCATAATTTTAAAGACCCATCTCCATCAGGTGATAATACTTTTTTAAAATCTATTGCTAACTTATAATATCTTTCAACCATCTCAAAATCTTTTTCATATCTTCCATATGAGGTAGCCAAATTCATACAAATAAGAGATATTTCATGAATATGTTTATATAACTTGCTTTGAAGTAAGTTTCTAGCTTCTTTAAATTTCTTCTGTTTAATATATATGGTTGCAAGTATATCATTGGGATCACATTGACTTTTATGAATTTTATTTAAAGAATCTATTGCCTTATCATCTTCACCAACTTGTGAATACAGGGCACCTAATGCAAATAATGCACATTCTACAAGCTTAGTATCTGTACAATTTGACGCTACATCTTCAAATAATTTAATAGTATATGTAAACATATTCATAGATTTTTCTTCATCATTAGCTTTCCATGAATAAGCAAAAAATAAATGAGCTATTTTATCTTTTAGATAATAACTATTTGGATATTCTAAAATATAGCTTTTACTTTTTTCAATAGCTAAATCAAAATTGTCTGCACTATTAAAAAGTTTCTCACATTCACTATAGATTTTTTTAACTTCTTTATCGGATAGTTCAATTTCAAAGTTTAATAATTTATCTATAGTTACATTAAAAAATTTTGCTAACACTGGCAGCAGCGTTATATCTGGATATGAAATCTCATTTTCCCATTTTGAAACAGCAGCCATAGAAACTCCTATAAAATTAGCTAGTTGCTCTTGCGTAATAGCTCTTTCTTTTCTTAATTTACATATCACTTCACCAATTTGTAATCTTTCCATATTCATACGCTCCATTAAATGTATTATAAGATCTTACATATTAAGTATACATTGTAACATTTAAAATACCAATGGAGGTGTAGTTGAATATAATAAATACAACTTAACCATTGGTTAAGTTGTATTTGATTTCTTTATTTTACCTTTTAAAACTCCACACTATACTAATAAACTCTCTATCCATTTATAACATTCTTCTAATTCTTCATCAGTTATCTTATCTGAGTAATGTTCAAATACAAATTTACAGGTATTATTGGATTCCTTAATTATTTTCATATATTTTTTTATATCTGCCCATCCTTCGTAAGGTTTTTGACAAGGTAAAATATGAAAATGGCTATATTCTAGATTAGTTGAAACTTTTACATTCCATAAGTGTATTACTTCTGCATATTTTACAAATCTTTTCACAAGTTCATAGGAATCAAAATTATCATCAAGCTTCTCTTGTAGATGAAGTCTACCTATATCTAGGCATAGTCTTATATTACTGTACTCTTCCAATAATTCTTCTAACAAATTTGTATTATAAATATATGAATTTACAGCATCTAACTCTAATATCACTGAAATATTTAATTCCTTAGCTTTATTTGATATCCATTTAAAAAAGTCTCTACTTCTTTCTTCAAATTCATTATAAGAATATTCTGACTCATAGTAGTGCTCTGATTTATCTGTAAACCTCCAGTTTGTCCAATCTACCCTATCATCTAAAATTACTGGCTTAGGATAATGCAAAAGCACATAATTTGGATTAAATTTATTTACAAATTCAAACTCTTTAGCAATAAAATCAAATGATTCCATACGTTGTTTTTCATCTTTTGATAAATATTGAGGATCTCTAAATTTCCATTGATTTACTCTTAGCGGAAAATGTATCCCTAATTTAAGATTATCTCTTTGAAGTGCCTCAAGTAAATTAAATATTTCCTTCTCCTCTTCATATTGACAAGCTTGTACACCAAAGAAATCTTCTCTTAAATCACGGTTATATCTGATCTTATCAAATCTTTCAAATAGAGCAATCATAAACCTATTAGTTATTGTAGACATCTATATGGTTCCCCTTTCATTTAATAAGTTCTATATAATTCACCACTTTTTTATATTGTTGGATTTAATAAATGTCCTTGAATTATTTAATTATACTTGTTCCTGCAATCTATTACAATATTTCAAATAATTTACTCATATTCTCTTATTACCTCAAAATAAAAACCACTATATCATTTAGTGGTTTTCTATAAAAATTACCGCTCTAAGGGACGGTTCATTTAAAATGCTTGTATTATATATTATCCTTAATGTTTAAGGAACGATTCATTCAAAATATTTATATCTCTAGGGGACGATTAATAATAAATATTCAAATACTTATCTCACATTTTTAATGAACCGTCCCCAATTTTCTAAAAATAGATTATTTTAAATATTAATATTAAAAATTTTCTTCGCATTTTTATTGGTTTGAATCTCTACTTTTTCAAAAGGTACTTTTCTTAATTGCGCAATTGTACCTGCAACATACCTTACATAAGAAGGCTGATTTCTTTTTCGACCGATATCTGAAGGTGTTAAATAAGGTGAATCTGTTTCAATTAACAAATATTCAAGAGGCATCTCTTTTGCTACTTCTTGAAGTTTTCTAGCACTTCTATAAGTAACAGGACCTGCTATGGATATATAAAATCCCATATCAATATATTTTTTTGCGAGTTCTAAATCTCCAGAGTAACAATGTAGTACTCCAGTTAAATTTCCATCCTGTTCCTTCTTTAAAATATTATAAGTGTCAATATTGGCATCACGGTCGTGAACTACTACAGGCAATGCCAATTCCTTTGCTAATCTTATTTGCTCTATAAACCATTTTTTCTGAACTTCCTTTTGATAATTTTCATAATGATAATCTAATCCGCATTCCCCTATAGCTACTACTTTACTATGACTTGCTAAATTTCTTAACGTTTTGATTGAATCGCAATCCATTTCATCTGAATTATTCGGATGCACACCAATAGTAGCATATAAACTGTCATATTCAGCTGCCAGTGAAACTGCCTCAATTGAACTTTCAATGGATGTTCCTGGTAATATTACTAGCTCAATACCATCATCCTTTAACTCTCTAATAATTTTATCTCTATCTCTATCAAATCTTTCTGAATATAAATGTGCATGGCTATCTATAAGCATTCGTATTCCTCCTTATATTTTTTATCTAATCTAAACCTAAGGCATTTTAAAAAATAATTAGTAAATTTGCTAGACTATTTTATTTAAGATGCCTAAATCCATTATAAGAAACAATGGCTGACATCATTATGTCACCCATCAATTTTTAATTTAAGGGACGGTTCATTTTTATTCTTATAAAATACTATAATACCATTTAAATTGTAAACTCTCTAAGAAATATTAAAAAGAAGCTATGTTAAAAATAATATTTTTACATAACTTCTTATTTTTTTATTAGTCTTACATGAAATTTGCTATATAAATTAATACTAATAATAATATAATTTTTATTAGTATTAATTCTAGTAATATGATACTATTAATTGATTTAAATAAATAAAAATATAACTTAATGATGAAAGGTAAGAAATAATGAGTTTTAAAAATTTAGGAATTAGTGAAAGTATAATAACTGTGTTAAAAAATTCAGGTATTACTAAGCCAACGGCAATTCAAGAAGAAAGCATTACATTTATTAAAGAAGGTAGGGATGTTATAGCAGAAGCACAAACTGGTACAGGGAAAACCCTTGCTTTTTTACTTCCTATATTTGAAAATATATCACCTAATATAGATGCAGTTCAAGTATTGATTGTGTCTCCTACAAGAGAACTGGCTATTCAAATAACTGAGGAAGCTATGAAACTTAAAGCTGCTAAAGATATAAACATTTTAGCAGCATATGGTGGGAAAGATATAGGAGCACAACTTAAGAAGCTAAAGGGAAATATTCATCTAATTATTGCAACTCCTGGTAGACTTTTAGATCATATCAAAAGAAAAACAGTAGATCTTAGCAAGTTAAAAACCTTAGTATTAGATGAAGCAGATCAAATGTTATTTATGGGATTTAAAAACGAGGTTGAAGCTATCATAAAGGAAACCCCTAAAAAACGTCAAACCCTTTGTTTTTCTGCAACTATGGATTCTCAAGTTAAGAAATTAGCCTATAGATATATGAATGATCCTTTAATGGTTACTGTAAAAAAAGAAGCAGTTACACTTAATAACATTAAGCAATTTGTAGTGGAAANNTACAGATAGAAGAAAGCAAGATGCACTATGTACAGTTTTAGAAGAAGATAATCCATTTATGGCTATCATATTTTGCAGAACGAAGAGAAGAGCTGATGATCTTGAAATAGCACTTCATAGACGTGGATTTAAATGTGAAAAGTTACATGGTGATTTAATTCAATCAAAACGTGAAAGAATAATGAAATCTTTTAGAAACGCAGATATTCAGTACTTAATAGCTACAGATGTTGCAGCTAGAGGATTAGATGTAAGTGGAGTTACTCATATATATAATTATGATATTCCAGAAAGTGTTGAAGGTTATATACACCGTATTGGTAGAACTGGAAGAGCTGGTGAAGAAGGATATACTTGTCTATTTATAGATCCTAAAAATCAAAAAACCTTAGAGGAAATAGAAAGAGTAATAAAATTTAAGATACCAAGAAGAGAGTTAAACATATAAGTTTATTCATATAAAGAGCCCTTGTAAAATAAGGGCTCTAACTGTTTTTATTTTTTATTCTTACTACTCCCTCTACATATGTGAAGTATTAACTGTAGGTATGTTTAAATAAAATAAATATAGTGAAGCTTACCTAATAAAAAATAATATTATTTATAATTTAAAAACATATCTTTTTTATTATATTCATCTCTAAAGCTTTTCAGAACTCATCTTATGACATAGTTTTTAATATACAAAAAGCCAATATAATTTACAAACTGCATTTACTCAAAATAAGTACTTAACATCTATCTTCCTATATACATCTTTATCTTACTTATACGTTTATCAAGTATTTCTTCTACTTTAAATGATAGATTTTCATACTCAACTAATTTCTCCTCATCCGTTTCAGGTATACCACCTATTATATTTAATAAGAATCCACCAATTGTATCAAAGTCCTCACATTGAAGATTCACATCAAAATAACTATTAAAATCATTTAGAGAAAGGAGACCATTGATAAGAAATGTGTTGTCATCTATTTTTTCAATAAGTAGTTCTAATTCATCATATTCATCATTTATTTCTCCCATAACTTCCTCAATTAAATCCTCTATTGTTACTATACCCGAAAATCCACCATATTCATCAATTAAAACAGCCATATGAATTTTTTTTGACTGTAATTCCTTAAACAAATCATCAATAGGCTTATTTTCTATTACAAAATATGGTTTATGAAGTATTGACCTTATTTCTATATTTTCAAATCCTTTTATTTTTGCTTCGGCAAGCATATCTCTCATATATAAAATACCTATAATATTATCTGGATTTTCTTCATATACAGGTACTCTTGAATAATTTTCTCTTAATAATTTATCTAAAGCTTCCATTATAGGAGTATTTATATTCAGCAAGAATGTTTCTGTTCTAGGTTTCATTACCTCTTTAGCTAACTTGTCATCAAATTCAATAATGCTGTTTATCATTTCACTTTCTGTTTCATTAAAAACACCATGTTCTCTCCCTACATGAACTAATGACTTTATTTCCTCTCTGGATATCTTTTCATCCAAATTTTCGGTATTCAATCCTGATAGTTTTACAAGTGCATTTGTTGATAAGGAAAGTAGTTTTACAAATGGTGCAGTAATTTTTGAAACAATTAATATAGGTTTTATAGAAAGCATTGCAATTGTTTCTGATTTTTGTAATGCAATTCTTTTTGGGTACAATTCTCCAAAAACTAAAGTTAAATATGCTATTATTATTGTAATTGATATTAATGATATTTGGTTAACATAAGGAATATTAAACTGGGATAGATACCTACTTAAATGGCTGGATATTCCTGTAGCAGCAGAAGCACTTGAGAAAAATCCTGCTAATGTAATACCTACCTGTATTGTTGCTAATAATTTACTAGGCTCTTCATTTAATTTTTCTAGCAATTGTGCTTTCTTATTCCCTTCTTCTGCTAATATTTTAATTCTATTTTTATTCATAGATATTATTGCCATTTCTGCAGAAGAAAAAAATGCATTTATTAAAGTTAATACTACCACAAGAATAAGTTGAAAAATAATATTACTAGATCCAAAATCACCTTCCAATTATAATCTCTCCTCTATCTATATAATATAAAGTATTATATCAATATTTATATACTTCTATTTTAATTCTTCTCATTATAAAATAAATACTATATAAACTATAATATACCCACTAACACTATATGAAATACCAACTGTCACTTGTCCATTTATTCACATCATCTAATCTATATACATTGAATATTAATTATAACTAAAATAAAAGCTCACTATTAAAAGCAAGCCTTTATTTTATCTCCATAATTTCAATTGTATAAACCTGATTAATATAAAAAAATTTAATATTAATTTTTCTAAAAAGCTATAAATTCTTGCTCATAGCTTTTTTGTGCCAAATCATAATTATAAAATAAAGTTATTATTTTATAGCTATAATAGTTGTTAATATTTCATCTTCATGAGGCACTGATACTATTTTTGAAGTCACATCAAAATATTTTTTAATATTTTCTTCTGTGATTATGTTTTTTGTTTCTCCTACCAAATAATCATTTTTTCCTAAAAATAATGTTTTATCAGATATTTTTAAAGCATTTTCAGGATTATGAGTATTAATAATACATGAAATGCCCTTTTCATCTACCAAATGTTTTATTAGTTTTAATACATAAAGTTGATTTTTAAAATCTAAATGGGATTCAGGCTCATCCAAAATCAACACCTTAGGCTCAGCTACTAATGCCCTTGCAATATATACTAATTGAAGCTGTCCTCCACTGAGCTGATTACAAGGTATATCTGCCAAATGTGCTATTCCTATATCTTCTAGAGTATCTTCTATTTTTTTTATATCTGCTTTAGAAGGTACTGAAAACATTTTTACATATCTTGCTCTCCCCATAGATGTCATCTCTTTAACTGTATATGGAAAAGCAAGTCCTCTAGCCTGGGGTACATAACCAATTTCACAAAAGTCATTAATGGACATAATTTTTCTGCCATGTACAATGGTTTCGCCTGACTTCCATTTTAATAAACCTGATATACATTTTAATAAGGTTGTTTTTCCTACACCATTTTGACCTAAAATAGTCATTACACTTCCCTCTTCAAGAGAAAAACTTATATTGTTTAATACTGATTTTCCTTTTATATACCAATAAGTTCCGTTTTTTACTTCTATAATCATTATCAATCACCTATTACTTTCCTATTGCGCTTTAATAAATAGCCAAAGAATGGTGCTCCTATTAAAGCAGTCAATATACCAATAGGTATTTCGACTGAAGTAGCTGTTCTTGCAACAATATCTACTATAGTTAAAAATATTGCTCCAATTATTCCGGAAGCTGGTAATAAATTTTTATGATCCACCCCTACTATTCTTCTAGCTACATGAGGTATCACTAATCCAACCCATCCTATAACTCCAACTACCGTTACAGATGATGCAGTAATTATAGTAGCACAGATTATTGCAATTAATCTAATCTTCACCGGATTAACGCCAAGAGAATTAGCTTCTTCGTCTCCAAGTGAAAGTATATTAATTCTCCATCTTAATAGCAATATTATGATAATACCTAACATTATTGGAACTATAACTAATTTAATATCTTTAAAAGAGGTCTTTGCAAAGCTTCCCATTAGCCAATAGGTTATGGCAGGAAGCTTATCATATGGATCTGCAACATATTTAACTAAAGATATTAAGGAGGAAAAAATAGATGACACTACAATTCCAGATAAAACAAGTGATAATACAGAAACTTTATTTTTATTTTTTGCAAGTAAAAATGTTAAAACAACACTTACTATACCAAAAATAAATGCACTTAATGAAGTAAATGTAGAATTACTAAATATTAATATTCCTAAAGCTACACCAAAACCCGCTCCACTACTAACCCCTAGTACATCTGGACTAACTAATGGATTTCTAAACAGTCCTTGAAAAGTAGTTCCAGAAATAGCTAAACCTGCTCCAATAAGTAGACTAAGTATAGTTCTTGGAAGTCTTATCCCAAGAACTACTGATCTTTCAACTTCATACATATTTAAATTAATTTTAAAAATATGGCTATATAATATTTCTAACACCACTTTAGGTGAAACAATATATCTTCCCATAAATAGTGATACAAAAAATGTAATCATAAGCATAGCTATCATTATAGGCCATTTAATTTGTTTTTTTCTTTTCTGTTCATATAATTTCTTCATTATCAACTACCACTACTTTATATTTAATATTCTATTTATTTCATCTTCTTTTAAATTATAATTTAAAAATTTTGTATAGAATTCTTTTAGTTCCTTTTTAATATCTAATTTACTAAATATTTCTGGCTGTTGAACTGTAGCCATCCATTTAATCATAATTGGAGTTTCAGCACAAGGAGCATCCCACCTATAAATACCCATTGGAGTCTTATATACCTTATTATTCTTTACTGCATCAATTTTGCTCCAATCCTGTCCTTCAATTTTATTTTGTAAAATGTCTTCTGGTTTGAAATCAGAAAAATTGCTTAAATAGATTATTTCTGGATTCCATTCAATTATTTGCTCCATGGTTACGTTTACCCATTGACCTGGAGTATCTTTAGATACATTTTCTCCTCCAGACATTTCTATAAAGGTATTATTAGCGGATTTACTACCCGCAACTTTAAGTTCTTCATCTCTTAAGTACAATACTCTTGGCTTCTTACTTTGTTCATATTTATCTTTTACTGAAACGAAATACTTTTCTGTTTCCTTATGATATTCTATTAATTTTGATGCTTGATCTTGTTTATCTAATACATCTCCTATAACTTTTATTCCATTTTGAAGATCTTTAAGAGTTCCATATTTTAATGCAATTCCAGGTATTCCAATATTTTTTAGCTGTTCAATTTCAGCTTCTTGGTAATCCCATATTATCATAGCATCAGGATTAAGCTTTTTTGCTTCTTCCATATGTATTGTGAAATCATTATCTACAAAATTAGTGCTTGCATTTTTAAGCTCTGGAGCCATATCATTTAAAATAGATTTTTCATAAGATTTTTTCGCTGAAGGATGCATTCCACTAATTCTTTCCCCATTACCATCAACTGCATAAATTATAGAAGCCCATGGAATTGGTACTGCTGCAATAGATTTAACTTCTGAAGCCATTTTAACTTCTTTACCTGTAGTATCCACAATAACCTTAGTTCCCTCTGCTTTTTCTGTTTGCTTAGCACTTTCCTTTTCAGTGGACTCATTATTTTTATTGTTTGAGCATCCTCCTACAATAAAAATTGATATTAAGAGTACTAACATAACTATTAATTTTAAACTTTTTGCTTTCTTACTCATAAAATTTCCTCCTAAATTGTGTTAATTTTCTAGGTATTTCTTAAAATAGTTGAATCCTTTTTCTCCAATGTATTCATAATCAGTATGAGAAAACTCTCTTCCACTAAGTCCAAAATAAGGCAGTGGAATAAACTTCACTTTATTTTGAGATGGGATAAAGTTTTGAAAAATAGGATCAGCTATAATAATATCTGCACTATTTATTTGCTCTAATATTTTCTTTTCTTCTTCAAAAAATTCCACTTCAGAATATCCATTATTTACATAAAACCTCTCAGAATTAGTTCCTTTTTTAATTGTCGATAAGATAGATATATTATTTATTGTAAAATCTTCTTTAAGACATTTTTTTATAGCAGTAGCAATGAAAGGCTCTCCTACTATAAAAATTTTTTTATCAACTAATTTATAGTTATTATCTATATTTATATTTGAATATCTTAACCGTATATCTTTATCAATAGAAATATTAAACTCTTCTAAGACATCTATGTAATTTCTCATCCCTGTCACTCCAACCGGTAATTCTAGAATATATGGAATATTGAATTTTTCTTTCATATATTTAGCTAATTTTAGTCCTTCCAAAGAAATAACTATATTAATCTTCGCTTTGGATAAAAGCTTTATATTATTTAAACTGTATCCATCTTCTCCAAATGTATTAATTTTATATGAAGAGCTATGTAAAACTTCAAATAGCTCGTCCAAATGTACTCTATTCCCTAATACAAAGGGAATATATCCGATTACATTAATATAATCCTCTCTTAAGCCTATATTAGATTCATTTAAAAACTTTTCTCCTAATTTAAACAATCCTTCAGAAATTCCTATTGGATAACTTTCAAAGCCACTAGTATTAAAAACTACAACTGGTATTTTTAATTCTCTTTCAATTTTGGAGGCAATACTATTAAAATCAACTCCAGTAAGAGCAGATATAGGCGTTCCTATAAGCGAAATAAAATCAAAGTTACTTATATCGATTTTTTTCAAGCTCTCTATAAACTCATTTTCAGCCCCAGTTATTACATGAATTTCATTAAGACTTGTACTTAAAAATGAAGTTTCAAAAAAATTTCTTGTTTCATCTATCTCTATAATAGAGTGATCACATCCCCCTGGTGAATATAATATATTCAATGAATTCATTTCAAAAATTATTGAAGATACTCCTGAATAATCACTAGCTATTGGAGGTAAATATTTGCATAAGTTCATCATATTAAATCTCCTATTAAATTCTTAATATTTTCAAAGGATATATCATAAGATTCTTTATAGTTTACATGCTTAGCATTAGGATATTTATTTATTGCATATTCTCCTATAGCAATTTCAATATGTTTAAATTCATTGTTATTTTTTTCTTTTAAAAAAGAATTTGTGTAAATCTTTATTTCATTTGCATTTTCAAAGGATTTTATTTTTTCAAATTGTTCCATAGAGATATTCTCTATAAATACTACCCTTACATCAAATCCCCATTGTAAAAGCGAAATAGCAATTTCTAATGAATTATCTTTTAAACCAACTGCAAGTCTTTTATGAAAAATATCCTCTGGAATACTCATTAAATATTTCTCAAATTCTTTTTCAATATTTTCAAAATCATCCTTCACTGCTAAAAATTCAGATAACTTTAGATAATTAATTCTCAAATCATCTAATATATACTTTTGAGGAATAAAACAGTATGGAATATTATATTTTTTTTCTAAGTTTTTAGCTAAATTTATTCCAAATTTATGAGTAACTATATTTATATTACTTCTAGAAAATTTCATGAAATCTTCAAAATCATTTAAATTACAGAAATCATTGATTTTATCATATCCACTTTTATTTATTATTTTATATAAACTACTATCTTTTGAAATTCTCTCTTCTCCTAAAATATTTACAGCTTTTTTATTAAGATCATTACTTGATTTGTTATGAAATTCTAAAATTTCAGCAAATATATTACTTAATCTTTCCTTTGGAAGCATTCTTCTTTTTGAAAGTGGACCTCTTTGAAATATTTTTACAGGAACTTTATACTTTTCTTCAATATATTGAATGCCACTGGTAAAATCTGTTCCCATAACAATATCACTACAGGAAATATATATGATAATCCCTTTTGATGTGTAATTTGAATCTACGACAATAGATTCAAGAGCACTCTTTAATGACTCCATATGATTATTAGTAATTAGATCAATATTTGTAACATTAAGCATGTAAAATCTATCTAGGAGTTCTTTTCTAAAAGCTCTAAAATAAAGTACCCTTAAGCAAGATTCTGGTCCAAGAACTAATACATGTATGTCTGGAATCTTTAAGGCAAGGTCTATAACTTCATTACAACTATCTTTATGTATGGCTCTTCTTAATACTGATTTTTCCCTAATTCTTTTTAAATCATCATCTTTTTTTAATTCTTCCATAACATTCCCCTTCTAGTTAGTTCTTATATTTAAATTTATTTGTGCAACTTCTTTTGAAAATAATTCTAACTCTTCTTCACTTAAGGGACTTGGAATACTATAATTAGCCTTATCTAATATTTTCTTTGCTAAATCAATAAATACATTAGAAATTTCAGAATTAGAGAATTTTTCTAAAACTGTTTTTCCTTCAAGTTCTGCAATGGCTATCTCTTTACTATATGGCACTTGTGAAACCATTTGTGTAGAGCATTTGTCTGCAAATTTTTTTATTATATAATCATTAGAGTCATAATTTCTATGATTATGAATAAGTCCACCAAAAATAGGATCTTGATTTTCTGAAAACCTTTTTACACTCTTCATAATATTATTAGCTGCGTACATGGACATAAACTCTGAAGAAGACACTATATATATTGCATCTACATATTTTTCCCTCATTGGAACAGAGAAACCACCACAAACTACATCACCTAATACATCATATATAATTACATCCCAAGACTTCTGAAAGATATTAAGATGCTCAAGTTCTTCCACCATAGTTATTATTCCTCTCCCTGCACAACCAACTCCAGCTTCAGGACCACCTGCTTCAACACAAGAAATCCCATTAAATCCCCTCTTTATAATATCTTCTTCTACGATATTGTTTCCTTTCTCTTGAAGCCTTTTAATAACAGATGGTATCTTTCTCCCTATTAAATTTCTACTAGAATCACTTTTAGGATCACAGCCTATAAAAAGAACTTTAAGTCCAATACTAGAAAAAGCTGCTGCAACATTTGATGCTATTGTAGATTTCCCTATGCCACCTTTTCCATAAAATGCTATTTTCAAAGGTTTATTTTTATTCATTTAATTTCCCCCTATAGAATATCTTTTAAAAATTTTCATATAAAAAAACCTCTCAATTCAAAAATCAAGAGGTTTTACCATTTCTCGTGTAAAATAAGAAATATCTAAAACACCCTCCATCACTCGTAGAGTTTCGGTGAAAAAATAGGCAGGTCTTCTGACTCAAGCATCATCATCTTTTCTACCTTCCCAGTTTCCCAGTGGTTTATTGAAAAGACTACACTCTTACAGCGGCGGGACCGTGTGGGATTCTCACCCAACTTCCCTTTTAATTAATGCAGGCAATTATCTGCACTAAACCTATTTCTTTATTATTCAATTTAGTTACGCTACTCCGATTATACAATAACATATTAGTTAACACAAGTAGACAAAAAACTACATAGTTATATACATTTTTTAAATTCCCTCAAGGCTATATGTATTTTTCAATATTTATTGATTTTCAAATATCTCTAAAAATCTAAGGGACGGTTCATTTTTATTCCTAAAATTAAAAGCTTAATTTAGAATATAATTATGAACCGTCCCTTAAAACATCAATTACTTGATATAGCTACTAGAAACTCTCTTTTCACATATAGATTCAAGTGGGCATCCTGCACAATTGGGTGACTTTTTACAATGACATTTAGCATGTTCTACAATAAGGCCATGAAATTCATTATATATGTATAAATCCTTTGGTATACTCTCCTCAATTTTAATTCTTAACTCATCATAATTTTTAGGTATATCATATCCAAGCCTATATAATATACGCTTAGTATAGGTATCTACAATGAAAAAAGGAATATTTAAAGCATAGGTTAAAATTGAATCAGCAGTTTCCCTTCCAACTCCTTTAATCTCTAATAATTCATCACGTAAGACTTGTCCATCTATACCCTTTATATTTTTAATATCATATGAGTACTTTTTAAACCATAAAGTAAGAGCTTTTAGTCTAATTGCCTTCTGATTATAGTATCCACTAGGTCGTATAATTTCTCCAAGCTCTTTATTTGAAACAGTTTCTATAAATTCTGGTGATAAATTATATCCTAAGTTAGCTATTGCTTTCTCAACATTAGTCCATGATGTATTTTGTGTAAGTATTGCTCCAACCATCATCTCAAAAGCTGTCTTTGCAGGCCACCAACTTCTTTTTCCATAAGCTGTTAATAGTAAATTATAAATTTGTATTAATTCCTTCATCACTTTGCCTCCAATAATAACAATCGTTCTTTAATATCTATTGCTCCAAGATATCCATTAAGCTTACCATTACTACCTACAACACGATGACATGGAATAAAAATTGGTATTGGATTACGGTTGCATGCAAGCCCAATTGCACGTGCAGCTTTAGGTCTGCCAACCTTTTCTGCTAATTCCTTATAAGTAAAAGTTTTTCCGTAAGGGATTTCACATATCAATTGCCATACTTCTTGCATAAATCCTGTTCCACTAGGGGCTAAAGGTAATGAGAAAGTTTTAAGCTTTCCGGAAAGATATTTATTAAGTTGATATGATGCTTCTTTTATTATTTCTGTCTCATAAATATCTACTTCTTGTGGTAACCTTTTATCTTTAAAGTATACACCACATATCTCTCCCTTCTTTTCCTCTATTCCAATTCTTCCTATATCTGTATCATAAAAAAATAAAGGCATTATCTTATACTCACCTCATTTATATTATTTCTTTTTCTATATTCCTTTGGTGTATATCCAACTTGTTCTTTAAAATATTTGTAGAAATTAGACAAACTTTTAAATCCTACTTCATAAGCTATTTCAAGAATGTCTAAATCAGTTTGTGATAATAATTCCATAGACTTATTAATTCTTATTTTAAAAATATATTCATTTGGTGTTAAACTATAATATTGCTTAAATAATCTTCTAAAATAACTTTCACTCATACCAATTTCTTGTGATATAAACTTTAAACTAAATTCACTATTATAATTTAAAGTTAGCATATCTTTTGCTTTTTCAATTAACATTTTATTAGGTTCATAAATATGTCCATTTATATCTGGTCTACATATTTTACATGGTCTAAAGCCTGCATTTATAGCCTCATCTACACTATTGAAAAACAAAATGTTCTTTTTTAGTGGTGTCTTAGCTTTACATGATGGCCTACAGAAAATACCTGTTGATTTAACAGCATAAAAAAATAATCCATCATATTGCTTATTACAATCTATTACAGCATTCCATTTCTCTGTAGTCGTAATCTTATCCATACTAAATTCACCTCTAAAATCATATATTAATAACAATTATATACGTGTATTTTTAAGCTTTCTTCCTCATTTTTATTAACCTATTCTTACCAATAAATTTATTCTTTAAGGATAAGGGACGGTTCATTTTTATTCTTATATTTTAATCCTATTTAGAATATAATTATGAACCGTCCCTTAGATAAAAATAAAAATTAAATATTCTTGTTT
This sequence comes from Clostridium sp. UBA2485, assembly GCF_002341865.1. Classification (GTDB taxonomy): domain Bacteria; phylum Bacillota; class Clostridia; order Clostridiales; family Clostridiaceae; genus Clostridium_J. The sequence goes on along the minus strand of NZ_DDOV01000058.1, from coordinate 28,182 downwards.
ATTTTGATTAATTACATATATCTAACTTTAGTATTTTATTAAGTTTTATTAAAATCTTATGGTAATATTTTAAGCTTGTCCTATTTCTTACAATCATAACAACATAGTATATAAAAATAATTTTTTATGTTAACATGCCATTTTTTGAAGATTAACTTCTACTAATTCATCTAGCATAGTTTGATAAAATTTATCTTTAATTATTAGTTCTACTCCATATTTGCAAAGCATAGATACGTTAGACTGTGTTATATTCTCTAGGATTTTACATATTTCTTTTTGACTTTTACCACTAAATTGAGTTAAAAACACTACATACACAGCCTTTGCCTTCCTACTCTTTCTTCTATGTTTTAATTTTAACTCTATCTCCTCAACTCCTGTTTTCTCACAGATAAAATTACTTATTTCCTTTTCTGAACAATTTCTAAGTAAGATGATTTTTTCACTTTTATATTCTGACTTATCATTTTCAAATTCCATTTCTTTAAGTTTTTCTTTTTCTATATTAAACATAGTTTTATAATGGTTCTCTCTTGCTCCTCTTTTTCTCCTACCAAAAAAACTCATTATATATTCTTCATTACAAAGATTAAATCTATTTTTTTCTAGTCCTAGATACAATGATAAGCTTGAATATGTATACTCTTCTGGCTTTTCTTTGTATTCTTTTATATCTACTGGATTTCTATGTATATATTTAGAAACTTCTATTAAATATGCATCGCTATTTATGGGCTTGCTTTTATATCTATCTCTAAATACCGGTCCTTTATGATTTTTGCACGTTCTAAGATACCCTCCATATCTTAAGTTAAATTTTTTCATCATTTTACTTAAATCTCCACCATTAATGTCTATTAAAAAATGGGTATGGGTATCCATTAAACAGTAGGCATAAACCTTAAAATTTTCTTCAATCTGCAATTTTCTTAAGATTTGAAGCATTTTTTCTTTATCTTCATCATCATAAAATAAAGGTTTATCAGGAAAACTTCTAGTCATAACATGATATATTCCGCTTTCGCTTAATACTCTAGCTGTTCTAGCCACCTTAATTCCTCCAATTATCGTAGTTTTTTATAATTATTGCCATTCCTTAAAGTCTTAAACAAAATTTTCATATGATAATTAGAAAGTTTAGATATTTTTAATGAACCGTCCCTTAGTCGAAATTTAGCTAAGAAATTTAGCTAAGTAGATGTTTTTTATTCTCTACTATTATATGTTACTAAGTCTTCAGCATATGGAAAATAGTTAAGAAAGGATTCTATAATTTCATCATGCTTTGATATGAGCAAAACAAGCGATGAATCCCAAGGTACTATTTCTATTTCAGCAAGAGGATGTTGCATGCTAATATTTTTAACCCAAAAATTAGGATTTCCATCTGCATATGGCAAAGAGTATTGCAAAACATTATTTAAGGTAACATCCTTAGAGAAGGCAGAAAAAACTCCCCATATAAATTGTATTTCATTTTCACATACAACTCTCCATAAATTCCTTCCAGAAATCCAAACATACTCCTTATTATAAGGTATCATTTCATCTGGATAATCATTGCATTCATAATCTGTAATTAGCCAATTATAATTCAATTGCATATTATTAAATGCTAAAAAAATTTCGTCCATATAAGTACACTCTCCAAGTATCGCCCCTCTTATTTTAATCTCCTCCTATTCTAAAATATAAAATAGCTATATTGATTTCTATAGTTGTGACATAAAAATATATTATTAATATTAAAGATAGAGCTTATTTTTACTCTTATATAAAATATAATAATATAATTATGAACCGTCCCTTAGTTCAAATCTTGATAAGCTCAATAAATTTTTCTGCTGCGTTGGATATAGGAATACCTTTTTTAGTTACTATTCCTAGATTTCTTTCAGGAATTTTTTCTTTAACAGGCACTTCATATAATTGTTTTTCCTTTAACTCATTTTGAATGTAATCTTTTATAACACAAGAAACGCCTAAGCCTCTTCTTGCAAATTCAATCAATAACTCCATATTACTTAATTCTATTTCTGGTGATACAACTAAAGAATTTGAGCTAAAATATTTATCAATATAGTCTCTTGAATTGCCACCACTTTCTAGTAAAATAATAGGATAATTATTCGTAAGTTCCTTTAAAGCTATTTGTTTTTTACAAATATGCTTATATTTTTCACCTACTACGAAACAATCTTGTGTTTTAAATGTTTTTATAATATTAAGTGAATCTTTCTTATCGATATTCATATTTATGATTCCAATATCTATTTCTCCTGACTCTAACAATTCAATTATTTTATTTGTAGACTTATCTGTAATATAAATTTTTATATTAGGAAACTCTTTCTTATATTTTTCAAGATAATTCATTAAGTAATATTTACATACTGTACTACATACTGCTATTCTTAATTGACCTAAATTAAGATTTTTAAGCTCCATAAATTTTCTTTCTGCTGTCTGCATAAATCCATAACCTTGTTCTATATATTTGAATAAGACTTCACCCTCTATTGTAAGAGAAACGCCCTTTGGAGTTCTGTAAAATACTTGTCCTCCTAATTTTTCTTCTAACAATTTTATAGAATGGCTAACAGCTGGCTGAGATGTAAAAAGTTCTCTTGCTGCCTTAGATATACTACCTAATTTAGCTGTAATGTAAAAAATTCTATAAAGTTCAAGATTAATATACATATAAAATTTTAGTATACCTCCTATATTAAATATCAATTTTATTTATATCTATAAACTAATTATAATTAATTTATGAAATTAATCAAATAATAAATATATGGAGGTTATACTGTGAGATTTATACATTACTTTCTAGCGCTAATATCGGGTTTTGCCTTGACATTACAGGTGGGCATAAATGGAGAACTTCGGTCAAAAATAGGAAGTCCTATACTTTCATCTCTTATTAGCTTTGCTGTAGGAACTATAGTACTTACTGTAACATTCTTCTTTACTGTATTAAGTGGCTACAGTTCATCACAAAATCTTATTAATATTAAAAATACAAATTGGTGGATGTTTACAGGAGGATTATTAGGAGCATTTTATATATTTACTACCATATTTACTTCTCCTAAAATTGGATTTGCTAATATGTTTAGTCTTGTTATATGTGGTCAAATAATTCTTGCTGTTATATTTGACCATTTTGGATTGCTTGGTAATCAAATTCACACAATAAATTCATTAAGAGTTTTAGGAGTTATTTTATTAATTTTGGGTGTTTATATTATTCAAACTCATTAATTATAATTAATATTTAAATCTTAACAAATAACCTATGAGCAATAGTTAAGATGATTTTTAACATTATAATTTATAACTAAAAATATTGGAGGTAATATCAATGAAAAGAATATGTGTTTATTCTGGCTCAAACTTAGGTTCACGCCCTGAATACAAAGAAAGTGCTAGATTATTAGGAAAAATATTAGTAGAAAATGAAATTGAATTAGTATATGGTGGTTCAAAGATAGGACTTATGGGTGAAGTATCAAGTGAAGTTTTAAAAAATAATGGAACAGTTATAGGTGTTATGCCTAAAGCTCTTTTCTCTGGTGAAATAGTTCATCGAGATTTAACCAAACTTATTGAAGTTGAAAATATGCATCAAAGAAAACAAACTATGTCTGATCTTTCTGATGGTTTTATAGCTCTTCCAGGTGGTCTTGGCACCTTCGAAGAATTTTTTGAAATACTAAGTTGGGCCCAACTTGGTATTCATAAAAAGCCTATTGGTATGTTAAATATTTCAAATTTCTTTGATCCTCTTTTAAATATGCTTGAAAAGACTTGTAATGAAGGCTTTATGAATAAGTCAAATATGAAGCTTATTTTAGTTTCAGATAACCCTAAATCATTAATAGATAAGATGAAAGCTTATACTCCACCTACAATGGAAAATAAATGGTATCAATTATGTCCTAAATAATATTATAAATTAAAGGGACGGTTCATTTTTATTTTTGTAATATCATTTAAAATATAATTATGAACCATCCCTTAAGTTTTGGTCCTTTTCTTCATTCTGTTTATTTGTACAACCAATAATTAACACTAGTAATGTAACAATTAATAAAATAATATTAAATCTTTTGAATTTCATAGTTATTATCCTTTTTTATAAGACAGCTTTAAATCTGTTCACTAAAAATGATTGTCTATTAAATCAGATGCTTTCTTTAAAAAATCTTCAACAATTTTAAGTTCTTTCTCATCTAAACTACTTACATATTCAAATAAAGGTTTATCATGTTTTTGATGATACTCATGATGCAGCTTATACACCTCTTCTCCCTTTGAAGTCAAATATAGTTTTAGTCTTTTTCTATCTTCTTCATCTTCTACTTTTTTTACTATTCCTCTTTTTTCAAGTTTCATTATAGTCTTAGAAACAACTGCTCTAGTTATATTGAAATTTCTAGCCATTTCAGAAATATACACTCCTGGGCAATCCCCTATCAATTTAATCATATGGACTTCTCCCCTATAAAAACACATATCTTCAGACCCGAAATCAAGAATATTAGTCTTTCCATTTGCAATTTTCTCTACCATTTTTATAAAATCGCCTATTACTTTATTTGCATTTTCTTTCATATATTTTTCTCTCCTAGAGGTTTATTTTTTTGATAAAATTCCCCTGTTAATTTTGCTATAGTTCCCTTAAAAAAATCTTCTTGTACCTTTGAAAAACCTATTCTTTCTAAAGATTCTACTATAGTCTTTTTGGTAAGTAGTATATCAAGTCCTTCTAGATGACTTGATAACCATCCAACAATGGATTCTCTTGGCCTTAAATAATCTTCACTAACTTCATGAGATACTAAATAAATGTATCCTCCATCATTTAATGAATCATAGATTTTTTTAATTAGAAAATCTGGATTATTTTTAGAGAAATCTATTATTCCAGAGGCTATAACAACATCATATCCACTACCAATAGAGTCCACATTAAAATCTCCAAAAATCACCTGTATTTTATCTTCTAGATTTCTTTCTTTAACGAACTCCATAGGTACTTCTGCAACTTTGGGATGTTCAAATATTACTCCCTTTGCTTGAGGATATGCATTTATAAACTCAATTGCCATAATGCCTGATCCTCCACCAAGATCTAAAATTTTATTTGGCTTGTTATTAGAATATATCTTTTCCATAGCTTTTAAAAAAGACTGTATTCTTCCTGAGTATATTTCATTAACAGAAAGCCTTGCAAATTCAGAAAAATTGTATGCATTTGCTCCCTCATTAGTTTTTTCAAGTTCTATTTTAGGTCCATTCTTCACAAGATTTTCTATATTATTAAGTGAAGTCATTTTTTCTCTAAATAATATCCACTCTCCTAAATAATGGTCACTTTTTTTATTTAAATAATATTCACTTTCAAGAGTATTTTTGTATAGCCCATCTTTTTTTTCTAAAAGACCTATAGATGCCAATGTGTTTAAATAAAAGCCTAAATTTCTTTCATCATATCCAGTATTTATGGCCACTTCTTTTGTAGAAGTAAACTCCTTCAAGTTTGAAAAAATATCTAGTTTTATTGCAGAAAATAATAATTGAGTTTCTTTATAATTTTGAACCATATTGTAATAAAGTCTTGAATCATATTTTACATCTTTCATATATGAACCACCTTTCTTTTTTGTATGCCAAGTTTACAAGTAAATTATATATTAACAATAATTGTATGTCAAGCATACAATTAAATTATACATTAATGCAAATATTAAAGGGACAGTTCATTTTTATTCTTATAAAATAATATAGTTTTATAGAATATATTATGAACCGTCCCTATTAAGGGAAGTTAGTTACCAAGTTATATACATGTTTTTTTATCTACAAATAATTTGAATGTTTTATTTTTAAGCTAATGCTGGATTAATTCCACCATTATTTTTTATATCACCTATTGATTCATTAATCTCATTTTTACAATCTGTATAGCCTTCTTTTACTGCCTGTGTCACTTCGTTAACACCTTTGCTAACTGTATCTTTAATATCAGATGCAGACTGTTTTAAAGTATTAGATATACTTATACTTGTCTCTTTTACTTCAGTTGCTATAGTCTTTGCAGTAGAAATTACTTCTTTACTAACTGATACTATATCTTTTTTAATTGTGTTAATAGTAGACATTGAATCTTTAATAGTATTTACAGTATTTTTATAATTTTTTTCAACGTCTTTATAAGCTGTTGAAATAGTATTTGGTATTCTCTTTATAGGCTCTTTTACAGAGTCTATTCCACTCTTTATAATACCTGCAGTTTCTACTGCTTTTTTTATAATTCCACTATTAGAATCACTTGTTACAGCTTTGATACTAGCTACTGCAAGTCCAACTTTACCTGCTACATTCACAACATCTTCACTTACAGATATTGCTGTTTTTACTGTTGTATTAATGATAGCTGTAACAGAATTTTTAACTTCTTCAGCTGCTTGTTTTAATCCCGACGCAGTAGTTGTAACTTGTTTAACGGTACTAGCTATTTGTGAAGCAGTTTTTGTTATTTTATTAGTTACTGATTCAGAAACCTTTTTTATATTTTCACTTACTGCATTTGATGTTTCTCTAACAATTTTTGAAACTGAAGTTACTGTATTTTTAACACTTTCACTTATAGACACTGCTGTTTTCTTAACATTATTTGATATTGATGTTGTTACATTTTTTACAGTATTTGCAGCTACAGAAAGTGATTCTGACATTGATTTAAAGAACTTACCTACAGAACTTTTAGTTGTTTTTTTCTCTGTAGACATAATTTCCGTAGTATTACTAAAGTCTTTAATAACTGATGTTTTATAATCATTATCAGTTACTTTTACATTAGTACTTTCTGTATTTGTTTTGCAATCACTATTGTCCATTTTCTTAATTGTTGATTTACATGTGTTCATATTATTAATAAGATTTAAATTTGGATTAGGATTATTAGCTATATGAGAAGATTTCATCATTCTCTTCACTCCTTTACTTATTTTATTTATTTAAACACATTATTTTAATGTGTTTATAACTTTAATTTTACATTTTAACTCTTTAACCATTGGTGTCAGTATAATATTATAAATAACTCACTCTATATTAAATCTAACTAATAGGTCAGTTGTCCTTGTGATGAATATGAATTTGCCTCCAGTAAATTAAATTGATCTTCTAAAATAAACTCTCCATCTATGAATAGTTTCATTGTCCAAGTTCCATAAGGATACTTGTGTGTATCATCTTCTAAATCCATCCAAAACCACATCATTATCGGATCATTATTTTCTTGTGGTGTAAATAGATTATTTTCTGTGGTTTGAAATAGTTCTCCTTTTGGTGTATACCATGCTGTTGTTACGGCGTGTAATCCTGTAACATTAATAAATTGGAATCTTGTCACTATTTTTTTATCTAGTATCATATTAAAATTCTTTTTACTAGCAACAAATTCTTCTTCATGAATGTTAGAAGTTATATTGTATTTTTCTATATGGGTTGTGTATTGAGTGTTATTATAAAGTCGTTGATCTTGTTCATTAATCATAATTACTGAACAAAGTTCCTCATTTTCATCTGGTAAATATACATTAGCTGTTGGATCATTAAGCCTTAACTCTCCATTAATAAGAAATTTATAGTAATGTTCACCTGGTGGAAGAACACATTTAAAGCTCCATTTATTATTTTCCTTTAACATCTGCCCTTCAATAGGATCATAATTATTAAAATTTCCTATTACGGATATTGTACTAATAGCTAAGTATTCTTTTTCCTCATATTCAAAAATTATTTCCATAATACCCTCCTAAATAAATTTCATTAGTTAGATTTAGAGTTTATAAGTAAATATAAAAGTCTTTAAAATTGGACTTTTTTATCATAAATTACGATCTAGTATTAACTAATATAAAATGGTTTTTTATACTGTTTATCCAGGAAAAGAGTAACCTTTATACTAAATATTTCGATGTTTGCAGTTACAACTTTAAACCTTTCAGTAAATATATAGAAATAAATTATTTATGTAAGCAATTTATTTCTTTTAAACGATAAAAAATTCACCACAAATTTATGGTGAATTTTTTATTTAATATTATTATTTGAACATTATTTTATATTTATTTTATTTTTGTTATGTTTCTATATTAAATATGATGTTTACATGTATTTAGCATTATTTTAAATATAGCTATTTACTCTGTTCAATATGTTGAATAAATAATCCATCATATCTCATTTCCTTAATAGATATTTTTAATATACAAAATCCTATACCATATAACTAGCATAATTTAGAAGATGTACTATGTAATTTATTTATAATTCCATATATTACATTGCATATTAAGTAATTTTGCTTTTAAAGATTGATTTTCTTCAGCTATAATCTCAGTTCATAAAGTAATCTATTTTTATATTATATTTTAATTAATAGGTTTTTCCTTGTGTTGTTCAATCCAATATTCATAATATGGATTTTTCCACGTTGTACCATCATAAAATGTAACATTATGCACACATGCTAACACTTTTGATATCCCATGGTTTTCATCAAGGCCCCATCCTACATCTTCACCATATCTACCTCCTGGAATAATATTAACATCTTCTCCATAAGCAATACACTCGTAATCTTCCTTCAAAACAATATGTTGTGTCTTAATTTTTAGTGGATAACCATTATTATCATATCCTAAACAACCAATCCTCATATGCTTTATAGTTTTGTTAGACATATTCTTTACAATTACTTGAATTAAGTCAGGATAAAGAGTTTTATACCTTGTATCTTGAACAATAATTTGAGCACTCTCTACAATAACAAGCTGTTCAGTTTTTACTTTTTCAGCCTTCTGCTTTTTTTCTAAAGATGTCTTTTCTTCTAATTGTTTTTCATAAACAGATAGTTTAGCAAGTAAATCCCTATCATTTGATATTAGTGAAGTAGCTTCTTTAAGTACTGAAATAGATTTCTCATAATCTTTAGCGTTTGAACTATCTTCAGCAATTTTTAATACTTGTTCTTTATATTTTTTTTCATTATTTTTAATTTGCTCCTTTGCTTTTGTAAAATTCTTATCGTCAGCTATAACTTTTTTATACTCTTTTAAAGCATTAACTAAATCATTATTTTTTAAAAACTCCTCTGCTTCTTTAAATGCAATTTTTGAATTGTTAAAACTATTTATTTTATTAGTTGAATAATTAACATCACTTAGTACTAACCCTGTATTACCTATTATTTCAAGCTTATTTTTTGCTTTATCATAACTAATTTCTTCATCTATAAAAGACTTTTCAATTTTAGCAACTTCATCCTTTAAAAATGAATTGATCTCATTTTCTTTATCTGAATCTCCTTTAATTTTATTATTATAAATTATTATTGCTTCAACATATTTGTTATTTCTAAATTCCTTTTTAAACTCCAACATGGGATTATTAAAATAAATAATTACGCCTACTATAAAAATTATTATTAATAAAACTGAACATGGTATAATAATGTTTTTTTTACTATTAAATAATTTTAACTTATCTATAACTTCTATAAATCCCTTGTCCTCCTCTTCATTATGGAACACTAATTTTGCCCCACATTTATTACAAAATAAACTTTTCTTTTTATTGACCGACCCACATTTTTCACATATCATTTCTAATCCCCCTTTATTTTCATGCAATTCAATTATAATACATAAATGAATAAATTCAATTATTTTGTAAAATTATTGGCAATATTGAGTTTTATCATAGAATTTTAGATTTTAATCATTTACTCCATCATATCTTATTTTTACTTATTATATATAATCTACATATTTTAAAAATAATAGATAAATTTTACAGCTAAAATAATAAAATGCGACAAATAATGTATGTAAAACAAAATAACTAATTACTAACTCAATAATTAAAGTAAAAAGATTTAATAGTTCTCCTAATTATTTATAAAATATAAAAAGGCCATGAAGTTTATTAGCTAGATAGCCTCTCCATAGCCTTTTTTCTTATATTCATTTTCTTAACATCACATACATTTATAGACTCTTTTTAACTATAGATAATATTATTTTCATATAACTTTTTTATACTGCATATTCATTACTTTTTTGGTTACTAATATCTTGAGCAGTGATATTTTTATGAGTATACTGTGTTTTGTCGTTTACATTAAGTTTCCCAATGGAAATTGCTTTCTTTGGACACCATTGAGCACAGGCAAAACAATTTTCACAATGGTCTCCTATGATGAAATTCTCTCCTTCTTTATAAATATTAGAAACCGGACAAACTTTTTCACAAATTCCACATTTTACACACTTTGATTTATCTATAATCTTATTATCAATTTTATAAATAAAATTAAATCCTTTTTTTAGCACTTTGCTCATGATCAAATTCTTAATCGTTTCTTTGAGCTCATTTGAGTTATCAGCTCTTTCTTTTACAGCTGATGTAATACTATTTATATAATTATCTTCATTTTTAAGAAATTCTATTTTCTTTTCTTCTTTTGTAGGTAAAGCTATACTATTATCTGGAAGAATAGCTGTAAAGCCATAGGATAGCTTTAAACCTTTTTGCTCAAGTATTTTCTTTGTAGTATTAAAAGCTATGCCTTCCACACCACCACAGGTAACCACCTGAAAGATATAACTTCCCTTTGAGAATTTAACTTTTTCTAAGAATTCTCTTACAATATTAGGAATATCCATGCAGTAAATAGGTACTACAATACCTATGACGTCGTCATTAAATTCCTCAATATCCATTGCCTTTACTATAGGCATTAGCTTTCCATCCAATTTCTCTGCAACTTTCCTCGCCATGTTTAATGAGTTTCCAGTACCTGAAAAATAAAAAATTGTCGCCATAATACTCCTCCTTAATGGTATAGTGTGCACATATGCACATATTTAACAAAAAAATTACCCACTGAAGTTCTATGGGGTACAATCTCCTATTAACAACCTAATTTTTTCAGTGGTTAATTCAAACTTATTTAAAAGCTCTAAAGCATTTAAATTATAAATTGTCCTTCTCTCCTCTTTTCTCATAGTAAGTAAATTCAACTTGTATATTTGATTTAAATGTCTAGATATTACTGAACGATCTTGAAGAAAATTGCCAGCAATAGTGCTTATGTCACTTTCTCCATTAATAGCTAAATATTTGATTATCTCACACCTAATAGGTTCTGATAATACTTTAAACAATTCATTATCAAAGATTTCTTCAATGTCTTTTATACAATCCGTATTACATTTTAAATTTTTATTATTCATCATGTTCTTATTATATATGCATTAAGATGCATAAGTCAATATTATTTTTATTTAAAATATTATTATACTAACTCTGCTGTATTCTCATGATATAATAGTAATGTATATTTTAGGAAGTACATATTTTTAAGTTTAGTAGTATTAAATTTGATACTATTAGTAATCTGCCATAGATAGGGGTGTTTATTATGGTTAAAATAAAAAATAAAGAATATCAATGTTCAATGGAATTAACAATTGATTTAATCGGCGGAAAGTGGAAATCATTAATTTTATGGCATTTATCAAAAGAAACATTAAGATTTAGTGAGCTTAAAAGGCTTTTACCTAAAGTTACGCAAAAAATGCTAACGCAGCAATTAAGAGACCTAGAAAATGATGGTTTTATAATAAGAAAAGTATATGCACAAGTTCCTCCTAAAGTAGAATATTCTCTTTCTGATTTAGGAAAAAGTGTAGTACCGATACTACAATTAATGTGCGATTGGGCAAATGAGTATATTGACCACTTATGTGAAAATGTTAAAGATGACAAATCCCCACAGTAATTAGCGGGGATTTCAAACTTTTTAAAGATTAAATGCACATCTATTTCCCGCCGTTTTAAAGCATTTATTGCAAGATATACATTTAGGCATTTTATTAATATCCTCTCGCCAAATATTCACTAATTCTGGCTGCCTAATTAAAGGACGAGAAAGTGCAAAATAATCAATTTTAGTTTTATTTAATATTTCATTCATAATAGCAGGTGTTCTATTTAATCCAACAAGGATAATTGGAGCTTCAACCTCTTCAGCAATTTTAGTAGCATAATCTCTAAATATAGATTCGGTATATGGTGAAAGTTTTTTATTGATTTCACCACTGATTTCAATTCCATCTATCCCCTTCTTTGAAAGCTGAATACATGTATATTTGCAGGCTTCAAAGGTTTTTTCGTAATTTATTGAATCAATACAGTTTATTTTAATAAAAATATTAAAATTCTCACCTGTTCTTTCACGTATCTCATTATATAAATCTAAAATAATTCTAGAATTGTTTTCTAAACTGCCTCCATATTCGTCCATTCTTTTATTACCTTCTAGACTTAAAAATTGACTTAGAAAAAATCCATGAGCAGCGTGAATTTGAATTCCATCAAAACCTGCTTTTTCTGCTCTCACTGCTGTATCTCCAAAGGACTTTATGATTGATTTAATTTCTTCTTTGGTTAATTCTATTGGCTTCAACATTTGCTCATCCTTACCAGCATAATTAGCTTGAAGAATTATTCTACAATCATGACTATGAACTATATCAGTCAACTTTTTATAATCCTTGATAAATCTATCGTTATTAATTCCCATATGACCACTTAAAGTTTTTGTATCTTCAGTCACATATGCAGTTCCAGTAATAATAAGCCCAACTCCACCTCTTGCTAAATCTTCATATATTTTAATTAATTCATCATTTAATTTTCCACTTTCATCAATCATATTTTCCCAAGTTGCTGAACGGATAATTCTATTTTTAATTTTCATTTTATTAATCATGGTTTCATCAAATAAGGTTTTCAATATAATTGCTCACTCCTATACTGAGATTTAGCTATATTATTTATAAACAACAATATCTTCTATAGGCTTTCTTACCTTTTTAAAAGTTGTTTCCTTAGCATATCCTACAGGTGTAAATGCTATAGGTTCCCACGAAGGATCAAGTTCCAGTATATCTCTTGCAGCTTGAGGATCAAATGCACCAATCCAGCAAGTTCCAAGTCCTAAGTCTGTAGCAGCTAATATTATATGATCCATTACAATAGCAGCATCTACATCACTATAACTTTTTCCGTCTCTTCTTGACCAACATTTTTCAGGAATTGAACAAACACCAAGAATTAATGGCGCCTCAGCAAACCAATCTGCTTTATATATTTTTTTCAATTCTTCTTCTCTTCCTTTGGTAGATATAACAATAATTTTAAATGCCTGCCAATTCACAGCAGTAGGCGCTAACCTTGCAGCTTCCAAGATCATATCTAGCTTTTCCTGCTCAATCTCATTAGATTTATAAGACCTTACACTGTGTCTTTCTTTAACGACTTCAAAATATTCCATTATATAAACCTCCCATTATAAGTATCCTTATATAACTAGATTAACAGTTATATATTTTTTATCAAGTAGACACTATTATGTAATATAGTACCTATTTGGATACCATAAATACTACCATATAGCCATACTTTTAATATATAAGGGACGGTTCATTTTTATTCTTATAAAATATTATAATATCATTTAGAATATAATTATGAACCGTCCCTTATATAATTTTTTTAACTAAAGAAATCTTATCTACTTCTTTAATTATAATTATTTTTTACTTTGTACTTTATTATCAATAAGCTGTAAATCATTTTCTTTTATTACATTAATCAATAAATTAGAATATATATTGTTTCCATTCTCATCTTGCTTAGTACTATATCCAGCATTCTCAAGGGCTTTAGCTTGTCCAATATATTGAGTGGCCTCAAAAAGCCCATTTTTCTTATATCTATTGTTTTCAACAAGAAACTTGCCATAGTCATCTAAAGAATCTGTTTTATTTTTATATCTTCTAAATTTATCTTGTATAACATCATTATAGTATTCTGATGTAGTCATACTTACACTTTCACCCTTCCAGCTGCTATCAGCTTTTATTCCAAATAAGTTATTTGCTTTAACACTTAAATCTGATTTTCCCCAACCAGATTCTAATATAGCTTGACCTATTGTTATAGAAGGAAGAATTCCGTGCTTATTATATAATTCAATGGCTTTAGGAGAAAGTTCCTCAATAAAAGCCCTATATGGAGAATCTTTTCTTAAATTATCACTTGCTAATCCTATAAGTTCTAACTCAGTTAAATATTTATGCACTTTTTCTTTTTCTTTTTCATTGAAAGATAACTTATTTAGCATATCTTCTAAATTTATAAGTTTATAGGCATCTTTTTTACTACTTGTACCATCTTTCTCTAAAAAATTTTCACCTAATTCTTTTAAATTTTCAGTATTAACTTTTGAAAAATCTTTTTTATATCTAACTCCATCAATAGCAGCTAAGTATTTCCAGTTAACTTGAAGTTTCCCCTTACTTACATCATCAGCTGCATTTATATAAAGATTTATTTCTGAATCACTTAAAATAATATTATCTTCTTTAATAAAATAATTTATTGATATATATAAAATGCATATCAGCATCACTAAAAAAAGTATTTTTCCAAACATGTTAGTTTTCTTTCTTCTTTTTCGTCTGCCTATATTTATCGTATCAATCATTCTGCTTCTTTGTCTTACTATGTTACCCCACATACAAATCCTCCATATTGTTATCCTTATAAGTTATTGATTCTAATAAACACAATTATTTAATTATATTTATTAGCTCTAAATGTTCAATATATAGACCATAAAAATATATCAAAACTTTGTTAAGCCTTAAAAATTCTTATATTAATATAACTGTAATCTGTTAGTTTAAATTATAAATAAGTTATGCATTGTATTATAAGATTTATATACAAGTCATTTTAATCCTTTAATGTATTTTTTCTATATATTAATATTAACGACCTATTTATCATTTACAAATACTATAACATACTTTTTAAAATTTGGTGAAGGTAATAATTCTTGTGATTTTAAATACTTCTTAATATTTTTTCTCCTTAACCTTTTCATAGTTTAGCTATTCAATATATATAACATATTATTTTTTTGTAATGAAGTTGTAAATTTTTTCAGAATAGAGAATACATTGATTATAATTATGAACCGTCCCTTATGTATAGTTTAACTTCAGATATGTATCCCACAAAAAAAGAACCGATGTTTATCGATTCTCTTGATTTTATAAATAAAGCTAATTCATATTTTATATGTTATATTCATATTCAATTATTTTTTCAACTCTTATTATTATACTAAAAAATGTTATACATAAAGACATTATCCTCATTGCACTTAAAGTTATGCTTTTCATAAAATTTACATGCTGGAACATCTTTTTTTTGTAATCAGCACAATACATTGAATATTTCTTGATGCCAGATACTCTTTAATATAACTCATTAATTTTGACCCAACACCACTATTTTGTAAATTACTATCTATAAAGTATTCATCTATATAATATTCTTTCCCTTCATACCAACTTCTTGTATGTCCAAAGCAAGCACCTACTATGCTGTCATTTTCTTTAACCACAAATCCAATAAACACAGCATTATCCATAAATTCTTTTAAATATTTAGCTGCATGTTCTATTGACTCCCACTTGTCAAACCATGGTTCATCACTAAAAACCTTCACCATCAAATTGGCACACTCTTTAAGTTCAGATTTATCCATGATGCTTGCTTCTAAGTTAAAATTCATATTATTCATCCTTTCACTAACTATAGATTTCTTTTTCTATAATCTTTATTCTATTAACTACTGATTTTATTCTAACTAATTATTATGAAAAAATTACTTTAAGAGATAACATTAATTAATTTATGTTATTTATGAATTCAATGCTAATCGCTAGTAAATACTAGTAAAGAATGTGAGTTATTTAAGTTATAATAAGGAGGAATTTAATATGCCAAAGCAAATGAAAACTATGGATGGAAATCAAGCTGCTGCTGAAGCTTCTTATGCTTTTACTGAAGTTGCAGCTATTTATCCGATAACACCTTCTACTCCCATGGCTGAAGGAGTAGATGAGTGGTCTGCTCATGGTAAGAAAAATATCTTTGGGCAACCAGTTAAGATTGTTGAAATGCAATCAGAAGCTGGTGCTGCGGGCGCTGTTCACGGTTCTTTAGTGGCTGGTGCACTAACAACTACATATACTGCTTCTCAAGGATTACTTTTAATGGTCCCTAATATGTATAAAATTGCAGGAGAATTATTACCTGGAGTATTTCATGTAAGTGCTCGTGCAATTGCTACTCATGCTCTATCAATTTTTGGAGATCATCAAGATGTTATGGCTACAAGACAAACAGGATTTGCTCTTCTAGCTTCATCAAATGTTCAAGAGGTTATGGATTTAGCCAATGTTGCTCATTTATCTGCTATTAAAGCAAGAATACCTTTCTTACACTTCTTTGATGGCTTTAGAACATCTCATGAATATCAAAAGATTGAAGTTATAGATTATGATGATATTGCAAAAATTGTAGACTATGATGCAATACAAAGTTTTAGAGATAGTTCTTTAAATCCTGAGCATCCTTCCATTAAAGGAACAGCTCAAAATCCTGATATCTACTTTCAACAAAGAGAAGCTGCAAATAAATTTTATGATGCAACTCCTGATATAGTGGAGAACTATATGAGGGAAATTGAAAAAATCACTGGAAGAATATATCACCCTTTCAATTACTATGGAGACCCTAATGCGGAGCATATAATTATTGCAATGGGTTCCGTTTGCGATACTGCAGAAGAAACTATAGATTACTTAATGAAAAAAGGTGAGAAAGTAGGTGTTCTTAAAGTACATCTATATAGACCATTTTCTCCTGATTATTTCTTTAAAGTTCTTCCTAAATCAGTTAAAAAAATTGCTGTGCTAGATCGTACTAAAGAACCTGGCTCTGTAGGTGAGCCATTATATTTAGATATATTAAAAGTATTTTATAATCATCCAAACAAACCTATTATAGTTGGTGGAAGATATGGTTTAGCTTCTAAAGACACCAGACCATCACAGATTTTAGCTGTATTTAATAATCTTAAAAATACTGATCCAAAAGATAGATTTACTATAGGAATTGTAGATGATGTTACTAATACTTCTTTACCTGAAGAAGATATAATTGAAACTACCCCAGAAGGAACTATAAGATGTAAATTTTATGGCTTAGGGTCTGATGGAACAGTTGGTGCTAATAAGACTGCAATTAAAATTATTGGTGATAATACAGATCTCTATTCACAAGCTTACTTCTCTTATGATAGTAAAAAATCTGGTGGAAGTACTGTATCTCACTTAAGATTCGGTAGTAAACCAATAAAATCCCCATACCTAGTCTATGAGGCAGACTATGTGGCTTGTCATAATAAGTCCTTCTTATACAACATAGATGTATTAAAAGGTTTAAAGAAAAATGGAACTTTTGTATTAAACTGTCCTTGGAATGAAACTGAATTAGATGATGAACTTCCTGCTTTAGTAAAAAAATATATTGCAGAAAACAGCATCCAATTCTATATAATCGATGCTATCTCTATAGCACAAGAATTAGGATTAGGCTCTAGAATTAATATGATAATGCAATCTGCATTCTTTAAATTGGCTAATATTATACCTATAGAACAAGCACTAGAATATTTAAAAGAGTCTGTTGAAAGTGTTTATGGTAAAAAAGGTCAAGATATAGTAGAAGCAAATAAAGCAGCTATTAATAGTGGTGTAACGGCAATTCATAAAGTCAATGTTCCTACAAATTGGGCAAATTCAGCGGATACAAATATAGCTAAAAAAGAAGTACCTGAATTTATTGAAAAGATTGAAAGACCTATGGCAAGGCATGAAGGTGATGAACTTCCTGTCAGTGCCTTTAATGGTATGGAAGATGGATCTTATCCTCCAGGTGTAACAGCTTATGAAAAACGTGGTATTGCTGTTATGATTCCTGAGTGGCAAATTGATAAATGTATTCAATGTAATCAATGCTCTTACGTTTGTCCTCATGCTGTAATAAGAGCTTGTTTACTAAACAATGAAGAAAAAGAAAAGGCACCAGATACCTTTGTAACTAAAAAACCACTAGGTAAGGGCTTTGAAGATTTACACTATCGTATTCAAATAAGCCCACTTGATTGTACTGGCTGTAGTAACTGTGCAGATATATGTCCTGCTCCAGGTAAAGCTCTAATAATGAAACCTGCAGAAGAGCAAATTAAAGAACAAAGTGAAAACTTTGAATTTGCTATTAATAATATTACCACTAAAGAGGGTTTAATGAGCTTACACACATTAAAAGGAAGCCAATTTGCAAAACCATTATTAGAATTCCATGGTGCTTGCCCTGGCTGTGGTGAAACACCTTACATAAAACTATTAACTCAGCTTTACGGAGATAGAATGATGATTGCTAATGCTACAGGTTGTTCTTCTATTTGGGGAGCTAGTGCACCATCTATGGCTTATACTACAAACGCTCTTGGCAAAGGACCGTCTTGGGGTAATTCATTATTTGAAGACAATGCTGAATATGGATATGGTATGTTCCTAGCTGTTAAACAAATGAGAGAAAAATTGGCTGACTTAATGAAAGAAGCATTAACAATGGAAATTAACACTGAACTGAAGGAAGCTTTTAAGGAATGGTTAGAGGGAATTGATGATGCTAATATTTCAAAAGCAGCTACTACAAAAATATTAGAAGCTATAAATAAAGAAAACTTTAAAGAAATTAATATATTAAAAGAAATAATGAATAAAAAAGACTACCTAATTAAGAAATCTCACTGGTTGATTGGTGGAGATGGCTGGGCATATGATATAGGATATGGCGGATTAGATCATGTATTGTCTTTAGGTGGTGACGTAAATATATTTGTAATGGATACAGAAATATATTCAAACACTGGAGGACAGTCCTCAAAAGCAACTCCTACTAGCGCAGTGGCTAAATTTGCTGCAGCAGGTAAGAAGTTAAGAAAGAAAGACCTTGGATTAATGGCTATGAGCTATGGAGATATTTATGTAACTCAAATATCTATGGGTGCCAATATGAATCATACTATTAAAGCTATTACAGAAGCTGAAGCTTATAAGGGTCCATCATTAATTATCGCTTATGCGCCTTGTATAAGCCATGGAATTAAAACTGGAATGGGAACTAGTATAGCAGAAGAAAGAAAAGCAGTGGAATCAGGATATTGGCATCTATACAGATATAATCCTTTACTAAAAAATGAAGGTAAAAATCCATTTATATTAGATTCTAAAGAGCCTAAAGAATCCTATAGAGACTTTATCAATGGAGAAATACGTTACTCATCTTTAATGAAAACTTTCCCTGATAGTGCTGAAGAAATGTTTAAACTATCAGAAGCCCATGCTCGTGAGAGATATGATATCTATAGAAGATTAGCAGAAATGCAATATTAAAAACTTAGAATTTTAAAAAAGTCTAACCTTGTGTACTGCGACATAAAAGTTAGACTTTTTTATTACTTCGTTATAACTTAATTTTTAATTTAAAGTAATTATTTTATTTACTTCTCATTTCCATCTACATATTCTTTAGCATTTTTTACACTTCTTTCGCTAGGTACAGTAACTCTAGAAACTGGTTTAGTTTTATGAATATTAGCCCAAGCAGCTGTTTCATGTTTTTCAATAGGTACTTCCATATAACTATCTTTAACTTTATCTTTTTCCACAATAATACCTCCTCTCCTAAATAATATCTCAATTTTTAGAAATCTATTGTTATATAGAATCTCATCTTTTCCATATTTTATATTTCTTCAATATCAAAAGTATTACGCATTTTAATCAACTCTACTAAACAATTTAATTTTTATTCAGTTATTACTACATCTTTAATTTTTTATTTGTGTTGTTTTTAATAAGTGTTATTCTTTATTCATTAGAAAAAAAGTGATTCCTAAGCTATACTACCTTTAGATGTTTATATAAATTAATTCATATAAACATCTACAACCTCAGCTACATAATCATCCATTCCTGATCTAGCTAAAACCACAATAGATCCTTGATTTCCACCAATTTGTACACTATAGGCTTCTGCACCAATATTATCTAACTCTTCATTTCTATTTACGGTTATTTCTTTTTTACCTGCCACTCCATACTCCTCAAGTATTCCAGTGACTCTATTTTCCACATCACCTGTTGGACATTGAAGTATTTTTATCCTCTCAATTGCATCTTTAAGTTTTTCCATATAACTGTCCTCCCCAAATGTTTTTTTCTTTTTTATTATTTCCTTTTAGCTACTTTTAATTCTATTGTTAACTCTACTTTTTTACTCTAGTACATTTTTTATATGAAACTAAAAGACTCATCTTCTTCAAGATTTTTAGTGTCATAACCATTGCTATGAAACTCTTTTATAACTTTTACTTAAAAAAGCGACTGGTTTTAACCAATCGCTTTTTCTTTTATATTTCAAATACTATTCTTTCATACCTGTATAAATAAGAATTGCATCTCGTAAAAATGCTGCTGTTCCTGGCCGGTCTTTATCGTAATATGCTGTAAATCGTTCATCATCAACGTACATTTGTGCAAGACCTGCATGTGCCTCTTTAGTATAATGATCCCAAGAATAATTTAGCCATTGACGATGCAAATCCGCTGCTTTTTGTGCAAGCTCACCTGCTGGATCACCAGTTACAAAAGCTGCTTTCAGTGTATCAATCACAGTTTCACCTAGTTCTTCCAACTGTTTATATTGTTCCTCAGTCATGCCTTTGATCATTTTATTGGATTTGTCGATTACATCATTCCCATATTTTTTTCGAATTTCTTTACCATACTTTTTTTCATTATCATCAATCATTTTTTGCTTAAACCCTTCAAATTTTTCTTGATCACTCATTTCAATCTCCCCTTCTGTTAAACTTATGGTTTTATCCACATTAGTTATTAACAAATCTAATTGTTTTCTTTTTTCTAGGAGTTTTTCCCGATGTTCTCTAAGTGCAGCTACTCCATCAAAGGAAGGTGAAGTGATTATATTCTTTATACTGTCTAAACTTACACCTAATTCTCTATAAAACAGTATTTGTTGTAATCTATCAACTTCTTCTTTACCATAAATTCTATATCCTGATGAATTAATTCTTGCCGGCTTAAGAATTCCTATTTCATCATAATACCTAAGTGTTCTAGTACTAACACCTGCTAACCTACCTAGTTTTTGCACTGTATATTCCATGCCTTCACCTCCTCACAACACTACTTTACACCTTTACGCAATGTCAATGTCAATAATTATTTTAAATCTTTTTACTTTTTATAGATTATAAAAGGCTCTTAAAAACATCTAATAAATAAAAGGGTTATTATTCTTAATTTGGAGAATAATAACCTTTTTAGTCTAATTTACTTATTAAAAAACCTAATAAATCGATGCTACTTGTGTTTTTTAATGATAAGAAATACAAATAATTTTTAGCTAAGCTTATAATAAAGAGTTGATAAAGATATTCCTAAGCTCTTTGCTGCCTCTTTTTTACCATCAACAGTATCACCAAAATACTTAATTGCCTTAATGATTTCTTCTCTTTCAATTTTTTTAATCTTATCATGAAGATTACAAATTCTTAACTCTATTTCCTCTGAGTTTTCAATAATAGCCTTTGGCAAATTCTCTTCTCTTATAACTCCGTCTTTAGCAATTATAGATGTAAATTCAAGAATATTTTTCATTTCTCTTACATTACCAGGCCAATCATAATTATAAAGCAAAGCTTTTACCTTATCCGTTAAGGATATTTTTCTTTTAAGCCTATTACTTAATTTTTGTAAATAAAATTCTAATAAATATGGTATATCCTCTCGTCTTTCTCTTAAAGGTACTATATGAATAGGAAAAGCTGCAATTCTATAATATAAATCTTTTCTAAACTTTCCTTCTTCAGTATATCTCATTAAATCTACGTTACAAGCACAAATTATTCTAACATCTATATCAATTTCCTTAATTCCTCCAACTTTCCTAATACTACCTTCTTGTAATACCCGTAATAATTTTGTTTGTAACGAATAGTCCATTTCATATATGTTATCTAGAAATACAGTCCCTTGATTTGCCCTTTCAAGCAAGCCAATTTTTCTCCCCTTTTTACCGTCGGTAAAAACTCCATCTTCATATCCAAATAATTCACCTTCTAACATTGTAGGTGTCAAAGTTGAGCAATTTACAGCTACAAAAGGATACTTGCTTCTTTCACTCTCATTATGTATAGATTGTGCATATACTTCCTTACCACTTCCACACTCACCCTCAATAAGCACAGGAACATCTGAATGTGCAATTTTTTGTGCTATATTTTTAGTAAGTATTGAAGTATCATTTACAGCAATAATATTTTCAAAAGTATATTTAGTTCCATTTGTACAATGAATCTTCTCCATTAAATACTTATTTTCTCTCTCTAGCTTTTTAATCTTTTTGTTTAAATAAATATCATCACTTAAAAATGTAACTATAAATATACCTTCAATTGCTTTTTTTTCTGAATTAATAGGAAATATGTTGCAAAAATATTCCTCATTACTTTCTTCACATAAAACCCCTATTTTAGGTACTCCTGTTTCCATTACATTTTGTATAACCGACTCTGGACAAATATTTCTTATAGGTAATCTTTTATCATCAAGATTTTCACCTAACAATCTGGAATAAGCTTTATTAAAAAATAATATGTTTTCATCTTTATCTATAATTAATATTCCTTCACTTAAAGAATTAAATATTTTCTTCATCCATTCTGTAATTTTCATTGGTATCTCCTTTTTAATACAATAATATAGCATTAAACATATATTCACATTTTCACATGAATAAAAATAATTACTTAATGTATTAATTATTAATTTATTGTTGATATTCAGTAATAGAACCAAACACATCCTTTCTGATTATTTGTTTAAACTACAATTAGTTTCTATAGGATTTAGTGTTTGGTTCATTATATTTTTGATTATTTGTAAAGTAATCTAACTTTAAAACATACTTTATTAAAATTAATATTAGCTAACTTTGTCTAATTTTCTTTTCTTTTAAATATGAATCCAATTCCCATAAGAATTGATATACTTCCTATCAACATTAAAATTCTATTGCTTATTCTACCTCCAGTTTGAGGAAGACCTCCAGTTTGAGGAAGACCTCCAGTTTGAGGAAGATTTGAAGTACCTTCTATAAAAACAGCTTCATGTTCATTCTGTACAACAAATCTCTGTATCTTTGTAGAATCAATTGAAATCTTTAAAATCTCATCATTTAAGTTATATCTCTTAGGTGCCTTTGTTTCCTTAATGGTATAAACTCCATAGCTGACATTCTTAAACATTGCAATTCCATTCTTATCACTTACTGTTACAGCTACCTCTTCTCCAGCCTTGTCATATAACGTAAACTCTGCTCCTTGCAATGCATTGCCATTTATGTCAGTCTTTTTAATTTCAATTGTTCCTCTGATTTTGCTATTTTTAAACTCATAAGCATAGGTTGCACCATTCTTATCAACAAATGCTTCTATTTTATCCTGTGATGCTATATATCCTTTAGGAGCTTTTGTCTCTCTAACTTTATAGTTTCCATATATAACATCTTTAAATAGTACAACTCCATCTGCTCCTGATATGGAAGCATTTACTGCCTTGCCTTTAGAATCATATAGTGTGAACTCTGCTCCCTGAAGGGCTCTTCCATGCTGATCTAGCTTTTTAATCTTAATAAATGCTTTGATTTTATCATTTTTAATTTTCCCTAATTCATAGGTTTTTCCATACTCAGCTACATCAACAAAGATTTCCTTATCTGAAATAATGTATCCTTTTGGTGCTTTTGTTTCCTTTATTGTATAACTTCCATAGTCTACATTATTAAATTGAATACGTCCTTTTATATCACTAGTTGCAGTATCTAAAGGATTTTCAAACTCTCTATCAGTGTCCTTATAAAGCTTAAATTCTGCACCCTCAATCACACTTCCATCTTCTCCAACTTTATAAAGCCCTATTGTTCCTTTAATCTTTGTATTTAGAACTGTATATGGAGATGCATGTACTGTAACTCCATCTTTATTGATAGTTGCAGTAATGACTTGAGTAGAAAGGCTATATCCAGCAGGTGCCTTTGTTTCTCTTACCTTATAATCACCATACTCTACACCCCTAAATTGAACACGTCCGCTTTCATCACTAGTTGCAGTATCTAAAGGATTTTTAAAGTCTTTATCACTATCCTTATAAAGCTTAAATTCTGCACCTTTAAGCATATTTCCATGTTCTCCTGCTTTATAAAATTCTATTGTTCCTCTAATTCTTGTATCATCATTTGTTCTTGGGTCATCCACATTTCCTGGATTGTTTGGAATCTTTGTATTGGAGAATTTATATGGTTCTGCATGAACTATAACTCCATCTTCATGAATAGTTGCAGTAATAACTTTAGTTGAAGTACTATATCCAGAAGGTGCTTTTGTTTCTTTTATATTATAATCTCCATATTCTGCATTCTTAAATTGAACATGCCCTTTTTCATCACTAACCACAGTGTCTAAAGGATTTTCAAACTTTTTATCCGTACTATTATAAAGTTTGAATTCTGCACCTTTAAGTGGAGCTCCAGATTCTCCTACTTTATAAAACTCGATACTTCCTCTAATCTTTCTATTAGAAATTTCATATGGATTTCCCTGTATTGTAGATCCATCTTTATCAATAGTTGCAGTTATAATTTCAGTAGAAAGATTATAACCAGTAGGCGCTTTTGTTTCCTTTATATTGTAGTTTCCATACTCTACATTTTTAAATTGAACATATCCATTTTCATCACTGGTTACTATATCTAAAGGATTTTCAAAATTCTTATCAGTATCCTTATAGAGCTTGAATTCTGCACCTTTAAGTGGATTTTTTTCTTCCCCCATCTTGTAGAATTCTATTACGCCAGTAATCTTATCATTTTTATAATTATAGGTTATTTCCTTTTTATCATTACTATTTTTAAGTTGGAATTTATATAATTCATTACTTAACTTATATCCTATTGGAGGAGTTTTTTCCCTCACATAGTAGTCAATATCAAATTTAAGCTTATCAAATACAATTTCACCATTTTCTCCTGTTATGGCTGAAGTCCTTATGACATTCTGATATAAATCAAGTAATTCAAAAACTGCACCTTGAAGTTTTTTCGTTGAATCTTTGCCATCTACCTTTATAACATTAATACTTCCAGTTGTTCCAGTACCACCACCACCGGATCCTTGGAATGAAACAACTACTCCTAATGAAGTTGAAGATTGAGTTATGCCTGTTCCTGAAAGAGAAACAGAATTTGTAAATGGTGATTTTGATTTATCTGTAACATCCGTTCTGAAAGTTAATAGATATGCTTCACTAGTTAAATTAGGTAATGTAAAGATAAATTCTCTTGTTGCAAAATCATACTTTACACTATTTTCACTCAGTGCAACTTCATCACCTTTTATAAGAGTTCCATCTGGTTTCAAAATTTGTTTATATAGTTTTACTGAGGTAGTATCTAATTCTAATCCTTCTTGAAGTATATCTGTTATAGAAACGTCCTTCATTAGAATCTTATTTGAATTGATGATTACTTCCCAATCAATGTAAGACTTTCCTAATGTATAATTTGCATTTTTTCCAATTATGGTGTTTTTAATCTTTGCAGTTCCAGTACTTTCTACACCTCCTGGTACTAAATCATCAATCAAAGTTGCAGTATTTTGGTACTGCTTTTCACCATTGGTTGCAAACTCTGAAAGATCTTTAATTTTTGTCTTAAAAGTAATTATCTGCTGTGAATCAATCTTAGGAGGAAAATTGTATCTTAATGTATTAGTCTTTTTATCATAACTATAGTTTGCCTTATCAGCAGTTCCATTTATCATAACGGAATCATCAATAAATTCTTGTCCCTCACTTATAACATCTATAACATGAGCATTGGAAAGAATCATTTTGTTCTTATTAACTACAATTCTCCAAGTTATTTCTCTAGTTGTATAATCAAAATCTGCACTTGCTTTGTTAATTACTTGACTTTGAACCCTTTGAGTTCCTTGATGATTTGAAGGTGGTATATTATCACCAGTCAATATAGCAACATTGTAATAGTCCTTATTTGTATTTCCTGCAAATACTTTAGGATCAGTTACTTTTGTTCTAAAAGTAATTGTATAGGTATCATTAATTTGTTTATTAAACTTATATGTGAGAGTTCCAGTTTTTTCTTTATCATTTTGATCTGCTTTTATATAGTTGAAGCCATTTGCATCTGCTCCATTATCAATTTTTGCTGACCCTTCCACATATTCCTGACCTAATCTGATCTCATCTTTAACTATTGCATTGTCAATTATGGTCTTATTGCTATTTATAATGATTCTCCAGGTAATTTCTCCTGTAGCAGCATTATATCCTAGTCCGTCTTTTCTTATAACACTACTTGGAACACCTACTCCTTTACTATCTGAAGCATTACTTGGAACTCCAGTCCCTGTCAAAGTAACTGTATTTCTATATTGTTGTGAGTTGTTAGAATTATATGCTCCTGGGTCAGTTACATCTGTTGAAAATGTGATTTGGTGTGGTTCATTAATTGCTGTTGGAAAACTATATGTGAATTTTTGACCTTCCATTGTATAATTAGTGATTTCAACGCCATCTAACTTTACAGATCCTTTGGTTAATGTAAGCCCTTCAGGTATATCATCTGTAACCACTGCGTTTGGAATGTATTGAGCATTATTATTCACATAAATAATCCAATTTATCTTTTTTGTTGTTGCATCATAGTTTCCATTTTTTCTTATATAATCTGTATAGATTTCCACTGAAGCTTCATTTGACTCTATACTAACTCCATCGTGATTCAAAGTTGCTTTATTATATTGGTAGGTTCTGTTTCCTTCAGATTCAAAGACCTTTGGATCTATAATCTTAGTTTTAAATGTTATTATCTGCTCAGTATTAATGACATCAGGGAAATTGTATACTAATCTCCTGTTTCCTGTATCATAGCTATAATTTGCACTATATGCATCCCTACCATTAACTTTAACAGAATTTGCTACAAATTCTTGACCTTCTTGTATATCATCAATAATCTGTGCATTATTGATCTTTACATTTTCTGGATTAATTATTACTTTCCATGTGATTTCATTTTTAGATGCATCATAGTATCCTTCTTTATAAATAGAAGCCTCTGGAGTTTCAGGTTGTTCAAAATTCACCTCTATAATAACAGGATCACCAGTTCCTCCAAGGTCAAAAGTAATTGTTACAGGATTTCCTTCTCCTATTTCTTTCTCATCGAAATGAGTTTCCACATAAAAATATCCTGATACATTTGAATGACGCTCTGCATAATCGGTAAAAACAATAGTAACTTTTTTATCAGTACCTATAGTACATGTACCAAGAGATTCACCATTTTCATCATTAAGCGGAAAAGACATTTCATATAATATCTCTATTTCCTTTGGTATCTCCATGGTATAGATGTCACCTTTTTTTACCTGTACTTCATTTGGTATTGCAAAAGTATAATTTAATTTAACTACTGAATTTCTGTTAATTGGCTTAGAATCTTTATCAATAGGATTTCCCTTTTCATCTGTAAGACTTATACCAGTAATAAACTGAAATGCCTTTGCAGCCCCTTCTTCTTTAATATTAGTTTCAGGTATAATAGGTGAATTATCAGTTCCTTCTTTATCCACAGGAATATCTGGATTTACAGGTTGCTCAAAATTCACCTCTATAGTAACAGAATCGTTAGTTCCTCCAAGATGAAAAGTAATTGATGTAGGATTTTTATCTCCTATTTGCTCCTCATTAAAACGAGCTTGCACATAAAAATCTCCTGAAATATCTGAGTGTTCTTCTGGGCAATCATTAAAAACAATATTAACTTTTCCATCAGTACCTATAGTGCATGTACCTATAGATTCACCATTTTCCTCATTAAGTGAAAAAGACATTTCATCTAATATCTGTATTTCCTTTGGTATCTGCATGGTATAAGTGTCATCTTGTTTTACTGATACTCCATTTGGAATTGCAAAAGTATAATTTAATTTAA
>NZ_DDOV01000087.1 GCF_002341865.1 Clostridium sp. UBA2485 | reverse complement strand
CTTAAATCTCTTGCTAAAGTTGCAGAGTTACAGGAAAGGTAGACTATTCTTTGTAGTGATATCTCAGCTATGGCTTGAAGTAGCCATTCTTAGTGGCCTTTTCTTGGCAGGTTTAATGCTATAATCTAAATTTACTTAAGATATAATTATGAACCGTCCCTTAGATTCATCACAATTTCTTGACTGTAATCTTATCGTTTTCCAATTTCTATTATTCTTCTTATTTCTCCTGGCTTGCGTTTTGTTGGCATATGATCGATAGCCTCTACAGAAACTTGTGTAAGAGTATGTCATTTTCTTAGAATTCTTTGCTTTCTCTTTGATATCCTTTTTTTTGCACGTTTGACTACCTCGGCGATAGTATGTCGGGAATGGGCTGTTGCTGCACTGATTGTTCTCTGAGAGTTCTTATTGAAATACATTTGGAGTATTTTATAATAATTAATCAAATCCGTCACCCCTTTTTATATTCCCTTAGTTAATCTTTACGTTCGAAATGTCTTTTCGCTGGTATCTGATAAATACTATTAAGAGAAAATTTGATATTGACTTAAATCCAGTTGATCTTGAATAAATCGATGAAAAGTGAAGTGAGATATATTTAATAGTTTTACCTTAGACCAATCTATTTATCGACAAACCTATAGCTAATATATGCATTTGATAAAATCGAAGCAACGCCAATCGAGATTACCCATTTCTTACTTGATAATAGCCCAAAAGTAATTAAAGAGATTCCAGCTACTTTGTTAACTGTATTACCAATTCTCATACTTTGCTCAGTAACTAAAGGCATTTTGCGAATACCTAGTTTTCTAGTATGCTCATTTACTCTTCTAATTGTTTTATTTACCATACACTCACCATCAATAAATAGAAAGCTATTTGCAATGTTTCACAACTAACAAGAACAGCTCCTATAATTGGCAATACTAAGTATTTTTTTGATATTTTCGTAGGTCCTTTTCTTTTCTTTTGAGAGTAAATAATTATTCCGACTATCAGTATTGCCATTCCTAACATCAAGAAAAAAACATTAATATAAAGCGTCATTCTGTGTTGCATTAATTCAAAAAACAAAGTCAGTAACTCTTGTAAATGATTCATAATTTCACCTATACCTTTCTTTTATTCAATCTTGCGTACTTGCGCCTATCCTCTCATTTAAATATATCTCCCTTCCTTCTTCATGCAGTTTGTTGAAATTTTTTATAACGCTATAGCAATGCGTATTATAAGTAAGGTTAATTAGAAAGTTCAATTCGACTACGTTACAATAATTTTCTTTCACCATACCAATAAAGTTTCCATCCATAGCATTCACAATGCAGCAGTTCTTCCCTGTCGTTTCTTCAATCCCCAACTCATTACAAATCCTACTCAACTCTTTATGCTCACAGGGAAAATTAACTCCAATAGCATTGGCATCTGTATCATTAGGTTTCTTAATAGTAATGTACATTTTTAAATCCTCCATTCTTAAAATGATAAGTACTTGCTTTATCCAATAAAAAAACAGCTATTTTTCAAGCTGTTTTGATTAATTATTGTATTTTTTAGTTCTACATATCTCAAAAGGCTTATCTATTATAAATGCATTCTAACTTTTTTCATATAAAAAATGCATTTTTCAAATATACTGCTAATGTAATAAATTTTTAAACCATTAATTTTAATACTCGCCTCTTTGTCATTGTATCAAATGCAAATATTATTATTCATGAGTTTCTTTTCCACTTGATAAAGCAATTAATCACCTAAATATCAACTTTTAAGTCTTAGTTGACATTTGATTCTATTTTCTGAAACCCGTTGAAACTAGAGAATTTTCACCTATTTTATTACCTGTTTCCTGTCGATTTGTGCCTCTCTGTTAGCTATAGTGGCACCAGAACCAAGGTAATATGGTAAAGCGAAGGAATTATTTAGTGTTACCTTCGCTTTTTTATACTGATTTAATTCTATTTATCAACAAATTTATTCAAAATTATCACATAACATTAGCTATTTATATAAATCTGCTGCAAGTTTTTCTAAAGTCTTCTCATCTATCACTTCAAAGTAATTATCCTTCTTTTTTATAGCACCCTTTAAGCAAAGAATATTTAATGTCCTTAATAAATGCCTATAACTTGTACCTAAGAGTTCTGATATTTCAATTAAGGTTTCATTAAGTACTACTATTCGTTGGCCACTACTGTCTGTATTTTCAGCGGTAGCAAGCATATAACTAGCTAATCTATTTTCCAAAGGATAAAGTAAGTTTATAGAACTATTTTTTGAGCATCTATCCAATTCTTGACCTAGTGAACCACAAACAAACCTTAGAAACCTAGCATCATTAAGTAAATATGTCCTTACATTTTCTTGAGAAATACCAATGCAGTAGGTATCTTCTATAACTTGCACATTTGCAGATGCTCTCTGTGAATTAATGATTTCTAAGTCTCCTATCACCCTAAAACCCTCATAAAAACAAAGCAATAAAGACTTGCCATTGCTCAGTGTCGTATAAACCTTTGCTTTCCCTTTTACAAAGAAAAGTAGATATTTAAGTTCTTCATTTTCTCTACAAATATGCTCATTTCTTTTCCAAAAGAAAAGCTCGAGAAAAGGCTTCATGTCTTCAGTAAATATTTTTGTAATATCATATTTGTTAATATATTCATCAATTATTTTTAAATCATTTACTTTTATCATAAATTTCTTTCCCTCTATAAATCTTTATTTTCTTATTTTAATATGACATACGTCATAACTATTTACAATTATTTCGTGATAAATTTAACTTAAGCTAAAAAAGCAATACAGGAGGAAATAACATGAATAATTTAGTTTCAACTTTTATAGGTGCTCTAATAGCCGTAATGATTATGCTTAATGGAACTTTATCCAATAGAACAGGAAATTATACCTCCAGCGTAATCATCCATATGGTTGGACTTTTCTCAATCATACTAGTTCACATTATGAGTAAATCAAAAATTAAATTCCAGAGGAGTATTCCTCTATACCTATATAGTGCAGGTGCTATAGGTGTTTTAACAGTACTTTTTAATAATTTAAGTTTTTCAACACTTGGGGTATCTTTAACCATTTCTTTAGGCTTACTTGGACAATCCATTTCATCTATTATTATAGATCATTTTGGCTTATTTGGAATGAAGACTATTAAATTTGAAAAAAAGAAATTTATTGGACTAATGTTTATTACTTCAGGAATCGTTATAATGACAATTTTTTAGAGGAGGATTAATAATGTTATATATATATTTTTTTATATCAATTTTAGCTGGCGTTTCCATTGTAGTTGCCAGAATCATTAATTCGAATTTGGCTGAAAAAATTGGAATTTTTCAAGGTACTTTTTTCAATTATATTACTGGACTACTTTTTTCTTTTATACTTTTACTTTTAAGTAGTGAGTCCCCAAAAATATCTAATATAAACTTAACGTCAATCCCTCTATGGGCTTACTTAGGGGGACTAACAGGTGTTTTGGTAATTGTACTATCAAACTATGTGACACCAAAAATATCTGCCTTCTATCTTACCTTACTAATTTTCATAGGTCAATTGCTGATTGGTATAGTCATTGATTATCTTACTTTAAACAAATTATCTATGGGCAAGGTAATTGGAGGGCTTTTTGTATTAATTGGTCTGACATACAATTTACTTATGGATAAAAGAAAAAAAGAACAACTAATTAATGAGTAAAATAAAAATGATACTGAAGCACAGAAATATTGATTTTACTTATAAAATAGACTCCCTAAAGCAAAGGGAGCCTTTTTCAATAAATAGGCTAAGCTCAAGTGTTTCCTTAACGACAATGGCTTTGCCATCTTGGATCAATGGGTTTTTCTCCCTGTTCTCATAAAGTGAATCCATATAAGCTAGCTTATGACACTCCACAAAGTACCTACGATTTTTTTCTCCAACCTTCTTGTATAATCAGAAATAAGTGGCAGCCAAGACTCCAGTTTTCTTGCTATTGCTTCCATGCAAAGTTGTGTAGACAGCATACTGATTTTGACAGGGTCAACTTCCATATCTTCAAATATGGCATCAATCTGCTTCTCAATCATATCTGGGGTAACATCCTGTATATCAATAACACGACTTGTATTTTCTGCTACCACTGAAACAATTACACTCATTCCAAACACCCCATGGGCAGAAAATGTCTTTAAATCAGCTTGTATTCCAGCACCTCCATTGCAATCTGATCCAGCAATACTAAGTACCTTTTTCATTGAAACTTCTCCTTTTTTCCTTTATGTATATATAATAAATTAGGGTACTTCTCTATACGGGCTCCTAGCTTAGACATTCTCGCCTGTGAGATTCCACGAATTTCTGCTAACTCTTTGGTGGTTTTAGAACCTTGTTTATCTAAAATGTCCAATACATTATACTGCGCCGTTGTTACTCCCTCAATATTAAAACGATTAATACTACTAATAATCACATTATTTCGCAATCCGTTACGACTATAGCGTTTTTTTTATACTCCAAATTAGATTAAGAAAGGAAAGTTTACTATACCAAGAAAAACAAGACTTCAAGAACCTCCTTAAGAGGATGTGCGTATCCAAGAATTCCTCGACATGATAGCCCCCTCGAACATCAAATTTCAAACTGATCACTTTATTTACGGTAACACTTACCGCTGTGTTTGGGCACTCCGAGAATACCCAACTGCGGTGGAATATGTCCGTAACTTCTCCAAGCGTGTTCGTAAAAAGGACTCGGCAGTTATCATCGCATTACAGAATCTGGAGGACTTCAACATCGATGGTATTCGTCAATATACAAAACATTCCTATCTATATAAAATTTGGTGACATTATAATCACCTGCTTCTCTAACCCTTCCAGTACAGTATCGTACATAAAAAATTTTGACATTGTTCTCAGTCCTTTCAATTTTATTTTGAAATAAAAAAAGGCGAAGCCTGTCGATTATAAAGTTGACCGAAGACCTCGCCTCTTTGAGTTTCTATATTTAATTTTGCCTTTATATAAAATAACAGCATTAAGATTTTTCTATCTCAATGCTGTTGAAATTATCAAATTTAATTATTGGAATAAAAGACATATTCATTTTCTACTAATGTAATATTTCCTATTACATTGCTTTTTCTAATGTTGAAGACAACGGCATTTTTATCCTATCCCCCTGATGTACAAAATATTTAAGTATCCACTTTTGCTCAGATCCAATTTCATGATTTAAGTTGGCATAAAAAATATCGCCATGCATAATACGATCATTCATATATATCCATCTCCTTCCCAATAGGGAAAAGCTGAACTGTCAAAACAATACAGCCATCGTAATTCTACCACTGCTACACAGCCTATATATGATTGCGTCTTAATTGCAAATACAGATTATGCTTATTAGCCATATATCCCAGTGAACATTCTAAATTAAAATTCCATAGGTATCATTCATTATTTCTCCAAATATAAAATATCTGCTTAGTATTTCTTGTTCATATGGTTATAAATTAGAACTCCAACGATGTATTAGAATATGAAAAACCCACCTAAATAGAATACTATCAACTCGTAATTTTCTATTACATTAAGACTACCCATTACGAAAAAAACTACTATAGCTACAGATATTACTATAAACCCAATAATATACGCATATCTTCCAGATTTATCTCGTAAAATAGTTTTTCTTTCGTCATGTAATTTAATATTCCTTTACACTTTTACAAAACAAAATGCAAATCCTAAGATTTGCATACTAATACGTAATTTTTGCATCATATTATTTTACTGGTGTACATTATATAACCCTCTGGCCAACATATCAGATTATTATTTCATGTTTCCAACCCTGATTTTCCCACTTTCTACCTTGTCATCATCCAAATTATTCTATGGCATCTATAAATCCCCCTAAAAACAAGAGTCAAAAACCGGCGTTTTTTCACTGATTTTTTGCCTTAAATCCATCCTCAACCCACTACATATTGTGCCTAAATCCTACTTTTTATCCTTATCACCACAATACGTCATCAGAATTTTACTCTCAACGTGTTCCGTCTGTGGGAACATGTCTACTGGTTGTACTTGTGGGGTTTTGTATCCTAATTGGTCTAGTATTTTTAATCTCTTGCTAGGATTGCTGGGTCGCAGGAGACGTAGACTATTTTTTATGGTGATATTTTAGTTATAACCCGAAGTAGTGATTCTTAATGGCCTTTTCTTGGTGGGTTTACTACTGTAATCTAAATTTACTTAGGATATAATTATGAATCGTCTCTTAGATATACTAATCTTAAATTTAATCTATCTAAGAACAGAATTAATACTTATTGGCATTGTAATTAAAACTACTAAATTCAAAATTCACATCTGATTGTCCCTCTTTTTTATCTGCTCAATCCAATTCATCATAGTATCAAAACATAACTTAGGATTGCCGACATTACAATGACCTTCAGCATTTTCCTTTTCTGTGAATATTCGAACAGTAAGTGATCTTACATTTATTAAGGCGTTAATTTCTTTTCCTACTATATGATAATTGATAAAATGATCTTTATTTGCTCCAATTATAAGCATATCTTGATCAATTTTATGGGCAATATCAAGTATCTGATACTTATTCATCTTTGTTATATATTCATAAGGTGTTTTTGCTTTATATGCATACATACCATGAAGAAGTCCCCATTTTGCAATTTCACTGCCATTTTTAATTTCTTTATTTACAGCAGCATTTATAAGAAACTTCATTTTATGTTTTACGCACCACCTAATAACATCTTGCTGCACTTTAGAATCATTAGACAAAATTACATCAAAAAAATTCGGAAATATTGACCACGCAATAACACGCTGTATTCTTTTATCAAAGGCAGCAGCACGTGGTGCTAACATACCTCCAAGTGAAGCACCAATTATAGTAATATCATTAAGATTGAAAAAATCAAGTATAGATTTTACTGGTTTCTCCCACTGATGGGTAAAGTGTTTTCCTTGCGTCCTTATCACACCACCCTGACCTGGTCCCTCAAAAAGATATACATCAAATCCATTTTCTGCAAAATAAAGCATTGTAAAGAAAAATTCCTCAAAATACGAGTCATTTCCTCCATGGATAAGAACAGTATCTTTTTTTGTACCTTTTGCTTTTGTGTACATAACAGGAAGTTTAACATCCTCATAAGGTACTTCAAAACGTAAAACTATATCATTATTGAAATAATCAACATAGTGATTATAAAACATCTCTGTTGCAATCATATAGTATTTCTTTTTATCTGGGTCGCCATCATACATAAAAAATTCACTCATTCTATAATAAGCTATTGCTTCTTTCGTCTTGTTTTCTAATATCGCCTTATCACCAAGTTCTATAAGTTCTTTTTTCCATGAAGCACTGTCAGTAATTTTATGAGATATTTCTTCAATATCTTCAAGCGTTCCACCATCCCACATAATTACGCGATTAAGTTGAAAATTAAAGTTTGGTTCATCATTTAAATTATAGGAACCTTTTTTAAATTCTATCATAAATATCCTCCATAAGCTTTTCAGTGACTATATTATAGCTTACAAAGAATATTGATACTTTCAAAAATACGCTAGTCTTTTAGTGTTTTTGCAAAATCTGTAAAAGACAAGCCAAACATTCTTTTACAAGTTGCTGAAAAATGTGATGAACTATAAAATCCTGCACGAATTGCAGCATCTGTTAGATTTTCACCTTTCATCACATAATCGTATGTTTTTCTCATCTTTTCAAAAACAAGAAAACTTGCAAGAGATACTCCTACTTGTTCTTTAAAAAGATGGGATAATCTACTTTGTGAAAGATGGACTATGCTGCAAAGCTCTTCAATAGCATCTTTATAAATGCCCTCAGTTTTTTCAATTGTCTCAATTACTGTGGCAATTCGCTGATCATATTCTTGCATAGATGATATATTCAAGCCACAAGCTAAAAGAATTGACTTATCAATCTTTTTACTGCTTTTCTCATTGATCCTCCATATGTTTACTACATCATCCACTATCTTTTCATCAATTATAGAAAAAACTTTTTCATTAAGATATTTATTTTTAAGCTGAAAAGCAAGGCTACTTGTTTCATCAAAAAGAAATACAAGCATACCCTGTAAACAAACTTTTATGGTATGTTCAACATTTGAATCAATACATATTCCTCGACATAATAATTTTTTATCACCAATGTAGCATTCCATTTCATCACCAAGACTAAAAATCATATGTTTAGCAAGATGTTTATGACATTCTGGAGTTTTATAATCTACAAATATAAACATATGATCATAAAAGTAAAATACATCTGTCAATTTCATCACCTCTACTGAGATAAGAGTTCAAGAATTTTTAAATTAGGTTATCTACATTATACAAAAATATTCTAATAAATTGTAC
Source organism: Clostridium sp. UBA2485 (assembly GCF_002341865.1). Classification (GTDB taxonomy): domain Bacteria; phylum Bacillota; class Clostridia; order Clostridiales; family Clostridiaceae; genus Clostridium_J. The sequence goes on along the minus strand of NZ_DDOV01000087.1, from coordinate 13,332 downwards.
TTACTTTCTTCACAATTTAAAGGAGCAGTCAAACATTTCAACATCTAAAATATTATTTAAAAGCCGATAAGAAATTAAATCTTATCGGCTTTTAAAATCAAAATATTAATTTTATATCTAAATGTACATAATCTTTGAAGTTAGAATATATCCAACATAAATAAGCTTAATATAGCCCTTGCTTTTAATTTAAGTTAAACATCTATAATTGACAATTCAATGATAAAAGTAGTTCCTTCACCTAAATTACTATTTTTATTTCTCCAAAGAACCTTTCTAAAAGGTGTCTTTTTACTATATTTTATCCAATGAAATCTGAATTTCAGTCAAGTATTTATCAGGATTTGTCTCATTCCATGGTCCGCGATGAACAATTTGCCTGCTCTGACCAGTCATTTTATATTGATTATGTTTCTGTAACCAATTAGCAAAAGCTAGAAATGCGTTGGCAATATTCTTAAACTCACCATATACCATTGTGCAAGCCATTATTGGTATAGGTTCTGTATTGCGATATACAAATCCATTCATATTTTCTCCTGTTTTATCTACAAGTGCACATAGTTCAACATCAACATCTCTTTCTTTATATTCTGTATCATGATAAATGGAAAAAGTATTATTTGAAATTGAAATATTATTTTCATCTACAAACTCAGACATTTCCTTCCAAAGCTCACCTTCAGCATAATAATTAGGAATTACCTTTCTCAAAGAAAGAACTTTATAACTAGGTATGCTTTTAATAGTAACATTGTAGTGAATTGACATTTTTTCCTCTTGAATATCTTTCATTGCTAGTTCTATCTTACTCAATTTATCATGTTCTTCCTTAATGATATTCTCAATTTCTAAATGTTTATTTTCAAGTTGATTTGTAATAAAAGTATTATCCCAATTATTAATAGCAATTGCAATTTCTGATACATTAAACCCTATATCCCGTAGAAAAATAATTTTATTAAGAATAGGAATTTGCTCTGTAGAATATAATCTATAGCCAGAAAATTCATCTATTTTTGCAGGTTTTAATAGACCAGTTTCATCATAATATCTTAACATTCTAACTGATACTTGAGTTAATTTAGAAAACTCACCTATCTTAAACATTACTATCACCCCTATATCGAGATATTATAGTGCTTGTTCTATTAAACTTCAACATACTTTATTCATGACAGGACAAGTCATGATGCAATACATATCTCAATATTATTAAACAACATAATAAATAAAGCAATTTTTATATTTATTGATTTTTACTAGTTCCCTCTTTAATCTCTAAATTTTATACCTTGATATGACAAAAAAAGGTCGATAGTTTATAATTCCTCTATCGACCTACATATAAAACTAAAAGTTAAATTCCTTTTCCCAATTAAAACTTCCAGATTCCTCTAAACTTTTTGGCCAATGGCTGCACCATTCTGGTACACCGGGAGTTTCAACTCTGTCTATGCTTGGTGTATATGGCTTTATGTCAAGTACAGGTGTGCCATCATTAGCATCAATATAAGGAATTTGAATGATACCTTTCTCATAGTCAATGTGAATAATTTGCACTGCAGTCAGTGCAATAGGATTTGGACGAATAGGTGACCTTGTAGCAAACATACCCATTGTATCTGGAGACTTTTTATACGGCTGTGTTGCTTCAAGTGTATTTCTTGCCTCTTCATTATCAAAGTCACTAAACCACCAAATCACATTAATATGACTAAATCCATCTAATGCCTGTAGAGCTGGAATATACTTTGGCTTAATTTCAATAAACATTTCCTCCTCATTGACGTTAATTTTTCCAATAGGACTTACTTGAAAATTTTTCATAACTCATTCCTCCACATGATTTTTATTTTCCCATAAATCCACTGTATACCCTGACATCATGTGAGAGTCAATATAGAAAATGTTATAGTTATTCTTTATATTTTATTTTTTCTCTTGTAAATTCTTTAATTTGCTAAATAATTCTTCAGTTTTGTTTTCATCATCATAATTGACATACATAATTTTTTCCCTTGTAACTATTTTAATTGCTGAATTTTTATCATCTTCTATAAATAATTTAACCCTATCTCCTGATTTAGTTCTAAAGTATCCCACCTTTTTGTTTCCAATGGCTGCTCCATTTTGTTTAACAGCTATTGGAGGAATAGATTTTTCAAAGGACAATTCCACTATATCTTTTCTATCTATATTTTCAGAGTACATACCTTTAATAGTTACAACTTGTTCTCTTATTTGTAAATCAACTTTCACTGAAGTGGACGCATAAACTGCCATCACAATAGCACCTATTATCAATAATGCTGTAAGAACCATAGCTACTTTTCCCATAGGACGTGCAACATTTACAGTCCAACCCACGCCTGCTCTCTTTTCTACAAAAAATGCTGGATCATTTGGATTATAATAAATCATACCAAAAATGTAATTATCATCATCTTCTCTATTAACAATTAATGTATCTTTATCCTGTTCATCTTTCTCTATTGAAATATTTTTTCCACTTTGTCCCACTTTATAGCTATATATACTCAATGCAAGCCCTAGAATTATAATAAATATAATCATAGTTGTTGTAATAATAAACTCATTTTTAGTTGATATTAAATTCATATTTCCTAAATTTGTTACAGTAAAAAGTATGGCTATAGCATAAGTAATCATAATTATAAATATTGACATTACCCTTCTAAATTTCATATTTTGAACTCTTATATCTTTAACATTTCCTCCATTTAAGTTTTGCTTTGATTTACTAATTGATAGAAAACTAAAGAATAATACAATTATTGTAAATAGAAAACTTATTAATCCCATAATCTCTACTTCTTTCCAATTTCTTAATGCCATAAAAAGCACTAATAGAAAAAGTAAAATTGGAGGAGCAAAATACCATTTACTTAGCTTTTCATAATTTCTGCTCTTAGCTTTTATATCCACTACCACTATATTTTCGTCAGTTAATAAATCTTCCCAGTTTTCTCTTTTTTTAATGATTTTTACTCTTTTATTAGCCTTATAAAAGCACACGCTGTTCTCAAATATAAATAAAAATACGCTGGATACAAGTATAAGTGTCCAATAATCTTCACTTACTTTAATCATTATCAATATACTTAAAAGTACAGTTATTAAAAAACATATATTTAAATTTCTTTTATAATTTTTATCTTCTTTTATCAAGTCTTCTTTTTTCTCAAAACCTATTGGAATTCTAACCCCGTAAAAAACAGTTCTTTGAGAAAATTTCTGTACAAAGACAAGAGGAATATAGGTTATTATCATTATAATTAAAAACATTAAAATTTCTGCTTTCACAAAAATCACCTACCTATTTAATATCATCATATTTATCGCTAATTAACTTAATTATTTCTTCCTTGCTGACTCCTTTACATATGCACCTGCATAAAAAAACTTCTGATTCTTCATCTATGGAATTTATAAAATCCTCCTTCTTATCCTTATTAACATTTACCATAGCACCTTTTCTTCTATCTATTGATAAGTACCCCTCATCTTTCAAAAGATTATAAGCCTTATTGATAGTATGAAGATTCACTCCAATATCTACACTTAAGTCCCTAATAGACGGGAGAGCCTCACCTTCTTCTAGCTCACCTCTTGCAATTGCTTTAATAATTTCATTTTTTAATTGCACATATATTGGAGTTTCACTATCGAACAATATTTTAATCAAATCACCACCACCTTTAAATACTAACTATATATATTTATTCTATATGTTATATTTGTTATATATATTATATAACAAATATATTAAAATTCAATATCATAATTTTAATTTTATTGCCAAATAAAAATTAGATACTGCAAGAATGAAAACTTTTGAGGGATTTTTATAAGTTATAGTTTTATTCAACTACCTATTTAATGAAGTAAAAAACTCATGAAAGACTTGTATTTACAAGCCTTCATGAGTAATATGAACTCTTATTATAAACTTTAAAATTAAATTTGCTTAATACTAATTTATCACTATTTAATCATTGAACCAAAATCAATTTCAATACCATATATATCCTTTGAAGACAGAGCTTGTGTATTGACATCCTAAATCACTATGAAGTATTAAAGGTTTAGTTGGATTTTGAAGCTCCATGGCATTCTTTACAACTTGCATGGCAAGAACAATGTCAATGTGTTTAGACATAGAATAACCAATTGTTTTTCTACTATATGGATCCATAACTGAAGCTAAATAGTATCAACCGTCTTTAATTGTAACATTATAATCTGGTCCTCCTATTTATGCTGCATCGAACTGACTATTATATAGGTCTGCATAGAATCCGCCTTGTTCCATTAATTCGTTATGGCTTCCGCTCTCTATGATATCTCCATCTTTCATAACAAGAATCAAATCCGCATTTTTAATTGTTGATAGTCTATGGGCAATAATAAATGAAGTACGTCCTTTCATTAACTCGTCCATGGCATTTTGAATGATTAACTCTGTACGAGTATCTACAGAACTTGTAGCTTCATCAAGAATTAACATTGGTCGGTCTGCAATCATGGCTCTCGCTATTGTAAGTTGTTGTTTTTGTCCTGCCGATAGATTCACTTGATCATTTAACACCGTATCATATCCATGTGGAAGCGTACGTATAAAATGATGCAACCCAACTGCTTTACATGCCTCTTCTAAGGTTTGTTCAGAAACATTTTCTGTGCAATATACTAGATTTTCACGTAACGTTCCTTCAAAAATCCACGTATCTTGAAGCACCATGCAAAATTGTGCATGAACATCCTCACGTCGTAACTGATGAATTGGAATATTATCAATCTTAATTGTACCACTTTGTATTTCATTGAAACGCATCAAAAGATTTATAATCGTAGTTTTCCCTGCTCCAGTTGGGCCAACAATTGCAACCTTTTGACCTGACTTGGTGGAAACCGAGAAATCATTAATAATTGTTTTATCTGACCCTTCATAACCAAAATGTACATGTTTAAAATCAACCTTACCTTGTACATTTTCAAGCTTTCTTGTCTTTGTTGACTCATCTTCCATTTCTTCCGCTTCAAGGAATTCAAACACACGCTCTCCTGCTGCTGCAGCCGATTGTAAAGACTGGGCAGCTTGCGCAAGCTGACTTAATGGCTGTGTAAAATATCTTACATATAATATAAAGGCCACGATTACTCCAAAGGAAATCGTTTCATTCATTGCAAGAACAGCACCAACTACACAAACTGCAACATAACCTAAGTTACCAATAAATGACATCAGGGGCATCATTAACCCTGATAAACATTGGCCCATAAAAGTACTTTCTCGAAGTTCATTATTTAAATAAACAAATTTCTTTCGTGCTTCAGCTTCACCATTATAAGCTTTTACAATGGTATGCCCAGCATAAATTTCTTCAATATGTCCATTGATTTCACCTAGATGATGTTGCTGACGTGCAAAGTATTTTTGTGATTTTCCCATTATAAGCATCATTAATACAAATCCAATACAAGTTGCAACAATTGCTGTAATTGTCATTATTACATTGGTCTTTAACATCATAATCAAAGATCCAACTAATAAAGTAATTGCAGAAACTAATGTCCCCACACTTTGATTTAGAGACTGCCCAATGGTATCTACGTCATTAGTCACACGAGATAGCACATCTCCTGTTGTTGTCTTATTATAAAACCACATCGGCAAACGATTAATCTTAGCAGAAATATCTCCACGTAACTGTTTAGATACATTTTGTGTAATAGTAGCCATCACCATACCTTGTGTTAATGACAACAGAAAACTAAGTCCATAAAATATAACCAATGTCCAACCAATTCTAGCAACACCATCTAAATCAATTCCAGTCACAATTCCCTTTGTAATCAAATCGGTAAGTTCTGATAATTTGTCAGGACCAATTAAGGTTAACACAGTACCCATAACTGCACAAAGTAATGCAATTACCATAACTAACCAATATTTTTTACAATATTGAAGTAACTTTACCCATGTTGTCTTAAAGTATTTGGCTTTCTCACCACCGCCGCCCATACCTGGTCCTGGTGGTCCCATTTGTTTTCTATGATTAGATTGCCCTAATTTATATTCTTCTTTATGACTCATGCTAACTCCTCCTTCGATAATTGTGAGTACGCAATTTGTTGATACACTTCACATGTTTTCATTAATTGTTCATGTGTATCAATTCCCACTACTCCCCCTTCATCAAGTACTACAATTTTGTCTGCATCACGAACGGTTCCAATACGTTGTGCTACAACCAGTTTGGTAGCATCTGCGCACTCAAGCTTTAATGCATCACGTAATTTACGGTCTGTCTTATAATCTAGCGCTGAGAAGGAATCATCAAAAATAAATATTTCTGGACGTCTACAAATCGCTCGGGCAATGGATACTCTTTGTTTTTGTCCACCAGATAAATTAGCACCACCTTGTGCTACAAAGCTATCATAGCTTTCTTCTTTTGCTTCTACAAATTCAGCTGCTTGGGCAGCACTAACTGCCTCTATAATATCAGTGGCAAGAAATCCATCCTTACCATTATCTCCAAAGGCAACATTCGATTTAATAGTTCCTCCAAATAACGTTGCTTTTTGGGATACATACCCGATTTTATTATGAAGTGCGTATTGGCTATATTCCTTCACATTAATTCCGTCTACTAAAACTTCTCCTTCTGTTACATCATAAAAACGTGGTACTAAATTCACTACCGTACTTTTACCACATCCAGTGGAACCGATAAATGCCACCGTTTCCCCCTTTTTTGCAGTGAAACTTACATTACGTATTACATATTCCTCTGCATTTGGATACTTAAAACTTACATTTTTGAATTCCACTTCACCTTTACATTCTGTTTTTGAAGACGTAATCTGTCCATCTACGATAGTTGGTTTTGTATCTAATACTTCTAGAATACGTTTCGCAGAAACGGAAGCACGAGGTAACATAATAAAAATCATAATTAGCATCATAAATGCCATAACTACTTGCATTGCATAAGAGGAGAAAACTATCATATCTGAAAACAATGTCATTTTCTCCATCATACTAGCTTCTTGAATTAGAATTGCTCCTACCCAATAAATTCCTAAGGATAAACCACTCATTACTAACTGGATAGTTGGCAGCATCATAGCCATTACACGGTTGGCAAATAAATTGGCTCCAGTTAATTCTGTATTTGCTTTTTCAAATTTACGCTCTTGATATTCTTCTGCATTATATGCACGAACAACCCGAAGACCAGTAAGATTCTCTCTCGTTACTCGATTTAGATCATCCGTTAATTTTTGAAGTTTCTTAAACTTAGGCATTGCTAAAATTACACAACAACCAACAACAACTAATAGGAACAATACCGCAAGTGCTGTTGTCAATGTCCATTGCCAACTCTTACCATAAATTTTCATAATTGCCCATACTGCTAGAATAGGTGCTTTAATCATAACTTGTAAACCCATTACAACAAGCATTTGTACTTGTGTAATATCGTTGGTGGATCTTGTAATCAAACTGGATGTAGAAAATCTATTGATTTCTTCCATCGTAAAGGACTGTACCTTATCAAATAGATGTCCTCTTAGTCTGGCACCGAAGTTGGAAGCAACTTTTGCGGCTAATGCAGCAACAATGACGGAACCAACAAGACTTCCTAGTGCACATGTTAACATCTTTCCTCCCGCAGTTAAGATTTCACTCATTGTGCTACCTTCGGTCTGCACCAAGATTGTAATTTCACTCATATAATCTGGTAATTTTAGGTCCAACCATACCTGTGCTATAATAAACACAAGGCTGATTCCCACAAATAACCATTCTTTTTTTGTTAAATTTTTAAATAATTTAATCATATGATTCTCCTTTCTGTAAGTTAGGAATATCATATCGCATAAAAAGAAACTGAAACTAAACTCATCATATATTTATACATAAAAAAAGAGCAATTGTCCTAAAACAATTACTCTAACCAATATATTATTATACTCTATTTTGGTAAAATAACAGAAAATTTCCTTCCCTCCTTTGAGCTATATACATCAATTTTCCCTTTATGAAGTTCTACAATTCGTTTTGCAATGGATAACAGATAGATATTCATTCTTCAAAATGCCCATAATGACAATATCATGCCAACTTCCATTGCGATAGAGTGCCTGACGTAACTTCCCTTCATGTATAAAACCCATTTTTTNNATTTATTAAAGAAATGATACCGGCTGCTTGATTAGTTTCTTTGTACTCAATAATATAACCCTTAGCATTAGATTGAGTGGCTATTGCTGAGATGTATTCTTCCGTTTCTTCCAAAGTATACATATCGAGTTGTGGACTAGTACTTTGCATGACCTCTACGTCGTTACGCCAATTATGATACATATTGTAATCGTTAAGTGATAATTTTCGTAGTTTTATGATTTCATTTTCAAACATTGAATGCTCCTCCTTAAGATAAAATACTTTCAATCATCTTATTCAGTAAATCAAATATTTTAGAAAGTTTAATACTGGAACAAAATTGATTATATTGTTGTAACATAATTCCATCAATCATTGCGATAAGTAACTCAGAAAAAGAATTTACATCAATTTTGTCTCTAAATTCTCCCGTCTCAATTCCCATATTAATGAATAACTGAATAGCATTCGCAAGCTTTTCATGCCTTTCTCGTAAATATGGAATTTCAGAAACATCATGTGAAAGGAAAAATTCTGATTTTGCACGTACTAAATTCGTTTCTGAATTTTGTATTGACAATACTGTTTTCTGAATCCAATCTTTTAACTGCGGTAATAATGGCTCTTTAGGATTAGGGATTAAAACTGATTTCATGTTTAAAAAATCATCATATNNTCTAAATATTTCTCACTTACCTGTGGCATCAAAGTCACCCCCTACACTAAAATAGACATCAGTGTCTATTTTAGTGTAGGGTTGAATAGTGAATTTGTCAATACTATTTCTTGGCAATCTTTCAGTTATTTTCGTTCTTTTCCAATACTAAACCAAACTGTGATAATTGCATTGCCTTTGTCTGCTTAGGTAAATATCAGTTAAATAGAATGATTCTATTTCTTTTTTAATAGAGATAAAAGTTCCTCATTTTTTCGTTGTATACTAATCATTTTTTCCCCTGATTTTTTACACAAAATAGGCACTCATTTCTGAACATCCAGACATAAAAAAGAGATACCATTTTCACAGTATCTCATAAATTTTAATTTTATTCTGTTGTATCTCCACACTCCCTATCAATAACTACAGAAACATTAATATATTTTTTTAACTGTTTATTACGGATATTATCACCCTCATTTATAAAAACAAAATGGTTGAAGAAGTGCCTAAAATTAAGGACTTCTATATAATTTTTCGTTGTAGCAACATACAAGTCTCCACATGCCTTGTGGATACAAAAAAGATGTTCGTTAAACCTATTAGCCCCTTGGCGTCATGGTATGTTTCTAAAAAAATCGCCTGTGAATCCAAATTTTTCAAACTCTTAATATCCGCCTTTTGCAAATTAAACTCTGCCTATCACCATCATTTTTCTAGCAATTCGGCACATGATTTCTGCTTCGCGATCTGAATAAAATTGTAAGCAATAAAACCTTCAAACACAAGTTGATCTTGAAGGCTTTATTCGATATAATTTCATTTAAAAAACTACTAAACATTAAAGTTTTTCGTATGTGATTTGTTACATTGATTTTCTAATATCAATTACCTTAACCTTATTTTAAGGCTTCTAGCTTTTATAATGTCTGCATGAGGTATAGCAATCACTCCTACCTATTTCATACTCGCAAGTTCTTTTCCCCATGGACAGTTCCCTTATCTTACTATGAATGACAGGTGAGACCCTGCCGTTCATAGTAAGATCGAGTGCTTATTATGTTACTCCATTTTCAGTTCAGGCTTATTCGGATAACCTACATTTAGCATGTCCACTATTTTTTAGGTACATTGTCAAAATCCATTATTCTGAAAAAACAGAGTAAAAATAAGCTCCTGTTCCTCTTTGTTAAGTTGGGTAAGGCATTGATGGAGTTTTTCAGCAATCATCTTGTCCGTTACGACATCTTCCACACGCGGAGAGCTAAGATCAGAGATTGCATCCTCTCTATTGGTTTCATCTGTATCCAAGGCACTATAGTTTTGCATCCTTTTCCTTCAGATGAAGTTCTCTACGCCTCATGCAGTAGTATGTCAAATAGACTTCTTCTGTTACCGGGATTGATTGCCCCTCAACTTTAATTCTATATTCTTTCTTTTGTGCCATATGGCTTATCCTTCATTTTCTGAAATTTCATTAAAAATCGAAGATCAGTTTAATTAATAACTGATCTTCGATTCCTTATAAATGCACTACTCTAATATTTTTACACCTTCAATAAGTTCCTTTTCAAACTCAATGCGGTGATCCTTTGTATAAAGTGCGAGTGTTCCCCCGGTATGTATAAGGATAATTTTTTCCCCAGGAGTTATTTTACCCTCACGAATCATATCAAGCATACCTGCAAAACATTTTCCAGTATAACATGGGTCAAGCAAAATAGCTTCTTTTCTAGCCATCAAATAAATTGCCTCTCTTACCTCCTTTGAAGGCATATTGTATCCATCTCTGACATAATCTCTTTCAATGTCAAAGTCAGCCAACTCAGCGGTAATATTAAGATTATATTTTTCTTTCACTTCATGAAAAAGCTTCAGAAGGCAGCCTTCCTTGTACTCTCCGAAAGGACTTATTGCAATGCCAGTACAATTGAGTGTAGACTTTTCATTTTTGAGTCCACAATATAATCCCATAAATGTACCGATACTGCCAGTTGCCGCAAACACACGTGCGTCGCCGATTCCCATTGCATTAGCTTGTTCTGTAAGTTCCATTGCACACTCGTAATATCCCAGGAATCCTACATCGTCAGAACCTCCCATAGGAATATAATATACTTTTTCTCCTTGCTCTTCGTATTCCTTCATAAGTTTTTTAACTAAATCATCATATTGTTCTGGTTCCGCTCTTCCATCGTTATTTTTAAGAACTATATCAGCCCCCATAATCCGATCTAGCAAGAGATTTGCCGATAACTCGCCAGGATAATCACCAATCATAGCGATGGTACATTTCAGGCCATATTTTGTTGCTACGGCAGCAGTTAACCGACCATGATTTGTTTGAACACCACCAACTGTCAGTAATCTTGTTGCACCATTTTTTTGTGCTTCATGTAGGATATACTCTAATTTTCGAAGCTTATTTCCACCCATACCCAAATTTGTTAAATCATCACGCTTAATATAAAACTCTACTCCCAATTCCTTAGAAATATTTTCTAAATATTCCAGTGGTGTGGGTGAATTCAAAAATGATACTTTTTCATATCCTAATAACATATTATTTCCTCCAAACATTATTATACTGATTAAAGAATATCATAGAATCTCTCTCTTGAATAATGAAACTATTAGATTTATAATATAACGAATAGTTATATTAATAGAAAAAGAAGGTGATTTTATGCGATATAGTGATATTGAAGCTTTTCTGGCTGTAGTAAAATACAAAACACTGACAAAGGCTGCTGAATCGATTCATATCAGCCAGCCAGCACTAAGCAAGCGAATCTTACAACTCGAGACTGAACTAGGGGAACAGCTGATTTCCCGGCGAAAAGGGCAACGAAGTATTGACTTAACCGAAAAGGGAATAGCTTTTGTCCCACTGGCGAATCGTTTTATGGCTGTTTGGAATGATATAAAGAACCTTGATTCCCAAGATTCTTATCCCTCATTTCGAATTGCTTCTTCTGATGGCCCACACCTATATATATTGCAAAAGGTTTACAATAGCTTGATGTCGATTTATCCGAACCTCACTTTAAAACTTCGAACCTTCAGTTATAAGGAATGTTACCAGCGTATCGCTAATGGTACATTGGATCTAGCATTAGTTGGTGCAAATTTTTATTTTGATAAAATAACATCTGTCCCCGTATATAGTGAAAAAATGCATTTTATCTGCCGAAAAGATTCTGGCTACCCATCCTTTGTAGAACCAGATATGTTAGATGCCGCCAATGCAATTTATTCCTCTTATTCAACCGAGTATAATATGTGGTTCAGCCACTGGTTTTGCGGCAAATGCGATCCATATATTGAATCTGATTTAATCCTTCAGGTAAAAGAATTTCTTCTAAATTCTAAAAAGAATATGTGGACGTTTGTTCCCACTTCTGCTCTGGATGTGTTTTTAAAAGAACCTAATTTATCAATGAAGGAATTCTCTCATGAACCACCAGAACGAATTATCTATTTGATTAACAAAATCGAAGAACCTTCTGAATATATTTCAGCCTTTAAATCTATCCTAAAAACCGTTATTCAGGATATAGAAGAAATAAAGCTTCTCTTATAATCATAATCTGTTCATAAAATACAGAACTTAAAAACGCAGAAATCATGAACTTAAGGACCACAATGCTGTAATATTATAATAATAAATTTATTACTTGTCATATATTTTATATAGGTATATTGTTACAATCCAAAATAAAAATCCACTAGTTAAACTAGTGGTTTTCCCTTTTCGGGCATAGCCATGCTCTCAAAGCAACATCTGAAGATGTAAAAACACTGTGCTCAATTTAAGACTGATAAAGTTGTATGCTATTGCACAGGTTGCTTAGAGGGATTATCAATGGGAGGAGCGAACGGCATTCATCTAATGGATTTAGTAATGAATTCCGTACAGGAGATAAAATAAGCAAAGAAATACCCCAAGAGATTTATTTATGATGTATCCATCACCATCGTGGATTTCCACTGACGAGTACAGGCTATGTATCTTTTCTTTCAAGGGGCCTTCATCAAGATATTATGTATGGTAGTGAGAATGACATCCTCATATTCCATAGCCTCCGGCGGAGTGATTTCATCTGAAGACTCATCTAATATGTACTCGCTTTGAGGATAGAGGATGATGTTCAGAGAAGAAAAAGATATGTATCGTTTCGTTTACCACTATGATTTCCTCCATTCTTTATTGAAGTGATAGATTTTGAACTCTAAAAAAAGCAGGGTGTCTTCTTTAGAAAATACGCCTGCTCATTCATTTTCTGAGAATAGTTATTTGTGTTCTTGATGAGATTAACTTGTTATCCTTCCTCATTGCTATGCATTATATAAAAATGTGAGCTATCTATTATAATTAGTTTTTATAAATTTTGATAAAAACAAAATAAGGATAAGACGAAAATAAATTTTATAACATGCTTATAATTTTGTGTGCTCGCTCAATTACACTTCC
>NZ_DDOV01000008.1 GCF_002341865.1 Clostridium sp. UBA2485 | reverse complement strand
GAACTATGTTCCAGGCGTTGATATGTCAACAGGTTCATTAGGGCAAGGTATTTCTACAGCAGTAGGTATGGCTTTAGCTGGAAAACTAGATAATAGTGAATATAGAGTATATACTCTTTTAGGCGATGGAGAACTTCAAGAGGGTCAAGTGTGGGAAGCGGCTATGAGTGCTGCACACTATAAGTTAGGAAACTTAACAGCCTTTGTTGATTATAATGGACTTCAAATAGATGGAGATATATCTGAAGTTATGAACCCAAATCCAATAGCAGATAAGTTTGCTGCTTTTGGCTGGAATGTCATAGTATTAGAGGATGGACATGATTTAGTGGCTATTAAAAACTCCATAGAGGAAGCTAAAAAAATAACAAATAAGCCTACAGTAGTAGTATGTAAAACAATTAAAGGTAAAGGCGTATCATTTATGGAAAATCAAGCGGGATGGCATGGATCTGCCCCTAATAAAGAGCAATGCGATTTAGCATTAAAAGAAATAGGAGGGGAAGCATAATGACTAAAATAGCAACAAGAGAAGCATACGGAAAAGCACTTGCAAGAATAGGTCAAGAAAATGAAAATATAGTAGTTTTAGATGCTGATTTATCAAAATCTACAAAAACAGCTGATTTTAAGAAAGTTTGCCCTGAAAGATTTTTAAATATGGGAATAGCTGAAGCAAATATGATGTCAGTAGCAGCAGGACTTGCAAGTTGTGGTAAAATTCCTTTCGTAAGTACTTTTGCAATGTTTGCAGCAGGAAGAGGATTTGAGCAAATAAGAAATTCAATATGCTATCCAAAGTTAAATGTTAAAGTATGTGCAACTCATGCAGGATTAACAGTAGGAGAAGATGGTGCATCTCACCAAGCTATAGAAGATATAGCATTAATGAGAAGTGTACCAAACATGGTAGTTATAAGCCCAAGTGATGCTATTGAAACAGAAGCGGCTATTGAAGCAGTTACAAAATATCAAGGACCATGCTACGTAAGACTTGGAAGAAGTGCGGTTCCTACAGTAAATACAAATGCTGATTATAAATTTGAAATAGGAAAAGCTGTTACATTGAGAGAAGGAAAAGATGTTGCTATTATTGCTACAGGAATAATGGTGGATGCTGCTCTTGAAGCTGCAAATACTTTAAGTGAAGAAGGAATAAAAGCAAAAGTTATAAACATACATACAATTAAACCTATTGATGAGGAAGCTATAACTAGTGCTGCTAGAGAAACTGGGTTAATAATAACAGCAGAAGAGCATAATGTGATTGGTGGATTAGGTTCAGCAGTATGTGAAGTTGTAACTTCAAATCATCCAGTTCCAGTAATTAGAGTTGGGGTTAAAGACACATTTGGTGAAAGTGGTAAACCAGCAGATTTACTAAAAGCTTATGGTCTAACAGCAGCAGATATTGTTAAATCAGCTAAAAAAGGATTAGAATTAAAATAGAAATTATAGAAAGCTTCACAAAGTAATATTTGTGAAGTTTTTTTGTGCGAAAAATAAGGGCCAGATACTGGAGTTAAATTACTTTCTTATATTAATGTCATCTGACTTTTGAGAGCCAAATGAATAAATAATCCATTATTATTATTTATTTTTTGAAATTACAGTAATGTAAGATTAGTAGGTCAATTTGTAAGATAGTTAAATGGCTATATTAGCATCAAAAAATTATAATTAAATCATAGGATTGGAGCAAAAAAATAATAAATAAATTTTAGGAGAAGTGATGTAAATGAAAAAGATCTTAAACACAGTAAAAACAGTTTTAGAGGTAATAGTTATTGGTACACTGATTGACGCTAGAGAGTTATCACAAGATATTGAGAGGGGTAGATAGTAAGGAGTTAGTAGGAAATAGATATGAAAAAATAACTAATATAAGTAAGATAATTTTGAAATCAGTAACAATTATTGCAGTTGGTAATAGTAAGAGATCATAAGAAAAATTAAAATGATTAAAAATAAAATTTAGATGAGGAAGAAAAATTATGAAAAGACTAATAAATATAATAAAAATAATTTTAGAAACATTTATAATTGGTGGATTTGTTTCAGGAAAAGAGTTAGCCAAATCAATTGATAAATAAAGTATTGGTGAAAAGGATAAAAAGTATGAATTGTAAAACAAAATATAAGACAAGTTTTTATATAAAAATGTAAGAGTGTATAAAATTTTTAATTAGTTTATATACTCTTTATTTATTTTTTGCAGAATTGAGGTTTATATATAATGTCTTAATATTATATATATGCTATTATAGCTAATGCTTAATAGGAATTAATGGAAAATTTAAATTTATTAGTAATATTAGGCCTTTAGATATTAATATACTAGATTAATCAAAGGAAGAATTATTATTGAAAATTACAGTAATGTAAGATTAATATTCAGCTTTGTAAGCTAGTTAAATGGCTTCATGTTAATTAATACACTATAATTTAATCATAAGGTTAACAGATATAAGTTAACAAATAAATTTTAAGGAGATGATTATATGAAGAAATTAATAGATACAGTAAAGACAGTTTTAGGAATAATAGTTATTGGGGGACTAGTTAATGGCAAAGATTTAGCAGAAGAATTTGAAGGAATCAAATAGTAAAGCTTTTAAATTAGGAGGAAATTATTATGAGAAAAATAATGAATATAGTAAAAGTAATTTTTCAAGTAATTCTTTTTGGTGGGTTTGTTTCAGCTAAAGGCTTAGCAGAATCTATTGAAGGGTAAAGGAAATAGAAATATGGATATAAATATAGAATATAAAATAAAATATAAAAAAATATAAAAAAGTATATACTTTTTTATATTTTTAAGAGGAATGTATCTTAAGCTTTTGTAGTTAGATTTTACAGAAAATAATGATTTTTTAGGGGAGAGATGTTATAATAATGAATAATCAAAAATTATGTTTATATTGATATATAGGTATCCAATATAAAAACTTAGAATATACTTTGGAAAACAAATTTTCTATAAAAATAGCTTAATCTCTTAGAAGTTAAGAATTAATATTTAGGAATACGAATTTAGGAAGACATTCACTTTTAGTGAATGTCTTAAAATGAAATCTATTCTAGAAAAACTCCAAAGACGTTGACGTGGAGTTTTAACCATAATTCGTATTTTTTATTCTTAATTTTTAATTTCTGAAGAAAAATTTTGTTAGGGAAATTAAAATTATGTATAAGTTAAATTTCCGTTGTGGAACCTATATAAATACAATACTTAAAAAGTTGATGTATAGTTTAATATAACTATTTTTTATAGCATTTTAATATATAATTTAACACAATGCACAACTTAAAATAATGGACAATTGACAATGCAGTGAAAATTAATTCTAAATTTATCAGCTTTTGTTGAGAAATTTCTACAATTGTGAAATGTGCATTGTGAATTTAATAAGGGAGAGATAAATGATGAAATACGAAACAAAGCAAAGTTCAAAGACTCAATTAGTATTTGAAGATATTTTTACAAGTTTTAAGATTTCACTTAAAATATATTTAATTCCATTAATATTAGGATTGGTTTCAGGGGCTATATATTGTTTAGTAAAAGACTTACCTATAAATATATATACTTTACTTAGAAGTACAGTGCACATAGGTATTTGGATGTCTTGTCTTGGTTTATTTATAGGGGCTGTGGCATTTATGAAACCACAACATATGGAGCCTTTAAATTATCAAAATCAATGGAGAAATTATTATAAATTTTTTAATTTAATAGGTGCAATAATATCAATATGCTTCTTTATGCTATCTTATTCATTGATAATAGATATAATATTATGGTATGTAGCCATAGGCTAATACAGTAAAATAAATATTAATATAGAAATGATTATAATAATTTAATTAATTAAAACTGTTGACGAAAATGAAACGTCATCAGTTTTTTCTTTTTAAAAAGTTTTTAATATGAGTTTAAAATTAATAAAGAAATGACATTTAAGGTAAAATATTAATAAAGCAAGTAAAATAGTACTTTTCATATAAAGAAAAAATCACAAAATTTATGAAAAAAACATAGTTTATATCATTTAAATAATTATATTTTAGATGTAATATACAAATATATACAGGTTATTCCATAAATTGCTTATTCTTATTTGCTTCTAATTATGATATCATAGAGTTAAATTTTTAAAACATATGGTTATATATAATTATTATAAATTAATGGAATATTATTACGATGTTTCCGTTAGTTTTTTTATTTTTTTCGATATTTTTTTCAAGTTTTTTGTTATTATTAATATTATGAGGAAAAAATATGTTATAATATTTCTAACTTAATTAGTACATGAGAAAGGAATAGTAATGCTACAAAGAGAGTGAGGAAAAAGAATGATAGAATTTAAGAATGTAACTAAGGTATATAACAATAATGTGCTTGCATTATCAAATTTGAATATAGAAATAAATAAGGGAGAGTTTGTTTTTTTAGTTGGTCCAAGTGGTGCAGGGAAATCTACCTTTATTAAAATGTTATTAAAAGAAGTGGATCCTACTGCAGGAAGTGTAACTGTCACTGGCACAGATTTAACTAAATTAAGTCATAGACAGATTCCTTATTATAGAAGAAAAATTGGAGTGGTATTCCAAGATTTTAGATTAATACCAACTCTTAATGTATATGAGAATGTTGCTTTTGCACTAAGAGTTATTGGTGCAAGTGAAAGAGAAATACATAAAAAAGTTCCTATGGTTCTATCAATGGTTGGACTTTCTAAGAAACATAAGTCTTTCCCTCATGAGCTTTCAGGTGGAGAGCNNAGAGAATTTCTATAGCTAGAGCTATAGTAAACAGTCCAGCTCTTTTAATTGCGGACGAGCCTACAGGAAATCTTGACCCAGAAACTTCACTAGAGATTATGGATATTATTAGTGATATCAATAGAGCAGGAACTACAGTAGTTATGGCTACACATGCTAAAGATATAGTTGATACTATGAAGAAAAGAGTTATTGCCATAGAGAAGGGAACCATAGCAAGAGATGAAGAAAGGGGTAAATACGGATATGAGATTTGATTCTATTAAATACTTTGTAAAGGATGCTTTTAAAAGTATAAAAAGAAATAAAACTTTAAGTATTGCTTCAGCGGCTACTGTTGCAGCTACATTATTTATATTAGGAGTGGTTTCACTAACTTTAGTAAATGTTAATAAGGCAGTAAATCAATTAGGTTCAAAAGTTGAAGCAAGAGTTTTTTTAAAAGATGATATAAAAAATGAAGATAAGGATAAACTAAAGAAAACAATAGAAGGAGTAGATGGTGTCTTAGAAGTTAAATTAGAGACTAAGGAACAAGCATTAGAAAAGATGAAAGAGCAATTACAAGATGATAGTGGTGCGTTAGTAGCAGGATTTAATAAGAAAAATCCTTTACCAAGTTCTTACATAGTTAGAGTTAATAACCCTAAGGCAGTGGATGATGTTTTAGCAAAGATTAAAGATGCTCCAGGAATAGAAAAAATTAAAGATGCTAGACAGCTTATTGATCAAGTGACTAAGCTTACTGACTCCGCAACTATGATAGGCGGAATTACTGCTTTAGTATTTGTTTTAGTTTCATTATTCTTAATAGGAAATACTATAAAAATAACAGTTTTTTCAAGAAAACGAGAAATTGGAATAATGAAATATGTAGGTGCTACAGATTGGTTTATTAGATGGCCATTTATAATAGAAGGTATACTTTTAGGAATATTAGGTGCTCTAATTTCTGTTATAATACTATATGGATTATATGGATTTGCACAAACAAAGGCTGCAGATATGCTATTAGGTTTTAATCTAGTAGCAAGAAGTTATATATTAAAAGTAACAATTTGGCAATTTTTACTTGGAGGAATGGTAATTGGTTCACTTGCAAGTATAATATCAATGAGAAAGTTCTTAAAGGTTTAATAGAAGAATTTCAGGCATGGCGTTATAAGGTAGAATATAATGTCATGCCTTGTTTTAATCTATAAAAAATTATTAATTTAAAGCATCTTCAAAAAATAATTAGTTAGTATGATTGAATATTTTGCGTCGTATTATGTAATTAGAACTATTAAATTCACAACTGAGTATATTTTTTAGTAAAACTGAGAAATTTAGAATTGATTCTTTTTGAAGTAATGTAGATATTTCTTATAAAGGAGTAGCAATTGTATTACTATTAAAAAATTAGTTTTAATCAAACTAGTCTTTAACATAATTGTTCATTTTCAATTTTTCATTGATTAAAGCTGTGAATTAAAATATTTAAAATTGTGGGTATGTTGAGCTATATATTAATTTCTAAGGCAATGTATCTATATGTGTTGATATGCAGGCATTGTTAACGTGAAAAATATTTATCATTTTTGACTGATTATTTTCTTTCATATGATAAAAAAAATCCATTGCAAAACATATGTTCTTATGAGAAAATGATTAAGAGATTAAATTTTTATTGAAAAATGTTATAATTATTAGGTATTTACATAAATAATATATATGTATTAAATTGAGAGGTGAGTTAAATGAGTAGTGAAAATAAAGATTTTAATTTTGAGTGGCAGAAGAAAGAGAAAAAGACTAAAAGGAAGTATATTACATACACTGTTATCCTTTTAATTATAACAAATATTATAACAGCAGTATTAACAAACGTTATATCTTTTAATCTACCAAATGGAAAGGTATTAGTAAGCAGAAAAACCTTTGAGAATATATTGGCCTTTGAGAAGCTATATACGGTTAAGGATAAGATAGATAAATATTATATAGGTGAAGTTGATGATAAGGCACTTGTAGAAGGTGCTGCTAAAGGAATGACGGAGGCAGTAAAAGATCCATATACTACTTTTATGAATGAAAAGGAATTTAAGGATTTTGCTACCCAAACAGGAGGTAGTTATGTAGGGCTTGGTATTCAAATAGGTGTTAAAGAAAATAAAATAGTTGTAATTACTACTTTTGAGAATTCTCCTGCAAAACAAGCAGGTATATTACCAGGAGATATTATTGAAGTTGTCAATGGTACTGTAGTTACAGGAAAAGATTTAGAAAAAGCAACTTCTATGATGAAGGGAAAAGAAGGAGAAGAAGTTAAACTTACAATTTCTCGAGAAGAAAAAGGTAAGATTGATTTCGATATAGTACGTCAAGAAATTCAATTGGTAACAGTAAGACATGAAATGTTTGAAGATAATATAGGATATGTTCAAGTATCAATGTTTGATGAACACACTTCTAAAAACTTTTCTGATGCATTAGCAGACCTGACAAAAAATAATATGAAGAGTCTTATTGTTGATTTAAGAGAAAATCCAGGAGGACTTTTAGATCAGACAGTAGAAATGACTTCTCAATTTGTTCCGCAGGGTAAAAATATAGTTTACACAGAAGATAAGAATGGTAATAGAAAAGACTATAATTCTGTAGGTGGAAATCATATAGGATTACCTATAACAGTACTTATTGATGGTGGTACAGCAAGTGCTTCAGAAATATTTATAGGTGCACTTCAAGACTATGGATATGCTACTTTAGTTGGAGAGAAAAGTTTTGGAAAAGGTGTAGTTCAAACTACTTTCTATAGAGAAAGAGATGGATTTGGTGATGGCACAGCGCTAAAGGTTACCATTTCTAAATATTTCACACCTAATGGAAAAAATATTCATGGAGTAGGAATTAAACCTGATATGGAAGTAAAATATCCAGATGAATTAAGGGAAAGACCTTATGACAGAAGCAATGATCCACAATTTATGAAAGCATTAGAAATTGCTAAAGAAAAAATTAAGTAATTGTTCATTACAAATTTCAAAATGGTGATTTTATTAAGAGTTACAATATTAGTATCTGCCTTTTGTAGGCAGATACTAAATTTATATATATTAGATATATTCTAAATTATATTAACGATTAAAATATTCAATTAAAAAAATAAAGAAATGAATTTGAATTTTTCATTCTCGATTCCTAATAGGAGAAACTAATAAGATTACAACTGATATAACTAAGGCATTTTTAAAAAAGTTAGTCAGTATGAATGTATATTTTTATCATACTAAATAATCAAAATTTCATGGTAGTGTAATTATCATGAAAAAATATCTCTTTGTTTGATACAAAATATATGACTCATTTTTAATTGGTTATTTTCTTTTATATGCCTAATATCAATTTTAAAAAGTATTTATAACTAATAAGGGGGGGGACTTATAAGAATGGAGTTATTAAAATACACGCTAAGTCAAGTATCCTATGCTATAGTTAATCCAAGTCATGCTTTGGTTTTAGTTGCACTAAGCTTTATATTTTATATTCAAAATAAGAAAACAGCAAGAATTGAGTATATGATAATGGGGAAAAACAGTACTTCTGCTTTTGAGCTTACTGTATCACAAATTGTTATGGGCATTTTTGGAGGGGTTATAGCAAGTATATTAATAGTATATTTAGGAGTTACTTTTGATATAAATTCTAATGTCTATATTATATTCATGGTTTCTATGATTTTAATGATATTTAACCCTAGATTTATATGTTTATCTTATTCAGGAGCAGTACTAGGAATTTTCTCATTAATCTTTGCCTTGCTATCTAAAATGCTAGATATGCCTAAGTTAAATATTTTTAATGTAAATATAGTAAATTTAATTGCTTTAGTTGGAGTTATGCATTTTGTAGAGGGCATATTAGTTATATTAGATGGTAAAAGAGGATCTATTCCAGTGTTTGGAAATAGGAAAAATACTATTGTTGGAGGCTTTGCTTTTAAAAGATATTGGGCATTACCATTAATACTTTTAATGGTAATGGGAACTGCTGCCTCTAATGGTGGAAGTCAAGTAGCAATACCTAATTGGTGGCCTATATTAAATCATAATGTGAATAAGCTACTTTTTGAAACTGTAGTCTTAGGTGCGTTACCTATATATGCAGTAGTAGGATACAATTCTTCTACCTTTACTAGAAGTAAAAAGGAAAAAACTTTATTCTCAGGTACATTAATTTCAATTTTTGGATTAGTATTAATAATATTATCTCCTTTGGGGAATTTTGGATTAGTATTTCAAATAGCACTATTATTGTTTATGCCCTTTGCTCATGAAGCAATTGCTGTATTTGATAGAAAAAAAGAACTTAAAGGTAAGCCTATTTATGTTAGTAATGATGAAGGAATAATGATATTAGATGTAGCGCCCAGTTCATTAGGAAGTGAAATGGGATTAAAATCTGGAGATATGATATTGGAAATAAATGATATAAAAATGATAAATGATGAAGATATATTTCAATTTATGGAACAGATACCTTCTACACTATGGATTAAGATTAAGAGAAGAACAGGGGAAATCATGGAATTTACTAAAAATAGAATTGAAAGTGGTAGTAGAATGGGAGTAGTAATTGTACCTAGAGATTTTCCTAATAAAAAGAAAATAATGAAAGTAGAAAAAAGCTTTGAAGAAATTCTTAATAAGATAAAGAATAAAAAAAATTCTGATGATTAGTGAGGTGAGAAAATGAGTGAATTTAAAATACATTCTAAGTTTAAACCTATGGGTGACCAACCACAGGCTATTGAAAGGTTATCTGATGGAATAATGGAACATAAGAAATTTCAAACTTTATTAGGGGTTACTGGCTCAGGGAAAACTTTTACTATGGCTAATATAATAGAAAAAGTTCAAAAACCTACTTTAGTATTAGCACATAACAAAACTTTAGCTGCACAACTTTGTTCGGAATTTAAGGAGTTTTTTCCTGAAAATGCTGTTGAATACTTTGTATCTTACTATGATTATTATCAACCAGAGGCTTATGTTGCTCAAACTGATACATATATAGAAAAGGATGCTAGTATAAATGATGAAATTGATAAATTAAGACACTCTGCTACATCTGCTCTTTTAGAGAGAAGAGATGTTATAGTAGTTGCATCAGTATCTTGTATTTATGGCTTAGGTAATCCAGAAGAGTATAAAAAACTTACTGTTTCTATTAGAGAAGGTATGGAGAGAGAGAGAAATGAAATAATTAGACAACTTGTAGATATTCAGTATGAAAGAAATGATATTAATTTTGTAAGAGGTACTTTTAGAGTTAGAGGTGATGTCTTAGACATATTTCCAGCATCATCTACTAACAAAGGTATTAGAGTAGAATTTTTTGGAGATGAAGTAGATAGAATTAGAGAATTTGATGTATTGACAGGAGAGATAATAGCTGGTAGAAAACACATCTCTATTTTCCCTGCTTCTCACTTTGCTACCTCAAAGGATAAATTAGAATTAGCTATATCTCAAATTGAACAAGAATTAGAAGTGAGATTAGAAGAGCTTAAAAATCAAGACAAACTTTTAGAAGCACAAAGATTAAAGCAAAGAACTAACTTTGATATTGAAATGATAAGAGAAGTTGGGTATTGCACTGGTATAGAAAATTATTCAAGAATATTAGATGGAAGAGCTAAAGGTACACCACCGCAAACTTTATTACACTATTTTCCAGATGATTTCTTGTTATTTATAGATGAAAGTCATGTTACTTTACCTCAAATAAGAGCTATGTATGGGGGAGATAAATCAAGAAAGACCTCTCTTGTAGAATATGGTTTTAGGTTACCTTCTGCTTATGATAATAGACCATTACAGTTTGAAGAATTTGAAAAGATTTTAAGCCAGGTGGTATTTGTTAGCGCTACTCCCTCAAAATATGAAGCTGAACATTCGGAAAATGTGGCAGAGCAGATTATAAGACCTACAGGTCTTTTGGATCCTGAAGTTATTGTTAAACCTATAAAAGGGCAAATAGATGATTTATATAGTGAAATTAGAAATACCATAGATAAAGGGTTCAGAGTATTAGTTACAACTCTTACAAAAAAAATGGCAGAGGATTTGACTAAATATTTTAAGGACTTAGGTGTTAAAGTTACATATCTTCACTCAGATATAGATACTATTGAAAGAATGAAAATTATAAGAGATTTAAGAAAAGGTGAAGTTGATGTTTTAGTTGGAATTAATCTTTTAAGAGAAGGGTTAGATATTCCTGAAGTAGCTTTGGTAGCTATATTAGACGCGGATAAGGAAGGATTCTTACGTTCAGAAACTTCTTTAATTCAGACCATAGGAAGGGCAGCAAGAAATTCTGAAAGTAAGGTTATAATGTATGGTGATAATATAACTAACTCTATGGAAAAGGCTATAGGAGAAACCGATAGAAGAAGAAAAATACAAATGGAGTATAATGAAAAACATAATATTACTCCTAAAACTATAATGAAAGATATAAGAGAAATATTGGAGATTTCCACTGTAGCAGAAGAAACAGTAGAATATACTAGCGATGATAAAGATAGAGGAATAGATTTAACTACTTATGTTAACAAATTAGAAAAAGAAATGAAACAAGCTGCAAAAGACCTACAATTTGAAAGAGCTGCACAGCTTAGAGATGAAATTATTAAATTAAGAAAAGAAATTAAAAGTTAAAAAGGAGTAATTATGAGAGATAAAATTTTTATAAAAGGAGCAAAAGTTCATAATTTAAAAAACGTTGATTTAGAAATCCCAAGAGAAAAATTTGTAGTTTTTACTGGATTATCAGGTTCAGGTAAATCTTCTCTTGCTTTTGATACATTATATGCAGAGGGCCAAAGGAGATATGTAGAATCTCTTTCAGCTTATGCAAGACAATTCTTAGGACAAATGAATAAGCCAGAGGTTGAATATATAGAAGGGTTATCTCCAGCTATATCTATCGACCAAAAGACCACAAGTAGAAATCCTCGTTCTACAGTAGGTACTGTTACAGAAATATATGATTATTTAAGACTACTATATGCAAGAGTAGGTACACCACATTGTCCTAAATGTGGTAAAGAAATTACTCAACAAACTGTAGATCAAATAGTAGATAGAATCATGAGTTTAGAAGAAAGAACAAAACTTCAAATTTTATCACCTGTTATTAGAGGAAAAAAGGGAGAGCATGTGAAGGTACTAGAGAACATCAAAAAGAATGGCTATGTAAGGGCTAGAATTGATGGGGATTTAGTAGATTTAATTGAAGATGAGATTAAACTTGAAAAAAATAAAAAACATACTATTGAAGTTGTAATTGATAGGTTAGTAATTAAAGAGGGAATAGAAGCTAGACTAAATGATTCATTGGAAACAGCACTAAAACTTGGAGAAGGTTTAGTTATTGCTAATATAATTGATGGTGAAGATATATTATTTAGCGAACATTTTGCCTGTGCAGATTGTGGAATAAGTATAGGAGAATTATCTCCAAGAATGTTTTCATTTAATTCACCTTTTGGAAAATGTGATAACTGTGATGGCTTAGGCACTCTTATGGAGATAGATGAGAGTTTAATTATTCCTGATAGAAGTAAAAGTATTATGGATGGAGCTATTATAACTTTTGGCGAAGGTAGTTTAAAAGAAGATTCATGGACATTTTCTGTATTAAAAGCATTGTCAAAAGAATATAAATTTTCATTAGATACACCTATAGAGGAATTACCAGAAGCAGTTATAAATGTGTTATTATATGGAACAGAAGGACATAAAATTAAAGTAGAATATACTAAAGAGTTTAAAACAGGCGTTTATAATCATGCCTATGAAGGAGTTATAAACAATTTAAAAAGAAGATATTTTGAAACTAGTTCAGACTACATAAAAAGAGAAATAGAGCAATATATGAGTGATAATCCATGCCCAAAATGTAAGGGTGCAAGATTAAGCAAAGAAGCTTTATCTGTTACTGTAGGAGAAAAAAATATAAATGAATTTTCTTCTATGTCTATACTAGATGAAATATCATATTTAGATAACTTGAAACTTTCAGAAAAAAATATGATAATAGCTGCTCAAATATTAAAAGAAATAAGAAATAGATTAAATTTCTTAAAAGATGTAGGATTAGATTATTTAAATTTAACTCGTTCTGCTGGAACATTATCTGGAGGAGAAGCTCAAAGAATAAGACTTGCAACTCAAATTGGTTCTAGTTTAATGGGTGTGTTATATATACTAGATGAGCCAAGCATAGGACTTCATCAAAGAGATAATGATAAGTTGATTAAAACTTTAGAGCATCTTAGAGATTTAGGTAATACTTTAGTAGTTGTTGAACATGATGAGGATACTATGAAAGCAGCAGATCATATTGTAGATATAGGTCCTAGAGCGGGTGAACACGGTGGTGAGATAATAGCTTCTGGTACCATTGAAGATATCATGAGCTGTGAAAATTCTATTACAGGACAATATTTAAGTGGGAAAAAGAAAATAGAACTACCTAGTGAATATAGAAAAGCAGATGGAAGATTTGTTAAAATTATAGGTGGTAAGCAAAATAATTTAAAAAATGTTTCTGTAGATTTTCCACTAGGTGTATTTACATCTGTAACTGGAGTTTCGGGTTCAGGTAAAAGTACTCTTGTAAATGAAATACTTTATAAAGGACTTAATAAGATAATAAACAATTCTAAAAAAATTCCAGGATTGCACAAGGAGATTTTAGGTCATGAACAAATAGATAAGATAATTAATATTGATCAAAGTCCAATAGGAAGAACTCCTAGAAGTAATCCTGCTACTTATACTGGTGTTTTTGATTTAATAAGAGATGTATTTGCAGTAACACCTGAAGCTAAAATGAGAGGATATAAGCCAGGACGTTTTAGTTTTAATGTAAANNTTAGAGGTTAAATATAAGGGTAAAAATATAGATGATGTCTTAGAGATGACAGTGGAAGAGGCTCTAAAGTTTTTTGAAAATATTCCTAGGATATATACTAAGATGCAAACATTAATGGATGTTGGATTGGGATATATTAAGTTAGGGCAACCTTCTACTACCCTATCCGGTGGGGAAGCACAAAGAATAAAATTAGCCTATGAGCTATCAAAAAGAAGTACAGGGAAAACTCTTTATATTTTAGATGAACCTACTACAGGACTTCATATAGATGATGTTAATAAGCTTATATCTATACTTCAAAGGTTAGTAGAAGGTGGGAATACAGTGGTAGTAATTGAGCATAATTTAGATGTAATTAAATGTTCAGATTATATTATTGACTTAGGTCCTGAAGGTGGAGATAAAGGTGGAACTATTTTATGTACAGGGAATCCTATGGACATATGTAACTGTAATAAGTCTTACACAGGACAATATCTTAAAAAAATGATATAATTAATTGTGACTAGCACAGATTGCTAGTCACAATTCTATACTTTTGAAGGAGTTTAAAGTCTTATGGCAAATGTAAGTTTAATATTCAAAGTTGTAATCATCATAATAGTATATTGTATTATAGTTTATGCCCTTAAGATTATGTATAATGATATGAAAAATGAAGGGAAAAGAAGACCTAAAAAATCTAATGCAGTAAAATTTGGTCTTGAAATTATGGATAAGGGACAAAATTATGAACTTCAAGATGGAGGTGTAATACCAATAAATGATTACCTTACTATTGGAAGAAGTGAGGATAATATGGTTATTTTAAGTGATAGATATGTTTCTTCACATCATTTGAAGATATATATGAGAAATAATGAGTATATATTAGAGGATTTAGGTAGTACTAATGGTACCTTTGTAAATGATGTAAAAATAGCTAATAAGGTAACCTTAAAAAGAGGAGATAGAATTAAAGTAGGATCTTCTATATTTAAGGTTCTCCAATAGTAAGTTATGAAAGGAGAAAGGCATGAATAGCTTAAGAGAAGAAAAAAGAGTTTTAAGACTTACATACTTGTTAACTATTATACTTTTTGTTAATGTAACTCTTATTTCTCCTAATTATGATAAAGGATCATTGGTTATGGGTGGAGTAATGTGTGGTCTTTTAGCTTATTCACATTTTATAATAAAAAAGTTTTTTCCAGATGGAGATAAATATATATTATTATTTTCAAATGTATTAGCTGTAATTGGTATTGCTATGCTCTATAGATTAGATCTTCCTATATCTGGTGGAAGATTAATAGAAGATGGCACAAGAACATTTTTAGCAGCAAAACAAATGATATCTTTTACCTTGGGAATAGCTACTTTCATTTTAACTGTAGTTATACTTCCAGATTTAAAAAGTTTTAGTAACTATAAATATTTTTATCTTATTATAACACTTGTATTTATGTCTATGGGTACACTATTAGGTAGTGAGATAGGTGGAGCTAAAAACTGGGTGTTTATTGGTGGTTTTGGCTTTCAACCGTCAGAGTTTGGTAAAATTACTCTCGTTGCTTATTTAGCTTCTTCGCTAAAAGATTATGGAGAAGCACCAAAATATATAAAGAATATTTTTATGAAGGAAAGCAACAAAGATAATGTAACTCTCAATAACATATTAAGTCTATTAGAACCAGCATTAGTTGTTATGATATGCTTAGTTTTTATGCTACTTCAAACAGATTTAGGTTCAGCCTTAATCTTTTTTGGAATTTCTGTAACTATGTTATATATAGCTACTTCAAAGAAAAAATACGTAATAATTTCTTTGGGATTATTCGTGTTAGGAGCAATTGCAGGATATTTTTTATTTAGACATGTTAAAGTTAGGGTAATGATATGGCGAGATCCTTGGAAATATGGATATGCTGAAGGACTTCAATTAGTACAAGGATTAATTTCTATGGCAGAAGGTGGTATATTTGGAACAGGTTTAGGACTAGGATATCCTAAGTTTGTGCCAGTTGTAACTACAGATTTCATATTTTCTGCTATATGTGAAGAAATGGGAATGTTGATAGGAATAGCAATATTAATGCTATACTTTTTACTATTCTATAGATGCATGAGAGCAGCAATTTATGTTAAAGATAAGTTTTCAAGGCTTTTAGCAGTAGGGTATAGTACAATGATAGCTTCTCAAGCATTGGTTATAGTTGGAGGAGTTACTGGAGCTATTCCGCTTACAGGAATTACGCTTCCACTAGTGAGTTATGGGGGAACATCTTTATTAATAACATATTTTTCTCTTGGCATAATTCAAAAAATTTCAGAGGATGGAAATAATTATGAGTAGTAATAAGAATATATCAAAAAGCATTAAAACAGTTTTATTAGTTTTTCTGGTGTTTTTTATAGCTATCATATCCTATATAAATTATTTATATCTCTTTAAAAGTGATAAATTTATAGAAAGTGTTTTTAATAATAGACAGCAAGCAGAACGAAATAAAGTTTTAAGAGGAACTATATTTGATAGAGATATGAATGCACTTACAAAAGGAGAAAAGACAGGTGAATTTGAACAAAGTAGAGAGTATGTAGGAGGAGAAAAATTTGCCCATGTATTAGGATATTATGATGTAGTCTATGGAATGAGTGGATTAGAAAAAAAATTTGATAAGGTGTTAAGCGGTAAGGAAAATAAACCTATAAAGGATTACTTTAACCTTAATTCCAATGAGACAAGAATTGGTGATAGTGTTGTAACTACATTAGATTCAAATCTTCAAAGAATTGCTTTTGATGCATTGGGAAATTACAAAGGCTCAGTGGTAGCTTTAGATCCAGCTACAGGAGAAGTTTTAGCTATGGTTTCAAAACCTACTTTTGATCCTAATAATTTGGCTGAGCAATGGGATACTTTGTCAAAAGATAAGGAAACACCATTTTTAAATAGAGCCACAGCAGGACTATATCCACCAGGTTCTACTTTTAAAGCGGTAACTGCATTAGCAGCATTAGAACATATGTCTGGAGTTGAGAGCAGAACTTTTGAGGATAATGGTAAAATATATTTTAATGAAACTACTTCATTAGAAAATTATAATGGAAATGCTTTAGGAAATATAAATTTAGAACAGGCATTTACTTATTCAAGTAATGTAGTTTTTGGTACCCTTGCTATGGAAATGGGAAATGATGCACTAAAATCTACAGCGGAGAAATTCTATTTCAACAAAGAAATTCCATCAAGAACTTTGATATTAGAAGATAGTAAATTCCCTACTTATAAAAAACACGAGATAGGGAATATAGCACAAAGTGGAATAGGGCAAAGTGGAGTGTTAGCAAGTCCTATGCAAATGGCTTTAGTAGCAAGCACTATTGCAAATGATGGAGTGATGATGGAACCTAATATAGTAAAAGAAATTGTAAATTCACAAGGAAAGAGTATTTCTAAAATTGAACCTAAAGAAGTTGGGAATATCGTTTCTAATGAAAATGCAAATAAATTAAAAAAATATATGAGATCTGTTGTAACTCAAGGTACTGCACAAAATGCTAATTTATGGGGTGTACAGGTGAGTGGAAAAACTGGTACAGCTGACCATGATGCTGGGGATAAAACTCCTCATAGTTGGTTTATAGGTTTTGCGCCTTATGAGAATCCTAAAATTGCATTTGCTATAATTTTAGAAGAAGGCGAAGGCTATGGAAGAAATGCAGCAGATGTAGCTAAAGATATTTTAAGTGCTTATTTTAATCAATAATATTTTTCTGAAAAATTAAGTATATAATAGTATATATATATGCTGCTTCTAAATTTAATCTATACACTCATAAAATTGTGTTAACAAATTGTTTAAGCTTATATTTATGTAATTGAGAATTGACGATTGACAATGGACGATTATTGATACTTCTCTTTTATAAGAGAAGTTCTAAATTCATTTCTTTTTAAAGTGACACAGTCACTTTTATTCAAAAATCTATTTAAAGAAATTGATTTGTAAAAATTAATTTCCGCCATAATTGTCAATTTCCTATTCTCAATTCTCAATTGATTAAGTTCCCCAGAGGTGGAAAACTAGCAATTGTATTGCTAGTTAAAAAATCTATTAAAGAAAT
>NZ_DDOV01000120.1 GCF_002341865.1 Clostridium sp. UBA2485 | reverse complement strand
AATTGAAAAAGTTGTGAATTCATTAGTTCTAATTTTAGAACTTGTATATTTATATAATCTCGTTTTTAATTTGTATTATAAAACATCTTGAAAAAAATAACTAGTCATTATGTTATTCTATTTTATATTATACTTCATTTACATAATTCTCTAATATAATAACTATCATCAAAGACGGACTCCTTATCTGATAGAGAATATTTGCTTCAGCATTGACTAATTATTTTATTTCAANNATATTAATGCAGAAAAATCTATAAGTGGCAATTTTCAGAATTATATTATGTTAATAAAATTTTTGTTTTAGGTTGAAAATTATAGTAAAAAAGGGTTATATTAATAAGGGATGTTAGTGGTTTAAAACTGAAAGGAGATTTTGTGATGAGTTTTGTAGACAAGATTTGGAATTTAGCTCAAGCAGATATGAAAAAAATAGTTTTGCCAGAAGGCGATGAGGAAAGAAACTTAAAAGCTGCTGAGTTAATTAAAAAAAATGCTATAGCAGAAGTAGTTTTAGTTGGTGGTGAAGAGAAGGTTAAAGCCAATGCTAAAGCGTTTGGAGTAAATATAGAAGGAATAGAAATCATAGATCCAGAGACTTCAGATAAAACATCAAAATATGCTGAAGCTTTTTATGAGCTTAGAAAAAATAAGGGAGTAACACTAGAGAAAGCTATTGAAGTGGTAAAAGACCCAGTATATTTTGGAACAATGATGGTTAAAATGGACGATGTAGATGGATTAGTTTCAGGAGCAGTACATAGTACAGGTGATTTATTACGTCCTGGTCTTCAAATAATAAAAACAGCTCCAGGAATAAAGGTTGTATCAAGTTTCTTTGTAATGGAAGTTCCAAACTGTGAGTATGGTAAAGATGGTACTTTATTATTTGCTGATTGTGCAGTTAATCCGAACCCTAATGCGGAAGAATTAGCTTCAATAGCAATAAGTACAGCAGATAATGCTAAAGCACTATGTGGAATAGAACCTAAAATTGCAATGCTTTCATTCTCAAGTATGGGAAGTGCTAAACATGAAAATGTTGACAAAGTAAGAATAGCTACAGAGTCAGCTAGGGAGCAAAGACCAGATTTACAAATTGATGGAGAACTACAATTAGATGCTGCTATTGTGGATAAGGTTGCTAAACAAAAGGCACCAAATAGTTCTGTAGCAGGAAATGCTAATATTCTAGTATTCCCAGATTTACAAGCAGGAAACATAGGATATAAATTAGTTCAAAGATTTGCAAATGCTAAAGCTATAGGACCAGTTTGTCAAGGATTTGCAAAACCTATTAACGATTTATCAAGAGGTTGTAGCGCTGAAGATATAGTTAATGTTGTAGCTATAACTGCTATACAAGCTCAACAGTCTTGCAATAAGTAAAAGTTATATTATATACTAAAGACTGTAAGCTTTTAATAACAATTTTATTAAAAGTAATTTTGGAAGAATTACTAAATAACAAATAACAAAGGTGTCATTAAGGAGGAGTTATCAATGAAAGTACTTGTAATCAATTGCGGAAGTTCTTCATTAAAGTATCAATTAATTAACATGGAAAATGAAGATGCTATAGCACAAGGATTAGTAGAAAGAATAGGAATAGAGGGTTCAATATTAACTCAAAAGGTTCCAGGAAGAGATAAATACATAATCGAAGTTCCAATGGAAAGCCATAAAGAGGCTATAAAACACGTTATAGATAGCTTAACTGATAAAGTACATGGAGTTATATCTAACATGTCAGAAATCAATGCTGTAGGACATAGAGTTGTTCATGGTGGAGAAAAGTATGCTGAATCAGTTATCATCAATGATGAGGTTATGGCTAAATTAGAAGAGTGTGTAAAACTTGCACCACTTCATAACCCAGCAAACATAATAGGAATTAATGCATGTAAAGAATTAATGCCAAGCACACCAATGGTTGCAGTATTTGATACAGCATTCCATCAAACAATGCCAAAAGAAGCATTTATATATCCATTACCATATGAGTTATATGAAAAGTATGGAATAAGAAAATATGGATTCCATGGAACATCTCATAAATTTGTATCTGCTCAAGTTGCTGAAATGATGGGTAAAGATATAAAAGATATTAAAATTATCACTTGTCACTTAGGAAATGGTGCTAGTTTATCAGCAGTTAAAAATGGTGAATCAGTAGATACAAGCATGGGATTTACTCCACTTGAAGGAATAGCTATGGGAACTAGATGTGGAAACATTGACCCTGCTATAGTTACTTTCTTAATGAAGGAAGAAAATATGAGTGTTGATGAAGTGAATAACTTATTAAACAAAAAATCAGGAGTTCTAGGAATTTCAGGAGTAAGTAGTGACTTTAGAGATATAGAAGGAGCTGCTGATGAAGGAAATGAAAGAGCTAAACTTGCATTAGATGTTTATAACTATAGAGTAAGACAAATGATAGGTTCTTATGCTGCAGCTATGGGCGGAGTTGATGCTGTTGTATTTACAGCAGGATTAGGAGAAAATTCTCCAGTTACAAGAGAAGATATATGCAAAGGCTTAGAATTCATGGGAATTAAAATTGATTCTGAGAAAAACAATGTAAGAGGAAAAGCTGTAGACGTAAGTGCTGCTGATGCTAAAGTTAAGGTTTTCGTTGTACCAACTAACGAAGAATTAGTAATAGCAAGGGATACTCAAGATTTAACTTCTAAATAGTTTTTAAATAATAATTAGCTGCTGCCTTTCCTTAATATGTTTTTAAACATACAAATAATTCTTGACTTTTAAAGTTATAATTTATATAATAGTTTATGTTTGAAAATAGTAGAAATCTTGAATAAACATAAGGAGGGGCGTAGTAGCTTTGCTCAAGCTATGTGATTAAATTCGCATTATGTATGATGAGCTATTCATATGAGAAGAATATTTTGTAATATTTTTTCGGAGCGTTAAAAATTATGAATATTGACCTTTCAGAATTAAAGAATAAGAAGCATGGAAAAAGAGAGCTTGACTTAGAGATATCTAAAGAAAGTTTTAATGACAGTGGTGAAATTATAAAGTTCACTAAGCCTATAAAATTCAGAGGAATAGTCAGATTAATTGATAATATTTATGAATTAACTGGAAATGTTGAAACTGAGGTTTTATTACCTTGTTCAAGATGTAGTGAGAGCTTTTCTTATGATGTAAATATGGACATAAACGAAAAGTTATCTGATACTATTGAAGATGAAGACGGAGAAATTATCTCAATTAAGAATGATAAAATAGATATTTACCAAATAATAGAAAACAATCTTTATATAGAGCTTCCTGTAAAAAAACTTTGCAAGGAAGGCTGTAAAGGCCTGTGCCAACACTGTGGAACGAATCTAAATCATAATTCATGTGACTGTGAAAAAGATGATCTTGATCCAAGGTTGGCAAAGTTAAAAGAATTGTTTTCAAACCCGTAAGGAGGTGTTACTATGGGAAATCCTGCGAGAAAATTTTCTAAAGCTAGAAGAGATTCAAGAAGAGCGCAAACATTCAAACTTGGTTTACCAGGAATAGTTGAATGCCCTCAGTGCCATGAAATGAAACTTGCTCACAGAGTTTGTAAGAACTGTGGACACTACAAAAATAGAGAAGTTGTTTCAACTGAGAAATAAAAAAGAAAGTCACTTGACTTTCTTTTATTTTTTATATAATATTTTTTATAAATATAAGAATAAAGTAGAATTTTTTACAAAGTTTAATATATAATATTTATAATGACAACTTATATATAATTTTTTTTATTTAGTAACTTATAGAAAAAGTTGATAAAAGTAAGTGAGGGTTAAAAATGAAATTTGCAGTAGATGGAATGGGTGGAGATTTTTCACCTTCAGCGATAGTAGAAGGGGCGGTATTGGCAGTAAAAGAGTATAATGATATAGAACTCATTATAACCGGTCCAGAAGAAGAGATAGCTAAAGAATTAAGCAAATACGACTATGATAAAGAAAAGATTACTATAGTGAATGCTACAGAGATTATAAGCCCTAATGAAGAGCCTGTAAAAGCTATTAGAAGAAAAAAGGATTCTAGTATTTCTAAGGCATTACAATTAGTTAAAGAAAAAAAGGTAGATGGAATTATATCTGCTGGAAGTACAGGGGCTTTTTTAGCAGGTTGTACTCTTATAGTTGGTAGATTAAAAGGTATTGATAGACCGGCATTAGCACCAGTTTTACCAGGAATTAATGGTCCATTTATGATTATAGATGTAGGTGCAAATGCAGATTGTAAGCCTCATTATTTAGTTCAATTTGCTCTAATGGGAAAAATTTATTTTGAAAATGTATTAAATACTAAAAATCCTAATATAGGACTTATAAATATTGGTGCAGAAGAAGAGAAAGGTAATGAGCTTACTAAAAATGCTCATAAGCTTTTAAAGAATACGGAGTATAATTTTGTTGGAAATGTTGAGCCAAGAGATATTACTCAAGGCGATGTTAAGGTATTGGTATGTGATGGCTTTGTAGGAAACACGGTACTTAAAATGTACGAAGGGGTAGCTGCTAGCATATTTTCAATATTAAAAGAGAATATAATGAGTTCTTTTACAACAAAATTAGGTGGTATGCTCTTAAAACCTGTTTTTAAGAAGATTAAAAGTGATTTTGACTATACAGAATATGGTGGAGCTACCTTTTTAGGTGTTAATGGGATTTGTGTTAAGGCTCATGGAAGTTCAAATGCAAAGGCTTTTAAAAATGCGATAAGACAAGCAAAAGTAGCATATGATAATAAAATTGTTGAAAAAATACAAGTAGAACTTGAAAATTTAGGAACAGAAAAAGAGTAAAAGAATAAAATATCATGAATAATATTATTAAATTGAAGTATATTATTAAAATATATTAAAAAAATTAAAAATCTATTGATTACTTTCAATATAACTATTAATATTTAATTGAAATGTTTTTAATTTATTAGGAGGCTGAATAATTATGTTTGAAAAAATAAGAGAGAGAATAGCTGAACAATTAAGCATAGAGGAAGATGAGATTAAAATGGAATCATCTTTCATAGATGATTTAGGTGCTGATTCACTAGATATAGTTGAGCTAATAATGGCATTAGAGGAAGAATTCGATATAGAAATACCTGATGAAGAAGCAGAGAAAATATCTACAGTGGGTGATGTAGTCGAATACATAAAAGCACGTGTAGAAGAATAAAATCTAAGTTCCGCTAATTGCGGGACTTTATTTTCATATAAAAGGAATAAAAGCAAGGAGTTCTTTCTTGAATTTATTAATGAGGTAATAAATTGAGGAATAAACTCCTAAGAAGGAGTAAAAAAATGAAGATTAGACCTAGCACACTAGAATTGGAAAATAAATTACAGTTAAACTTTGATAATTTAGAATTACTACAAACAGCAATTACTCATAGTTCCTATGCTAATCAAAAAAAAGATGTAGATTACAATGAGAGATTGGAGTTTTTAGGAGACTCAGTACTTCAACTTGTAATTTCTCAACATTTATTTTCAAACAATATAAATGAAAGTGAAGGATACTTAACAAGGGTTAGATCACTAATTGTTTGTGAGAATTCTCTTTATGAAATAGCTAAAGGATGGAATCTAGGTTCTTATATAACTATGAGTAAGGGTGAAGAAATGACTGGTGGAAGAACTAGAGTATCTATTTTAGCAGATGCTGTAGAAGCTATAATTGCTGCTATTTATTTAGATAAGGGGCTAGAGTATGTAAGAGAGTTCATATTAACCAATTTTAAGAATATAATCTATAAGGCTTTAAAAAATCAAATAATAATTGATTATAAAACAAAACTTCAAGAAATTCTTCAAAAAAATGGAGAGGTATCTATAATTTATAACCTAATTAAATATGAAGGTCCTCCTCATAGAAGGTTATTTTATGTTGAGGTTTTGATAAATGGCATATCTAAAGGTAGCGGTGTAGGCTATAGCAAGAAAGAGGCGGAACAAAGTGCTGCCAGGGAAGTGCTTTTAACTAAGGAGGAAATATATGAATAAACTTCATTACATAATCCCAATATTTGTACCTCATGAAGGATGTCCTCATACCTGTGTATTTTGTAATCAAGATAGTATTACAGGAAGCTGTTTTAAAATTAATGGAGAATTTGTAGAAAATACTATAAAAGAATATTTAGAAACTATAGATAGAGAAAGTTCAGTTGTAGAAGTATCTTTTTTTGGAGGAACTTTTACAGCCATAGATATAAATAAACAAAATGAGCTGCTTTCCGTAGCAAAGAATTATAAGGATTGTAACAAGATAGATTATATAAGGTTATCAACAAGGCCAGATTACATAGATGATAAAATATTAGCTAACCTTAAAGAACATTCTGCTGACATAATAGAGTTAGGGGTGCAATCACTTGATGATGAAGTTTTAATAAAATCTGGAAGAGGACATAGCGCTGATGATGTAGAAAAAGCATCAAAGTTAATTAAAGAATATGGATTTACTTTAGGGCATCAAATCATGCTAGGATTACCTGGAGATAATAGGGAAAAGGATATATTAACTGCTCGAAAAAGCATAGCAATGAAACCTGATATATGTAGAATATATCCCTCTCTTGTGATAAAAAATACACCTATGGAAACTTTGTTAGAAAGAGGAGAATATAAGCCTTATGATTTAGAAGAGGCAGTT
Organism: Clostridium sp. UBA2485; assembly: GCF_002341865.1. Taxonomy (GTDB): domain Bacteria; phylum Bacillota; class Clostridia; order Clostridiales; family Clostridiaceae; genus Clostridium_J. Next base: position 10,183 of record NZ_DDOV01000120.1, on the reverse strand, counting down.
GAAATTAGCAAAATAATATATGGTATGTATGTAGAAAGTGGTATTAAGGTTATAAGAATAGGACTTCAACCTACAGAAGAGATAAATTACGGTAAGGAAATAGTTGAAGGTCCCTTCCATCCTGCTTTTAGAGAATTAGTAGAAAGTTCTATATACCAAGAATTAATAGTGGAGTATTTTAAAAGCAATAGTGATATTGAAAGTATTTCTATAAACCCTAAGGATGTATCAAAACTTTATGCTAATAAGAAAAAATATTTTAATGAGGCTTTAAAAATATTAGGATTGAGAAAACTAAAAATCAATCAAGATATATCAGTAAAAAGGGGAGAACTAAGGTTTAATTTAAAGGAAAATACTGAGGAAATAACCTTAGAAAATTATTTGAGAAGAAAATTTACTATATAGAATCAAATATTAAATTTTATTATCATTCTTAAATTTAAATATCATTTAAAAATGGAATTTAAAACTCTTGATATTGCTAGATTTCAAAAATGAAGTTTTGTAAATCAAGAGTTTTTTAAATATTTTATGTTATAAATATTAAGATTTTTAAAATAAAAAATAGTTGACATTAACTATAATATCTTTATTTAGAACTATCACAAAAATAACTAATCAGTATTTTAACTCATTTTATATCATACTGGCTAGTTATTTTATTTTAAACATTTTATCAACAGAAATTTGTAAAAATTTATCTAATATAAAATCAAAATAATTTTAACTAATTGACAATTAACAGTGAATAAATGACAATTAATAATGAATTTAATTTTATAAAATTAATTCTATTAAATTTACACTTGTATCTCTAAGAGCTATTAATGTTTTTGTTTGATATTTTAAAGTAAATAATATAAACTAAATTATAGTAAAAGAAGGTGAAAATTGTGAAAAAGAGAAAAAGAGAAAAATTAGCCAAAATATTAGCAGCTGTAATTTCTATGTTCATGTTATTAGGAATTATATTGCCATTAATTATAACAAATTAGGAGAGTGAATAGATGTTCTTAAAATCTATTGAGATTAGAGGTTTTAAGTCCTTTGCAGATAAAACGGAACTTACATTTAAAAAGGGAGTAACTGCTGTAGTAGGGCCTAATGGAAGCGGAAAAAGTAATATATCAGATGCAGTAAGATGGGTTTTAGGAGAGCAGAGTGTTAGGAACTTAAGAGGAGATAAAATGGAGGATGTAATTTTTGCAGGTACTCAATTTAGAAAACCTGTGGGACTTGCACAAGTTTCTCTTATTTTGGATAACTCTGATTCAGAGCTAGGCATTGAATATTCTGATGTAGTTATTTCAAGAAGACTTTATCGCTCAGGAGAAAGCGAATATTTAATAAATAATACTATATGTAGATTAAAAGATGTACAAGCTTTGTTTATGGATACAGGTATAGGTAAAGAAGGATATTCCATAATAGGTCAAGGTAAAATAGATGCTATACTTAGTGGAAAGCCAGAAGAAAGAAGAAAACTTTTAGAAGAAGCTGCTGGAATTGTTAAATATAAAACTAGAAAAGAAGAAGCAGAAAGAAAGTTAGATAATACAGAACAAAATCTAGTAAGAATACATGATATATTAGACACTTATGAGGAAAGATTAGAACCTCTTAGAATTGAAAGTAATAAAGCTAAAAGATTCTTAGAACTATCAAATCAATTAAAAAATGATGAAATTAATATTATTATTGATTTTATAGAAAAAACTGAAATTAAAATTTCTAGTTATAAAGGACAATGCGAAGCTATAAATAAAGAATTGCAAGAAAAGTTAAATGAAAGAAGAAAAATAAAAGAGCAAATAGATATTCAAAGCATTAGTTTAGAACAATTTGAAAATAAAATATCTGAAGATAAACAAAAGTTTTATGATAATAAATCAAAGCATCAACAAATATTATCAGAGATTAAAATCTTAGAAGAAAGAATAGAGTTAGTTAATAAATCTATAGGAAAAAATATTGAAGAAATAGAAAAATTAAATTTAAAGACTGAATCTTTAAAAGATGAGATAGATAAATTAGAAGTAAGTTTAAGTGATTCTAAAGAAAATCAAAAAAACGTAGAAGATAAAATCAAGACTAAGGAAGAGGAAATAAAAAAATTAAATGATGATACCTTTAATGAAAATGAAAGATTACTAACTCTTCAATCAAAAAAGCAGAGCCTTTTAGATAATAGAAATCTTCAAAATAATAGCATAATGATATTAGATAGCCAGTTAAAAATTTTAAATGAAAAACTTCAAGGACTTAAAGTAGATATGGAGGGGTTTGTTAATTCATTAAAAATTAATAATTCTACTAAAGCTGTCCTTGAAATAGAATCTAGTAAACTTTTAGAAAAAATAAATAGCTACGAGGATAAAGTTAAAACTAACAAAAATGAAATTGGAAGATTAAGACATAGTCAGACCTTAGAAGAAAAAAAGCTTAAGGAGTTAGTTGCTAATTCCAATAAGATAGATGCTAATTTAAACATGCTTATCAATTTAGATAAGCAATATGAAGGATATAATAGGTCTGTTAAACTTTTAATGCAACATATAGATTCAAAAAAAGTACTTAATTTTAAAGGTAGTTGTTATATTTTAGGAGAAATTATAAAAGTTGATAAAAAATATGAAACAGCCATGGAAATCGCACTAGGAGGAAGCTTATCTAATATAATTACAGAAGATGAAAATGGTGCAAAGATTCTAATTGAATATTTGAAAAAAAATAGCTTAGGTAGAGCTACATTTTTACCATTAAGCACAGTTGAAGGTAAAAGCTTAGAACTTAGCAGTAATATTAAAGATACCTTTGGATATATTGGAATTGCTAGTGAACTTATAGATTTTCATAATAAGTTTAAAGGTATAATTGATTATACCTTAGGAAAAACCATAATATGTGATAATATGGATAATGCACTTAAAATAGCTAAGTTGCTAAATTATAAACAAAAAATTGTAACTTTATCTGGAGAAGTCGTAAATCCTGGTGGTGCCCTAACGGGAGGAAGCATTTACTCTAAGTCTACTAATGTAATAGGAAGAAAAAGAGAGATTGAAGAACTTAGAGTTAAATTTAACCATATAAATGATGAAATTGAAAATGAAAATATTTTAGTAAAAAAATTAAATGAAAATATTAAAACTTTAGACGAAGAAAATTTAAACTTAAGAGATGAAATTCACTTTGAAAATATAGAGAAAACTAAAGTACAAAGTAAGATAAATTCCATTTCTGAGGAGGAAGCTAAGCTTCAAATAGATTTGGAAAGGGCTAGAGTAAATTTAAAAAATACAGAAAATGAAATTTCTTTAAACAGTGAAAAGTTAAAGGAATCTAGAGAAAATATAAATTCTATAGAGGATAAAATAAAAGTTATAGATAATGAAGAAGAAATTTTAAAAAGCAAGTTAAAAGAAAGTGATGAAAATGTTGGAAAGTATAGAGAGGTTTTAACTGACCTTAGAGTTGAAAAAGCGAAGATTGATGAAATTACCATTAACAAAGGCAATGAGCTTTCAAGAATAAATGAGGAAATTAAAGACTATACTTGTAAGATAGAAATACTTAATAAAGAAGCTGAAGGTTTAAAGGAAAATAGAGATAACTATCAAGAGATTTTAAGAAATAATAAAATTACTGTTAAAGACACTTTAGAGATGTTATCTAATATGGAAAAACTTATATCAGATAATGAAATTGAAAAGATAAAATTAAAAGAAAACATAACCCAAATTAAATCTAAAGAAGAAGATTTAATTTTAGAACTAGAAGCTTCAGAAAAAGAATTGCACAAGTATCAAGTAACTTTAGCTAGAATAGAAACAGAAAAGGAAAGCCTTCTTAATAAATTAAATGAGGAATATGAATTGACTTATGCAGAGGCGTTAAATTTTAAAGAACCTATAGACAATGTAACTAAACTTAAGGAAAATGTTGTGCAAATTAAACAAGAAATTAATAGTTTAGGCTCGGTAAATGTAGGTGCTATTGAGGAGTATAAAGAGGTTAAGGAAAAGTATAGCTTTATGACTTCTCAAAGAGAAGATTTAGTTCAAGCAAAGGATGAACTTTTAAAAGTTATTGAAGAGATGACTAGTAAAATGAGAATAGTATTTAAAGAAAATTTTTCAATACTGAGAAAAAATTTTAATGAAACCTTTAAAGAATTATTTAAAGGTGGAAGTGCAGATTTAATATTAACAGATGGAGATGAATTGACCTCGAAAATAGACATTAACGTAGAGCCTCCAGGAAAGAAACTTCAGAATATAAATCTTTTATCTGGAGGAGAAAAGGTGTTATCTGCTATAGCACTTTTATTTGGTATATTAAAGATGAAACCAACTCCATTTTGTATACTAGATGAGATTGAAGCTGCTCTGGATGATGCTAATGTAGTTAGATATGCGGAGTTTTTAAAGAAATTCTCAAATAATATTCAATTTATAGTTATTACCCATAGAAAAGGTACAATGGAAGCTAGTGACGTACTTTATGGAGTAACCATGGAAGAAAAAGGAGTATCAAAGGTAGTTTCTGTTGATTTTATGCATCTTTAATCAATGGAGAATTGAAAATTTCGGTTGAAATTAATTCTTATAAATTAATTTCTTTTAAAATTTAGTTAAAAAGCATAGCTTTTTAACTGCTTGCTAATAAAAGCTTATAATTTTTATTAGCGTATAAAAATAAATTCAATTAGTTTTGCAAATTAATCAGTTTAAAAATTCTCACGCTTTGCTGAGAATTCACCATAATTGTCCATTGTCAATAGTCAATTCGTATTATATAAGGTGGAAATTTTAATAATTTAGTAACACAATTATATAAATCTATAAATTAAATTTAGAAGTAGTACATCTATAATTATAGTATGTTCTATACCTGACATCATAAATAAAGCAAGGAGGAAAATTTATGTTTGGAAATTTTTTTGAAAAACTTAAAACTGGTCTAACAAAAACAAGAGATAGTATTAGTAATGCAGTATCAGAGGTTTTAAATCTTGCTGTTACTATAGATGAAGACCTTTATGAAGAATTGGAAGAGGCTCTAATTGTTAGTGATATAGGAGTTGAAACATCTGTAGAAATTATTGAAAGACTAAAAGCAAAAATTAAAAGCGACAAAATTAAGGATGTAGAAATGGTTAAGCCTTGTATGAAGGAAGTTATAATCGAGATGATGGGGGAAGAAGAAAACACTTTAATTCCTAAAAATCTTCCAGAAATTAAGCTGATAATTGGTGTTAATGGAGTAGGTAAAACTACATCTATAGGTAAAATTGCTGCAAGGATTAAGGCAGAAAACTATAAGGTGCTATTAGCAGCAGCAGATACATTTAGAGCAGCAGCTATTGACCAATTAGAGGTATGGAGTAAAAGAGCAAACGTGGATATAGTAAAACATCAAGAAGGATCTGATCCAGCAGCAGTAGTCTATGATGCAGTGCAAGCTGCCAAAGCTAGAAAAGTTGATGTATTAATCTGTGATACAGCAGGAAGGCTACATAATAAAAAAAATTTAATGGATGAGCTTGGAAAGATTAATAGAATAATTGACAGAGAGTACGGTGAAGCTCATAGAGAAACACTGTTAGTTTTAGATGCAACTACAGGACAAAATGCAGTTATTCAGGCTAAACAATTTATGGAGGTATGTCCAATTGATGGTATAATACTTACAAAACTTGATGGTACTGCTAAAGGTGGAGTAGTTATTTCCATTAAAAATCAATTAAACATTCCTGTTAGATTTATAGGGGTTGGAGAAGGAATTGATGATCTGCAAGAATTTAGTTCAAGGGAATTTGTAGAGGCACTATTCTAAAAAAAAATTAAATATAAAATCTACTATGGTAAAAAGTTAAAAACTTATAGATGATTCTATATTTAAATGATAAAATAAAAAGTAATTATAAGCTCAAATAAAAATATTTAGGGTGTTAAGTAAAAATACTTGACAGCTATATTTATTTTTGCTAATATATGCTTTGTGAGTAAGGTGATTACATGGAAAAAAGATTAGAGTTATCATTACTTTTAGATTTTTATGGTCCGTTGCTTACAGAAAAACAAAGAGACATAATGGGCTTGTATTTTAATGATGATTTATCTTTAAAGGAAATATCAGAAATTACAAATACTAGTAGGCAGGCAATACATGATTTAATAAAAAGATGTAACAGTCTCTTATTAGAGTACGAAAAAAAACTTCATCTTTTAGAAAAAAGTTTAGAAATTCAAAATTCTAAGCAAAGAATAATAAAAAAAATAAGTAATTTAAATATAGAGGACCATGAAAAGTCCGAAGTAATCAATGATATAATCAAAAATATTATTGAAATTTAGGAGGTTTACTATGGCTTTCGAAGGATTAACTTCTAAGTTGCAAGAAACCATAAAAAAATTAAAAGGTAAAGGCAAACTTTCAGAAAAAGATATAAAAGATGCTATGAGGGAAGTTAAGCTAGCACTGTTAGAAGCAGACGTTAACTATAAAGTTGTTAAAAGCTTTGTTAAAGACGTTAGTGAGAAATGCCTTGGAAATGAAGTTTTAGAAAGTTTAACTCCAGGACAACAGGTAATTAAAATAGTTAATGATGAATTAACTGGACTTATGGGAAATGTGGAAAGTAAGCTTCAATTAAATCCAAATGGAATTTCTGTGATTATGCTAGTGGGGCTTCAAGGTGCTGGTAAAACAACGATGGCTGGTAAGCTTGCACTTAACCTTAGAAAAAACAATAAGAAACCTCTTTTAGTAGCATGTGATATATATAGACCTGCCGCAATTAAACAGCTTCAAGTGGTAGGAAAATCAATAGATGTACCAGTGTTTACTATGGGAGATAAAACAAGTCCAGTGGATATTGCTAAAGCATCTATAGAAAATGCTAAAAATAATGGATGCAATGTAGTAATTGTTGATACTGCTGGAAGACTTCATATAGATGAAGAATTGATGAATGAACTTAAAGATGTAAAAGAAAATATAGATCCTAATGAAATACTATTAGTAGTTGACTCAATGACAGGTCAAGATGCAGTAAATGTAGCTGAAAGCTTTAATTCTCAACTAGACATATCAGGTGTAATATTAACAAAACTTGATGGAGATACAAGAGGAGGAGCTGCACTTTCGATAAAGGCTATGACTAGTAAGCCGATAAAATATGTTGGTATGGGAGAAAAAATGTCTGATCTTGAAGTATTCCATCCAGAAAGAATGGCTTCTAGAATATTGGGTATGGGAGACGTACTTTCTCTTATCGAAAAAGCACAATCTGCCATTGATGAGCAAAAAGCTCAGGAATTAGGAAATAGGATGTTAAATCAAGAATTTAACTTTGAAGATTTTCTAGATATGCTTAATCAAATGAAAAAATTAGGACCTTTAGGTAAAATTATGGAAATGATGCCTGGAATGAATTCTAAAGAATTAAAAGGATTAGATCTTTCACAAGGAGAGAAGGAAATGGATAAGATAGAGGCAATAATAAGTTCCATGACCTTTGAGGAAAGAAGAAAGCCTAATCTAATATCATCTTCACCATCAAGAAAGAAAAGAATCGCTAATGGTTCAGGTACTTCAATTCAAGAAGTAAATAAAATTTTAAAACATTTTGATATGATGAAGAAAACTATGAAGAATATGAAGGGTATGCAAAAGTCAATGAAAAAGGGTATGTTTGGAAAGTTACCTTTTTAATTATATGATATTAATCCTTTAAAGGAGGTGAAAAAACATGGCAGTAAAAATTAGATTAAAAAGAATGGGTGCTAAAAGAGCTCCTTTCTACAGAATTATAGTAGCTGATTCAAGATCTCCAAGAGATGGAAGATTTATTGATGAAATAGGATATTACAATCCAACAACAGAGCCAGTTACAGTTAAAATAGACGAAGAGAAAGCAAACAAGTGGGTAAAAAATGGTGCACAACCAACAGATACGGTAAAAAGACTTTTCAACAATGCTGGAATAAAATAGTAAGTTGTTGATTTGAATGGAGGAGCATTCCATGAAAAAGTTACTTGAAGTTATTGCTAAATCTTTAGTTGACAATCCCGATGCCGTAGTAATAAATGAAGTTGCTAGTGACCATTCTATAATATTAGAATTAAAGGTTGATAAGGCAGATATGGGAAAGGTAATTGGAAAACAGGGAAGAATAGCAAAGTCTATTAGAACTGTTGTAAAAGCAGCGGCTGTTAAAGAAAATAAAAGAGTTGTTGTAGAAATAATAGAAACATAAGAGTTAGGGTATCCTAACTCTTATTTTATAATTATAATTAATTATGACAATAAATTATAGGGATTTCATATAAAAACTTAAAAGAATATATGCTAAAAAGCTCCGAAGGGCTTGAAAGTGGAGTTTAAATCATAATTTTTAAATTCCCATTTATAGATAAAAATTTTCTTATGAAAATTGAAATATTGTATAAATTAAATTTTGATTTGGGAACCCTATAATAAAATTCTAGGAGGAGCTTTTAAAAATGAAAGAGTTTATGAGCATAGGGCAAATAACTAAGCCTCACGGAGTTAGAGGAGAGGTAAAAGTTTTTTCACTGGCAGATAGTTTGGAAGAATTTACAGTGTTAAAAAAAGTATATATAGATGGGGTAGAGAGAGAAATTACTTCTTGCAAGCTGCAAAGTGATAGAGCAATACTTAAAATTGAAGGTATAGACTCTATGGATGAAGCTGAAAAATATAGAAATAAATATTTAAAAATCCATAGAGAAGACGCCAAAGAGCTACCAGAAGACAGTTATTATATAGCAGATTTAATTGATTGTAAAGTCTTTGATACTGAAGGAGAAGAATTAGGCACAGTATATGATGTTATTGAAACAGGAAGCAATGATGTATATTGGGTTAAAGGAGAAAAAGAAGTTCTTATTCCTGCTTTAAAAGATATTGTGGTTAAAGTAGATATTGAAAATAATGAAATAACAATAAAACCTGTCAATGTTTGGTCAGAATAATGAAAATACATATATTAACCCTTTTTCCTGAAATGTTTGATGTGTTTAATCACAGCATTATAGGAAGAGCACAAAGTGAAAAAATATTAGAAATAAATTGTGTAAATATTAGAGATTATGCAAAAAATAAACATAAGAAAGTAGATGACTATCCTTATGGTGGTGGTGCGGGAATGGTAATGACCCCTCAACCTATAGTAGATTGCATAAAGAATGTTAAAGATGTTAATAATGGTAAGGTGATATTTCTAGGACCTAGAGGTAAAACTTTTGATCAAGAAATAGCTAAGGAATTAAGTAATGAAAAAGAATTAATTTTCTTATGTGGTCACTATGAAGGCATAGATGAAAGAGTTTATGATTACATAGATATGGAGCTATCCTTAGGTGATTTTGTGCTAACTGGTGGTGAAATGGCATGTATACCCATTGTAGATAGTATAAGTAGAATGATTCCTAAAGTATTATCTTGCGATGAAAGTTTTATGGACGAATCTTTTTATGATGGATTGCTAGAATATCCCCAATATACAAGACCTTACGACTTTGAAGGAAAAAAGGTTCCAGAGGTTTTAATTTCAGGGCATCATGATAATATAAGAAAATATAGAAGACTTCAATCCTTGCTTATAACTAAAAAAAAGAGAAATGACCTATATAAAAACATTGAACTTACAAAAGAAGATAAAAAATTATTAGAGAATTACTATAAAAGTCAAAAATAGTATTGATATGATATTTTTTATGTGATAAAATGTGTTTTGTGCTAGTACGGGCGGTCCTCTGTCATGATACATGATTATGAACGTCAAATAAAGCTTAGGAGGGAATGCACATGTTAGATATAATAAAAGCTATAGAAGCTGAACAAATTAGAAATGACTTACCAGAATTCAATGTTGGAGACACTGTTAAAGTTCACATCAGAATCAGTGAAGGAAACAAAGAAAGAATTCAGATTTTTGAAGGAACTGTACTTAAAAGACAAAACGGTGGATTAAGAGAAACTTTTACTGTAAGAAGAGTAGCTTCAGGAGTTGGAGTAGAAAAAACTTTCCCAGTTAATGCTCCAGTTATAGAGAAAGTTGACGTTGTAAGAAGAGGTAAAAAAAAAAAAAAAAAAAATTTTTTTTTTTTAAAAAAAAAAAAAGAAAAAAGAAAAATAAAAAAAAAAAAA
>NZ_DDOV01000038.1:56310-145999 GCF_002341865.1 Clostridium sp. UBA2485 | reverse complement strand
GTGAAAAAGTAAAACTTAATCTCGATATAGACAAAGGTCAAAGTAAAGAAGCCGCCTGGTTTTCATATGCGCCGCCTACAGGTAATACAATGTATTCAATGCCTGTCGTTGGAACAAGTGCAGCACTTTATTTTCCAAATGAAAGCAGTGAAGCTCCAATTGTAACAGGTTGTGTAAGAAAAAATGGAGGCAGCTGTGCTAAAACATCAGACACAACTAAAAGATATTTTGGAACAGAACATGGCAGCGAAATAGAAATGACTTCAGGTGCATTAAATATAAACGGTGGCTCAAAAGAGCCGCTTAATATAAGTTTTGATGACAATACTGGAGTAACGCTTAAAAGCCCTAAAAAACTAAGTTTAAATGCAGATGGTGAAATAATTATAAAAACACCACAAAATATAAACATAAAAGCAGAAAGCCAAATAATTGTAGCAAAAGCAGGCATACAAAGTGGTTTTTCAATAGAAAATGAAATTCATTTTGCAGCAGATACCACAATAGAAGATGCAACAGATAGAGAAACATATCCTCCATTTAATGATGAACCAAAGGCAGCCCAAAAGCCAGAAGAAAAACAAGAGAAGAAAGAAGAGAAAAAACAAGAAAAAAAAGGATTTAGTTGGGGAAAACTAGCCCTTGCAGCAGTAGCCGCAGTAGCAGTGGTAGCATCAGTAGCAACATTTGGAGTAGGAGCAGGAATTGCATGCGCAGTTGCTGTAGCATGTGTAGGAATGATATGTGCAGCCGCTAGTACATCGCCTACAAGCTCAAGTTCAGCAGGTGGAGGAGAAAATGATATTGGTGCTCGTATAATGAATGCATTTAAAGGTGCATTAAGTGGGGCTAATCCCTCACCAATTATCAAATCGTTGAATTCACTAAAAGAAATAGGTTGTGATATTTGGAGAGGATTTGAAAATAGAGGGGAGAAAGCCTTAGATTCACCATACGATTTTGTAAATTGGGCAATGATTGGAATTCCTGGCGCTATAAAAGCAACATTACAATCAAATGCAGAAAGATCAGAGAAAGCATTTAATTCAGTATATGATTTCACTAATTGGCTTAGCTTTGGTGCTGCAGATATGGTAAAAGGAGCAGTTAATCCAGAAGATCCTTTCTCGAAAGAACATTGGCTAAATAGTTTTGGAGTAGCATCCACTATTTTAGGAGTACGAAAAGCTACGCTTAGTAAAGGGAAAACTAGTATGCTAGATGACATTCCTCGTAGTAGTAAGGTTGCCAAGGGTGCTAATAAAATAGATGATATCCCTCCTAGTAGTAAGGTTGCTAAGGGATCTAGTAAAGCTGAATTTAGCGAACTTAATAAGATATATTCTAATATTGACGATATAAGAAGTGGCAAAAAGAGTCTAGTATATGATGAACGAACATTAAGGAGAATGTCAGAGGATGTAGGACCATATCATAATATTCCAAATAGCCTTGATAAAAGCATAATTTTAAATGAACCATATGTTATAAGAGCTGATGGAAGGGTAGAATTTTTAAAGAAAGGAATTGTTAATGGAAAAGAAGGAGTATATCATATGACAATACAAGATAATGTTGTTAAGCACAAGTTATTTACTCCACAGAATGACTGGGCAAGATTTTCAAAACGTTGGGGATTACCAGGTTATGATTTAATCGATTAATTGGAGGATTATTTAAATGGAGATAGTTTTAAGTGGTGATATATATGATGAAAAAATCAATATAAAATATGATGATATTATGATTTATAATGGATATGTAGACAATTTAGTAACATCTGAAGATTTAGATTCAGATATAGAATTAAGGTTGAATTATGATGATAAATCAAATCAAAGCAATGTAATAGCTAGACGTTTAGGGGAGAATATATTGTGTGTCCCTAATATAAAGTATTGCTTTAAAGATAAGTATAAGTATATACCAATTATATTTTCACTAGATGAATTTAAAAAATTATGGGAGGCTATGAGCTATAGTTTTGAGAATGATATTGAAAAAATAAAGAAAGTAACAAATGAAGAATTAATGTTAACTTGGTATATTACAAGTAATATCAGAGATAATGTAGATAGTATATATGATTATGTAAATACAATAAGAAGTAAGTTTATATGTACAGATATAGAAGATGAAGATATAAATAAACAAATATATCAACTTTTTAATTGGAGTGAGGTACTGCATAAAAGGAATCTAATGTTTACGTGCAAAGAAAGTAATAGTATGACTAATGTGAAGATATATTTAGATGACAATGTTGAATGGGATGCAATTAAAATTGCTGATAAAACTAAGATTTATTTAAATTTATCTAATAAGATTTATATATCTATATTAAACTAGATTCAAAAAAGGATAGTACTAACTATAAAAAATAGAAATAAATTATTGAAAATTATTAAAAGAGGTAAATCAACGAGACTGTATAATATTAATGATATTTTTAAAAAAGGGATGAATGAACTAGCTGAAAATAAGTAAGCTAGTTCATTAATTTTTATAGTGATAAAATATTGGTAGATGTTGAAAATTCTCAACTCTACCACTAAAAGATAATAAGACAGACTCTGCCCCAAGGGAGTAGGAAAAGCTGATAATATTCATGGAAGAGGATATCATAAAGAAGTATATGCAAATAAACCAGTAAAGGTTATTGATGCAGTTGATAAATGGGATGAATTTTTAGGATTATGGGAGTATACTGATATTCATCCTAGAACAGGACTAAAAGACTCTGATAGAATATTCTCAACTGATGGGAAAAGAAGTGTAAGATTCGGTTCACATGAAATGAACTCAAAACCAAGTAAGTTCCACTATCATGAAGAAATATGGACTTATGACCCAATAAATAATGTTATGAATGTTGACAATACAGTTGTTAGAGTGCCATATAAAAATTAGGAGTGATAAACAATGAATGTTAAAGTATCAAATGTATTAGAAAAATTATTAGGTGGATATAAGGTACTGGTTCAAGTAGAAAATAACGAATTTATTGCTGAGTGGAATGGTGATGAGCCAGAAGAAAATGAGAACTATGATGTAGAAATGGATATAGAGGATGATTTTATATGGGATACAAATATAGTACTTTCATGTGAAAAGTCTAGTGTAATAATTCAGAATGATGAGGAAATTAAAATAGTCGCTAAGTTAGATTATAATAGTGAGGATAACTTAGCAACACTAAAGATTTATGATAGTGTTGTACTAATTGATATAGAAGGAATTGAGCAAGATATATTAAATGAATGGGTAGAGCTACACTGTACATTAATTAAAATATACAATACAAATTTATAATAGAAACTAAATGCATAATTAGTACAGATTATGCAGCATAAAAATAGCTAGTTGAAGATTGTATGTATAATAACAAGTTTATTAATAAGTTTAACTGCATAATATTAATAATGCAGTGAGATTAAGACAGAGGAACTAGCTGAAAAATAAAGTAGGCTAGTTTTTTGTTTGTTCTGTTATAAATATTGGAAATGCTAGATTGTAGCAGTATGGGCGGAGAATAGGTAATAATGATTTTACAGACCATGGTAGGCCAGATATTCCAACACATACAAATCCTCATTATCATGCAAGCCCAGTTACAAATTCTGCTCAACATAGAAAACCTACCCCAGGATTGCAGTCAGAGACTCCAAGGAGGTGATTAAATGACTATAGGGCACTATATATATATAGCTTCTGTAAGCGGATACTATTCTAAATCAGATTGGCAAGGCTGGGCTGATAGACAAATATTAAATAAAAATGAGGTTGAAGATTGGGTGTATAAAGTTTCGTTAGCTAAAGATATAGAAGGGTTAAGTATGGCAGTAAGTGATAAAAAGCTAGAAGAATGCTATTATGAAGAAAATAAATCCTCATCCAGTGATGCAATAGTTGGTTATTATTATATGCAATATAAAGAGAATAGACTAAGTCTACGCGATTTATTTTCTAAATTAAGTGACGAAGATGATATATCAACAACATCATCAATAAATGAGAATGAGGATTTTATAGTATTCTGAAGGAAATAGATTCAAATGGGAACTTAATAGCAAATAGTTTATTTGTCAAACAAATTCGTAATTTATTCGAACCGTTTAGGCAAATTGCAGAAAGGCAGAAAAAACAACTGGAGTTATACTAGGTATATAAATTCAAGTTTTCAATAATAGTTATTGTGATTTTTAGATAATTTTATTTTGGGATATATGAACTAAGTTGTTTTTATTTACTGCAAAATAACACTGAAACCAAATACAGTAATCTTTCTAATAGATATTATATATAAACCATAACATTTTAAAAGAACAAATATACTGCATAATTGTAATAATGCAATAAGAAAGAAAAAATGAACTAGCTGAAAAATAAGTAAGCTAGTTCATTTTTTTATAGTGCTAAAATAATAGTAGGCATTGAAAATACTAAAGTCTGCCTATAAAAATAATAAGATAGACTATGTCCCAAGGGTGTAAGCAATCCTAAAAGATAATCATTAAATGGTTTAGAATGAAATGTATTTATACAGGAATGCTGAAAATACACTATTTTAGATATTATTGCTACATATCTAGTTCATACTAGTATTTTAAAGTAATAAAAATATTCTACAGTAATCGGAGGATAAAATGAAACAAATAAATTTTGAGAAAATAACATTAGTCAATGAGGTTAATAAGTGTGATAATCAATATTTAAAATGTATAAAGGAAAGTAATTCTACGAGCTCACTAAATTTTAAGTTATTAATTTTTAAAGCCATATATTCTGAACATAAATTTGAGATAAGGATGTTCATACAAGAGAATGATAATGAAATAAATATTGAAGTATTATTTGAGAATATTTGTAAAAATATAGAGATTGAGGATTATATTATGGATCCTATCATACTCGAAATAAGTAAATGTGCTAAGATAGTAGAAAATAAGCTAAAAACATATGATGATATAAAAAATAAACTGTATAATTTTAATGGTAAAATTAATATAGATAGTATGATTATTGAAAAAAGTAAATTTAGTTTAATAACTCAATTAGATAATTTTCAATATAAACTTAACCAGTTATATTTAACTTTAAAACCTAATAATATGGAGTATAATAATTATATAAATGAGTTGTTTGTATTTGGCCAAAATGGTAGAAAAACAGCAATAGTTTTAAAAGAATTGGGAATAGCAGATTTTAGAAAGACTAGAAGTGGATATTTAATTAGCTTCTTCGATGAAATATCAAGTTACTCAAATAGTTTTATTTATAATTTTTCAGAAGAGATTTCAAGTATTGGTATCCCATCAATGGCTATACCAATTGAAATTTTAGATCGTTCGTGGTAAGGAAAACTTAAAAATTAATTAACTAACTACATAATGATGATGTAAAATATTAAAGTCCTGTAATTAATAATAGCAATAAGCAATGGAATAACATTAATGCTAAAGTGTGAGAATTATTGAATGAACTAGCTGAAAAATAAGCAAGCTAGTTCATTACTTTTTTAGTGATAAAATAGTGGTAGATGTTGCAAATATTATTTTAACAGGTTAGTATCTATTAATGAAACTGGCATTAGCTTTAATGTATTATGTTTAGAGGGAGCAACCTCTATAGTCAGCGTAGGTGAAATATCCTCTATAGCAGTATCTGGCCTTGCATTTTATAATATGACTTCTAATAGTGGAAGTGGTGGAGATAGTAATAGTTCTTCTAATGAAAATATTGATGCTAGTGATGCTAAGGGAGTGGGTGAAACTGCAGAACTACCGGATGCTACATTTACTACGAAGAAACTACAACATGAGTTTAAACATGCTGGTGATTTTGACGTAACAGGCAACTGGAATAAGGCTACAGGTGAAGTGTATCAAAAAGCTATTCAAAATCATATAGAAACAGCTACTGACGTGTATAAATCAACCTATAGGGGTGATGATGTATATGTTTATATAAATAAGAATACTAGTGTAGGGGCATATACTGATCTGTCAGGTAACTATATTGGTGGATGGAAGTTTAATAGTAACCAGATAGATTTCCATCTAGGAAACGGAATAAAAATTAAGTAGAGGTGATGACAATAATGGGAAGTTCTATATCAATAGGATTTGTTTATGGAGAGTTTTCTATACAAGCAATAGAAAATGAGATAAAAAGGTTAGTTAAATATTTTGTTACTACTGATGGAAGCTTAAAAAAAATGAAAGTAAGTAAAGATATTGATGGTGAAGAATGGCTTGAATATGACTCATTAATTAACTTAAAAGTAGATAGTATTTATACTACATTAGCAGAAAACTACTATGGACAAGTGGAAGTCAACAGTAGTTTGTTTGGGCATAAAAACCTTACAACTACTATTCGTATTGAGAAAGAAGAAGATGAAGGCTACTTTGGATTTTTGTTAGATATAGATGAAGAAGAGCTAATAAAGACAAACTTGGCAAGTGAAATAAATAGCGTGACAGAAAAAATTGTAGATTTTATTACAGGATTTTATAGTTATTCAGCGTATGACTATGCATTTTGTGATAATGAGGCAGAAAATCAATACTCACCAAGACATTTCAAAAAAATTGAAAGTAGCATATATTCTATAAGTGTTATACCTACTTTAGATGGTAACAGTAACAGTCTTAATATTGTTAGAAGCAATTGGAATATTGACGGTCTTACTTCTCGTATTTAATAATCATGCTACAATAGGATAGGCGGTTATCGTTTTGATGACCGTCTTTCTCTTTTCTGACTGTAAAACTGTAAACTGGTATTAATTATGTCTAGATGGAGTAACGTCTATAGCGGCATCTGGTCTTGTATTTTATAAGGAAGCTTCTAATAGTGGAAGTAGTGGAGATAGTAATAGTTCTTCTAATGAAAATATTGATGCTAGTGATGCTAAGGAAGTTAGTGGAACTACTGATAGAAACATAGTAGAATATGGTGAACATTATGATAAGGTAGGTAGGAAAAAGGTATTGAAACCTTATGTAGAATACATTGATAGTAATGGATACAAGTATGCCACTGATAGCAGTGGTAGAATTGCAAATGCCCAAGGTGATTTACAATTGGGAGAAGGTATAAGAAATCCATATGCTCAAAGAACTGTTGGAGGTGCTGACAGACTACCTACAGACGATGGAGGCCATTTAATTGGAAAACAATTTAATGGTTCAGGTCAAATAGAAAATTTAGTTCCTCAAAACAGCGGAATTAATAGGTCTGGTGGGGAATGGTATAAAATGGAGCAAAACTGGGCAAATGCACTGAATGAAGGTAGTAAAGTTAAGGTGGACATTACCCCTAATTACTCTGGAAATGTAGCTAGACCTCATAGTTTTAATGTAGACTATTGGATTGATGGTGAAAAATTTATTCAAATTATAATGAATCCATAGAAAGGATGATAGCAATGGAAATAGAATTAGATGAATTATATATGAAGATTGGAAAACATATTATATCTATGATTCCAGTACAATGGAGCCAAATATATTATTTAGGAGAAATAGAAAAAGGGAAAATGAGTATGTCATCTGTTTTCTATTTTAAGGAATTAAAAGATGGAAACATAGTTAAATCACATAATATTTCAGAAAATTATGGAGTATCTCAAACTATATATAATGAGTTGTCTTCAGAATTAAATATACTATTATTAGATTTGTATTCTTGTTTTGAAAAAAATAGTCAGCCTTTATGGGAGCAAATGAGTTTCTCTATTAACGCTGATGGAAAATTTAATGTAGAGTTCTATTATGATATTATGAATGAAAATGACGGAGGTCAAGTTCAAAGAGAAGTTATTTGGGCATACAAAACATTTGGTTTATTACCCAAAAATGGGAGTTATACAAGAAAAATTTTAGAAAAATATTTGCAAGAAAATGAATAATATTATTACGTATCTGTTTTGCTAGATTAAAAGGGTAACTATCCTTAAAAATGAGTTGAGTACACTCAATAAGTAACGGCTAAACTATTTAAGTCCGAAAAGAAATAAAAAGTTACCTATTCTGCGAGTTTCTTGGGCACAGACAAAGCAACATGTCCAATAAAAGCAGCCAATAGCGGCGTTAGGAGAACGTAGTGAGCTATTGGCTGTTTTTTACAGCTTATACATAAATAAACATATCCTCAATTTAAAGATGAACCAAAGGCAGCTCAAAAGCCAGAAGAAGAACCACAGAAAAAAGAGGAGAAGAAACAGGAAGAAAAGAAAGAAGAAAAGAAAAAGTTTAGTTGGGGAAAACTAGCTAAAAATGTTCTTGCAGGTTTGGCAGTAGTTGTAGTGGTTGCAACAGTTACTGCAGCAGTAGTACTTACCGCTGGTACTGCAATACCGGCGGTGGCAGGAGCACTGGCATCTGTAGGTATTACTGCAGCAGCAGTAGCAAAAGCAACCTTTGTTGGTGGAATGACAGTGGGAGCAATGGGAGTCGCAGGCAAAGCAGTATCAGATATAACAAATGATGAAGTTAGTGATATGGATGAATATACAGGCAAGGCAGCCAAAGATGCTTTTGCAGGTGCTTTATGTGGAGCCTTGCTTTCACCAGCTATGATGCCAGCTGCAGCAACAGGGCTTTTAGGTGAAATACCTACAGCTTCACAGCAAGTAGGAACTTTGCTTAAAATATCGTGCACAGGTGGAGTATATAGGTATACGTACTATGATTTAAGAGAGCGTATGGATGGACGTACACCTAGCATAAAACAAGGATTAGGAGAGTTTTGGAATGGAGTAGTATCATCAGCATTTATGTACATTGCAGTAACAGCAATTTTAGGAATTCCTCCACTCATCAAAGATGCATATAAGAATAATGTTAAGAGTGGTGCTGAGGGTCCGGGGAAGGTTATTAGTGAAGCGAATAAGGCTAAGATTAATGGCTGGAAATATCCGCCTTCAGATGATTTATATTTGAAATATAAAGATGTTTATGATAATCCTAAATACTTTGATCAGATAACAGGTGATGCTATATATCCAGGTATGTATGGTGATCCCAATATAGGTGGTTTCACTAATGGTATTTACAAAACAAAAACGTTAACACTAGGGCAAGTTATTGATCGTTATGGCAGTAATGGAACAGGGCAATATTTTTCACCGGGTGGATCAAGCTTTGAAAGTAGAGCATTACCTCCTTTTATGGAAACACAGCCATATACACAATATGAAGTATTAAAGCCTTTTGAAGTTAAATCAGGTGAAATAGCTCCTTGGTTTGGGAAAGTTGGAAAAGGAATACAGTATTATTCTGATATCGAAATAATTGATTCTTTAGGAAACTCTGTTAAAGCAACAGTTCAGACATTGATTGATGAAGGGTATATACGAATAATATCTCACTAGAAAGGATGTAAATTAAACTATGGATTTAGAATTAGCAAAGAAATTGTTATCAGAAAAACACTTAACTTTAGTTGATTATGACGATAAAATTTATTATGACGACAGAGAAGATTTATCTGTGCCATTAGAAAATCATTATAGCATTAATATAATAAATAATGAATGGGCTTTTTGCTTTATCCGGTTGGAACGAAGAAATGTACCAGATATAGAAATATTAAAGAAGTTTGAAAATAAAAGTGATGCCATAGATCATCTATTTTTACATGTTATAAGAAGATACTTTTTTGATAAATATATTATTCAAAGCAGAAATTCAGGATGTCAGATAAATAATTTAGAATCATTAAAAATAAAAATGTCAGAATTATTTATTTCTGAAGATTACGTATGTGAGAAGGAGCAATTGAAAGAACACTCCATTTGTTTTTATAAAACGACCAATGGTTGGTTTGAATCTTTTATTGGAGCAAAGAATGAGATAATAGCAACGAGTAAAAAAGGTTTTCCTGATGAAGCTCTTTTTTTTAGTAATACTCGATTAAATTCTATTTACAGTTTGTATTTGCTTGATATATACATCAAAGAATTATTGGAGGTTTCAAACATTATATTATCATATAGTGATTATCAAATAGCGAATTACTTAGGATACAATATTTGATATATGTAAAATGAATGAGAATGCAGATAATTTAGAGATTAAATAAATTTTACAAATTTGTAGGAACACAGCCTCCAGATTGATATTAAACTAAATTAATCAGTTTGGAGGCGTATTAATTGATGCTTTATTTGGCGGTATCTTACAATTTGCAAATAAATTTCAAAAGCTTCACTCCGTCCATGAATCCATGCTGATATAGAAAAAATTCTTCTAAAGCAAGTAGGCTTGTTAAGGAGGCAATGTAATTTTCAATCAGCTCTTTCTCTTTGCGCGGCAAATTTTCAATGAAAATATCAGCCTGCAAAATTCGTTCATTCTCTCTTGATGATTTCCCAGCATTTGCTTTATTCAGTGTATCAAGTAACATGATAATACGTTCATTAACAGTGTAAAAAAGAATTTATTGCATATAGCAAAATAAATTTAGTTGAAAGTAAAGGTAGTAATATTAGTGATTTTTCATATTTAAAACAAGAAAATGAACGTTTATTTACCTTTTATGTGGAAGATAAATTTCCAAGATTCAATGATACCAAGACAAAAATTCTTGAGGATATTGTTTCTCAAATAAAAGATTCTAACATATCTGGTAAAATAAATTTATATGCAGAATTACCAGCATGTCAAAGTTGCACGAATATGATATTTGAATTTAGGAGAAAGTTTCCTAATATAAAATTAAGCATTTTCACGGGGAAATAATGGAGGAACAAAGAATGAAGAATATAGATTATAAAGAGGCAATGCATTTAGCAGAAGATTCATTTTATGAATATAAAGATGATGAGGGATATAGTATTGGGCAATCATTGGCAGCAGCACTGGAAGATTGTATACTTATGATGAAAAAGAATAAAGTTATGTATAATGTAGTTATAATAGCTTTATCTAGGATAGGCATGAAATACTTGATTTTACCAGACTATCTTTATGAAAGAGTCTTAGTAATTTTGGATAACTTTCCTGAAGATCTTGAACCTAATTTTGCTGAGGAATATAACAATATGGTAAATGAGATAAAAATAATTCTTGAGGGAAAAAAATTTGAAATTATCAAAGATGAGATTTACAAGGCAAGAGTTAATATGATCTTATCAAACAATATTTCATAAGATTAAATTATAAGTATATAATATTGCATTAAATTTTTCAATAATTTATTCTTTTAAAATTGTAATAAACAGGAATAATATTAATAATTAAAAGAACTTCCAAACAGATGCTTAATAACTGAGTTTGGAGATTTTTTTATTGTTTGTCTAGTTTAATGATAATTCAGAGGCTGTAAATAAATTTCAAAAGCTTCACTCCATCCACGAATCCATGCTGATACGAAAAAATTCTTCTAAAGCAAGTAGGCTTGTGAAGGAGTCAATGCAATTTTCAATCAGCTCTTTCTCTTTGTGCAGTAAATTTTCAATGAAAATCTTAGCCTGTAAAATTGATTCATTCTCCTTTGCTGGTTTTTCAGTATTTGTTTTATTGAGTATATCAAGTAACATGCTAGCACGTTTATTAATGGTGTAAAAAAGAATTTACTGTACATAGCAAAATAAATTTAGTTAAAAGTAAAGGTAGTAATACCAGTGATCTTTCATATCTAAAACCAGAAAATGAACGTTTATTTACCTTTTATGTTGATGAAAAATTAAGGTATCATGATACTGAACCAAAAATACTTGAGGATATTGTTTCACAGATAAAAGACCATAATATTTCTGGAATAATAGATTTATATCCAGAGTTACCTTGTTGTCAAAGTTGTTCTAATTTAATACTTGAATTTAGAAGAAATCATCCTAACATATAAATATTTATGTTAAAAGCATGAAATAAATAATTTATGAAAGGAAGTATAAAATGAAGAATGTAAGCTATGAGGATATTAAAGATTCAGTAATATTTGGATTTGAAGAATATATGGAAGAAGACGGCTATAACTCTTCGCAAGCCGCTGCGAGAATATTAGAAGAAGATTGGAGAAGTTTGAATTATAGCTTATTTAGTAAAACTTGTTACTATACTTGGATAGCTATAGAAAGCTTTAAAACAGAAGAAATTGCTGATTTTATATTTGAAAAGCTAAATGAATATCTTGAGATAAACGAGTTTAATGAAGACATTAATCAAAATGATGTTGAACAATTGAAAGAGGATATTATAATTTGTAAAAAACTTTTAAAAGAAAAAAATTATAATGTTGTTGAAACAAGTTATTCTACAAAGAGTAGAATAGATTATATTTTGAGTTTAAAATCGGATTTTTAGAACTGTTATGAGTTTCAAATATATAAGAGAAATAGGCATATAGAAACAATATAAAGTAACTCATACGTGATTTTAGTTAACTGTAAAAATAGTAGATAGCAAATGATGAATAGTAGTATATAAATTTAAAATGAAAATCAATGTTTAATAAGCTGAAAATATTTTTAAACAATTGGAGTGAAAATATGGCAACTTATGTTTTGATCATAAAAATTAGTGAAGATAAGAACACGGCAATTTATGGATTTGGACCTGATGAAGAAAATTTAGGAAAAGTTGAATTTAATAAATTAACAGGTGAATATAAAAAAATAGATACAGAAATATCTGTTCTAGAATTTTACTATCTAACAGCTGTATCCAAGATACTAAGACATAACAAGAATAATCCGCATGACTTATATCCAAATAAAATAATTTATGCTTCATAAATATTAAAAACACAGCCATAAAACAGTTTTGAAATGGCTGTGTTCTGATTACTTTTTGAGATTTGTTCTGAAACTAATAATTTAGATGATGTAGCTAGTGGATTGCCAGAGATTAGGCAATTGTATGAACAAAATCCTAGAGTTATAAGGGAATTACGTGCATATATGAAAGAAATTAAAATTGCAGATGAACTAGGATTAAAAGATGTATCAGCACAATTATGGGAGAACTATAGGAAAGAATGAGAATATATACTTAATATATTCAAGGAGGGAGGAAGCTAATGAGTATTAATCAAGTAATAAAGAAAATTCAGCAAGGAAATTATGTAAATGAAGAACTACAGGAATTTCTAGAAATAAATAATATTTTTATACTTAGTAATACTACGAAAGAAATAGTTAAACTTCAATATAAAACAGAAAAAATAATAAGTAGATTAATTGAGGTAAGTGAGTACAGAAAAAGTTCATATGTTTTAATGGGCGTATATACAATTGGACATTTAGCTATTGCAACCCTCTTAAAATTAGGATTTAAGAAAGAGGAATTAAATTGTTATAATGATCTTGATGATTTTAATAAAGATATCGTTGAAAAATTAGTTGAAGGATATGAGTATGTAATATAAAGTCTATAAAATAGGCAAAATGAACTAACTGAAAAATAAGTAGGTTAGTTCATTGTTTTTTATAGTGATAAAATAGTGGTATACATTGAAAACACTAAAGTCTACTACTAAGAAAAAGTAATATAGGCTCTGTTACAAGGGGAGAAGTAGCAGAATCAGCAGTTAAAGTCCGAATAGATTCAGCTGTTAAAACCCAATGGATAGACCCTAAAACAGGAGTATTAACAGGTACTTCGCCATCAGAATCAACTTATGCAATAAGGATTCCTAAAGGAACAACAATATATGAAGGCCAAGTTGGATATCGAGGTGGAGAAAGTTGTAATCAAATTTTTATTTCAGAATCATGGAAGATTACAGAGTTAGAGGTATTAAAAGAATTCAAAATACAATAAAGGGGGTAGATTATAAATGGATAATAAAGAAATGGTAGATAAATTAGAAGAACTATTTAGTGAATTGCTTAATGTAATGGAACAATATGGAAAAGGTGAAATAGATTATCAAATATCAGAAGTAAGGTATGTTGTTAATCTATTAAGAGAAAATATTAATAATGAATATTCCAATTCTGAGGATATTATTAATGAAATAAAAACTATTCGTAAGAACTTATATCCAGCAAGAGGTGGATTATCAGAGTTCTTTATATGGAAAAATGATGTTAAGGAAAGAATAAAAGTTAATGAACCACTAAGTAGAGTTGGAGATGAGATATGGAAATTATTAAAATAATTAACTGCATAATTGTAATAATGTAGTGAGATAAAGAAAAAAAGCTCATTAAAGCCGTAAAATAAATGTATACAATAATAGAGATTTAATTGTAATAGATAATAAAGATAAGGTATTGATGGGCTAAAAAGAAATTGTAATCAAAAAGAAAATCAAATGGACAGTTATATACAGTTAAAGAGTTGTTAAAAGAAGGATTATTAGAAGATATAACAGACTTAGTTAAGAAAGGTATGATTAAAATTGAATAATGAATTTAAAGAATTATTTCAAAGTAATTATGGAGTCATTGAGAATACTAATAGTATAGATATATTTTATATGAATTGTGGAATTATCGAGCAAGAAGTATATATAAAATGTAGAAAAAGTGACCTTGGATGGACAATAGTGAAGAGTATTAGAGGAAATAATTTTGAGATTGGAACTTTTAGTGAAGAAGAGTATGCTATATGTGTACTTTATATAATATGCGTAAAAAATTTTGAAGAAATAAAAGTAGATAGTAATGTGCAAAGAAAATTAAGAAAGTGCGAAGGAGAAAATGCTAAAGTAGAGGCGACTAAAGTTATAGAAAGTGAATGTGAATTAAAGTATTTCTCTTTAGATAAACCCCAAAAGAATTCGATATGTATGAAAAATATAAAGGAATTATATAATGTTTTTTATTTAAGTGAAGATTATAATAAAATTAATATTGTTTCAGATGTAAATTTCAATAGAGCGGTTGTAGTTGTATATAATTTTTCACTTTTATTAAAGGAATTTAATAAAATATATGAACAATTAATAAAGCAGTATCCAACAGCTAAAAAGCACTATGAAGAATTATTTAGATACTACTTAAACATAATGTAGTATTTTTCATTTTACTAATATAAAACACCAAATATTTTATTCGAAATATTTGGTGTTTTATATATCTAGGTTAAACAAAAAAAATTACTTTTTGCAACGATGGGTGATGGCGGAACAGCGTCTGCTTTGGTGAAAGAGTTCAGTGAAGGTTCTTCTAAGCATTTAGTAAAGGAAAAAGAAAGAGTTATTGGATTAAAAAAATATTAAATAGTGATGAGTTAGGATTAAATGATTTAGATATTGCAATAAATCTTTTTAAATAAGGGAGATGTAAGATATGAGTAAACAATCAGAAGAATTTTTCAGTGTAATGTTAGAGTTTCTGCCATTAACAAAGAATAAGTATAGAAAATCTATAGAAGAGAATGGATTGTTATTAGAGACTGTTGTAATAGAAGATATTTTTATGCCTGATATTATTAAGCTAATAAGTGAAAATAAAAACATTAAGCTATTAGAAGGTATTTTTAATTATTTTGAAGAAGTATCTAATTGTGAAGATGAGCACTTAATGGATATTTTTTCAATTACTGTTCTGGAAATATTAGGTAACGATAAACAGATTCTTAAGATTGCACAAAAGTATATGGGACCGAAAACCACACATCTTCAAATTGAGGCGGATAGAAGTTTAGGTAGAGATTGAAATCTTTAGTATTGATTTTATATAACAAAATTTTAAAATGTGGTAGATGTAGTTATTCAATTCATTAATAAATCTTCGAATATTACCGCAATAGCAACAGTAAAAGAAATAGATGATAGTGATATTTTAATTGAATTTGATAATTATGTAGAAATAGAAGTTAATATTATAATAGAAGTAAATGGTTCACTTGAATTAGAGATTGAATAACCTAGGATGCAAAACTATAATTCAGTTAACTACATAAAAAATAGTAATAACAGAATATAGTTAAATCAATAAGAGTAAGAAAATTTAATACTGCATAATATTAATTAAGCAGTGAGAAAAAACAAAATGAACTAGCTGAAAAATAAGTAGGCTAGTTCATTATTTTTTATATAAGATATATTGGAAATGCTACATTGTGGAAGTAAAATCTAATAAGATGGACTTTGAGTCAAGAGAGCAAGTAATCCTTGTAGAGTAACATATAAAGGTATACTATTTATAGCAAATAGCAAAATTAATAAGTTTTTAAATTCATTAATTTCTAAAGAATTAGATGAGATATGGAAAGATTCCAAGTTAAGAAAAATTTTGCAACATGGTTGGATAAAAAATTAAAAGGTGGAAGAAACATGTTGCCAAAAGGATTATTACATTTTAATTAGGGGAGGAAGAAATGGAAAAGCGAGGCAAAGTATCTTTATGGATTGGAAATTTTAATTCTGTAGTAGAATTAAAAAAATATTTATGTGTAGGATATACAGCAGACGGAGATCAAATATATTCAAAATTTGCAAATGAATTTGACTTTGGACATACAGATGAAGATTTTATAGAGTATGAATTTTATGATCAGAAAATGACATTAATTGAGACATTATTAAGGCCATTTTCTTATAGTGATACAATTACCTGTAGATTTGGGAATTTATTAGGCAAAAATGTACTTGATAGATCAGTGAACTCGATAATTCTTTTATATGACTATGAGCATGAAGAGGATATTGTACAAAGTAATAATATTGAATATATAGGATGTGTCTCATATTTAAAATAGAGGATTATTATAGGAGGGATATACAGTGTTATCAGAGGTAATAAATAAGAGTACTGTGATAATTACAGAAGAAAAGAAAAATAATATAATAAAAAAAATAGAGAGTTGTGTAAAGAATTGTTTAAATCAAACTGGTGTTGAAATTAATTTTGAAGATAATTATCCTTTATATTTTGAAGGAAAAGAAATAGAAGAAGCGATATTTGTTAATTTAGAAGTGCATAATAGAAAGAAAGATAAAAAGATATATATGCAATTAAGAAATAAAATAAAAAAAATATATATAGAAGAACTAAATATTTCTGAAGACAAAATTTTTATACAATTTGATGACTATGAGGACTAAACTTACTATAGATTTCATAAAAAATTTGATATCAGAACTATGTTTAGACAGAAAGAAAATATAGTATTTATAATTTATAATATAAAATAATATAAAAGTTTCAGTATATTCTTGTCTATACTGAAACTTTTATTAATGGAAAAAATCTAGAAGATGAAGAAATAACATTTGAAGATTTATTATTTGATTTTGGAGTTAGCATGATAACAGTAGGAGTTCCTTCATAGTGCAATATCATTAATTTAAGAAAATATAATTATTTCTTAAAAGGTACTTAACTATAAACTAAATCCGATAATATAGTATGAAATAATATGAAGGTTATTCAATACATGTTTAATAATACTAAAATATTTAAATCATTTGAAATTATAATTGGAGGAAAAAAGGTATAGGTACATTTAAATGATATAAAGTGTATGGCTGAATATACAATAAGAGATAAAATGTCTCATAGAATACCTATAAACAATCAAACGATATTTTCAAATTTTCAAAATTTAGTTTATGATGCAGTTAAGTAAGAGGTGGCTGTAGTAAATTTATGAGTTAGGGAGTTGTTTAGTATTATCGAAAATAAGTTAGAGTTCTTAAGAAAATATCATAAAAGTATTCAGTTAGTAAATATTAAAGAAATTGACTCTAAGTTAATACCAAGCGACTGGTATAGGGCTTTTATAGAAAAAGATATTAAGTGTAGAATAAAAAATATCTTAAGTATATGGGAGAAATATTCGGGTATTGAGTTAAGAAATACTATGTCTTATTTATATGAAAATATTGTGGAGATTGATTTGATAGAATATGATGGTAAATATTCTATTTTGTATAGCATAAAAGTATCAGATGGGGAGATTGAGTATTATGAAGGAGGAAACCCTGAAGAGAAATTTAATAATCCTAAATTAGAAATGAGTTGGAGTAAAATACCTGAGTCAGTTCGAAGATTCTATGAAAATGTTCATGATGGATTTTATTATTATGCAAGTCAGTCAATGGGATTAGTACCTAGACAATCTGTAACATATTTCAATGATGATGAATGGGGAATTATAGATGCTCTAGAAGAACCAATTAAAATCGATTTAAGAACAACATTTGGATTTTTCGAGAGTGGCATGGGCGGTTATGTTGCTATTGACTATACTAACTGTGACAATAATAATGCTACGTTATGGTTCTCAAACAACCAACCTAGATATAATATTGACTTTTGGGATGTGGTAGATGAATGGATGGTTATTGGATTTGAATAAGGAGAGTTGTAGTTTATTTTCTGTAAAGTTAACAATAATTTAATTTGAAAAATAAGCATTTAAAGAGGTGTAATAAACTCGATAAGTAAAATGAACAACTTACTGCATGTAGTGAGCAATGGGGAAAGGGTGTAGAGTGGCAGATAAGATAAAAAATAATTTTAAGTTAATGAAACTAAAAATAGTTTTAAACTGCCATATAATATATTCTTCCTCTTATTAAATGTAATTGTGATAAAAAATAAAACATATTGTAATTGATAATGGAGCCAATACTCTAATGAAGGAAGCATTGGCTCTATTTTTTATTCAAAGAAATAGAAGGGGATAATGGTCAATGTGTTAAATAATTAAAGGTTAAAAGATTTCTAAAGCAATTGAAAGTCATTTTTGCTTCATGAAATTTTTTATATAGTTTCGAACTGTAAGATTATACTCAAAAAGATAGAAATACCATATACAGTTTAAACAGATACTAATGATTTTAGAAATATCTATAAGTGATAAGATGATCGTAATAAAGAAAGAAAATGATATTCATTTCAGCATATGATTGCATTAATTGGATTAGCCTTGGTGCTACAATATGATAAAAGGAGCATTTAATCAGAAGATCCTCTCTCGAAAGAACATTGGCTAAATAGTTTTGGAGTAGTATCAACTATTTTAGGAATATAAAAAGCTAAGCTTAGCAGAGGTAAAGGTAGTATGATAAATGATATGATATTTCTAATATGTACAGAATTTAGTATTTGGATAACTAGGATGTAATACTAATGCAAACATTATAATGGCTCTAGCGATTAGACCAAGAACACGAGGATGTACTAGATGTCAGTTAAAGTATTCTGTAAATCAATTTATAAAAGGGATGGTGTTTGATTAATGCAAGAAGAAAAAATAGATTATGGTTCAGAGTGGTGCATGGAATTTTCTAATGAAGAACTTTATAAATATCTTATAACTAAATTTGATAATGATTCAAATGTAATCATAGAAACCTTATCTGAGGATGATAATGAAATTGAAATAATGTCAGATATACCAATTCAATTTATATGTTTTGATGGAGATAAACAAAATTTATTTATTAGTTTCTATGGAAATCAAACTTCAATTTTCATAAAAAATGAAGAAATAATGTTTATTGATGAAAGTGTAAAAAATATATATACAACAAGTGATACATTTGGAAATGTTGTATATGAGGGAGCATTACGCAATCTAACCCATATTGAGATGTTAACTCTATTTGTAGAAGTTATTATGTGCTTTATTGGTGCAATAGAAGTTGAGATAATTGAGGAAGAAGTTCCTTATGATAAACATTATAAAGAACACAATTATTATAAATCTCATAGCTATGAAATAAATATAAAAAATAATAATTCAGAGAGAAAACAGAAAGTATTTGAAAATATTACAATAAACTATTAATTTCAATGAGGTAGTTTTTAAAGATTATATGATCTCCAAGAAATAATATAAAGGAGTGAAACTATATGAAGGCTGTTACTTTGAATAGATTAATGCAAGCTGGTTGGTCAAAGGAACGAAGAATTGATATTGATTCAATAGAAACAATTTTTAAAGAAAAAAGAATTGATATGCCTCAAAAAATTCGAAAGTTTTTTGAAAGTTATGGTATGTTGCAAATAAATTTCAAGAAAGAAATGCGAACTATTAATATTGAAGAAGTAATTGAATTTAATTCAATTAAGGCTATTGGTAATAATCTGGATGGTGAATATTTTAATGATATATTTGAGGAATATGATATTAATGATATTGTATATCCAATAGGAATTGCTAATAGGGGAAATTTACTTATGCTTATGACAGAAAATGAAACATTTTACAGATATACAGATGGTTTTCTATGTAAAGATGGAGAAAATATTGAAGAAATGCTTGATTGTGTAGTTGGTGAGTGTAGAGAGCCAATTTATTATGAGGATGATATTATCTCTGGTTATCCGGCTGGAACAATTGATGCCCCAAAACCATCAGGCTTTTAAATATCTTTAAATTTTAAGAAAGGTGATTTTATATGTATAAAGATTTAGATAATTTTCTTTATGAAGAAACCACAATTAATTCATGGTATAATGATGGATTTTTAATTGCTCAAGACATGTTAACTCAATTTTCTTCTGAAGATTGGGAAGAGTTATCAAAAAATATATTGAGCAAGCCATTAGAATGGCAAAAAAAACTAATTTATTGCTTAGATAATGACATTAATGAAAATGAATTAAATATTATTGCTAAAATGCTAACCATAAATGATCAAGAGTTATTTGATATATGTATAGATTCTTTAAGAAGCTTTAATAATGAAATAGGTAAGGCGTTTGTTTTATCAAATCCTTCTTTTATAAAACTTGTTAAAGAAAGAATACCTTATGCAGGTGCCGCTACCCAAAAAATTTTACAAGACTTTCTTGATAAATTCTGTCTATAATAAAAGAGATCTACAAAAGATTTAATGATGATAATAATAGATATTAGGGGTAGAAATTATGAATGAGATAATTAAAAATAAAATTTATAATGAAGAACAGTACATTGATATTCAAGAAAAGTTAAGTGAAAAGATAATAATAAATTCTAAAATTGAAATTGAATCCATATCAAAAGTTGCAGGAATAGACCTTGCATATTGGAAAAAAGGAGATTATGAATATGCAGTGTGTTGTATTGTTGTAATAGATTCAGTTACAAAAGAGGTAATTGAAAACGTACATTCAGTTGGGGAAATAGAATTTCCATACATTCCAGGCTGTTTGGCATTTAGAGAACTTCCACTTGTATTAGAAACAGTTGAGAAATTACAGAGCAAGCCTGATTTATATATTTTTGATGGTAATGGATATTTACATCCAAGGCATATGGGAATAGCTACTCATGCAGGAATATATCTAAATAAACCTACAATTGGTGTGGCAAAAAGTTATTATAAAGTAGATAATACAGATTTTATAATGCCTGAAAATATAGAAGGTGCATATACAGATATAGTGATTCATGGTGAGATTTATGGACGTGTATTAAGAACGCATAAAGATGTAAAGCCTATTTTTTTATCTGTTGGTAATCATATAGATTTAGAAGATTCAACACAAATTATAAAGAGTTTAGTAACTAAAGAAAGTCATATTCCCATTCCAACAAGATTAGCGGATATAGAAACGCATAAAATGAGAGACGTATATAAGGGTAATATATAAGGCTATGATATAATTTAAAGGTCAAAATTATTTATATTTTAGGAATATGGGGTGACAATAGATATGTCATATAAAGATGAGGCTAAATATGATAAGGAATTATATGAAAATTTGAGAGTTGACTGTGAAAAATGTTTTGGGTTTTGCTGTGTTGCATTGTATTTTTCGGCTTCTGAGGGGTTTCCAACAGATAAAGATGCAGGTAAACCTTGTATAAATTTGCAATCTGATTTTAAATGTGCTGTTCATAAAGAGCTTAGAGAAAAAGGGCTTAAAGGATGTACTGCTTATGAATGCTTTGGAGCAGGACAAAAAGTTGCTCAAATTACATATAAGGGACGTGATTGGAGAAATAATCCTAAAACTGCAAAGCAAATGTTTGATGTGTTTTTGGTTATGAGGCAGCTTCATGAAATGCTATGGTATCTAACAGAAGCACTAAGGGTGCAGTATGATAGCTATATAAAAGAGGAAATTAGCTGCATGATAAGTGAAACTATGAGGATTACTAATTTAGATGCTGATTCTCTCATAGAACTAGATGTAGTATCACACAGAAATAAAGTTAATGCACTACTTTCAAAGACTAGTGAACTTGTGAGAAATAGAGCTCGTAAAGGACAAAAAACTACTTTAAAACGTAAGAATACAATTGTCGGAAGGCTAAATCTTATTGGTTCACACCTTAAGAAAGTTAATCTAAAAGGAGAAGATTTGAGGGGGGCATTTCTTATTGCAGCAGACCTTAGAGGGGTGGATTTAAGTGGTGCAGACCTTATTGGTGCCGATTTGAGAGATGCTGATATAAGAGGAGCTAATCTCACAAATAGTATATTTATTACGCAAGCTCAGATTAATTCTGCTAAGGGAGACTCTAATACAAAGCTACCAATATCATTACTTCGTCCTACATATTGGGATAAATAATTAACTTAGAAATAAAAAATAAGTTTTGAATCTAATATAATAATATTAGTGAATTTCTACTGACAAACTAAGGTGCACAAAATTCTAGCAATAAGAATCCACCAACTAAGCTAGTGGATTCTTATTTAAATTTTAGTAGTGTAATATCTAAAGTGTTTGTTGGGCAGATGAAACTGTTATTTCTAGCACTCTACTTAGAAAAGGAAACTTTTCTTTCATCATATCAAAATCTAAACCTGATTCAAGGAATTTTGCAGTTCCTTCAATTAAGAATCCTGTTCCTAAGCGTTTATATCCCATAACTTTTTCACTTCCTATAGTGACTTTAACTTTATTATTTAATTCCACATTTTTTTGTGTTTTACGCATGCCAGCAGCTGGTATTAATAATCTACCATCTTCAGTTGCATTAATATATGAATTCCAAGTATTAACTACATGAGCTTCGTTATTGCTCCAAGATGCAATAGCTACTACTCCTTCATGAGAAATGACCTCAAGCAATTTTTCATTTAACATTTCTATTCCTCCTTAAAATTCTATAAATTATATATTAGTTACATTAGTCATAGCACTTATAAGTACCCTCATCCCTTTTTCTTTTTGCGTTTTTAGATACGAAAGATCCTTCTATAACATTTTCATAACCTTTTTTTAAAACAATATTTTTAATATAGTCAAGATGAGGACATCTATCATAGTGATTATTGTCCGTTGTCATACAAGAAGATAAGTGTATGGCAACTTCATCTTTACTTATATTATTTTTAATTCTTAATTTTTTAGAAAGATGCTCTAATTTAGCAGCAATTCCCTTTCCACAGCAACCACCACATGTGAAAGAAATATATCTAGTATCGTCATCATAGTTTCTAAAAATTTCGTCCTTATTGTAAAAAGCATTTGTGCAAGCAAAGCCACTACATCTTCTATGTGCAATATGGCACTGAATAATAACTACATATTTTATACTCATTCATCTCTCACCTTTCTTATAAATCAGTAAACTATTTTTTACATATTACAAAATGTCAATAAAAAATCTTAACTGTGTGTTCATTGACTTTTGAATAAAGCAATTATACAATCAATGTGGAATTATCAAAAGTGCCAATTTTGTTTATTTTATAGGATACAGTTATAAGGAGAGTGCTTTTTATATGATCGTTTTACACAATGATTCAAAAGTTCCATTATATTTGCAAATTTATGAACAAATAAAAGAAGATATACTTTCTGGACAAATTTCTGAAGGTAGTAAGCTGCCTTCTACTAGAGCTCTTGCAACAACATTAAATATCAGTAGAAACACAGTTGAAAGTGCTTATCTACAGCTATACTCGGAAGGATATGTTACAAGTAAAGCAGGGAGCGGATTTATTGTTGAAAAATTAGATAGTAGTATAATCTTAAAACTAAAGAAAGAAGATTCTAAGAATATTGAAACATATAAAAATACATTATCTAAAGTGGCTTCTGATGAAAGTTATAAATATAATTTTCAATATGGAACCCTAAGCGCTTCTGATTTTCCGCTGCGTTTATGGAAGAGAATCTCAAATAAATGTTTAGCATCTTTGAGTTCTGAGGATATGACATCATATAATGACAGTAAAGGTGAACTGGAATTACAGATAGAAATTATGAAATATTTAAATAAATCAAGAGGTGTTTATTGTAATCCTGAACAGATTATTGTTTCTTCAGGTATTGAACATTGCTTAAGCTTAATATGCCAGCTATTTAGGCAGCATTTTAACCAAATAGCTTTTGAAGATCCAGGGTACACCGGTTCAAGAGATATATTTATTAATAACGGATACGATGTTGTTCCCATTGAGCTAGAAACTGATGGAATTAATATTGAGCAATTGGAAAATAGTTTTGCAAAAGTAGTATATGTAACACCTTCGCATCAATTTCCAACTGGATCAGTGATGCCAATTCAAAAAAGATTGAAGCTTTTAGATTGGGCTATAAGAAAAAATGGAGTTATAATTGAAGATGATTATGATAGCGAGTTACGGTACAATTCAAGACCAATTCCATCAATACAAGGTATTGATTCTAAAGAACATGTTATATATATAGGTACATTTTCAAAATCTTTATCACCTAGCTTGCGCTTAAATTACATGGTATTACCACAATCATGGTTAGTAAGATATGATAAGCTTTTTAGTAGATATCAAACGTCTGTTCCATTAATTGAACAAAAAATAGTTCAACAATTTATGAATTTAGGTCATTGGGATAGTCATTTAAGAAAGATGTGTCTTTCAAACAAAAGAAAACATGATATATTAATTCATACAATCCATGAATTAATGGGGGATAATGTTATTATTCATGGTAAGAATGCAGGCTTGCATATCTTATTGGAGTTGAATAATGGACTATGTGAAGAAGAAATAATAAAAAAAGCTAAAGATTATGGTATTAAAGTGTATCCAGTATCAAAGTACTGGATGAGATTAGAAAAATACTCTAATAATATGATTTTACTTGGCTTTGCAGGCATGAGTGAAAGTGAGATTGTTGAAGGTATAAAGATGCTTAATAATGCGTGGTTTAATAATTAATGATAATTTATCTTAAGCTATTTTTTAGGTAATATTAATGTTTTTGTTAACGTAGATAAAACCTTAATATTATGTTTCAATAATTATTAAACTTGAAATATGTTTTGTAATAACCTATAATATTCCGAATAATTATTTGCTTATATAATAAAAAATAATAAATTGTAAAAAATAGGGGTAGGAGTAGATAGATATGCATAAATGCAATAACATCATTAATCATTATAATATTAGGAATAGGAGCTATAGGAGCAGGTATTTGGATGGGTGAAAGTATGATACTATTATAAATTTTAAATTGTATAATTAATTATAATAGGTTTATTTTAATAATCAAATATGAGGTTAATGTTTTTTTGTGCATTGAGACTATCGGATATATTAGGTTTAGTGTTAACTTTAATATAAATCAAGGAAGGTGAAATATTGGCTGAACAATTATTTCAAGCAAACAATCTTATTTATAAGTATAATTTAACTTATGATAATGTAGCAATTGAAAAAGATAAAATTAATTTTATTGTTGGGGAGAGTGGAAGTGGTAAAAGCACTTTTTTAAAGTTATTGAATAATTCTATAAGTCCAGTGTCTGGACAGTTGTTATATAACGGTAAAGCAATAGAAGAATATGACCCTATTGCTTTAAGACGTGAGGTAAGCTTAGTTTCTCAAGAACCTTTTCTTTTTGATGAAAGTATTTTAGATAATTTTAAAGCTTTTTATTCTCTAAGGCAAGTACCTATGCCTAAGAAAGAATATATTAGTTACATTACTGAGCTTTGCTATGTAAATGTTCCTTTAGATCAAAATGCATCTACCCTTTCTGGTGGAGAACGCCAAAGGGTTTACATATCTATTTTTTTATCATTATGTCCTAAGGTCATATTATTAGATGAGCCAACTTCAGCCTTAGACGAAAAAAGCAGTCTTAAAGTGATGAAAAATGTTATAAACTTCTGTAAAGAAAAAAATATTGATATGGTAATCGTAAGCCACGATAAAGATATTGTTGAAGAGTTTTGTGAAAATAAAGTTGAAATTGTAAAGGAGAGTAGCAGATGGAATCCATAGTTGCACTGAGTATTTTCCAGTTTTCACTTATTTATTTATTACTGATTATTGTGCTATTAATAATGAAAAAATCAAAAGTTAACCAAACAAAACTTCTTTTAGTTGCAAGTTTAAGAATGTCAGTTCAACTTGTGATTGTAGGCTATATACTTCAATATATGTTTAGCAATCCCAAGCCTATATTTACTGTAATTTTCTTAGTACTTATGATAATATTTTCTATTAATAGGGTAATTAAAAGCAGAAAGGACTTAAATCATAATTTTAAAATTGCAATAGGGGCTTCTTTAACGTTTTCAGGGATTTTTGTTTTATTCTTCTTTGTGGCTATAGTGATTAATAAATCTATATTTAATCCTCAATATACTATACCTTTAGCAGGTATGATAATTGGTAATGCTATGACTGGAATAAATATTGGAATAAAAGCCTTTATGGATTCCATAAACAAAGAAAAAAATAAAATTAATACTTTACTCAATTTAGGAGTAGACCCTAAAGATATTTTGAAGCCTTTTGCTAATAATGCTTTAGAAACCGCCTTAATTCCTACACTAAATTCCATGGTAGGAATGGGAATAATTTTTTTACCTGGAATGATGACAGGACAAATATTATCTGGTACAGTGCCTACCACAGCTATTATGTATCAAATAGCTATTATGATTGCAATCTGCACTTCTGTTTGTATAACTGTGTTTTTATCTTTAAATTTAGGCTATAAATCTTTGTATAATAACAGAAAACAATTCTTATAAAATGTACGAAAAAATTAAATCATTAAATTTTCTTAAGAAAAACTATAGTTTATAGAAAAAGGTGAGTAAATGTTTAAAACAAAAGACATGGTAGAAGCGGCTATGTTATCTGCGTTGTTTGTAGTACTAAGCGTGATAGCTATAGGGACTGGTATTGGATATTCACTGTATCTAGATATAATGGTTCCTTTAATTATTAGCCTTATATATTTAAAATGTGGATTTAAATATACAGCATTATCAGCAATAACATCATTGACAATTATAATATTAGTAATAGGGGATATCGGAGCAGGTATTTGGATGAGTCAAAGCATGATACTAGGGCTCATGTGCAGCATATTCATAGAAAAGGATGGCCAAATTATCGATGATATGGTTTATTGTTCCATATTTGCTTGTATATTAATGATATTTATAGATATATATTTCTCTAAGCTTATAGGGTATAGCTTTATAAAAGAATTTGAAGGATATGCTACTTCATGGAGCTTTAAATATATAAAACCACAGGTTATTTTATATGTTTTAGTAGCATGTGTCCCTGCTGGTACTGTAGTTGTTACATACTTAGGAACGTTAGTCCTAGGAAATAAATTAAAGCTTTTAAATGAATATGGAAATGAAAAATTTAAATTGATTAAGAACTATAGAAAAGTTGGTTATTATATGTGTTGTTCTAAAAACATTATCATCATGGCAATTGCATATTTGGCCTCTTTAGAAGTTTTAAATTTATTAAATTATGATATAAAAATAGCATATATTAGAGTTATTGCGGTATCAATTAAATATACATTATTGTATGTTGTCTTAAAGGATGCCAATTCTTTTATAGGCAAGTATGTGTATATGAAAACTAAATCTAAGACATTTTTTAGAATAGTAAATTTAAGCACATTAATACTTCTAATAACTAAATTTAAGATAACTTCATGGATAATGATATCAGGAGATATACTTATAAATTTATCTTTAAACATGAGAAATAAGCAATTAGTTTTTTTAAAGAAATGTATATAAAATTCGTTTATATAATGCTAAAAACCGCCCAATTACTTTTGTTAGTTATTGGGCGGTTATCTTATATAAAAAGCTTTTTTATTATAAAAATTGTTAAATAAAATTACTATAAATTATCTAATTCTTTCCTTTGATATAGTAACTACTTACTATTTATACTCTTTAGCAAGTTTTTCAAAAGCTGGCATAGAGTTAATTATCTGTTCAGTCTTAACACAATAAGAAATTCTTACGTAGCCTGGACATCCAAAATCATCAGAAGGAACTAATAATAATTCATGTTTTTTTGCCTTTTCACAGAAAGCATTAGCATCTGGTTCCATTGATTTAGCAAACAAATAAAATGCGCCATCTGGTTTTATACATTGGAAACCTAATTCTGTTAAGCCATTATAAAGTAAATCTCTATTTTTTTTGTAAATAGCAATATCAGAAGTTTCACCAATACATTTTGCAATAACTCGTTGGAATAAACTTGGAGCACATACATATCCAAGTGCTCTTCCTGCACCACATACTGCAGCATATACATCTTCTGCATCTTCCATCTCATTAGATACAACAATATATCCTATTCTTTCTCCTGGTAATGAAAGAGATTTACTAAAGGAATAACAAACTAAGGTATTGTCATAGTATTTTGTTAGGTATGGAATCTCAATGTCATCATATACTAATTCACGATAAGGTTCATCTGAAATTAAATATATAGGATGACCATATTCCGCTGATTTTTCCTTAAGTACTTTACAAAGTGAAATGACATTTTCTTTAGATATAACTACACCAGAAGGGTTATTAGGAGAGTTAAAAACAACCGCTTTAGTCTTCGGTGTTATTGCCTCAGTAAATTTTGTTATATCAATTTGAAAATCATCTTCATTAGATGGAACCGCAACAAGCTTTCCGCCAGCACTTTCAATAAAAGTACGATATTCAGGAAAAAATGGAGTGAAAACAATAAATTCATCTCCTGGAACAGCCAATGCTTTTAAAGATATAGTAAGAGATGCAGCTGCTCCAACAGTCATATATATATTATCAGCACATAATTTTGTATCATATTTGTTATTGATAAAATCTGCAATTGTTTTTCTAACATTAACGTCCCCTTGAGCTGATGTGTAACCGTGTAAAAGTATAGAGTCCTCTTTTTCTAGTAAGTCTATAATAGTTTCTTTTACACAATTTGGTGCTGGAATGCTAGGATTTCCTAAACTAAAATCATATACATTTTCTGCTCCTATTTCTTTTGATCTAATTTTTCCATATTCGAAAATATCACGTATAATAGAGCGTCTTTTTCCAAATTTGACCATATCATTTGAAATCATTTTAAATTACCCCCAAATAAAATATAAATTAAAATTATTACCCTTAATGTTTGTTTTACAAGAGATTAATTAATCAATTTTATTGTCTCTTCGGCTATGCATAAAATGGATTTTTGTTTTTTCTGTATAGCATAATTTATTCTTTAGTTTAATGTGTTAATTTGTAAAGATAGAATTTTTGAATTTTCTGATATTAAATTAAAAATCTATCTTTGCTCACTAATAGTATAACATAGAGGATAGAATTTCGCTA
This sequence comes from Clostridium sp. UBA2485, assembly GCF_002341865.1. Lineage (GTDB taxonomy): Bacteria > Bacillota > Clostridia > Clostridiales > Clostridiaceae > Clostridium_J. Next base: position 116,558 of record NZ_DDOV01000038.1, on the reverse strand, counting down.
AGGGAGTTTTTCAGATTTTTCACAATTGAGTGATTTTAGTAATTGCATTACAATATTGCAACAGTAATTACCAAATAGGAAAGTTTCACTAAAGTAGGAGAGCTTGCGTAAAAGCAAAGCTTCCTACTTTAACTTATAATAGATTTTAATTTTAGTTATTTTAAATCAACTTTGAATTCTGCTAATTGAGTTAAATCTTGAGTACTCTTATCAACAATTTTAATTGTAATATACTCTATGTTTTCAGTAGAGCTTTCAAATATCATATGTTTTAAAATACCAATTTCACTAGGGAAACCCTGCCCACGAACTGGGGTTAATTTATTATCTTCATTATCACAAGCTAACATATAGGCACTTGGTCCCATGCTATGAGGGATGTCTACTTCAATTTCAGTAGTTCCAGGAGTTATAGTAACCTTTTTTAAGATTGCTCCATTGCTCTCTATATTTGGTTCAAGCATGCTATTTCTGCTTGTATCATTTTTAACATCCAAATTAAAGTGCCAATTTCCTTTTATCTTTGCATTGGTTACTGTACCTTTTAAATAGGCATCGTATGAACCAATAATTTTTGAAATATTAATATCCACATTAAGTTTGTCAGTAACATCACCATCATAATACATTAAGGTCAAATGATGCATTCCCACAAAGGTGTTATTTTCTAATCTTTTTAAAAGAAGAGTGTCCACCATATCCATTTTTTTACCATTAATTTTTATGGTTGGTTTTACTTGAAGGATCTCAGAGTCAATAAATTTATTATTTTTAACTTCTGCAATATAGGTAACAAAAATACTGTTTCCATCGCAATAGATGTCCTGAATAGTTATATCAATATCTTTATTATTTGAAGTAACATTTACAGTTTCAGCATAATCCCCTTGATTACCCTTGGCAAAATTCTCTTTATAATTTAAGTTAGAATCAGAACGAAACAAGTTGAATACATTTTCAATAAAAGGTATCTTATCAGCTAAGGCTGTATTACTTAATCCAAATCCAAGTCCAATTATTAGCAAAGCACATGCAGCGGTGGAGGCCACATATTTTATAATAGTTTTTTTCTTCATGTCATTACCCTTACCTTTCACATCAATATTTCGTATAATATCGTAAGCAGTATTAATTTTTTCATTGACTATGTCAGGAATAATTACGTCTTTTTCTAGCTCTTTTCTTATTTCCTTATTTACCTGACCTTTGTTCATAGGTAAGACCTCCTTCATCATGCTTTAAATAAGCATTTTTAAAATATTCTCGTCCACGAGATAATCTAGTTTTCACTGTATTTTCATTTAAATCTAACATATTGCTAATTTCTCTTATATTAAATTCATGGATATAATAAAGGGTCATCAATAGGCCATAGTTTTTACCTAAGTGATTAAAGCTTTCTCTTAAGTTAATATTTTCAGTAAAATCATCACAGTAGCTACCTTCCTCAACTTCAGCTACACATAAGATATTTTTGTTTTTCCTCATTATGTCATTACATTTATTAATAAGAATTTTTATAAGCCAAGTTTTAAAATACTTGCTTTTTTCTAATTTATTAATATTGGTGTAACAAGCGAGTATTGTTTCTTGCATAGCATCAGCGACATCTTCATCATTTCTAAGAATAGCCTTTGCCGTTTTATACATAGCTTGTTTATTTATTTCCATCAGTTTAATAAAGGCTTCCTGATCTCCCTTTCTCGTCTTATGTATTAATAAGTCCAATGTTGTTCACCTCCACATCAAGGTATTCTATTTACGCCTTTTACAATCATTAGACGATGATTTCTATAAAAATAGTTTCACTTATAAAAAATATTTTTAATTTATAACAAGTATAAAATATCGATATTTTATAATCTATACTTTAAATATGATAACTATAATTGAAAAATTAAAGGTGGGAATGGCTTTCATTGTTAAGACAAAGAAAGAGAGTGAGTTTGAGATTGGATTTAGATTAGGTCAGGTACATTGGTATAAGGGGCAAGCTAAAGAAATTACTCGTGGATTTGTAAATTATTCAAGACATAAATTAAATGCTCATGCAGTAATTGAAGAAGTATATAAGGACAATATTAAATCCAAAAATGTATTTGAAAAATTAGATTTTTTAAAATCTAAACGTCCACATGGAGATGATGGACTTATTTATAGATATAATTTACATTAGTAGAGGAATTTAGAATGACTCTATTTATGCTGATTGACATTTAGAAAAATGTGAAATAAAATATACATACCGACCGGTGGTATGTAAGAGGAGTGATAAGTAATGGCAAGAAATAAATGCCCAGAAGAAACTAGAGAACAAATATTAGATATATCTGCAAGGTTATTTATAGAAAAGGGATATGAAAAGACTAGCATACAAGACATAATAAATGAATTGCAAATGAGTAAAGGGGCAGTTTATCATCATTTTAAATCAAAGGAAGAAATTTTACAGGGAGTTTTGGATAGAAAATTTTTAAGGGTTAATTCTGAAATAAATAGAATTATTTTAAGTAGAAAAGATTTAACTGCATTAGAGAAGCTGAGAATGATGGTTATGTACAGTATCAATGATGATGAAAGTAGACTAATGGATATTTCTATAAAATCAAAATGTAAAGATCCATACTTTATATTTGGAAATATTGAAGAAATGATGAATCGTGTAGTTCCAATAATCAGAGATATAATTGAAATGGGACAAATAGATGGATCATTAAAGTCAGAATATCCACAGGAAGTTGCAGAAGTTATAATGATGTTAACTAATATATGGCTCTCACCAATTATATTTCAGAGAACCCCCGAGGACATAGTAAAGAAAATAAAGTTTTTAAAGCATATGCTTGAAAATATGGGGGTACCTATTATTACGGAAGAAATGATGTCAGATTTTATTAGAAGATATAAAGAATTATGCGAGTAAGATAAAAAATTGTTTTATATCTTACTTATTAATAAGTGAAGGGGGTTTATAAGATGTTAAATTTAATAACAAAAGAGCAGCAAAAATACTATTTTAAATTATTTAAGATATCTATTATAGGACTATTTATATTAATATATTTTATGGCTGTAGTTTCAAGAGTTGAGAATAACGCAGATATGCAAATATATAAAAATATTTTTAAATTTATACGTGGAGTTGAAGTATTATTATTTACAGCTTTATCTTCAATGATGCATTTTAAAGTATCAAAAGAAAATATAAGTAGAAAGGAACTATCCTTAAGATTCTTTTCTATAGGAATACTTACAGCAATTTTTATGATATTAGGATATATAATAGTTACAGAAGTATTTTCGATTACAGAGAGCATAAGACCTATATTAAATGACTCAATATCATTTTCAATGATAATATTCGGTATAAAGGAAATTATAATAACTTCTATAATTGTAGCTTCAGTAGGTATTATTGGAATTTGGTTATCAATAGAAAAGAAATCTTTAGCTAGCAATATGACAATATCAATGATCATAGTTATTTTACTAGAAACTTTAATAAATGGACTAAGTTTAAATATACAACTAAATGTAAGCATTATATCAGCGATCTTAGCTATGATCCTTACATTTATTAAGAAGAAAGAAACTACTTAATTATATGCTTTTTATTTTCAACAATACATACCGATGGTTGGTTTTATATAAGTAATATGAAAATATAAATGAAATAATTAAATTAAAGCATATATCAAAGATAGATGTAAATAAAAGTAAAGAAACTTTAATGATAGAATCAATTGGTTAAAAAAAGATGTTACACAAGTAAAGCTTGTGTAACACTTTTTAACTATTCTTTTATAAGAACTTTTTCTACTTCGGCTATATATATTGTATGATGATCTCTTTCAGGATACCATTTTTCATCTAGTTCGCTTGCGATAAAGCATTCAGGTTTAAAATCTTGAGCATATAGTTTTTTACATATAATTGCAAGGTTTGCCTCTTCAAAATATGGAGTGTTATCTAAATGTTGAACTGTTAAATTACATTTAGAAATCTTATCTTCATCTTTACCGGATACAGTTCCAAGATAACTTAATTGTTTTCTAAAGCTTTTATCAAAGAATGTTAGAGAAAAAGTATCAGAGTTATCTACAAATTCTTTAGTAAAACGCTGAGGTCTTATAACAATATAGGCTACATTTTTACCCCACATAACACCAAAGCCACCCCAGGAGGCAGTCATTGTATTTACTTTATTATCTTTTTCAGCTGTAATGAGCATCCAATCTGTGCCTATAAGTTGAAATGGACTTTTATTTAACTCTTCAGGTTTTATTTCTACAAATTTGTTCATAATATAATCTCCTTTCATAATATAAATTATTTTACAAAATACTTTTGAATATATTATTATATAAATAATAATAAAAAGATAGTATGCACTTTAATGTAAGATACTAACCAAAAGGAGAGAGTGAAGTGGATGAAAAAATAGAAGTATACTCAGCACCATTTGAATATACGCTATCTATAATTGGTGGTAAGTGGAAGATGGTTATAATGTTTTGGCTATCTAAATGTAAAATTATGCGTTATGGAGAACTAAAGAAATCTGTTAAAGGTATTACTCATAAGATGTTGAGTAGTCAACTAAAGGAGCTTGAGTCTAACGATATCATAGTCCGTAAAGAATATCATCAAGTTCCACCAAAAGTAGAATATTTTTTATCAGAAAAAGGATTATCTCTTATGCCTATTCTAGAAGAAATGTGTAAATGGGGAAGTTTGAATTTTGAGGATACTAGTTGTACAGAATTAAAGAAATAAGGAAATAAAATTATAACTAAGATATTTATAGGGTTCCATAATGGAATTTTAACTTATATATAATTTTAATTTTCATAATAAAATTTTTATGATGAATTAAAGATGAAGAATTATGGTTAAAGCTCTACCGTCAAAGCCTTTGGAGTTTTTTTAGAATAAATTTTATTTTAAGAAATCCACTAAGAGAGAATTTCTTGCTAAATTCTTCATTATTAATTATTAATCTTTAATTTTTAAGGGGTTAAGTCATTTTCTAAAATATGAGTATTAAGATAGAGAAGTATATATTAATCAATTCTATAGTTAGAGATATACTATATCTCTATATCATTAATTTTTACCAATGATATGAGTGCATATATTTAAAGTTAAATAGAAAAATTATATATGAAAAGTATAAAATTCTTAAAAATATGTGTGCACATTAAAAAGTCATAGTATATAATATACTTTATACCATAAATCAGCAGGCTCATATTAAGAGTAATTTTAAACATATGATGAAAGGAGTTAGAGAATATAATGAAATTAATATTAAAATATTTAAAGAATTATAAACTGTTTATTATGTTAAATGTAATATCGGTTTTTGGTTTTGCATTAGTTGAATTAGGTATTCCAACAATAATGGCTAAAATCATTGATGTGGGTATAGCTAATAGTGATATAGCTTATATAAAAGAAAAGGGTCTTATACTTGTAGGCATATCTATAATTGGAGTTATGGGTACTATATTAGTTGGATATTGCTCTTCAAAAATATCCACTAGCATAACTAGAGATATGAGAAATGATATTTTTAGAAAATCACAGGAATTTTCTCATAGTGAATATGATAGATTTGGAGTATCTTCAATGATTACTAGAACTACTAATGATGCATTCCAATTATTACTATTTACTAATACTTTACTTAGAATAGCATTAATTACGCCAGTTATGTTTACTGTAAGTTTAGTAATGATTCTTAAAACAAGTTTGCCATTGTCTGTAGTTTTAGCAGTAACAATACCTTTTATAATAATAGGAGTAGTTATTATAGCTAAAAAATCTCATCCAATGTCACAAACTCAGCAAAAGAGATTAGACAAATTAAATCGTATATCTAGAGAGAATTTAACAGGGATAAGAGTAATTAGAGCTTTTGGTAATGATGATTATGAAAGAAAAAGATTTGGTAAAACCAATGAAGACTATACAGATATCTCCAAAAAGCTGCATAAACTTATGGCAGTCTCACAACCTACCTTCTTTCTTTTATTAAATATAGCTATTTTAGCAATACTTTGGATTTCAAGTAAGATGATAAATGTAGGAACCCTTCAAGTTGGGCAATTGGTTGCCTTTATAGAATATTTATTCCATGCTATGTTTTCTATGATGCTATTTTCAATGGTATTCGTTATGTATCCTAAAGCGCAGGTTTCAGCAGATAGAATTCAAGAACTATTAGAAGCAGATCCACTTATAAAAAGCCCCAAAAACGGAGTTAAAGATACAGAAATCAGAGGATTAGTAGAATTTAATAATGTTACATTTGCTTATCCAGGTGGAGAAGAACCTGTACTTAAAAATATATCTTTTACAGCGAAAAAGGGAGAGACAATTTCCTTTATAGGAAGTACTGGTAGTGGAAAAAGTACTTTAATTAATTTAATCCCAAGATTTTATGATGTTACAGAAGGTAACATAAAGATAGATGGAGTAGACGTAAGAGACTATGATTTAAATTCTCTAAGACAAAAAATTGGATTTATACCACAGAAAACTTTATTGTTTACAGGTACTATAGGAAGCAATATTAAATTTGGTAAAAAAGATGCAGATAAAGAAGAAGTTGAACATTCTGCAAAAGTATCTCAAGCCTATGATTTTATCACACATAAACCTAAAAAATTTGATGAATCCATAAGTGAAGGTGGATCTAATGTATCAGGTGGACAGAAACAAAGATTGTCTATTGCGAGAGCAGTGGTTAGAAAACCAGAAATTTATATATTTGATGATAGCTTTTCTGCCTTAGATTTTAAAACTGATGCAACTCTTAGAGCAAGATTAAAAGAAGAAACAGGGGACGCTGTGGTTTTAATAGTTGCACAGAGAATAGGATCTATAATGGATAGTGATAAGATTATAGTATTAAATGAAGGAGAAATAGTGGGAATAGGCACCCATAGGGAACTATTAAAGAACTGTGAAATATATAGTGAGATTGCATCATCTCAACTTACAAAGGAGGAGTTAGCATAATGAAAAAATTTAAGGCTAGTATAAGTAAAATTGCTCCTTTTGTAAAAACCTATAAATTTTCTTTTATTGGTGCCATAATATTTATAATATCAGCAGCTTTTTTTAATGCTGTTGCACCAATGACAGAAGGGCTAATAACAACACAACTTATAAAGGATGCAGCTAATATAGGAAAAGGTATAGAGGGAGCAGCTGTAAACTTTAATTATATTACAAAGGTACTTGGACTTTTGGCGGGTATATATGTATCTAGTACAATATCTACCTATATAGCAAGTTTTTTATTAACTAATGCTATTCAAAATACAATGAGAGATTTAAGAAATGCTATTCAAGATAAGATTAGAAAATTACCAATAAGTTATTTTGATAGTAACAGCTATGGAGATGTATTAAGTCGTATTACAAATGACGTAGATACAATATCTAATGCAATGCAACAGAGTTTTATACAGATAGTTAATTCAATATTATCTGTATTCTTAGCAGTTATAATGATGTTTAGAATTAATACTAAAATGGCTCTTATAGCTATACTTATAATACCTCTAAGCTATTTAGTATCAAAATTCATAGTTGGTAAGTCACAAAAATTATTCTCTAGACAACAAAGATCTTTAGGAAAATTAAATGGTACAGTTCAAGAAATGTATACTGGATTTAATGAAATAAAGCTATATGGAAAACAAAATGAAGCTATAGAAGAGTTTGAAAATATAAATCAACAGCTTTGTAACACAGGATTTAAGGCTCAATTTATATCAAGTATAATGTCTCCAATGATTTCTTTAATAAGTTATCTAGGTATTGCAGCTATAGGGGTTATTGGAGGAATTTATGCTATTAGTGGAGTAATAACAGTAGGTAACCTTCAAGCTTTTATACGTTATATATGGCAAATAAATCAACCACTTTCTCAAGTAACTCAGCTTTCATCTACAATACAATCTGCTTTTGCAGCAATTGAACGTGTATCTGAAATATTAAATGAAGAGGAAGAGATTCCAGATCCTGAGAACTCAGTAAAGCTTGAAAATCCTCGTGGGGATGTTACTTTTGAACATGTTAAATTTGGATATAGTGATGATAAACCACTAATAAAGGATTTAAGTGCAGAAATAAAAAGCGGGCAAATGGTAGCTATAGTTGGGCCTACAGGAGCAGGTAAAACAACTTTGATAAATTTATTGATGAGATTCTATGATGTTAAAGGTGGAGCTATAAAGATAGATGGCGTAGATATTAGAGATATGAAACGTGAAGACTTACGATCAATGTTTGGAATGGTTCTTCAAGATACATGGTTATACAAAGGAACTATTTATGACAACATTGAATATGGAAGATTTGGAGCAACTAGAGAGGAAATCATAGAAGCAGCTAAAATAGCTAATGTCCATCACTTTATTAAAACTCTTCCAGATGGATATAATATGATTCTTAATGAAGAAGCTTCTAATATATCTCAAGGAGAAAAGCAGCTATTAACTATAGCTAGAGCTATAATATCAGATCCAGCCATATTAATATTAGATGAAGCCACTAGCTCAGTTGATACCAGACTAGAATTATTGCTTCAAAATGCTATGAGAAACATAATGAAGGGAAGGACTAGCTTCGTTATTGCTCATAGGCTTTCAACTATCCGTAATGCAGATTTAATATTGGTTATAAATGAGGGAAATATAATAGAACAAGGAAATCATGAGGAGCTAATGAAAAAAGGCGGCTTCTATGAAAAACTTTATAATAGCCAATTTGCAAATAAAGAAGAAGATTAATTTATTAAAAAATAAGTAGTAGCATTTTGTATGCTACTATTTATTTTTTATAATGTGCAGAAATATAATTACTATAGATAAAGTATTTTAAATAATTTGTAATTCACAATGCACAATTAATAAGTAGTTTAAATCTAATCAAACTAATTTCTTTAATGGATTCTTTAGTAGAAATATAGTTGTTAGTTTTCCACAACGATTAATTTTTTATAAAAAGTAACTATATCACTTTAAAATAAATCAATTTTAAATTTCTTAGTTTTCAAAATAGAATTTCTAAAAAAGCTAATAATAACATAGTAATACTGACAGGTTTATGTCAGTATTGCTATGTTATTATTAATATAAAGTTATATAAAAGAGAGAATAAAATAGATATAAAACATTTGATAATAAAAAATATAAGGAGGCTTCATTATGGAAACTATGGATACAATTTTCCAAAGAAGAAGTATAAGAAAATATGAAGAAAGGGAAGTTTCTGATGAAATCATAAAGGAGCTTTTAAAAGCTGCAATGGCTGCACCATCAGCAAATAACAAGCAACCTTGGGAGTTTCTAGTGATAAAAAATAAAGATCAAATGAATAAAATAATTGATGTAGATCCTGAGGCTACTCCACTTAAAGGTGCTTCGGTTGCTATTGCAGTTTGTGCAGATACAAATATTTATAGTGGAAAACCTGATATTTGGGCTCAAGATTGTGCTGCAGCAACTCAAAATATACTATTAGCAGCACATAATAAAGGGCTAGGTGCAGTTTGGATTGGTATATACCCTATGGAGCAAAGAACCAAAGATGTTCAAAGTGTACTAGCATTACCTGAAGAGATAATTCCTGTTTCAATTATATCCATTGGTTATCCTGCTGAAAAGAAAGAACCAGCAAATAGATATAATGAATCAAAGGTACATTTTTATACATGGTAATTTAATATGCAAAAAATAGAACGATTAATGGCTATTATTTTAGCCTTAAATAATAAGAAGAAAATGACTGCAAAAGAGTTAGCAGAAATGTTTGAGGTTGATATTAGAACTATTTATAGAGATATGCAGGCACTAAGTGAAATCAACGTGCCTGTGATATCTTATCCAGGCAGTGAGGGCGGATATGAAATATTAGATGACTATTTCATACCACCAATAATGTTTAATAAAGATGAGGTCTTTGCTTTACTTCTTGCTAAAAAAATAGTTGATATAATTAATATTCCAGGTTATGCTGCTTTTGCTAATTCTGCATTCTTAAAGATTGAAAATCTTGTAAACAAATGTTTTAAAGAAGATTTTGAGGATATTCAGAAGAAAATAGTTTTTGATATAAAATGTAATGATATTACTATTGAAAATTCTTATGTTTTCGATATTGTAAAACGAGCACTTAAGTATAATTTCAAAATAAAGATAAGTCATAATAAAAACATGGAATCAGATTTAGTAGATCAGATAATAAGGCCTTATGGAATTGTATTTGAAGATGGTATATGGTACATTGTTGCATTTTCAGAGTTAACTAATTCAAAAATTCATGTAAACATTGAAGAAATAAAAAGTATTTCTTTATTAGATGAAGTATTTGATTCCCCTAAGGATTTCAATATGGAGGATTACTATAGTACTTGTTGTTTTAAAAATGCCTATGAAAATAAAAATAGTATAATCATAAAACTAAGAGTAAAAAAGGATTTATATCCTAGCATAAAGGATCATGTATCTTTTAAATATGGAGAAGTTAAAGAAGAAAAAGATAGCTATATAGTTGATGTGAAAACAACTAAAGTTGATTACTATGTATCATTAGCTTTTAGATTTTTTAAAGGGGTAGAAATTCTTGAACCATTATGGGTTAGGGATAAATTAAAAGATGAATTGAAGGCATTAAATAAAACCTATCAAATTTAATTTTAATAATATGAGTTCTATTGAAAAATCAATTATAATTAAATAGACCTCTTGAAGAGTTAAGAGGATTTCGTATAATAAGATTAAACTTAAATATAAACATAAATATAAAAAATATAAACGTAAAGGTGATGTAAATTATGCAAAAAGAGGTAGTTTTAAATTAAACTAACTGAATAACGGTGATTTTTAGAATATAGATTAAAAAATCTTGGATATATCAAGGTTTATTTCCTCTGCAATTAATTTTTAAATTAATAGTAGATGTTTATTCATGTATTTCTAAAAATGACCAATATAATAATGAGCATGTTACACCTTATCTGCATAGTAGGAAAACCGTGTTCTAAACACGGTATTTTTATACCTATTTTTGCTATGTTTATATTTAGGTTATATAATTATGAGGCTGTAAATGGGCGTGTGTTCATTTGCAGCTTTTTTATTTAAGGAGATAATATATATGAAAATAATTAATATAGGAATTGTAGCTCACGTTGATGCTGGAAAAACAACTACAACAGAAAATCTTTTATATTACAGCGGAGCTATAAAAGAAATTGGTAGAGTTGATTTAGGTAACACACAAACTGATTCAATGGAGCTTGAACGTAAAAGAGGAATTACTATTAAGTCATCGGCTATATCATTTATGTGGAATGATATTAAAATAAATATTATTGATACCCCAGGACATGTAGATTTTATTTCAGAAGTAGAACGATCATTAAGCGTATTGGATGGAGCAATACTAGTTGTATCTGCAGCAGAAGGTATACAATCTCAAACAAGAATATTATTTAATACACTAAAAGCACTTAAAATTCCAACAATAATATTTATAAATAAGTTAGATAGAGTTGGAGCTGATTATAATAAAATAATAGGTGAGATAAAAACCACCATGACTAGTAAAATAGTTAGTTTGCAAAAGGTTAAAAATGAAGGATTCAAGGATGTTTTTTTAAATGATTTATTTGAGGAAGATATAATTGATGATGATATAATTAATGTTTTATCAGATTTAGATGAAGCTTTTTTAGAAGCATATATTGAAGAAATAGAATATGATAAAAAAGATATACAGGAAAAACTTTCATTCTATTCAAAGCAAGGTAGCTTATATCCAGTGCTTTGTGGTGCTGCATCAACAGGACTTGGCATTAAAAATTTATTAGATGGAATTTGCAGCTATTTGCCATTTTCTAGTGGAGATAATAATAATGAGTTATCTGGAGTAGTATTTAAAATTGAAAGAACAAATATAAAAGAAAAAAAAGTATATGTAAGGTTATTTCAAGGGCAAATATCTGTAAGAGATACAATTAGTGTACCTAGTAAGGATATGGTAGAAAAGGTTAAAAAAATTAGTGCGCTAGAAAATGGCAAGTTTGTTGAAGTATCAACTATAAAAGCTGGAGATATAGGAATATTATATGGCCTTAAGAGTTTTCAAATAGGTGATGTTATAGGAATTAAAAATCAGAAAATAAAAAATACATCTATAGCTAAACCAACATTGAAAACTACAATTTCTGCTATTAATAAAGAAGAAAATAGAAATTTATTTAAGATACTAGCACTACTTGCAGAAGAAGATCCTCTATTAGAGATAGGAACAGATGACAATCAGAAAGAAATATATATTAATTTATTTGGTGAAGTTCAAATGGAGATATTAAGTGCTATCTTAGAGGATTCTCATGGAATAAAGGTAAAGTTTTCAGATATTCAAACTATTTATAAAGAAACTCCGAAAGGTATTGGCACATCTATAATTCGTATGCAGGAAGAATTAAATCCTTTTTGGGCAACTGTTGGTTTAAAGATAGAGCCTTTACAAAGAGGAGAAGGGCTTAGGTATGTTTCAGATGTTTCAACAGGATCAATACCAAAATCTTTTCAAAATGCCATTGAAGAGGCAGTAATTAAAACAAGTAAACAAGGATTATTTGGCTGGGAAGTTACTGATATAAAAGTTACACTAATTTATGGAGAGTTTAATAGTGTTATGAGTACTCCAGCAGACTTTAGAAATGTAACGCCGATGGTATTTATGGAGGCATTATATGAAGCTAAAACAGATTTATTAGAGCCTTTACATGAATTTGAACTTAGAATTCCTAAAAATGTTTTGAGTAAAGCTATTTGGGATTTAGAAATTATGAGTGCAACTTTTGAAAATCCTATTGTTATTGATGAAGAAGTTTATATAAAAGGGCTTATTCCAGTAGAAAGTTCAAAAGAATATAAATTAAAAATAGCATCATATACTGGGGGTAAAGGGATGTTTATAACAAAATTTTATGGTTATCAAAATACAGAGTTTAAGGAATATAAAGTACGTAAGAAAACAACTTATGATCCTTTAAATAAAAAAGAATATTTACTTCATAAATTAAATGCAATTAGAGATTAATTTATATTGTAAGAATAAAAACTGATAAAATAATTCGAAGAATATATATTCGTAGATGATAAGAAAAAAATCAAATTAAAGGTATTAGTAATAGAAATAAAGAACCTAGAAGAGTCAGCACAATTTTATAGCTAATAGAAATAAAAACCTGAAGGTGTAAAAACTTCAGGTTTTTATTAAAATTTATAGTGTTTATTTTTTACTAGCAAGTTTAAATCTTTCATTTACAGTATCCCAGTTTACTATGTTCCACCAAGCTTCTACGAAGGCTGCTCTTTTGTTCTGATATTTTAAATAATATGCATGTTCCCATACATCTAGAATTAATAAAGGTTTAACTGCCCATTGGGTTAAATCCTGATGTTTTTCTGCAGTTAATATTACTAATTTTTGAAACATACAATTCCAGCATAGTATAGCCCAACCAGAGCCTTCCACTGCAACAGCTGCTGCAGAAAATTCTTTTTTAAAGGTTTCAAAGTTTCCGAAATCTGTATTTATTTGGTTTAATATTTCGTCTTTAGGTTCTCCACCATTAGGAGCCATGTTTTCCCAGAATAATGTATGTAATATATGACCTGCTCCGTGAAAAGCTAACTCTCTTTCATAGTGTTTAATTAGTGCGTAGTCACCTGTTTTTCTACATTCTTCAATTTTCATCTCTGCATTATTTAAACCATCTACATAAGTTTTATGATGAAGATCGTGATGTATTTTTAAAGTAGCTTCATCATAATGAGGTTCTAGAGCATTATATGCATATGGTAAATCTGGTAAAGTATGAGCCATTTTATCACCTCTTAAATTATAATTTTAGGCGTCTGAAATAAAATAACTAGCAAAGGATGCAATGAATAGCTTATATCAAACAAGGTATAGTTTCCATTTATAGTTGTGTTTATTGCTAAATTATTACAATAATAATATGGCAAAACACATTAGCATACTAAGTAGTTATTTTTGAAGATGCCCTATGTATCTATTATTACTCTTAGCTTATTTTTTATGCATAATCAAGTTTGTCACAAATGATAAAGTATAGGAACAGATAAACTATACTTTATTTTAAGAAATTCATTAAGTATGGGTTTTATATTGATCTTATTGAATAAAAGAAAAGGTGAAAAAAGAATTAGGAAATAAGGTCCATTTACCAGGAAATACAAAAAAATACCTATAAAAAGACGTAATACACTATTAAATACACCAATATAGTTTATTTACACTAGGTTAGATAATTTGATATTTATATTTAAGAAATAATAATCTATTTTATAAAAAATAATATGATATAATATCAGTAAAATAGTCAATAATTTAATATATAGCTATAATACTGTATAGCTTATAAGAGTAATAATAATATTAGAGTTATTATAGATTTTATTTCATAGTAATATAATAAAAATTTTAAATCTTGGAAGGAGAATTAAATTGAGTGGTATATTGGATAAGTATAATGAATCAATCACTTTAACATATAACTATACTTTTAGAATGTTAATTCATTTAAAGAATATTAGAGACAATTTTAATAATATAAATAACCCTGATGAAATAACTAAAGAAGTATGAAACATTGGAAGATTTAACATGGAAGTTATTATCTAAAATATTTAAGGCATCTGGATTAGAAATAAATAATCCTAGAGGATGCTATAAGCAGGCATTTAAAGAAGGATTAATTGATGATATTGATGTTTGGAATGATATTTTATTATCAAGAAATTCTACAGCACATATTTATGATGAAAAAGATTATGAGGAAATCAAGAATAATATAATAAATCAATATATCGATGCAATAGAAAAATTATTAAACAATATTTCAAATGAAATGATGTGATAAAATGTATGGAATTAATGGGAAGGTATATGAAAGTTTAATTAAGTATTTTAGAGATAATAGTAAAATACAAAAAGTGATTTTATTTGGTTCAAGAGCCAAAGGCACAGAAACTATAAATTCTGATATAGATATTTGTATAGAATGTACTAAAGAAAAAAGAGGAACTATTGTAGAAGAAATAAATGATATAATAGGTATATATTCCTGTGATATTGTTTTTCTTGATTCACTAAATGAAGAAATAAAAAAGCAAATTTTTAGAGATGGAATTACTATCTATGAATCTACAAGTAGTCTTTAAAAAACAATTAATATTAAAAAACCTCATTTATAACTGTTACGGAAAACCGTACCATAAATAAATGAGGTCTTTTTAATATATTAGTATCAAATTTTCATATAATTTTCACATGAGAAAATTATATTATATTTTAGATAATGTTTTTACATCTTTGTTCTATTATAATGAGTATGTGACTATATAGGAAATACATAAAAGAACTAAGAATGAAGGTCGTAAGTCGAATAGATTACATCTGATATACCTAAACTATCTAAAAAGTGGACAACATAAAGTTTAAAACTATATCAAAGAAGGTTATAAGATAGTTATTTATATAAATATAAACTGATATAAATTTTTATATTTATATAAAAATTTATTATAGTGTTATTAATCAATAATGGAATCTAATAAATCATTAGCTTCATCTTCAGTAATTTTTTTAATTAAAATTATCTCATCAATTAGAAACTTTCGTGCATTCGTTAGCATTTGACTTTCGCTTGTGTTAAGAGCTTTTTCTTTATTTATCTGCGTTAAGTTGTAGACTACCTCAGCACCATCTTTTAAGGAGCCTGTTTTAATCTTATCCATGTTAATTTGATATCTTTGCTTAGAATTAAGTGGTTCAGTTGGCTCAGTTGGCTCTGATTCCTTATCATTAAGATTAAGCAATACGTTTTTTAGAGTAGAATCATCACTAATTAAACGTATATTTGAATTAGACATTCTCCATGATGGAATCATTATTTCCATATTGTTTGTTAACATTTTTATTATATAGTATTGTTGCTTCTTTCCTTGGAAATCTTTCTCCTCTATACCTTGAATTACTCCTGCACCTTGCATTGGGTAAACAATCTTATCACCAATCTCAAACAAATAACTCGCCTCCATATATTGTATTCTTTATATTAAGTATAACACATATAAGATTTTTTATCAAACTTATAATAATATCACAGGCTATATAATCATGTCAATATGATAAAATGAAAAAAAATTCAAAGTTTAAATTACAATTAATGGAATAATATGGTGATATATAACTATATTATTTCTTTGAAATAACATAGTAGTAGTTTATAAATTATGAACGATATTAACCAATAAATTTACATAAAATGTTTTGGAAATAAATCCACACATTGTGTGTTATATTTTTATATGCTATAATGAAAAGCATATAATTAAGCATTAAAATTTAAAAATGAAATTAAGGAGAGTGCTTTATGAGTGTAGGTGTTTTTAACTAACTAATTGAATAGTTATTTCTTAAAAAATTTAAAAAAACCTGATATATTACAGGTCTATTTGTTGATGAATTTTTTAAGAATAAGTTAGAACACGGATAGCATTCAACCTTATTATATATGTTATTAAACCGTGCTTTTGCACGGTATTTTTATACCCAAAAGGGAAATTGTATATTTTTTACTATAGATTTTGTAATTATTATATTAATATATAGCACTATTTGCTTAAATTCATAAAAGAATTTTTAAGTATATAGGGTATTGTTTTAGTATATATTCTATGGTTTTAAGTGATACTATTTAACATATACGACTTAAAAGGCTGTAGTGACTTGATGTTGCTATAGCCTTTTCTTATTTCTCTATCTAATGTTTCTAACTTGGCTATAGGGTTAGGCATCTTTAAAAAAATAATAAACCAGTGTGTTAGCCTATTTTCTATCATACTGCGTTGTTAGATATAAAATATACTAACATCTTTAGTTTATTATTTTCTTTCATATGCCTGTATATTTTAAATTATTGATATTTGAGAGAGAGGTAGATATTAATGGAAAATTATTTAGAAACTGTAAATAAGAATGTAAATATAGATGAAGGAATACAAGCTATAACAAATACATTAATTAATATATATTTTAAAGAAGGTATTTCTACAAAAGAATTAGCTAGAAAAAATTTTTTACCTATCCCTGTAATTACAGCTATAAAAAAAGAACTGATTAAATGTGATTTAGTAGTTCAAGATAGAGGGGTAAGACTTACTAGGAAAGGTAGAGGCTTTGTAGAACAAAATCTAGGCTTTTATGGATTGAATATAGAGTTATATACGAAATTATTTTCTGAATCATGGAAGGATATTAAAGAAATTAATGAAGTAAAAAAAGCTTTAAATGAAATATTTATAAATCGTCCCCAGGCTGACGTTACTATAGATCAATCAAAATGTACAGTTGATACTGCTATAAAAAGAGCAGTATTATGTCTTAGAAACTCTGCATTGATAGGGAAAAGGATTTTATGTATAGGTGATGATGATTTAGTAAGTATAGCTTTAGGATTTTTATTAAAGAAGCTATTTAATGATATAAGATACAGTAAAACAAAAATTTTTGTTATGGATATTGATAATAGAATTCTTGATTATATAAGTAGTATAGCTAAAAAGGAAGAACTACCTATTAATTGTGAGTATGTAGATTTAAGATCCCCATTGTCAGAAAGTTTCAAGGGACAGTTCGATTGCTTTTTCACTGATCCACCATATACTCTTCAAGGAATGAACTTATTCCTTTCAAGAGGACTTGAAGCTTTAAAAAATGAAAGTGGTCTTAACATATTTCTTTCTTATGCACATAAGTCGCCAGAATTTGAGCTTAATATGCAAAAATACTTTGTTGATATGGGACTTATGGTTTCAGAAATATTAACTGCATTTAATGATTATGATGGTGCAGAAATAATTGGAAATATAGGACAGATGATTATTCTTAAAACTACTAGTAGTAGTAAATCTTTAATAGAAAACTGTTATCAAGAGCCAATTTACACTGGGGAATTAAAAGTAACAGTTCGCTTCTATAAGTGCAAGGAATGTGGAGAAATAATGAAAGTTGGATTTTCGGAGAGGTTTAATACTATAGAAGAGCTAAAAGAAAAAGGCTGTTATAAATGTAATAATAAAGTATTTCAGCTTATTGAGAAAAGAAAAGCGTAATACTAATAAATAATGGAGATTAGAATGAGTTTTACAAATTCATTTATGATATATCTTCAGTATTATTAATGATTAAAGTTATTTAAATATTTAAGCTGATATTTAGAAGGAGAGATTATGATTAAATTAGAGCAACTTGGAAGACATATTTTAGTAGAATATTATAATTGCGATAAAGAAATACTAAATAGTTATGATAAAGTTGAAGAATATATGTTACAGGCGGCAAAAGAAGCTAATGCTACAGTGGTGGCAAGTACATTTCATATGTTTAATCCTTGGGGCGTTAGTGGAGCTGTTATTATTCAAGAATCACATTTAACTATTCATACATGGCCTGAATATGGATATGCAGCTGTGGATTTATTTACTTGTGGAGATACAGTTAATCCTTGGAATGCATTTGAATACTTAGAAAAAAATTTAAAGGCGGAAAAGGTAGATTATACAGAAATATCTAGAGGAATAGTAGATCGTATTCGCAAAAATGCTAAAGAAGATTTAGGAGAAATTAAATTTAAGCCTTAAATTAGGAAAATTTTAAAAATAACTAGTCAGTATGCTATCATACTGACTAGTTATTATATATAGATAAATTATCTTAAAAATTAATGTATAGCTGAATATAGCTACACTCTTGAGTATTTCAATTCACAACTATGGTGGAAATTAGTTTTAATNNAATCAAACTAATTTCTTTAACTCACTTTTTTACTAGCAATATAATTGATAGTTTTTTTGTAGGGGTGAATATTGTTCGCCAGTTATTTTGTTCATCTAGTATCACTTAATTCTGCCACCATGGTTATATGAATATGATTTGGTATAATAATATATTTATTAACTTTGATATGAGGATAATAGAAACTGATTTGAGTTTTATGGAGAACACTGTTCTCCGCTACAGTTAATCAATTTTAAATCTCTTAGCTTTTGCTGAGAAATATCCATAATTGTGAATTGTGAGCTGTGCATTGTGAATTCGATAATTGTTAACCGTCGATTATCAATTTTATACTGATATGAATTTAAATATTTCAATAAAGTGATTTTTTAATCCACCTTATAAGTAAATTCCTTATAAGGTGGTGCTTATCTGATTTATAGTGATTTCATATAATTAAAGTAAGAAAAATTATATGGAGTGATTGATATGAAGATTGGAGTATTGATGGGAGGAGTCTCTTCAGAAAGAAAGATTTCTATACTTTCAGGTAAAGAGATATTAAATAATCTTGATAAGAGTAAATATGAGGTTTTACCTATAGTAATAAATTCAAAAGAGGAAATAATAGAAAAGGTTAAAGGAGTAGATTTTGTATTTATTGCCTTGCATGGAGCCTTCGGAGAAGATGGAATAGTACAAGGAGTATTAGAGAGTATATCCATGCCATATTCAGGTTGTAATGTTCTTACTAGTGCTCTTTGTATGAATAAAAACCAAACTAAAAGGATATTAAAAAGTGAAGACATAATAGTTCCACCAGGTATTATAGTTAATGATACAAATCAATTACCAATGAAAATTATAGAAGATTTTGGTTATCCCATGGTGGTTAAGCCTAATAACGGAGGCTCAAGTATAGGAACATTTCTAGTAAATAATAAAAAAGAACTTAAAGATGGCATTTTAAAAGTATTACAATATGATAATGAGATATTAATTGAAAAATATTTAAGAGGACATGAATATACAATACCAATGTTAAATGGAGAGATATTGCCAATAATAGCTATTAAAGCTAGAAATGAACTTTTTGATTATAATTCAAAATATGAGGATGATGGTGCTGAAGAAACTATTGCATCATTACCTTATGAACTAGAGAAAAAGATGAAAGAAATAGCAAAGCAATGTTGGCATATATTTAATTGTAAAGCATATGTGAGAATTGATATCATAGTAAGTGAGGGAGTTCCATATGTGTTAGAATTAAATACTTTACCTGGAATGACAAAGAATTCCCTTTTCCCAAAGAGTGCAGAGGGCGCTAATATGAAATATAGTGAGTTATTAGATAAAATCATTGAATATTCGCTAGCGTGAAAGGAGAAAATTTTTGATTTTTTCATCATTTAAAATCAATAATGAACTACCAATATATATACAAATTGAAGAGCATATAAAAGACAGTATAGCAAAAGCACTTCTTCAAAAGGGAAGTAAACTACCTTCTACAAGAGAAGTCAGTGAGATGCTAAATATAAGTAGAAATTCAGTAGTTACAGCTTATGAAAATTTAGAAAGTAATGGTATTGTTGAAACTTTAAAAGGCAAAGGAACTTTTATAGCTATAGAAACAAAGTTAGTAAGTGGAGAGTTCAACATTGATTGGAATTCTAAGATTAATAATTATGGGAGCACTTGTAGAGCTTTAGACATAATTAAAACTGAACTACCTTGGAAAAAAGGAATGATTTCTTTTAAAAGTATTGCTCCAGAAGAGAATTTATTTGATTTAGAGGAGTTTAAAAGGGCTTTTTTAAATGGATTTTCTTTGGAAGGAGATAAGCTATTAAATTATGGCTATGCTAAGGGATATAGACCATTAATAGAGTATCTTATGGATTATATGGAGGAGAAAGGAGTTAATACAAAAGGAAAAGAAATATTAATAACTAATGGATTTACTGAGGGTTTCGATATAGCACTGAGTTCTTTAACAGTGCCAGGAGATATGATTATTTGTGAAAATCCCACTCATAATACCGCTTTAAAGATTATGAAGGCTCACGGACTAAATGTAATTGGAATACCTGTGACTTTTGATGGAATTGATACTAGAATATTAGAAGATACTTTGCAAAGTAATTCTGTAAAATTATCATATATTGTTCCTTCATATCATAATCCTACTGGTGTTGTTATGAGTGGTGAGAGAAGACAGGAAGTATTTAGGGTTTTTCAAAAGTACGGGGTACCTATAATAGAGGATGGTTTTAACGAAGAATTATTATATTCTGGTTCTCATCTTCCATCAATAACATCACTTTGTACAAAAGGTAGTGGAGTTATTTATATTGGAAGTTTTTCTAAAATACTTTTTCCCGGATTAAGGCTAGGCTGGATTTTTGGGGATGCTAAATTGATAGATACATTAGAGAGTGTTAAAAGAGCTAGAACTATTCATTCTTCATTTCTTGATCAAGGGGCATTTTATCATTATATGAAAAGTGGGGCTTTTAATAGATATGTAAAGAAAATTAGAAAATACTATGGATATAAGTATGAATTTACCTTAGAACAAGTAAAAAGATACATTCCTAATGAATATATAATGGGACAGGGAGGACTCCATATATTTATAAAACTTCTTAACGGACTTAGTTCAAGAGTTGTACTTGGGGAGTGTTATAAAAAAGGAGTGGTATTTACACCAGGAGATATATTTTATACTGATGATAGCGGTACAGATACTATGAGACTGGGCTTTTCAAGAGTTAATGAAGAGGATATAAAGAAAGGAATAAAAATTATTGGTGACGTAGTTAAAGAGTTAATTGAGGAAACTAAAAATTGAGGTAACTTAGTAATGTTTAATCAAAGTTTAGAGCTAATTATAATAAATACTTTGAAATGAAATAACTAGTCAAGTATGTTATCATAATTGGCTAGTTATTTTTAAAAGATATTTAAATATAAAAGAATTATTAACCTTAGTATATGTAAGATTAACTATTTAAAAATTTTTCAGCATCATTTATATTATCAAAAAGGCTTTCTTGATCTTCTTCAAATGCTCTCTTTACTTGCATTTTCAATACAGCAGAACTCATTATAAATGCAGCTTTTTTATATCCTTTCGCTTTTGCATAGGCTTTGCTTTCGTTAAGTTTATCATTGATTTCAGGAAGAACCGCTGTAGTCTTTGATAAATCAGTACAAATTTTAAAATTTGGACCTGTGCTATCTACAGCTTTTTTGAAGTCCACTACATAATTATTAGCTTCCTCCATTTTCATGTTTCCCTCAACCACAACATAAATACAGTTTTTTAATTTATCATATCTTATTTTGTACATCTAAAATCCCCCTCGTATGAATAAAAATTATTAACTATTCAGATAATTTTCAGCCTCTTTAACATTTTTAAAAATATTACCTGATTAATTAAATGGTTTTGATAAATTAATATTAAAAACCTCACTATTTAAAATAACAGCAACTTTATATAATTTTTTTCATCTTCTAAAATTATTATAATTTTATTATTGCAGCAATGTGATTTTCGCCTGCACCTGAAGATGTAATTAAAAGGGTTTGACCTTCTTTAAGTAATCTTTTTTCTTTAGCCTCATAAAGAGTTACTGGTACTGAAGACGAAGCAAGATTTCCATATTTACGGAAGGTTTGATACGAACGTTCTTTAGGTATATTTATTGAATCTCTCCATGCATCATGAGCCCAATCAGCTGGTTGATGAGAGAAAAACATATCAATATCTTCTGAAGTCATATTAGCTTTTTTAAGTGTTTTTTCAAGAATTTCTTGCATTATATCAACAGAGTTCTTTCCCACCCCATTTGTTTTAATAGGATTAGTTGTAAAGAATGGTCTTAGTGGAGATGGTTCAAAGAATCTTCTTCTTTTCTGATTTAAAGGCATTCTTTCAGCAAGTGTAAATGCATCATGATAATAACCATCAGAATTGCAGCAAGATGCAACATATCCTCTTCCTTCAGGAACTTGTCCCATAACTATAGCACCAGCTCCATCTCCTGCATATAGGCTTAAATAATCTGAGTAATCGAGAATTCTTGAATGAAATACAGAAGTTACGATTAAGATATTTTTAAATTCGCCCATTGCTATTAAATTAGATGCAGTGGTAACCATTGTAACAAAACTTGAACAACAAGTATCAATATGCCAAGCACCTGCATTTTTTAAACCTAATTTATATTGAACTAAACTTGCATTACTAGGAATTATTTCATCTTGAAGCATAGAATGAACCATGACAAGATCAATATCGTCCTTTGAAATACCAGCATCTTTAATAGCTACTTCTGCTGCTTTAACTTCTGCGTCTGAAGGCAGCATATTAGCTGGAAACACTCTTCTTTCATCTATTCTTTCAAAGGGACTTTTTCTACCTTCAGGTAAATTTACTATTTCGATATTTTCCCAAAAGTCATTTTTTCTAATTTCTTCTGGAATATATGCGCCTATTCCTAAAATTCCAGAAGGCACGATTTCTTTTAACATTTAATTACCTCCCAACTGTTGTAAAAAACTTAAAAATGTAGTAATAATGTATAAAATATAAATATTACGCATTATTATATTTTATATATTTATTCTACAAGTTATTTTACATTCCTTTTAAAAATTACCTTAAATTATATAATTTTACAACAAATATCGACTATATTTATCAATATTATCTATTGGACAAATATTGTATAATTAAATTTTCAAAAATATTCATATTATTTTTAATTATTTAAAGATTAAATTTAATATTTATAAAGAAAACCTTATAGGATGCTCTACAAGGTTTAATATATTAGTTACCCCAATCTTTGAATTTAAAGAAAGGAAATTTTAGTGATAAAGAAGATAAATAAAAGTTTATTTCATTTTCTAAGACATAATCATTATTGCCAAAGAAGAGAGCAGGATTATTTTCAAGAAGATGTAGAGTTATAAGGATATATAAATTTAATGGAGTTACATTTATTGTAGCTGTATATAAGGGTAGAATAGCATTGGTGTTTGTTATAAAAAACGCTATAGAAGCATTGATTTCGTCATCAACGGATATGTTATTACTTAGAACTTTATGAATAAAATCATTAGCTACTTTATTATTATGAATTATAGAATTATTATCGTATTCAATAATGTCATTCTGAATTTGGCTTATATAAAGACCTATTATAAAATTTGAAATACTTATCTGGAGATTAGAAGAAATTGTTATCATATTATTGTTATTATTATTATTATTATTATTATTTGAAGGGTTTACACTTAAAAAACAGTATATTCTATTAAAATTACGATATAATAATTTACCATCTTTTATTAAAGGATTAGAGTTATTTAAGAATTGAGCGCAAGGAGGTATTTCACCTTCAAAAGCATTACAGTTATAGCATCTACAGAATTTGCGCATATAGAGCCTCCATAAACTTGATAATGTTATATAATATGATTTAAAACATATAATGACATATTTTAGTAAGCAATTAATTAGTGATTAAAAAATAACTAGTTAGTATTAATAACTAGTTATTTTCTCTTTAGCCTCTTTATAGAAAACATCTAAAAGATGGAATACAAATTATAGTTATTTAAATAATCTCATTCTATATGAATTAATTGCTGTTTCACCAAGTTTATCTAATAATTTTGAATTAACATAAGCGCCAACTAAAGCTCCAATAGCTGGTAACATTTGCATAAGTTTAGCAATATCAATATAGTCTCTATATTCCTGTTGAAATTTTCGCCAATCAAAGTAATCCATATCGTTAGGTAATGAACTAGAGTACTCTTCCCATCTTTCCATTTTGAAAAATATTTCATTTATATTTTCTTGACTAGAAAATGCAAGCTCAAATATATGAAGTATATATACTCTTTCTTTATAATCACGAACATCAAATCCATAAATTGAAGCAACATCATATAAAAATTTTATTTTTATACTAAGAAGTAATGGAAAGTCAGCAAGACTCATCACAAATCCACCAGCACCTGTACTAGCGCCTTCTATCATAGCAGTTCGTTTATATGTTGAAATTTTTTCCTTGACTAATCTTTCTTTTTCTTCAAGATCTAAAATATCGTAGGGAGGTTTGGTAGCAATCTCTGAACCTAAAAGCACAAATTTAATCATATTTTTTATTGCAGATGTTAGCATTTTATGATATTTTTCTGGAATTACATTATTGAATTTATTTTGTAAACCTTTTGATGCTTTGCTAATTATAGAAGGCTTTTTTCGCATTTTTGATTTCCAATTCTCTAATTCTTTGGCTGCATTTAAGTAATAATCATTCATAACATCACCTTTTTTAATATCATATTTTTAGTATTATTGTTAAGCATATAAGTTTAAATATTCATTATAATTCTTTATTTTAAATCTTATTGAGTCTTAATATCATATATAAATCAATTAAAGTACAAAGTAAATAGCTTTTTAATCATAGATAAATTTTAACTTACATAAATAAATGTTAATAATGTGGATATTATTTGATTTATATTTTTAAAATGTGGATAAAAAACTCCTTTCTAAACATATATTTTATAATGTCTAGAAAGGAATATGTTACGATGTTTTTTAACATAATGCAGTTATTTATTATATTTTAATCTATATTCATCTTCCAAAATACTCATTAAAATAGCATCGTGGTATTTATGATTATAAAATAAAACCTCTCTTTGAATTGCTTCTCTTTTAAACCCAACTCTCTCATATGTATTTATAGCTATTTCATTATAGGAGTATACTTCAAAATCAATTCTGTGCAAGTTTAATATTCACAAAGCATAAAAAAATGTGAATT
This sequence comes from Clostridium sp. UBA2485, assembly GCF_002341865.1. Lineage (GTDB taxonomy): Bacteria > Bacillota > Clostridia > Clostridiales > Clostridiaceae > Clostridium_J. The sequence continues at coordinate 90,795 of NZ_DDOV01000038.1, read as the reverse complement.
TTATCACAATTTAGGGTATAATTCTCAATGATTAATAATATAAAAACAATTATAAATATTATTAGTAGACTAATGAAAATTCTTCAGTCAGTTTTTGCTAAAAACTTATATTTAAGTTCACATATTTTTATATAAATTCTATATGAAAAGTGGAGCTACTTATAGGGATACAATGTGAAAATTTAAAGTATACTCTGGAAAATAAGTTTCCTATAAAAATAGCTTAAATCCTTAGAAATTAAGGATTAATAATTAAAAATGAAAGATTTAGGATGAAATTCACTACTAGTGAATTTCTAAAATGAAGTTTATTTAAAAAACTCCAAAGGCTTTGACGGTGGAGTTTTAACCGCAATTCTTCATTATTCATTCTTAATTTTTAATTCANNTTTCATTCTTAATTTTTCATTCGTAGAAAAAAAATTTTGTTATGGAAATTAAAATCATGAATAAGTTAAATTTTCATTAAGGAGCCCTATAGTAAATACTTGGCAGTAAGTCATCTGAAACAAAAGTATTAAATAAGAAAGTTAAAATTTTTTATATAAATTTGTACAAAATTATTGACTAGAAAATAACTTAATGATAATATTAAAAAATACTTAGCCAGCTAAATAGTTAGGAGGAAATAAATGAATTTTCATGAATCTGATTCACTATATCATGTTTTTTACCAAGTGATAAGATTGCATTACTACCGCACTCATACGCAACTTGATAAAATAGGTCTTTATCCTGGGCAACCACCTATGTTGCATGTTTTATATATGAAAGATGGGCAAAGCCAAAAAGAACTAGCTAGTAAGCTTGAAATAAAGCCTGCTACTATTACGGTAATGTTAAATAGAATGGAAAAGTCAAAACTTGTAGAGAGGCGCCAAGATACTGAAGACCAACGGATATCAAGAGTATACCTAACTGAATATGGTAGAGAAATTTGTAAAGAGATGAATGAAATTGTAAAAAATATAGAATCGGAATGTTTTAGTAATTTTACAATGGAAGAGCAAGTTTTACTTCGTAGGTTATTGATGCAAATGCGTGATAATCTTTTAAAGGTATGTGACAAAAAGGTAGATATGTAATATTAAACTAAATAGAATTTTATTTCAGATGCCTAAAGTCAATAAGTTTTTTATTAAAGATATTTATTAACTTAATTTTACATGAAAAGTTTAATAGCTTTAACTGACTGGAGATGATTATTAATGATTAAGTTGTTTAAGTTTTTAAAACCATATGCAGCTTCTATAGCTGTTATTTTAATACTTGTATTTTTTCAATCCCTTTCTGAACTATATTTACCAACTTTAATGTCAAATATAGTTGATACTGGGATAGTGAATGGAGATACAAACTATATTTTGAAAATTGGTGGATTTATGCTTCTTGTAGCGGCAGGAGGTACTATTTGTACAATTTTAGCTAGCTTTTTATCCTCAAAAGTTGCAACAGGATTTAGTAAAGATCTTCGTAAAAATGTTTTTTCAAGAGTTGAAAGCTATTCATTACAAGAATTCGATAAAATAGGAGCATCTTCTCTTATTACAAGAACTACAAATGACATTACACAAATTCAACAAGTATTAGTAATGATGCTTCGTATGATGATTAGTGCTCCAATGATGTGTATTGGTGGTATTATAATGGCAGTATCGAAAGATGCAAAGTTATCACTAGTCATTATTGTTGTAATGCCTATACTGGCTATCGCCATAGGTATTATTGGAAAAAAAGGTATGCCATTATTTAAGATGATGCAATTAAAGATTGATAAATTAAACCTTGTATTACGTGAAAATCTTACGGGAATTAGAGTAATACGTGCATTTAATAGGATTGATCATGAAAAAAAGCGTTTTGATAAAGCCAATTTAGATCTTACTAATACAGCTATAAAGGTTAATAAAATAATGGCTGCATTAATGCCAATAATGATGGTAGTACTTAACTTTACGACAATTGCAGTTGTTTGGTTTGGAGGTATTCGTATTGATAATGGAAGTATGCAAGTTGGAGATCTAATGGCATTTATTCAATATGTAATGCAAATAATGTTCTCATTAATTATGGTTTCTATGATGTTTATATTAATTCCTCGTGCATCAGCTTCAGCGGTGAGAATTAATGAAGTGCTTGATACTGTTTCGGAAATAAATGATGGCGATAATACTAAAAGCTCTAATAGTAAAAAAGGTTATATTGAGTTTAAAGATGTTACTTTTAATTATCCTGGTGCAGAGAAACCAGCGTTAAGTAATATTTCTTTTAGTGCAAAGCCTGGTGAAACTACTGCAATTATAGGGGGAACCGGTTCCGGTAAATCCACACTTATAAGTCTTATACCACGTTTTTATGATATTAGTGGTGGTAGTATCTTAGTTAATGGTATAGATATTAGAGAAATGACTCAAGAAGATCTTAGATTGAAGGTAGGTTTTGTGCCTCAAAAGGCAGTCTTATTTAGTGGTACAATAGCTGACAATATAAGATATGGTAAGGAAAATGCTTCTGATGAAGAAGTTAAACAGGCAGCAGAAACTGCTCAAGCTTCAGATTTTATTTCTAATATGAAAGATGGATTTGAATCAGTTATATCTCAAGGTGGAACTAATGTTTCAGGAGGGCAAAAACAACGTCTTTCAATAGCTCGTGCATTGGTGAGAAGACCAGAGATATATGTTTTTGATGATAGTTTTTCTGCTTTGGATTTTAAGACAGATGCAAAATTACGTGCAGCACTTAAAAAGGAAACAGGGAAATCAACAGTGATTATAGTTGCACAAAGAGTAAGTACAGTTATGGATGCAGATAGAATTATAGTTTTAGATGATGGACAAATTGCAGGAATAGGAAATCATAAAGAACTTTTAAATAATTGTGATGTATATCGTGAAATTGTATCTTCACAGCTGTCAGAGGAGGAATTAGCATGAGCGAAAAAGGTGTAGAGCGTAAACCAAACAATGGAGCAAAAGTAGGTCATGGTGGACCTCGTATGGGTATGGCTGTAGAAAAAGCAAAGGATTTTAAAGGAACACTAAAAAGATTAATAGGATATTTAGCACCTCATAAACTGCAAATTTGTGCAGTATTTTTAATGGCTATTCTAAGTACGGTTTTTAGTATTGTAACACCTAAAATAATGGGAAAAGCTACAACAACTCTATTTGAAGGTCTTATGGCTAAGTTTATGGCTATAAAGATGAATCAACCTGTGCCTAGTGTTGACTTTGATTATATAGGACATATAATTCTTATTTTAATAGCATTTTATATAATTAGTGCAGCTTTTAACTATGTTCAGCAATTAATTATGGCTGGTGTTGCACAGAAGACAGTTTATAATATGCGTAATGATATTAATAATAAACTTTCACGTCTACCACTTAAATTTTTTGATTCTCATACCCATGGGGAAATATTGAGCCGTGTGACCAATGACGTTGATAATATTAGTAGTACATTACAACAGAGTATTACACAGCTTATAACATCCATGCTTACACTTATAGGTATTATTGTTATGATGCTTACTATAAGTCCAGTATTGACACTTATTTGTATTGTAACTTTGCCATTATATATATTTGTAACAAAAGTTGTGGCATCAAAATCACAAAAGCATTTTGCTCAGCAGCAAAAGTCACTTGGTGAGTTAAATGGTCATGTTGAGGAGATGTATACTGGTCATAAAATTATTAAGGCATTTGGACATGAAGAAAAGTCAATAAATGAATTTGATGAAATTAATGAAAAATTATATGATGCAGGTTGGAAAGCTCAATTTATTTCTGGTATTATCATGCCCTTAATGACTTTTATTAGTAATATAGGATATGTACTTATATGTGTTGTAGGGGGTATTTTTGTTACTAAGGAAAGAATTAAAATTGGTGATATACAAGCTTTTATTCAATATTCAAAACAATTTACTCAACCAATAGTTCAAACAGCAAATATAGCAAATATTCTTCAATCGACTGTTGCATCTGCTGAACGTGTTTTTGAACTTCTTGATGAAGTTGAAGAGATTAAAGATAGTGAATACAATAATGTTATAAAATCTCCTAAAGGTGAAGTTAAATTTGAACACGTTAAATTTGGATATAAAGAGGATGTTACTCTTATTGAAGATATGAATATTGATGTTAAACAAGGTCAAACTATTGCTATTGTAGGTCCAACTGGTGCAGGAAAAACCACACTTGTTAACTTATTAATGCGTTTTTATGAGATAAATGATGGTAAGATTACCGTAGACGGTGTTAATATTCAAGATTTAAATCGTGGAGATTTACGCAGCATGTTTGGAATGGTACTTCAAGATACATGGTTATTTAATGGTACTATAAGAGAGAACATAGGTTATGGACGTAGTGGATCTACTGATGAAGAGATTATTAAGGCAGCAAAGGCAGCTCATGCTGACCACTTTATTCGAACTCTTCCAGATGGATATGATACAATACTAAATGAAGAGGCTTCTAATATTTCTCAAGGACAAAAACAATTACTTACAATTGCTCGTGCCATACTTGCTGACCCTGCAATACTAATTTTAGATGAGGCAACAAGTAGTGTAGATACAAGAACAGAGTCTTATATACAAAAAGCAATGATAGAACTTATGAAGGGAAGAACAAGTTTTGTTATAGCACATAGATTATCAACAATCCGTGATGCAGACTTAATACTTGTTATGAATAATGGTAGTGTAATTGAAAAAGGTAATCATAATGAGCTTTTATTAGAAGGTGGCTTCTATGCAGATCTTTATAATAGCCAATTTACCAGTGGAAATTTAGAAGAACAAGCTATGTAAATAAAATATAAATTTAATATATATGAAACTTAATAAAAAAAGCTATGAACAAAGATAAAATGTTCACAGCTTTTTTTATAAAATTTTAAATCTATATACTTTGTTATTAGTAACAATTAAAATTTAGCTATCATTATAAGATATTCTATTTTTCCTTGTACTGTACCAAGACTTACTCCAGTACAACTCTTATTATTTGCTGCCATTTGAGATTCTAAATAGTAATCGTTACTATTTTTTAAAACGCTATCTATTTCAAGTTCATTGGCATTATTAAACATTACATCAATACAATTTCTAGCATAAGTAGACATTTGAGAAATTAGTTCTTTATTATTAATATAATCAAGCATATTTTTAAATAAAGCTTCTGAATTAGTTTCGTCCAGAGAATTTAATAATTCAAAATAATTTCCTAATGTTAGTGATCTATTTAATTTACCTTGTGTAAAGTCATAATCAAAAATAATACTTATATTGTAAAATATATTTGATGGATCTACGCTTTTATATACCATTAAAGTGTATAATTCTTTGTCTTTTTCTTTAAAAATTAGTATACTATCTGGTTCTGAACCTACTACTATTTTTTTTAGCAATTCCTCTTCTTTTTTATTATTAATTTTCTTAAAAAACTCCTCTAATGTTACATCTTTTAAACCTCTACTGTTTTTAGAATTAGTAATCTTATCTACTTTTATAGACTTTATATCTTTTGGCTTGTTTGTTATGGATTTTGCTTCTACTGCTTGAGTATTAACCCTTAAGAATAAACAAAGAATCATAATTAGAGAAAATGACAATAGAACTTTTTTCATTTTCATTTTTATATCCCCCCGTAGCATATGTTATAGCTATACTATAGCATTGTATTAATACCGTTCTCATATGATATGTGAAATTTGGCAATATATAAGCTGTGAACAAGGACAAAATGTTCACAGCTTTTTTTATAAAATTTTAAATCTATATACTTTGTTATTAGTAACAATTAAAATTTAACTATCATTATAAAATAGTTTACTTTACCTTTTATTGTATTAAGATTTACTCCAATACAACCCTTGTTATCTGTTGTTATTTGAGATTTGGAATAGTATTCTTTACTATTTTTTAAACGGCTATCCATTGCAAACTCATTTGCATTATTATATATTACATCAGCACAATTTACAGCATAAGGGACTATTTGAGAACTTAGTTCCTTATTATCAATATAATCAACTACATTTTTAAATAAGACTTTTGAATTAATTTTATCTAGTAAATCTAATAATTCAAAATAATTTCCTAATGTTAGTGATTTATTGGAATTACCTTTTGTGAAGTCATAATCAAAAATAATACTTGCATTGTCAAATATATCTGATGGATCCACATTTTTATGTACCATTAAAGTATATAATTCCTTGTCTTTTTCTTTTAAAATTAGTATACTTTCTGGTTCAGAACCTACCACTATTTTTTTTATCAATTCTTCTTCTTTTTTATTATTAATCTTTTTAAAAAACTCCTCTAATGTTATATCTTTTAAACCCCTACTATTTTTAGTATTAGTAATCTTATCCACTTTTATAGACTTTATATCCTTTGGTTTATTTGCTGCTGATTTTACAACTGTTGCTTCAACATTAGCTCCTAAAGATAAACAAAGAATCATAATTAGAGAAAATGACAATAGAATTTTTTTCATTTTCATTTTTATATCCCCCCGTAGTATATATTATAGCTATACTATAACATTGCATGAATACCGTTCTCAATGGATATATAGTATAATTATTGGAAAATAAATAAAATATTTTACATTTAAGCATGTTTTTTATTGTAATTTAAAAATATGTAAAATAATGTTGATGAACACATTTTTTTGGTGATAAGAAGAAAAATAGGCAGATAAACCTTGCTTAAATTAACTTAGTAATAGTCATTAAATTTTTCACCTATATGCATCTTTGGAGATTAAATTACAAGAAAGTGAAAATTAAGAAAGGGTAAAAGCGTTAAAAACGTAGAGTGTAAACATGAGGGTAGATAGATTATTATCAATTTTATTAATAATTTCTAATAAGGGTATGGTTACAGGAAAGGAACTTGCAGAGCACTTTGAAGTATCTATAAGAACTATATATAGAGATATAGAAAAAATAAGTGAAGCAGGTGTTCCTATAGCTTCTATTGGAGGAAAAAATGGCGGCTTTTATATAATGGAAAATTATAATTTAGATAATCTCTTTTTAAATAAAAAAGAAGTTCAACCATTAATGTCAATAATGAATAATTTAAAGCTTTTGTTTGGTAATAACGAACAATTTAATAATATTATTTTAAAATTTGAAAATGTATATAAAAAAGAAATATTTGAGTATGATAAATTAAGTATAAATATGTCTCATTTTAGCATGGAGGATGAACTTAAAGAATATTTATTTTTAATTAATAAAGCAATTGCAGAGAGCAGATTATTAGAATTTTATTATATAAATAGAAGGATGGAATATTATGAAAGAATAGCTGAACCTATTCAAATAAAGTTCGATCAAGGTTCATGGTATTTAATAGCTTTTTGCAGAATAAAAAATTCTTATAGAATGTTTAAATTAGTTAGAATAAGAAATCTTAAACTAGGTAGAAATTTCATAAAAAAAGATATTTCTAAAGAAGAAATAGAAAAAATATTTGATGAAGGATATAGTAATAAAAGTATTAAAGTTAAGTTAAAATTTACTTATAAAATTGGAGAACAATTAAAAGAATATTTTTCTAAAGATAAAATTAAAATTTTAGAAGATGGAGAGTTTATTGTTGAGGATTTTTTCCCATATGAAGAGGGATTAATAAAGTTTATTTTGGGCTTTGGTAAAGAATGTGAAGTGATAGAGCCTAAATATCTAAAAGAGGAAACTAAAGAATATCTAAAAGAATTATTAGAGAAATATAATGACTGACATATAGGTGTCAGTCATTATATTTTATAATTAAAGCACGTAAAAGAAAATAATAACTTAAATATCTCAAATATTGTAAAGTAAATAATTAAATAGGAGATGATTATATGAACGTATGTATTTTTTATTATGACGGGTTCCTTGGTTATGAAATTATGTTTGCGGCATCATTGTTTGATGAGAAAAACATTTTTTCAGCTGCTTTAGAAAATAGGCCATATATAAGTGGAGAGAAACAAAGATTTTTACCAGATAAAACAATATCAGAGCTTAATCCAGATGATATAGATGTTTTTATAATTCCTGGTGGAGCTGGTAATGATAATCTTTATAATAATTCAATACTTAGAGATTTCATGACAAAATTAAATAATAGTAAAAAAGTTATTGCTGGTATTTGTGGTGGAGTTTTTCTAATGGCTAATTACGGCATCCTTGATAATAAAAAATGTACTGGAGATGGAGAGGGAATACAACTTGACTCTGAATTTTCATATTTGTTTAATAAGTCACATGTAGTAAATGAAGATGTTGTAATTGATGAAAACATCATAACCTCAACTGGACAAGCATTTATGGAATTTGCTTTTGCGATAGCTAAAAAGATGAACATTTATGATAATGAGGATGACATGTTAACTGCATACAGATGGTTGAAAAATATCAAATAAATAAAATTAACAATAATAATTTGTTATAATATTCTTTTAAGGACATTATATTAAGAGAGCTATTCATTAGCTCTCTTAATATCTTTATCAAAGACATGTTTTATAAATGTGAATATATTTTTAAACTAAATAAAAGATTTTGAACTATCTATATGTTTTTTATCAATATATTTGTAGACACGCTCACTATCATCACCAACATAAAGAACTGGATCTAGCTCTTTATAATCTAAATATCCTTCTTCATTTAAAAGCTCTGATGAAACACATCTACCTTTAATCTGAGCTAATATATTGGTAATACCATAATAATAATCCTTTTCTATTACATCTGTTAATGTACACTCAATAGATATTGGACATTCTTCAATCATAGGTGCATTTATAATATCTGATTTTACTGGGGTTAAGTTTACAAAACCAAATTTTTTGCAATTATGTCCTGAGGAATATCCACAGAAATCTATTTCTTTCATTAAGTTTCTATCTGGTATGTTTATAACAAAATCTTTGACTTTTTTTATTTGGTTTATAGCATAGCCCCTACTGCCAAAACCTAGACAAATCATATCTCTTAAAGTATAGGATGATGAAAGTGTGGTTACATTAGGAACGCCATTTTCATCATAAAAGCTTACGAAAAAAACAGGAAATCCATAATAGAGTTTTTTATAGTTTACTCTTTGCTTTTCCATATCATTATTCTCCTATTAAATAAATTAATATAATATTTTGAGATCATTAGGTAAGTTAGTTTATAGTTAATTATATAGTAATTCATTTAATATTCTGTGATAATTATCACAGTTAAAATAGAATAAGTATATTGCTTATAAATTTAATTATAAAGTTAAATACATTTCATATTGGTTAATATTATCTTTTTTAAAGTTCATATGTTTTAAAAATCCCTGTAAAAGATTGTTATTAGGAAATGCAACAGCAATTTTTGATATAGCTAATTCTTCACAAGCTTTGTTTAAAAGAGATGTGGCAATTCCCTTTCCTCTAAACTCACTTTTAATCCATAAAAAACTAAGTTTTCCATTGGAGCTAATACAAAGAGACCCGACTAATTCATCACCATAGTATGAGCCATAATAGAATGTATTGTCACATTTTTTTACATAGTCCATATCATTTTGCCAGTTAATATGAATGTCTTTTGCTTTATCTATGACTTTCTCAAATTCAGATAAATCAATTTTTCTAATATGAACATTTGTAATATCATATTTTTTTAACTTTGATGTATCATCAAATGAATAGTAGGAAAGATCATAAATTTTTTCATAACCAAGTTTTTTATAAAAATTAACAGCTCTATCATTACCAACTATAACTTCAAGAAATAGTTGTTTACATTCATTTTTTATTCCTTCTTCTTTATGGAGTTCAAAAAGTCTATTACTAATTCCTTTACCTCTATACTCTGGATGAATGCCTAAGGTGCCGCATCTTATTGTTTTTATTCCTTCATATACTTTGATTCCCCCAAGTATAACACCAACAGCCTTGTTTTCATCAAGTGCTACAAATGAATGCTCTAAACAGTTTCCTTCTGGTCCTAAAAATCTAGTTATAAAGTCATCTTTAGACATATTAATTTTTATAATATAGTCAGAAAAACCAATTTGGAAAGCTTCGTAGACTGAATTTATATCTACCTCTGAACATCTTTTATAAGTTACCATTTACCATAACCCCCTCCATATTTTTTAAAAATTTGAATCTGTATTTTAAATTATAGATTTAAAATAAGATTTACAATGAATATGAAAAATAAAGCTATATTTTACATATTTTATCATCATTATAATAAAAAAACATAAAAACATCTATAATCAAATTATAATGTTTTTATGTTTTTAAGCTTTATTCAAATTTTATTAATTGTGCGAGTTCCACATCGAAGTTAATCAGTTCATGTTTAGGATCTTTATTGAACTCTAATAATCCTATAGTCTTTTCTTCACCATCAATTGTTTTCCAAATTGAATCGTCAACAATTGCAAACATATCAACATATACGCGGCCATCGCCAATAATAGCATTTCCTTCATATTTAACATTTAATTTTTTATCATTAATCATTAAATTTTCAACATTATTTTTTGCAAATAATACACCAGTATCACTTGTAACTGTTGGTAAAGATTTTAATATTTCTGTATTATCATCTGTATCAACTTTCTTAAATATACCTCGGTTAATAAATGCCTCAGCAGTAGTTTTATTTATTATCATTAATTTTTTATTGTCTATCTCTGTTACTTTAATTTCATGGGATGTTTCTGATTTTAATTCTTTTTTATACTTTTCAATGGTATTTTCAACTTGCTGTTGGCTTCCGTATAATGCTACACCATTTGCCTTACTTAAAATTTTATCAGTTAGTGAACAGCCTGTTAATAAAGATATTGAAAGTAATGATATAAATAATAATTTAATAATTCTTTTCATTTTCATTTCTCCTTACTATAAATTAGAATATTATTTAAGCACAAAGTTTACCAAAAGATATACTTAACATGACAAACTTTGTTTATGGTTTGATTTTAAGGCAATAGGCACATATGTGCTATTTATTTTCCTTACAATAAGATTACATCTATGTAATAAAAGATATATGTAAAAACGAATTATTGTTAAGAAATAAGGATAAACTTTATTATTAATTAAAAGTATAATATTTCAAATGGAAATCTAATAAATTAATTGGTATTTTCTAAGTGTATTCTAATAAAAGATAATTAGAATATATAAAGAAGCAAGATTATAACTAAGCATTAAATTATATAAGAGAAATAACGAGTATTATTTATTTAATACTTTGAAATTTTATCTTATGTATATTTTTAATATAGATATGTTAAATAGTTATTTAGAAAAGAATTTTTGTTATAGAAATTAAAATATTGTATAAGTTGAATTCCCATTGAGAAACCCCATTAAATAAGCTTATACGAAATAATTACTCTTTGAAGATACCGTAGTTGGTATAAGTAATTCAAATGGAACTAAAAAGAGGTGGCTATATGAGATCAGAGTTTATATATGAGAACAAATCTTATAAAATTTCAAAAAGTAACGATGTAAATTATGGACTTACAGATAAAGAGGTAAAGGATAGAGTTAAAAAAGGTAAAGTAAATATTATTCCTAAAACACCATCCCGTACAATTGGGCAGATAATTAGAGCAAATTTATTTACTAGTTTTAATGCTTTAAATGCAGTTTTAGCCATAATTGTTATTATAGCAGGATCACCTAAAAATGCTCTTTTTGCAGGCGTTATAATAACTAATACGATGATTGGCGTTGTTCAAGAAGTTCGTGCTAAGGCTATAATAGAAAAACTTTCTCTTTTAAACATGACTAATGTTAAGGTTATGAGAAATGGGGTAGAAAAAGAAATCTCCATGGAAGATTTAGTTATTGATGATGTTATGGTTTTAAATCCAGGAGCAAAAATAGTAGCTGATGCAGAAATATTACATGGAAGCGAAATTGAAGTAGATGAATCTTTACTTACTGGAGAATCAGATCCTGTATTAAAGAAGTCTTCTTCAAAAATTTTATCAGGAAGTTTTGTAGTAGCAGGAAATGGTTATGCTAAGGTAACAAGTGTTGGCGCTGATACATATTCAGCTAAACTTGCGGAAGAGGCAAAAAGATATAAGCTTATTAATTCGGAACTTCAAATAGCAGTAAATAAAATATTTAAAGTGATAATTTGGCTTGTAATTCCTATAGGAATATTACTTGTTGCTACACAACTTCTGTTTGCTGATAGAAGTTGGCAAGATGCAATTATAGGAGCGGCTTCAGGTATTATAGGTATGGTGCCTGAAGGATTTGTACTTTTAACAAGTGCGACTTTTATAGTAGCAGTTGTAAGGCTTTCTAAATGGGATACTCTTGTACAAGAGCTTCCAGCTACAGAGGTTTTAGCTAGGGTGGATGTGTTATGTCTCGATAAAACAGGAACTATAACAGAAGGGAAGTTAAAGGTAGTAGATGTAGTAGCTTTAGAAAATAATGATATTAATGATATTGAAGAAATTCTTGCAGGAATAGTTCATGGATCACCTAGTATAAATCCAACACAACAGGCTATATTAGAAAAATATAAGGATAAACCAGAATTAAAAATAAAAAATAAAATACCATTTTCTTCTGAAAAAAAATGGAGTGGGGTTGAATTTGAAGAAAAAGGAGCATGGGTTCTTGGGGCTCCAGAAATGATTTTGAAGGATGAATATGAAGAAATAAAATCAATAGTTGAAGGTGAAGCTATAAAAGGAAGAAGAGTACTTCTTTTAGCAAAGGCCTCAGAGGATGAATTTAAAAATCAGGCATTAAATAATGTAGAGAAAACAGCTTTAATTCTTATTGAAGATATTATAAGAGAAGAGGCAACTAAGAGTTTTCAATATTTTGAAAAAGAAGGTGTTGAACTAAAAATAATATCAGGAGATAACCCTGTAACAGTATCTGCTGTTGCAAAGAGAGCAGGTATTAAAAGTGCTGATAAATATGTAGATGCTAGAACTTTACCAGAAGATAGTGAACAATTAGCAGAAATTATTGAGAATAATACTATTTTTGGTAGAGTAACTCCTCATCAAAAGAAAACAATAGTAAAATCTCTTCAATCAAAGGGGCATATTGTTGCTATGACTGGTGATGGAGTAAATGATGTTTTAGCGTTAAAGGAAGCAGATTGTGGTATTGCAATGGCTAATGGTTCTGATGCTACAAAGGCAGTAGCGCAACTTGTCTTATTAAATTCAGATTTTAGTGCTCTTCCTAAAGTTGTAGTAGAAGGCAGAAAGCTTATAAATAACTTAGAGAGAGTATCAGAATTATTTTTATCGAAGACAGTATACTCTATGATACTTTCTCTTGTATTTGGATTGATATTACTACCTTTTCCATTTATGCCAATCCAGTTAAGTTTAATAGGATCTATTGCCATAGGTATTCCATCTTTTTTCCTTGCTCTAGCACCTAATAAGGAACGTGTTAGTAGAGGGTTTCTAAAAAGGGTTCTTCAAGTATCAATACCTAATGGTATAGTAATAGGCTTAAGTACGCTTACAATATTTTTGTTAGGCTATTTTAATAATCTAACGATAGAACAATGCAGAACATTGTCCATACTGGTATTAGGTGGAATTAGTTTAATTGTTCTATTAAAAGTGGCAAAACCATTAAATGCTTTTAAGGCTTTACTTGTAATGGTAATGGCTATACTGTTCTCAGCAGCATTTGTAATACCTCAAGCAAGAGATTTATTTATGTTTTATAATTCAGATAAAATATATATTTTTATATCTATTTTATTAATAATACTATCATTACCATTCACCTATATAATCACTAATATTACTAAAAAAATATTTAAATAGAACAATTAAAATAGCACTAGAAATTGCATTAAGAGTGCATTCTTGTGCTATTTTAATTTAGCTTATATTAGTAAGTACACACATAGTAAATTTAAAGAATTTTTAGATGGTAAAAATAAGGGTTTAATTCAAAGTTTGAAAACTTTGAAAATGTAATAAAAGAATGGAGAGAAATGTTATGAGGGTTATGGAATTAATTATTATTTTATTAAATTTTTTAATCTTAGGTCGGGTTTTGATGTTCGAAAGAGGTGCTACTCGTAATAATGTAATTTTGCTAGGAATTTCTGCTGTGGTTACAACTCTACAATTAATGATAGAAGGATATAGATAGCAAATGATTCCTGCATACTTAGTGCTAGTCATATTGTTACTACAAATTTTTATATTTCCCCGTAAATATACAGTGTCAGCTTCAAAGGGTGCTCGCATATTTAAGGGATTCCTTATAGGAATATACTTTATAGTTGCAGTTGGGCTACCACTTATTATGCCAATGTTTTCATTTGCTAAACCTACAGGACCGTATGAGTTAGGAACAAAGACATTTCATTTTATTGATTATAAACGACCTGAAAACTATACAGAAGATCCAAATGATCATCGAGAGTTGATGGTACAGATTTGGTATCCTGCAAAGGCTGGAAGCAATGAGCCTTTAGCACCGTATATTAAAAATCCTAGGGAATTAGCTATTGGTTTATCTTATCCTGTATTTGCTTTGGATCATTTAGGACAACTTAAGACCAATTCTCATCAGGGTGCATTGATATCAAAAGAAGAGAAAGCATGGCCATTATTAATATTTTCTCATGGTATGAATCTATATTGTAACCAAAACACTTTTCAGGTGGAGGAGTTAGCAAGTCATGGCTATATTGTTGCTGCTATTGATCATACCTATGATGCAGCGGCTACTGTGTTTCCTGATGGACGTGTTGCTCCTGTTAAAACTCAATTAGAAGATGGGGTATACTTATTAGATGAGCATATGCAATTATGGACTGAAGATGCAAAATTTGGCTTAGATAAATTAGAAGAATTAAACAAAGATAATTCAGATAATGGTTTTGGTGGGCTTATTGACATGAGCCGTATAGGTATGCTTGGTCATTCCTATGGAGGGGCGAATACCATGCATATGTTACTTGAAGATAATAGAGTTAAGGCTGGCATTAATATGGATGGTGGTCTGTTTGGAAAGTCAGTACCCAAAAAAGGCATTGGCAAACCATTCATGATAATGGATGCGCAGGAAAGTGAAGATTATATGAATGCTGCAAAAGAGCAGCCTAGTTTAAACAGTGATATATATAACAACATATGGGGTGAATTAGCCAGACGAAGACAAGTTGCTATGACTGGAGGCGTATACTCTCTTACTATTCCTAATACAGATCACATGAGCTACACTGATCTTAATCAATTTACATCAGTATTTAAAACGAAAGGTGAAGATTTAAAATATATTCATCATGTGGTTAATGATGTAAGCCTTTCATTTTTTGATAAATATGTTAAAGGTGATGGATCTACTATGCTAGAGAAGATAGCAAACCGCTATCCAGAAATAAAGTTTGTAAAACACTAATTTAAAAAATAAATATTTTTATGAATGTATATAAGTATTTTAAAACTAAGAAATAGATAAAAGGTTCCAATTATTACATCTGCTAGAATATATATTAGCTTTTCTATAAAACTCTTTAAATAAAATATTAGAATTTTTATTAATTATAATATTTTTTATAACATCAATTAATTATTTATAAATGGGAAATATATAACTAAGAAAATATGAAGAGGTGTAAGAAAATGTCTAAAAAAAATAGTAAGAATAATGAACTTTTAAGTAATTCTAAGGCAAATTCTTCTCCAAAGATATATTATTTATTAGTTAAATTAGTTAATGATAAAAGAGAAGATTTAGCAGAGTTGGTTTTAAAAGTTGATTATTTATTAGAATATGCAAGTAGATGTATAAAACAAAAGGATTTTGCTGAAGCAAAAGAAGTGTTAGACAAAGCTAAAAATAGGATAAATACATTAAAAGATGAAGATGTAGACACAGAGTATTTAGATTATCTATATGAAGGTATAGTAAAAAAAATAAAAATATAATTCTTTATAAAAGTAACTTTATATGAAGGTCATTAATTAGCTTTGCATAAAGTTACTTTTGTTTTTATTTGAATTGTAATAAAGGTAAAGTATTAATTCGTAATAAGAATTTTATTTAACTACCTGATGAATTAGTTTATAATGTTTTGTATAATAATAAATTTGAGGTGAAATATTATGGCTATAGATAGTATAGATGTAGCAAAAATTGCTTTGAAACTTGCTATATCTTCTAGAGAAGAAGAAAAAGCATTAGAAGCTGAGCTAAGGCAAAAAGGAATTTTGACAGTAGCAGTAGATGTTGGTGGAAATATTAATAGTTCTATTCCTAAAATAATAGAAAGAGCATTAGTTGCTTCAAAAAGAAATGGAATAATAGAAGATTGTCATGTCCATGATGGTGCAGTGGTAGGTGCAACAAGAGAAGCAATTATGCAAGTTGCAGCAAAGGCCAATGGGCTTAATGTTGGTGGAAAAATTGGAATAGCAAGATATGGAGAACATTTAAGTGTATGTATATTTATGAGCATAGGGTTGCTTCATTTAAATGAAGTTGTAATAGGAATAGGACACCGTTCAATTCCTAATATGTAAAAAAAATAATATTGACAACTTAAAGAAATAGACATAAAATATTAACAAGTCAATTTTTTGGCTTATGTAGTAGAATAGTAGTTTTGTAGTTTTAAAGTAGTATTTAGAAGGTTAACTAAAATTAAATATCATTATGTGTAGTAGATTTTAATTAGGTAAAATGGTAGTTTTGTAGGAGATATTAAAATGAGTCTATGTTTTTTTGTTATATAACTCTCCTATAGGGGAGTTTTTTGTTTTATAACTATAAATATTTTGGAGGATGGTAGTATGGTAGCAAAAAGATTAAAAAGCGTTTTTGCAGTGTTATTAACTGCGGCTATTTTAGGAGGATGTGCAAATTCTAATAAAACACATTCCAATGATAATAAAGAAATTAAAATCGGTATTTCACAATTAATTGAGCATCCAGGACTAGATGCTACAAGAAAGGGATTTATTGATGGTTTAAAATCAAAGGGCTTTGAAGAAGATAAAAATATAACATTTGATTTTCAAAATGCCCAAGGAGATATTCCTACAACTCAAACTATAGCACAAAAATTTGTATCTCAAAAAATGGATATGATAATGGCTATAGCAACACCTGCAGCTCAAGCAGCCTACAATACAACAAAAGATATACCAATTTTGGTAACAGCAGTTACAGATCCAGTAGAGGCTGGCCTCGTTAAGTCTATAAAAGAACCTGAAACAAATGTTACAGGTACCTCAGATTATGTTTCAATTGATAAACAGTTTGAACTTCTAAAGAAAATTTTACCGGAAGCTAAAAAAGTAGGTATTTTATATAATACCAGTGAAAAAAATTCAGAAATTCAAGTAAATAATGCTAAAAATGCAGCACCTCAATTTGGGTTAGAAATTGTAACAGCAGGAATAACTAATGTTAATGATGTGCCACAAGCACTAAATTCTCTATTTGGGAAAGTTGATGTGTTATACACTCCTACAGATAATATAGTAGCATCATCAATGCCATTAATTTCTGCTCAATGTTTTAAAAATAATATTCCAATAATAGGTGCAGAAAAAGCACATGTTGAGTCTGGTGCATTAGCAACTAATGGTATTGACTACTATAAACTTGGGTTTCAAACAGGACTTATGGCTGTTGATATAATCAATGGAAAAGATCCTAAAGACATTCCTATAGTGACCTTAGATGAAATGCAGTTAATAATTAATACTGATGCAGCCAAAAAGCTAAATATCACTATTCCTAATGATTTAGATGATAAAGCTGAGAAGGTTACAGGAGGTGTTAATTAGATGGGACTATTGATAAATATATTAGAGCAAGGATTAATATTTTCTATAATGGCTATCGGTGTCTATATAACTTATAGAATACTAGATTTTCCTGACCTTTCAGTAGAAGGAACCTTTCCATTAGGTGCATCCATTGCAGCAGTTTGTCTTATGAATGGTATAAATCCATTTATAGCATGCTTATTAGCTTTCATATCAGGAGGTATAGGAGGAGTCATAACAGGATTACTTCATGTAAAACTGAAGATAACTAACCTTTTGTCAGGAATTCTTGTGATGATAGCATTATATTCAATAAATTTAAGGATAATGGGAAAATCTAATATTCCTCTATTTGGGAAAGACACTATTTTCACATCAATTTCTAATCCTATAATCATAATCGCTATCTTTGCATTAGCTTCAAAGATTATATTAGATTTATTTTTGAAAACTAAGCTAGGCTTTATTCTTAAAGCTACAGGAGATAATGAGCAATTGGTAACTTCTCTAGGAGTTAATAAGGACATGATTAAGATAGTAGGACTTTTGATTTCTAATGGACTAGTTGCATTGTCTGGGGCTATAATGGCTCAATATCAGGGATTTGCAGATGTGGGTATGGGAACTGGTATTGTAGTAATGGGACTTGCTGCTGTTATAATTGGAGAATCGATACTTAAAAAAGTTAATATAGTAAAAGGAACTACTATGGCTATATTAGGCTCAGTAATATATAAGGCTATAATAGCTATTGCCTTAGAGCTAGGCTTTCAGCCTACGGATTTAAAACTTGTAACAGTAATTATAGTAGTTATAGCATTATCATTAAATAATAAAAATTTTAGTTTTAAAATTAGAAAAAAAGCAGCAACAGGAGGTGAGGTTCTTGTTACAGATAAATAATTTATATAAAGTTTTTAATAGTAATACAGTAAATGAAAAAGTTATATTTAATAAATTCAATCTTAATGTGGAAAAAGAAGATTTTATAACTATAATAGGAAGTAATGGAGCAGGAAAATCTACTCTTATGAATATAATATCAGGAGCAATAGCACTGGATGATGGTACTATTGTCCTAGATGATAAAGATATATCTACTATGCCTGAATATAAACGTTCCAAAGTTATAGGAAGGGTATTTCAAAATCCATCATCAGGGGTAGCACCTAATATGACAATTTTAGAAAATATGTCTATGGCACAAAATAAAGGAAATACATTTAATTTAACTAATGGTATATCTAAAAAAAATATAGACTTTTTTCAGGAAATGTTATGTAAATTAGATTTAGGTCTTGAAAATAAAATAAATATTAAGGTTGGATTATTATCTGGTGGACAACGACAAGCACTTTCACTACTTATGGCTGTAATGAGCAAACCTCAAATATTGCTTTTAGATGAGCATACAGCGGCATTAGATCCTAAGACATCAGAAAGAATTAATGAGATTACTGATGAAATTATAAAAGAACATAAAATTACAACTTTAATGGTAACTCATAATTTAAATCATGCCATAAGTATGGGAAATAGATTAATAATGATGCATCAGGGCAATATAGTTTTAGATGTATGTAAAGATGAGAAAAAAGAATTAACAGTAAATAAATTACTTTCTCATTTTGATGATCTTCAAAGTGAAGAATCATTAAGTGACAGAGTTTTATTTGGTTAAGATAAAATAAGGAGTAGAAGCTATAGCTTCTACTCCTTATTTTGATATATAAGATTTTTTCTAATAAGAAAATTATTATAAAAAAATATTTTGGAACAAGTAAGGATAATTACCAATAATTAAAATATTTAAGGTGACTAAATAAAAAATATATAGAAAGTTAAGAAAAATTGAAGCAAATAAGCATTAAAGCTGTTATAGTTGTTAATATAGAGTTAAGACTTTTTAATTTGAATAAATTAATATGTAAAGTGAAAAACTTATTAAATATAGAAATATATAAAGACTTTATAAATAAAAAGTTTTAAAATTTGTCTATAGGGTTTCAATAACTCAAATAAGTATATATACTTATTTACAAAGTAACTAAAATTTAATAATAAATATAAATTTACAATAAGGCATCTTTATAATCTTTGATTAGTTAATTTTTTAGATGCCTTGAAACAATTTAAATATTAGCTATATAAATTGGCGGCAAATAGTAATTTAATGATTGAGGAGAAAATTATGGCGGTAAAAATTTTAACTGATAGCACAAGCTATATTGATAAAAATATTAAAGAAGAATTAGATATAAAAACTATATCTTTAAATGTTATATTTGAAAATGATAACTTTAAAGAATCTGATATAAGTAATGAAAACTTTTATAAAAAGATGGAGAAGGAAGGAATACCTACTTCTTCTCAGCCTTCTATTGAAGAGTTATATGATGCTATGAAATATATTGTAGAGAATGGTGATAACATTCTGTGTATATTTTTATCTTCAGAGATGAGTGGGACATACTCAACGGCTCATATAGTAAAAAATATGATTTTAGAAGAATACGAAAGTGCAAAAATAGAAATATTAGATTCTCGTTCTAATTGTATGCAACTTGGATTTGCGGCTATTTTAGCTGCAAGAGCATCAAAGGAAGGGAAGGAATTAAAAGAAGTTAAGAGAATTGCTGAAGAAAACCTAAAGAGAAGTAGGTTTTTATTTATACCAGATAATCTTGAATATTTAAAAAAAGGTGGGAGAATTGGAGGAGCAAGTGCCCTAATCGGGAATTTACTTAAAATAATCCCTATTTTGACGGTTGAAGAAGGAAAAACAACAATATATACAAAAGTTAGAACCAAAAAGAAAGCTGTAACAACAATGTTGGAGAAAATGTTAGAAGATACTAATAAATATGGATTAGGGGAAGTAGTTATTCATCATATCAATTGCTTTAATGAGGCAATTGAATTAAGTAATAAGATAAAAGACATCTTTGGTTTAAAGGTTGAAATATGCGACATAGGACCAGTAATAGGAGTTCATGTTGGCCCAGGAGCAATTGGAATAGTTTATTATACAAAGCAGGATATTAGATAATTAAGCAGCCGTAGAACTTACTCTACGGCTATATTTATTTCGTATTATGAATGCCACAGGTTATACCTGTAGTTCCAGAGAGCTTTTAACGGTGAGCAGAAAATGCTGATTTTGTAAATAAATAAAATTTATTATAAGAAGCTAAAGTATTAAAATAGATAAACTAATAAGTTAAAAAGCACTATTTTGAGCAATGAATAAAGTATTTGATTTAGAATAGAAGCTAATATAATCGTAGAAAAAATAGCTATTTTAATGGCACTAGGGGAGTTTTGTATAAGTTATATAGTTGAATGTGCGGGTAGCACAGCCAGTAACACGCTCTTATAGGGCTAAAGCAAGTCACCCGTTTTACAGGTGGTCATGACTTTTTTATCCTGTGTGTCACATTTTAAAGAATAGGCAGTACCTAAATATATGTAAATAAATTATACACATATGGAAGCAATTATATTATGACAGAACTAAAAGCTGGACAACTGGTGAAAATTGTGGATGAAGTTCCTAGCAACAGAACATTGTTAGAATTTATTGGGTCAATGGAAGAACATTTAGGAAAGATTGTTACAATTGATGGTGTTTTTGAAAAATGTGTAACACTGAAAGAAGATGTTTATGGATTCTCGTGAGATAAAAGAGTAATTGAAAAAATTATAGAGGAAAAGGCAGAAGTTAGGATCCTAAATAATTACTTAGAATTTAAAGAAGCTATTCCAAATTTTGTGGGTAAGATACTCAGAAAAATCCCTATAGAATGAGGTTTACATAAGTTAATAGTAAATAATAATTGTGTAATTTGTATTTTTACAATTAAAAACAGAAAAGGAACAGTTTTAAAGGTTGAGAGCATATCAAAATGCCATCCTGAAGATACGTTTGACTCAGAAAAAGGTGCTGAGCTGTGTTTATATAAAGCATTACGTAAATAAGGGAGTAAAAAATATGGGGGAATTTCTAATTAATATGTGTACCATACTAATTACAGTTGTTTTTGCAGGAGCAATTACATTAGTGATGATATGGCTACTTACAACAGCTCTAAATTTTGTATTTGTTGAGATTGGATTAAAGGAAATTTCAATGAGTAGAAAATTTATTTTATTGTTTTGTGCAATGGTTATGAAGTGAGGGATTAGTTGAAAAAGTAAGGAATTGTTTTTATTAGTTTAAAACTAATTCTTAAACAATTCCTTGCTTTTTTAAAAAATTTCTACATAAGGGACAACCCCACTAAAAATAACATGCCTAAATTTAAAAGTATAGCTAACCATATAAGAAGAAAAAAATATTTTGTTTTTCTGTTTTTTATACAACATGCAACAGAAGATATAAACACTACTACAGCTTCTATTACTAAAACTTTAGTAAACATAAACAAATCTATATGCTATTTAGCTTCATCATAATAGTCGTTAGCATTTATAGTAGCCTTATAGTATGGAATTGCGTTTACTCCTGCTGATGCAAGAACACCTAAACCTCCAAAGAATGCAATTACTGCTGCTTTTCCCTTTTCGTATGGAGCTTTGAATAAGTTAGCAGTTACAGTTGCTAACATAGTAGCAGTTCCTGCTGCCATTATTGCAAGTTGAGCTGCTTCCATATCGATAACTGCATTTCTAAATCCCATAAGAGCAGAAGAATTACTTGAATTTTGCATTACAGTTTTGGAACCATTAGGTACTTTTAAACTCCACATTCCACTGGTGTATTTAGCATAAAAATATCTATGATTTATATCACTCCTAGAATGGGCAAGTTCAGCACCTCCGCCGCCTCCACCAATATCACTACCTAATAGAGGGCGCAACCTACCATTTTCTACGCTTACAGTAGCTATAGTATCTACAATTTTTTCATTATTATCATCTACAACAATTATATTGCCTGTTAGTTTGTTATAAGTAGCTGTATATTCCCCAGTTGAATCTGATGCTTTTACAATACGTTGAAATTCATTATCTTCTATAACTGTACTAGTACAATCATTTCCTTCAGATGCAAAAGCCTTAGGTGCGATAGTAAACATTGTAAAAAATGCTACTAGCATAAAAGATATAATTTTTTTAAAGTTTTTCATAAATTTTTCCCCCTTTATAATTTATTTTTTTACAAAAAACTTCTATATTTACAAGTAATTCGCTATTTGGAGTTATATTCCTTCTTTAAATTCAAAAATTTTTGAATTTATGTAATTAAAATATTGCAAATAAAACTTTTATAAATAGAATATCACAAACAAGAATTAAATTTACTGTTGGATCATGTAGCAATTTGAAAGGATTCCTCAATTAAAAAAAATTATTTTGACATAGAATTACCTATAACAGAAGGTGCATTGCTATGGAAAAGGAAGGTTTTTTAATAGATTTAGAATTTGCTGAACAATATAAAAGGGAACTTACTGAGCAAATACAGGAATTAGAGGGCAGGATTAAGGTAGGATTTGGTTAATTCTAATCATCAGCTAGGTGGCTTAATTTATAACTATTGGGAGATTAAAGATACTTCCAATGGCAGCGTAAGTGTTGACACATTAGCCGCTATTGTTCATAAATATGAAAAAACAGTTCCACAGGTTTCATATATTAAGGATTTGCAGGAATATAGAAAGATATATACATTGATATCTACTTATATAGAACTGCTTCCACAAAAAATATATAAAGATAAAAGGCTTCATGGAAGTTTTAATCAATGTGATACCGTTACGGCCAGATTTGCATCCAATAAGCCCAACCTGCAAAACTTTCCATATGATGCAAGAAAAATAATAGTTGCCCCTGAAGGGAAGCTAATAGTAGAATTAGACTTTTCACAGATAGAACCAAGGTTCTTGAATCATATAAATCAGTATAAAGATTTCATGGAGACATATAAGACTGACAGGGGCTTGTATTCAGAAATAGCTTCTTTCAATTGATTTCTTTTCACGTGACACAGTCACTTTTATCAAAAAATTTATTAAAGAAATTAGTTTGATTAAAACTAATTTCCACTATAATTGTGAATTGAGGTACTTAAGGGTATAGTTATATTCAGCTATAAATTAATTTTTAAGGTAACTTATCTATATATAGTTAATATGCTTTAAAAGTTAAGGGGTTAAGTGGAGCAGGGAGGTAGATGAATATGAAAAAGTTTGGAGTACTCATAGTAGGGTTAGTAACGTTAATAATAGGAATGATAGTATTTGCTAGAACTATGATTTATCCATTAAATAATAAAGACATAATCGAAAAATATGGAGAGAAATACAACGTAGATCCAATATTAATTGCAGCAGTGATTCATTTTGAAACTAATTTCGAGGCAGTTGAATATGTAGAGGGAAAACCTTCAGGATTAATGAAGATTACAGATGAAGCTGGTATAAAAATTGCAAAGGAAATGGGAGAAAATTTATATAAAAAGGAACAAGTTGCTAAGAATGATACAAATATTAAGCTTGGAACATGGTATATATCTCAAAGTTATGCAGATAAAAATTATGATGAAATGATGGCTAATTGGATTATAAGAAATGGTAAAGAAGACAAAGAGATGATTGATTATGCAAGAAAATATTATGGTGAAAGAATAGATCAAAGAGTAAAGATGTATAAATTTTTATATCCAGAGTTAAGAAAGTAATATGTAAGCAATAAATTAATTTCCTTCTTAAAGTTGTGCATTATCTTAAGTTGTGAATTGAAATGTTTAAGGGAGTGGCTATATTAAGCTATACATTAATTTTTAAGGTATTCTATGTATATTAGTTTTTAGATATTATTATAAAATAGTTATTAATAGCTAATCTTAAAAGTAGAAAAGTTTTATACTATAATTAAAATAAATCATAAAGAAAGGAGCAATTTTAATGAATTATAAAATAATGATTGTTGAGGATGATAACAATATTGCAAGGTTACTTGCTGAATATATAGAAAGATATGGTTATGAAGTAATCATAGCAGAAGATTTTGATGATATATTGGAGATGTTTAAAGAAGAAAGTCCTAGTTTAGTACTTTTAGATGTAAATTTACCTAAGTTTGACGGATATTATTGGTGCACTAAAATAAGACAAATATCATTATGTCCCATAATATTTATATCTGCAAGAGATAGTGAAATGAATCAAGTTATGGCAATAGAAAGTGGTGCTGATGATTATATAACTAAGCCTTTTTATTATGAAGTAGTTCTTGCCAAGATAAAGGGTAATTTAAGAAGAGTTTATGGAGAATATTCATCGCCAGCTAATGAAAGGATTGTAGAACTTGAAGGATTAATATTATATCCTGAAAGGTCTGAACTTCATTTTAATGATAAGAGTATAGTTTTGAGCAAAAAAGAAACGGAACTTTTAGATACATTAATAAGAAAATATCCCAAAGTTGCAACTAGAGAAACACTTTTAGAAAAATTATGGGATGATGAGAGCTTTGTTGATGATAATACCCTCAATGTAAATATAACTAGAGCTAGAAAAAGACTTTTAGAGCTAGGAATAGAAGATGGGATAGAAACATTAAGAGGTTCAGGATATAAAATAAATGTTACTTGGAGGAAATAATTAATGAGACTATTTTTGAGAGAGCATATGGGTCTAATAATACTTTATTTAATGAACTTTATTGCTCTTTTAACTATATATTTTATTTTTGGGGGATTAAATAGTATACCAAATTTAATATATTTTATCCTTTTAAGTTCCTTTCTTTTAATATGTTATTTAATTCATAGATATTATAAAAATAAGCTGATTTATAAAAATTTAGATAATAAATATGACAGCTTTGAGGAAGTATTAGGGGAGTTTGGAGATTCTTCTTTGGGTAGAAGTATGAATAAACTTTGTGAAGAGCTTTATGGTTTTTATCAACAAGAGGTTCATATTCAACTAAAAAAACAAGAAGAACACCTTTCTTTCATAAATCAATGGGTACATCATATGAAAACGCCATTATCTGTAATAAAACTTTATATACAAGAACATGATGAAGAAGAAGTAGTTGAGAATATAAAAGGTGAAGTTGATAAACTTGAAAGAGGATTAAAGCTAGCCCTTTACAATGCTAGATTAGATAACTTTGAGCATGATTTTAATATTAGCAATTTTTCTCTAAAAGAAGCTATTAATGAAGAAGTTATATTTCTTAAGAGATTATTTATAAAAAATGGTGTGTTTCCAAGAGTTAATGTAGAAGATAATCTTATTATTAATAGTGATAGAAAGTGGATATTATTTATAATGGAACAACTTATAACTAATTCCATAAAATACTCTAAAAATAAGGGTAAATATGTGGATATTAGAGGGTTTAGAGATGAGAATAATACTATAATTGAAGTAGAAGATAACGGTATAGGTATATCTAAAAAAGATATTAGACGAGTTTTTGAAGCTTTTTACACCGGTGAGACTGGAAGAAAATATGGAGAATCAACAGGTATGGGATTATATTTAGTAAAAGAAGTTTGTGATAAGCTTGGTCATCAAATATATGTTGAATCTGAAGAAGGTATAGGTACAAAAATTAAGGTTGTAATTAAAAATGTTTAGAGGTTATAATATGAATTTGCTTGAATTAAAAGAAATATATAAAGTATATGGTGAAGGAATAATAGCTTTAAAAAATATAAATTTATCTATTGAAAAGGGTGATTTTTTAACTGTTATGGGGCCATCTGGAAGTGGGAAAAGCACTTTGTTAAAAATTGCATCAACAGTTTTAGAACCTTCAGCTGGAAAAGTGAAGATTAATGGTAGTTATATTAAATTTAAAAAAGATGAAGAGCTAATTCTTGCTAGAAGAAGAAATTTAGGATTTGTTTTTCAAGATTTTAAATTATTAGAAGAATTAAATGTTGAAGATAATATAATATTGCCACTAGTACTAGAAGGGAAAAAACAAAAGTTTATTAAAGAAAAGCTATTAAGGAATTCGGAGATTTTAGGCATTGAAAAAATTCTAAAAAAAAGTATTATAAATCTATCCGGCGGGGAGAAACAAAAAGTTGCTATAGCAAGAGCACTTATAAATGATCCTATGATGATATTTGTAGATGAAGGTACAGGAAAATTAGATTTTAATACTTCACAAAATATAATGAAGTTATTTGAAAAAATAAATAAGGAGCTTAAAACAACTATATTTATGGTTACTCATGATCCTTATGTGGCGAGTTTTAGTGAAAGGGTAGTATTTCTTAGAGATGGAGAAATCTATAATGAAATATACAGTGGAGATAGTAAAAAAGACTTCTATAAAAGCATTTTAGATGTTATATCTTTCCTTGGAGGAAAAATCTATGAAATTTGAAGAGATATTACTTAAAAATACTTTTAGAAATTTAAAAAAGTATATATATTATTTAATAACTAGTACCTCTTCAGTTTTTGCCTATTTTATATTTTCTATCATATTAAATCATCCTAAAATGTATGAAAAACAGTATCGAATAGTAAAAGATGAAATACTGAGCTTTAGAGAAGCATTGTTTATTATTTCTATATTTTTTGTGCTATATTCATTAAAGAATTTTATGCTTTTAAGAAAAAAAGAATTCGGAATATTTAAGACCATTGGAATGGATAAAAGAGCCTTTTATAAAATAATTATTATTGAAAATATTATTATTGGTGGATTATCTATATTACTAGGAATAATTTTTGGTATAATTTTTTCTAAGTTTTTTCTTATAATATTTTCATCAATGCTAGAAGGACCTGAGATGAATTTTTATTTTTCTATAAAGGTAATTAAGGAAGTAGTAATTAGATATGGGATACTCTTTACTATAATTCCTTTTATTGCGTCAAGAAAGATAATAAAATCTACACCTTATTCGTTATTATTTCTTCATTATAGCAATAAAGAAAAAACAAAATTCTATAAAATATTTAGTATTTTAATGTTTTTTTTAATATTATCAATAATTATATATATTAATAATTTTATTCAGGAAGATACGAATATATTTTTTATAAAATTTATCTTGTTAATATTGATAAACTATATATTCTTAAAAAATATTTTATTAATATGTTTAAATTTTATAAAAGATATAAAGATAATATACTTAAATAAGAGTAATATGTTATTTTTATCTGGTATAACAAGAAAAATAAATAATATGATCTCTCTAATAATCTTAAGCACATTTTTGTTAACTTTTTCATTCGTATTATTAAGCTTAGCTTATATAGAAATAAATATATTAAAAAAAGAATTGAAGATAGCAGTACCTTACACATATAGTATAGTTTTAAAAGATAATACTAATTATGAGAATGTCCAAAAATCTATAGAAAATATACTTAATAATAAAAAATTTAAATATGTTAAAGATGAATTTAAGCTTTTGATGACAAATGGAGAGAACAATATAATCTTTATAAAAAATAGCGATTATAACTCTCTTTTAATATCGAAAGATAAAACTGAAGTTTCTTTAAAGAAAAATGAAATAGTTCTTATAAATAGGGGGATACAATTTATTGATAAAAATAATACAAATGAATCTCATATTTATATAGATGATATAGAATTAAAAACTACTGATATTATAAGAAGCAATATTGATTACAGCTTACCAATTGGAGACATATATATTATATCTGATGAATTATATAAAGAATTAGAAGAGAAATACACGACTTCTTATTATATTGGATATGAAGTAGAAAATTGGGAACAATTAAGCAAAATTAATGAAGATATATATAATAATATTAAAAAATACTCATTAGATGATAATATAGATATTACATCTAGATTATCAAGATATATAGCACAACGAAATTCTTCTAATATGACGATATATTTTGGTGGATTTATATCAGTATTACTTTATTTTATGACGTTAAGCTTAATACATTTTAAGTTTTATAATGATACTCTTTTAGATAGAGATCGATATGAAGGATTAATGAGCATAGGGTTAACAAAGAAAGAGTTAAAGAAATTAATAACAAAAGAGATGTATTTCATATTTTTCTTACCTTATACTATCAGTTTTATCAATACTAAAATTGTAATCGAACTATTTAAAGAGAGTTTTACTACTGATATAAACGTTTATTTAAATATGATTTTAATAATAATTTTTGTTATAAATTTAGTATATTTTTTAATTTGGAAATATAAAAGCTTAGATGAATTAATGTTTAATATCAATATGAACACTACTTCAAAAATAGATAATTAATTTTAATTTTTGCTACCTCAGGGGAACAGTAGTGAAGCCCTTTAGGGTTTCCCTGAGGTGCAGTATACTTAGGAACAATACCTATTTATTTAATTAAAATAATGAAAATAGATAATATATCTAAATTATATTGCCCCAAAGTGATTGTATCACTTTTACAATTTTAGAGATTGTACATCTATAGTAATATTTTTTACGTAAATAAAGCCTTATAAAAGTTTTACTTTTATAAGGCTTTAACTATAAATTAAGCATTTAATTCTTTAGCACTTTTATAAGGTACAAACAATCCAATAAGACCACCAATAATACTAGGTATCAGCCAACCAATGCCTACATCATAAAGTGGAATCATATGAGCAATTTCATATAGAGGAGAAAAAGTAAATCCTAAGCCTTCAATTACTTGAATAAAACTTATAACAAATGCACATATCATAGCTCCAATATAAACCTTAGGGTTTGAATTAATATATTTATCTATAAATGATACTAATATTAAAATAATAGTTAATGGATATATCATAAGGAGAAGAGGTTCAGTCACCTTAAGAATAACACTTAAACCTAAATTAGATACTATAAAACTAAATAAACAAACTAATCCTATAATTTTCTTATAAGAAAGCTTTGAAGACAATTCAGCAAAGTAATTTCCAAAAGCTGAAACAAGACCTACTGAAGTTGTTAGGCATGCAAAGGTTATAATTAATCCTAATAATAATATACCGCTTGTACCAAAAAGATGGCTCATAACATTTGTAAGTATAGTTACACCATCTTTTGTTTGACCTAGAGAACTACTTGAAGCACCTAAATATGCCAATGAAAAATAAACAATTAATAAACTTAATGAAGCAATTATACCACTATAAATTGTATTTTTTGCAATTAGTTTTGGTTCTTTTACACCACGTTCTTTAATAGAGTTTATAACGATTATAGCAACAATTAATGCACCAACAGCATCTAAGGTTAGATATCCATCTAAAAATCCTTTTAAAAAAGGTGTATGGGCATACTCTCCAATTGGAGCTGAAAAACTGCCTATTGGTGAAATTATAGAAGTTATAGTTACAATACCTATCATAAATAGTAAAGCAGGTGTTAATATTTTACCTATACGATCTACTAATTTAGATGGATTTAATGCTAAGAAATAAGTAATTATAAAAAATGTAAAGGTAAATAAAATTCGTGCAATCCACCCACCTTGAAAACCCTGTGGTAGTAAAGGTATTACACTCATCTCATAAGATACTGCACCTGTCCTTGGAACAATACACAATGGGCCCATTGCCATATAAATAACAATGATAAAAAACTTAGCAAATTTAGGATGAACACGGCTAGCTAGTTTATTAGAGTTACCGTCAGCCAGGGCCACAGCTATTATAGCTAGCAGTGAAAGACCTACATCTGCTGCAATAAACCCTAAGATTGCAATCCATGTATTAGTACCAGCAGCTTGACCTAATGCGGGTGGAAAAATCATATTTCCTGCACCGAAAAAAATAGCAAATAATAATAGTCCTATAGATAATATTTCACTGAACTTTAAAGAATTTTTCATAGATGGCCTCCTTCATTATTTTGAAGATAAAAGTATAATTTCTTTATTTTTTACATTAATAGATTATTTTTTAACATATTTTTAGAGAAATATTATAAATTTAAATTTGTGGAAGATTTTAAATTTCTCTTAATTTGGGTATTAGATATCAAAATATGAATATTCGAATATTTATATTGAGGCTTGTAGTAGAAATTAAAGTTTGTTGTTTTAAGTAGTAAAATTAGTTATTTATAATTCCTTTCATTTTAATTTAAAATAGATGTAAAATCAATAATAATATTTTAGTATTGTTATGATTAATATGCAATTTAGACAAAATTTACTACAGTATATAAATTATCATCAATAATAAGAATGTATATAACCAAGCTAATGTAAATATTTTGGATTATCATAAGTATTTAAAAATTTTTTATAAAAGGATATTGTTTAAGTATATCTTAAAATTTACCTTAAATACCATAAATTTATTATTAATTAAATGTGAATAAAAGATTACAATATAAAATTGTAATATAACTAATTAAGAAATTTTAAATTTCAAATTATATTGGAAAATACTACATAAAATCTTATGTAGTATTTTTGTTGCATAGAGTTTTATATTAATTTAAACTAAATATAAATAAAGTTAAATTGTTAACTTTTCTTAACCTTTTCTTAACCTTTTAAGAAAAAATAGGGATATAATTTTCTTATATACTATTTGTCGATAGATGTTATGATTTAACATTTAAATGTATATATTAACTAAGAAAAGATTACTAGAGGTGTATTATGAAAGGATATAGAAGAAGAAAAAGAAGAAAATTAAGAATTGTTAATCCAAAGAGATTTTTTACGTCAATAACCGTTACTACTTTAGTTGTACTTGCTGTATCAATACCTATAAAAAATTATGTATTTAAAAGTGTTTTTGGTAAGAATACCGCATCGGCAAAAAGTAACGTTAATATAGATAAAAATAATGATAATAAAATTGAAGATTTTAAAGAAAGTGGAACTTCTAAAAAGAAAGATAAAGATACCTTAAATATAGATAAAGTTAATCAAGAAAAAAATAATAATACTAATTCTTCTTTAAACAATAGTAATCAAGCTAAAAAAGTCGAAATCGATAATAAAGAATTTTTTAAAAATGCTGTGTTTATGGGAGATTCTATAGCAGAAAGTTTAGGTTTTTATGAGTTTCTAGATGAGTCTCGTGTTATAGCTGCTAAAGGGCATACTGTTATTAAGGCACAGAAAGATGTGGACAAGGTGGCTAGTTTATCACCAGAAAATATATTTATACTTTTTGGAATGAATGATTTAGAAACAGGAATAGATGGTCAGCAATTTGCAAAGAATTATGCGGATCTTATACATATGCTTAAGGAAAAATTACCTAAGGCAAATATTTATATTCATTCTATTCTTCCTATTAATGAAGAAGTACAAAAAGAGGATCCATTACTTGCAAACACTCGTGTTGATGAATTTAATAAAGCATTAATAAATATGGCACAAAAAGAAGAAGTAAATTATTTTAATATAGCACCCCTATTAAAAGAACATAAAGATTTATATGAGCCTGACGGAAAACATACTAAGTATCAATTTTATGAGTTATGGCTTGATTATATAAAAAATAATGTAAAATAATTATTAGGTATTTTCAAAAAAATAGGTAGTCACTATTTTTCTATATTTTATGTCATACTGCATCAATAGGATCTCTAGATATAATTCTATCTAGAGAAATTAGTGATGCAATAAGACGTAAGATATCTTGGGAATCCTTGACTAATTATTTTAGATGCTTAAAAATTTAATATAGAAAAAGGAGATTTAAAGCAGATGTTAAAACTATTTAAAAAAATCAACAAAAAATTTCTTATTACTATGGTTGTAGGTACCGTTGCGCTAGGAGCTTTAACTGGATGTTCCGATAAAAAAGAAGAAGCTAAGAACCTTTCAGCAGTAGAAATAGGAGAAAAAATCAAACAAGCTGTTAACCTAGATGAAATGAAAGAAGGAGATAATGACAAACTTCAAAAGCTATATGACATAAGTGCTGATGAAATTGAGAATTTTGTTCTTTATGTAGCTCCTACAAATCTTAAAGCTGATGAAGTGGCAGTAATTAAAGTTAAGGATGCTAATGATGTAGAAAGTGTTAAAGGAAAATTATCAAAAAGAGTAGAAGAACAAGGTAAAAGTTTTAAAGATTATCTTCCAGATGAATATTTCTTAATAGAAAAACATGTATTAAAAACTAAAGATAACTATGTTCTTTTAGCAATATCTAAAGATGCTGATAAAATAGAAAGTGCATTTGACGAAGCTCTTAAGTAGCAATAATTTGAGAGTTAGGCTGTTGCTTAGGAGGTGGACAAACTTTGGTATTTAGTAGTCTAATTTTTATTTTCTTATTTCTACCACTAACTATTTTTATTTACTATATATCTCCTAAGTCTCTTAGGAATTTAGTATTACTTTTAGTAAGTCTTGTG
Source organism: Clostridium sp. UBA2485 (assembly GCF_002341865.1). GTDB lineage: Bacteria > Bacillota > Clostridia > Clostridiales > Clostridiaceae > Clostridium_J. Next base: position 57,652 of record NZ_DDOV01000038.1, on the reverse strand, counting down.
TTTTATGCATGGGGAGAGCCTCTGTACATATTAATAATGATATTTTCAACAGTATTTGACTACGTTAATGGTTTACTTATAGATAAGTATAGAGAACGTAAGGGGATTGCTAGAGCGGTATTTATAAACTCCATTGTAATAAATTTAGGGATACTTTGTTTCTTTAAATACTATGGATTTGTAGTGGATAATATCAATAATATTTTTAACTTAAGTATAAATGCGTCAACTCTTCCACTTCCTGTGGGAATATCTTTCTATACATTTCAAACTATGTCCTATGCTATTGATGTATATTTAGACAAAGTACCTGTGCAAAAAAACATTATATCTTTTGGTGCTTATGTTACTATGTTCCCACAACTTGTTGCAGGCCCTATAGTAAAATATGGGGATGTTGCTAAGCAATTAGATGAAAGAAAAGAAACTTTAGATAAGTTTGGCGAAGGAGCAGAATTATTTATAAGAGGACTTTCTAAAAAAGTACTTCTTGCAAATAATATAGGGCTTCTTTGGACTACTGTGAAAGCAACTCCTATGGCAGAGCTTACAGTAATTTCTGCATGGCTAGGGATAGTTGCCTTTACCTTCCAAATTTATTTTGATTTTAGTGGATATTCTGATATGGCATTGGGCCTTGGGAAAATGTTTGGCTTTGATCTTATGGAAAACTTCAATTACCCATACATATCAAAAAGTGTAACTGAGTTCTGGCGTAGGTGGCATATTTCATTAGGTTCATGGTTTAGAGAATATGTGTATATTCCTCTTGGCGGAAACAGAACAGGACAACTAAAGCAGCTTAGGAATCTGTTTGTAGTATGGTTTTTAACAGGATTATGGCATGGAGCAAACTGGAACTTTATTTTATGGGGATTGTATTTTGGATTTTTTGTAACTATAGAGAAGTTATTCCTTTTAAAGTGGCTTAAGAATAGACCTAAATTTATAGGACATATCTATACTCTTATTATAGTTATTGTTGGATGGGTATTTTTTGAATTTGAAAGCCTATCTTTAGCAATGGGATTCATAGGAACTATGTTTGGTTTTGGCAAGCATCTATTAATGGACAGTAAGACATTATATTACATATCAACTAATATAGTATTGTTTATGGTATTAGCAATTTGCTCAACTCCACTTCCAAGAAAGGTTATTGTAAGTATAAGAGAAAGATTGAAGATGGTGGGTGCCATAGTTGTTCCACCTCTATATTTAATATTAATATTTCTTTCAACTGCTTATTTAGTAAATGAAACCTATAATCCTTTCTTATACTTTAGATTTTAATAGTATTAATATACATATATATAGATGTACCACTTCTAAATTTAATCTA
>NZ_DDOV01000038.1:0-56290 GCF_002341865.1 Clostridium sp. UBA2485 | reverse complement strand
AAAACTAATTTCAACAATAATTATCAATTGTCCATTTTCAATTCTCCATTGATTAAAGTTATGAATTAGAATATTTAATGATGTAGCTATATTAGGCTATATATTAATTCTTAAGATAGTTTATATATATGTTCACTTTGAAAGAGGTGTTTTTCTTGAATAGATATGACAAAATATATAAATATATTATGGCAATATTGCTTTTATTATTTATAGGTCTTATGGTGACTTTAAACATATTAGCTCCTAATAAGAAATTTTCCGATTCGGAAAATAGAAACTTAGAGCAACTACCAAAGCTTTCATTTAAAAATCTTATGGGTGGAAAGTTTACCTCAAGTTATGAAAAATATATTTCTGATCAATTTGCTTTAAGAGATTTTTGGATAGGAGTTAAATCTGATACGGATAGAGCTATAGGAAAAAAGGAAAATAATGATGTTTACTTAGGTAAAGATGGTTTTTTGATTCAAAAATTTAATAAACCAGAAGATAAGGATTTAAAGGATAAAGTAGAAACAATAAATTCTTTTGACAACTTAACACCTAACATTAATAAATATTTTATGCTAGTACCTACTGCTGTTGAGATATTAGAAGATAAGCTTCCTAACTATGTCTCAGATAGTAATGAGCTTACATATATTGATAAAATTAAAAAATCTATAAATAATGATATAAATTTTGTTGATTTATATGATACTTTAAGTTCGAAAAAAGATGAGTACATATTTTATAAAACAGATCACCATTGGACAACAAAAGGTGCATATTATGCATATGGTGAACTAAGTAAGAAGATGGGGATTACTCCAAAGGGAGAAGAATACTTTAATATACAAAAAGTTACAGATGAATTTTATGGATCATTGTATTCAAAGGGTGGTTTTAGACATTTAAACCCTGACAGTATTGAATTATATTTACCAAAGGATGATGAAAAATATAAAGTAGAGTATTTAGGTGAAGATAAAAGCTATGAATCTCTTTACGATATGAATAATATCAATAAAAAAGACAAATATACAGTATTTTTCAATGGAAACCATCCATTAATTAAAATAACAACTAATAAGGGGGAAGGAAGAAAGCTATTAGTGGTTAAAGATTCTTATGCAAACAGCTTTATCCCTTTTTTAACATCCCATTTTAGTGAGATTTATATGGTAGACCTTAGATATTATAATGATGGTCTAAATACATTAATACAAGAAAATCAAATAAATGATATGTTAATACTTTATAATGCAAATACTTTTTTTGAAGATCCATCTATAAAGAATTTATCTGAATAAATAAACAGCCATCTATGNNCATAGATGGCTGTTTATTTATTGCAAGGTATTGGAAATAATGGGTATTGGCTATATAATATTTATGGTTAATAGGAGGAGATTATGAATAGAAGGCTTAAAAAAGAAACCTTTGTTATTTTAGCAATAGGAGCATTCATATTAGCTTGCACTATAATTTTTAACATCCTAAACTATCCAAGTAAATCCAATGTTATGAGTAAACATGATAGATATAGTACATTATTTTATAATTCAAAGGATAAGGAAACAGAAGAAAGTATTAGCTTTAATAAATTTACTGGAGTTAGAACAATAATAGAAATTAATGCAAGTAAAGGTAGTAAAATAACCTTAGACTATAATTCCAAAATAGTTCAAGGTAAATTTAATATTGCACTTTTAGATAATAATTATAAAATTATAGATATGCTTCAAGAGAATAAAAAGGGAAGTAAAGAAATTGAAATAAAAGAATCAGGTAGATATTTAATTAGAATTGTTGGAAAGAAAGCAAAAGGTGATGTAGAAACTAATATAGCTTCAGAAAACAACATAAGGATTATCCACGGTAATTTTTGGGATTAATATTTATGTGTCCATTTATATATTCTATTTAGTTATTACTTTCCAAAGACAAAAACCATTATTGATGATATAATATTTTCGTGAAAAGAGAGGTGATAGCATGAGCGAGATTGCAGGAAGTGGTTGCGAGGTTTTAATTCCTTTTAATGAAAGAAAGCCACTTGAAGAAATTGAGCGTAGTCTTATTAAAAAATATAGAAAAAGCATATGGTCTAAATTTATTAAAGCAATAAAAGATTATAATTTAGTTGAAGAAGGGGATAAAATCGCCGTAGCTATATCTGGTGGTAAAGATAGCTTAGTTATGGCTAAGTTATTTCAAGAGCTTAAACGTCATGGACAGATGAATTTTGAGCTAGAGTTTATTGCTATGGACCCTGGTTATCATAAAAATATTAAAGAGTTACTAATTGATAATTGTAACTATTTAAATATTCCAGTTCATATTTTTGAATCTGGTATTTTTAAAATTGTAGATGATATTGCTAAGGATTATCCTTGTTACATGTGTGCAAGAATGCGTCGTGGAGCATTATATTCAAAAGCACAAGAGTTAGGTTGTAATAAGCTTGCATTAGGACATCACTTTAATGATGTTATAGAGACTACACTATTAAATGTCCTTTATGCAGGAAACTATAAAACTATGCTTCCTAAGTTAAAAGCTGCAAATTTTGAAGGATTAGAGTTAATTCGTCCTCTTTATTATGTAGAGGAATGTTATATTCAAAAGTTTACTCAAAGTAGTGGTATATGGCCATTAAACTGCGCATGTATGGTTGCAGCTAAGAAAATTGGAAATAAACGTTTTGAAATTAAGGATCTAATTGCAGAATTAAAGAAAAACTTTAATGACGTAGATAAATCCATATTTAGATCAGCACAAAATGTGAATATGGATGCTATTTTAGGATGGCAAAAAGATGGAGAAAAACATTCTTATTTAGATTTTTATGATGAAGAATAAGATATCTTTAAATAATAAAATCCTAGGAAAAAAGCTTCCTAGGATTTATTTAAATATATTATATTTAAAACAATATATGTGCAATCAGTACTATAATTGGTAGAGTTACTATAGTTCTTTCAATAAAGATTATTATTAAATCTTTTATGGAAACAGGAATTTTAGAGCCTATTAGTAATCCACCTACTTCAGACATGTATATAAGTTGTGTTACTGAAGTACAAGCTATAACAAAACGAGTCAAATCACTTTTAATAGTACTTCCTATAACAGTAGGTAGAAACATATCTGCAAATCCTACAATTAAAGTTTGAGAAGCCTCTTTCGCTTCAGGTACTCTTAATAATTCAAGTAAAGGAATAAAAGGCATTCCTAAAAATTTAAATATAGGAGTATATTCTGCAATTATTAATGCTAAAGTACCTATTGCCATAACTATAGGTATAACACCCATCCACATATCTAAAACATTTGTAATACCTTCTGCTAAGACTCCTGTTACACCACTATTTTTTCTAGCTTTTTCAACAGCTTGTTTTAATCCTCATTGAAAAGGAGTAAAGCCTTCAGGAATTTCTTCTTTGATATTTTGCTTATTATCTCCATAATAGGTATCTGGTTTTCTAGATAATGGTGGAATACGTGGTGTTATGATTGCTGCCACAATTCCTGCAAAGGTAACTGTTAAGTAAAATGGTACAAATAGATGACCAAGATTTACTTGAGAAATTACAACAAGACTAAAAGTGATAGATACAGCAGAGAAAGTTGTACCTATTACTGCTGCTTCACGAGTGGTATAAAATCCATCTTCATACTGTTTGCTAGTTAAAAGTACTCCAATGGTACCATCTCCAAGCCATGAAGCAATACAATCTATTGAGGAACGTCCAGGCAGTTTAAAAATAGGACGCATTACCTTAGTTAACAACGTACCAAAAAATTCTAGTAGTCCAAAGTTTAAAAGCAATGGTAAGAACATACCTGCAAATAAGAACACAGAAAATAGGATAGGTAATAAGCTATATAAAAGCAATCCTCCAGTATTTTCTGACCAAATCATTTCGGGTCCTATTTTAAATGCAGTACAAACTGCAAAGATCATAGCAGCAATTCTTGCAATTAACCAAATAGGTGATATATTAAATAATGTATTTAAAAAACTATTTTTTAAGATAAATTTAGGTTTAAATATCTTAGTTAAAATAGTTCCTGTTACAGTTAAACATATGATGACAGTCATAGTAATTGGTAGTATTTCTACAAAATAATTAAGTACAAATTTAGATAATACAGCTACAGGTATAGTAATATCTCCATTGTATAAAATAGGTGTCATAAAGAATAATACCCCTATTAATGATGGAACAATAAAACGTAATAAATCAGCTGAGGAATATTTTCTTTGATTTAAATTTTCCATTAATAAATTTCCTTTCTTATAAAGTTAATAATTATACAAACAATATTTATAATAATACATTATTTTTAATTCGCCAACCCTTATTTGTAATTAATTTTAGATTAATATAAATAAAAATATAAGTATAGAAATAAAATTTGTATAATTATGCAAAATATTCATAATTATAGATTTGTTTAAAATTGATAGAAACAAAGCTTAGAAGAAAAACTATATAATTTAGGAGATTTTATAAAAAAGTTAATTTTCTTATTGACTTTTGCAATTATTCGAATTAAAATAATATTTAAAATATAAAGACTATGAAGAGAAGAGTAGATAAATTAATTGTTGTACAGAGAGCTCCAGTAGGTGAGAGGGAGTGAATAAATTATTTATCGAAAAAAGACTCTGAGTTTCAAGTGGATTTTAACTTGTTAGTTAAAAGTATACTTTGACAGGAGCTCCTGTTATAGAGCTAGGGTATAATCACAGAAATTGTGACGTACTTGAAGAGGTTAATATGGCGACATATTGACAAACTGGGGTGGTACCGCGAAGTTAATTACTCTCGTCCCCAAGACTATTGTCTTGGAGGTGAGAGTTTTATTTTTGACTTTTTTTAATTTTAATAAGGCATCTAAAGTATGCTAGCATACTGACTAGTGACTTTGAGAAGATGTCTAACTTTTAAAAATGAAAGGTGGTATCATTAATGTTTAGAGAATATGAAAATATTGAAGAATTAAGAGAAATAATGAATGACGCAAATGAATTTGTGGTGGAAAGAGTTAAAAAATTAAATGAGTTAATAGAAAGAGGGATAAATCCATATCCATATAGTTTTAAGGAATGTGTTTATTCAAATTATATAATAGACAATTTTTATGATATAAAAGAGGAAGAAGTTTTTACGCTATCAGGAAGAATAATGCTTCTTAGAAGAATGGGAAATGTCACATTTTTGAATTTGAGAGACCAAGAAGGAGATATACAGGTATATCTAAATAAAAATGCATTAGGTAGTGAAACCTATAATTTATTAAAACTTATAGATACAGGAGATATTATTGGTGTAGAAGGTACAGTATTTAAGACTAAAACAGGGGAAATAACAATTAAAGCGAGTGGGTTCACTATGCTTTCTAAATCTATAAGACCATTACCTGAAAAATACCATGGAATTCAAGATATGGATTTAAGACAAAGACATCGTTCATTAGATATGATTATGAATTCAGAGGTTAAGGAAAGATTTATAAAACGTTCAAGAGCTTTAAGCTATATAAGAGAGTTTATGAATAGCATAGGATTCTTTGAAATGGAAACTCCTATTCTTGACACTAAATATGGTGGAGGGGAAGCAAAGCCTTTTACCACCTATGTAAATGCATTAAGCTCTGATGTTTATATGAATGTATCTCCTGAGCTTTATTTGAAAAGGCTTATGGTAGGTGGTGTAGATAGAGTTTACACTATAGGAAGATCCTTTAGAAATGAAGGAATTGACAGAACCCATTACCCTGAATTTACTCTTTTTGAATGTTATATGGCATATGCAGATTATACAGATATGATGAGGCTTATGGAAAATTTATATGAATATGTATTTACTAAAGTAAATGGAACAACAAAGAGTGTCTATGATGGTGTAGAAATAGACTTTAAAGCACCATGGAGAAGAGCTAGAATGTGTGATTTGGTAAAAGAAGATACAGGAATTGATGTAGAGTTTTTATCAAGAGAAGAAATTATAAAAATAGTAGAAGAAAGAGAATTGTTAAGTGAGGAAGCTTTAGAAGGACTAGATATTAAAGATATGACGAAAGGTGATTTAATAATGACTATTTTTGATGAGTATTCAGCTTCAAAACTAGTAAATCCTACTTTTGTAATAGATTTTCCTGTAGAAACTTCACCACTTTGTAAAGTTCATAGAAAAAATTCTGAGTTAATAGAAAGATTTGAACCTTATGCTTACGGAGTAGAGCTTGGAAATGCTTATTCGGAGCTTAATGATGCATTAAGACAGAGAGTACTGCTTCATGACCAAGCGGATAAATTAAGAGCAGGTCTTGAAACAGCAAGTCCTATGGATGAAGAGTTTGCTGTGGCAATAGATGTAGGTATGCCACCAGCAGGAGGACTCGGAATAGGAATTGATAGAATGATAATGTTCTTAACAGGAGCAAATTCTATAAAAGATGTTATTGCTTTTCCACTAGTAAAAAGATAGTAGCTGTTTAGCTCTTATATCCTTAACTTTTTATTTTAATATTTATAGTATATTGTAGATAAAAATCTTAAAATATCATTAATTCTATATAGAATACAAAAAATTAAATTTCTAATATAATTTATTTACTACATTGTTAACATTCTATTGTATTTCCTCATTATACTGAGCAAGGAGGATTACATTCATAAAATGTTAACAATGTTTTTTATTTTAATTAATATTACGATAATTTTTAATATTGTCATAATTTGTCGCAAATTGACTGTGTTTCTTATAAAGAGTATAATATCACTAGAAATATTCAAAAACAAGTAATGCTGGAGGGAAAAATGGAGTTTTTGCGAAGATTAAAACAGTATGCTTTAACGAATAAAATAGCTCAGATTTATAATGAAGAAATGTTAACTTATAGTGAACTAGATTCTAAATCTGATGCTTTAGCATGTTATTTTATTGAGAAATATCAAGATAACCATGAGAAAAGACCAATAGTTCTTTATGGACATAAGGAAAATGAAATGTTAATTGCAATGGTTGCTTGTTTAAAAACGGGGCATGCATATATACCAATTGATATTACATTTCCATTAGAAAGAGTTAATCAAATTATTGAAGAAAGTAATTCACAGCTCTTAATTACTTTTAGAGAGTTACCAATTGAGAGTACAAAAGAGCTCACAGTTTTAAAAAAATATGATATAGAATTAGTTTTTGAAGATTTTAAAAATAGTATTATTTCAGAAGAAAATTGGGTAAAACCAGAAGAAAATTGCTACATATTATTTACATCTGGAAGTACAGGTAAGCCTAAAGGTGTTCAAATAAATAGAAAAAACATTGAAGCTTTTACTAACTGGTTTGGAGAATACTGTAATGTTCAGAATGAAAATGCTTTTATTATGAATCAAGTATCCTATTCCTTTGATGTTTCTGTAATGTCTGTATACATAGGGCTTTCATCAGGAAAAACATTATATGTAATAGATAAGGATACTATAAGTAACTTTAAAGCATTGTATAAAAGTTTAAATGAGTCTAATATAGCACTTTGGATATCTACTCCATCTTTTGCTGAAATTTGTATAACTGATGATAGTTTTAATAAGAAGCTTATGCCAAGCCTTGAAAAGATGATTTTTGCAGGAGAAGTACTTACTAAAAACTTAGTAACTACACTTAAAGAAAGATTTCAAGACGTGGAAATTATCAACGGTTATGGACCTACTGAGGCTACAGTTTTAATAACTGCAGTTGAGGTTACTGATGACATGTTACACAGTGATCTTTCAATACCAATCGGATATAAAATACCTTCATCTGAAGTGAAGATATTAGATGAAGATATGAAAGAAGTTCCCAAAGGAGATAAAGGTGAACTAGTTATACTTGGAGATAATGTAAGCATAGGTTATTTAAACAATGAAGAGATGACTAGAAAAAACTTTATTAAAGAGAATTCAGTTTGTGGATATAAAACTGGGGACTTAGTGTATGAAAAAGACAATCTTATATATTACTGTGGAAGAAAAGATTTTCAAATAAAGTTAAATGGGTATAGGATAGAGATTGAAGATGTTGAAAATAATATTAAAAAGGTATCTAATGTACAAAATGCAGTAGTACTTCCAGTATATAATGGAGAAAAGATATCTCATTTAACAGCTTTTGTAGTCTTAAAAGAAAAGAATGAATTATCAAATCTAAAGAATGGAATTCTTATAAAAAATGAGCTTAAGGAACTAGTTCCATCATATATGGTACCACGTCAAATAAAATTTAAAGAAAGTTTTTTTATGAATACAAATGGAAAAATTGACAGAAAAGTATTGATGGAGGAACTATAATGAATTTGACACAATATGGAGATATTTTTTATTTTTATATTCTTTTAATAGCATTAGTTCCAGCTTTTATATTAGGATATTGTGAAAAAAGAATTAAATACTATGGGATGATAGTTTCTGTATTTATGATTTTTGTAATGTTAGGTGGAGATAAAAAGCAAAGTATTAGCTTTATAGTCTTTTATTTAAGTGAAGTAATACTTATTTACCTTTACTTGTATATTAGGAAGAATACAGAAAGTAGGATATTGTTTCACATAACTATATTGCTATCTTTAGCGCCACTTATATTAAGTAAAATATCTCATAGGCTATCTTTAGGAACTTTAGGATTTATAGGACTATCTTATGTAACTTTTAAAGTTTTACAAATTATCATAGAAGTTTATGACGGAATAATCAAGGAAATAAAATTCGTTGATTTAACTTATTTTATTATATTTTTTCCGGCATTTAGCTCTGGTCCAATAGATAGGCTAAGAAGATTTAATGAAGATTTAAGTGCAAAAATATCAAGAAATGAATATCTTGATGATTATTTTATTCCAGGGATAAAAAAGATAGTTCTTGGTTTAGGATATAAGTTTATAATAGGGGAAATTATTTATACATATTGGTTATCAAAAATACCAGCGGATATAACATTTGTGAATTCATTAAATTATATGTATGCTTATAGCTTATATCTATTCTTTGATTTTGCAGGATATAGTTTGTTTGCAGTTGGGACAAGCTATTTTTTAGGCGTGAAAACCCCTATAAACTTTAATAAACCATTTATAAGTAAAGATATGAAGGAATTTTGGAGTAGATGGCATATGTCTCTTTCTTTTTGGTTTAGAGATTATATATATTCAAGATTTGTGCTTCAAGCTAGAAGAAAAAAATATTTTAAAAATAGGTTGACAGCATCTCATGTAGCACAGGTTATAACTATGACTATAATGGGAGTTTGGCACGGGACAAAGTTTTTTTATTTAATTTATGGATTATATCAAGCTTTTGTGTTAATAGGTACAGATATATATCAGAGAAAATCTAAATTTCACAAGGCTAATAAAAATAAAAAATGGTATCAAGGCATATCTATATTTATCACATTTAATATAGCTTGCTTTGGACTGTTATTATTCTCAGGATATTTATATAATAAGTAAAAAATTAGAGGTGTTATTATGGAAAATACAGTATTAGAAATTTTAGAAGATATATGTGGAACAGATGAGTTTAAAGAGGATTTAGATATAAATCTATTTGATGCAGGTTTATTAGATTCACTTGGTAGTATAGAAATATTATTAGAATTAGAAGAAAGATTAGGTATAAAACTTCAACCAACAGAGCTTGAGAGAAGTGATATCGAAACACCAAATAATCTAATTGCTTTTCTTAAAAAGAAAGGGTTTTAGAAAATGAAAAGGCTTAGACCCATTATTATTTCCATTTGCATTTTAATAATGTTTGTATTTACTTTTGACTTTATAATATCAAGAAAGCTTGAGAGTGCTTACAATAATTCAGTGGCATCACTATATGGAAATCCAGTTAAAGATAAAGGGTTGTTTTTACAAGAGGAGGCCTATGAAAAAAATAACCTTATGCTATACGGGTCATCGGAGTTAGGTGTTGAGCTGAAGCAAAATCCTAGGGAATTTTTTCCAATTAGTGAATTTAACTACATACCTAATATAATAGGAAAAGGTAATGTTCAAAATCTTGAACATACTATAAATCTAGGAGGAATAAATCAGAAGCTAGATAAGAAAAAAATTGTATATGTAGTATCATTGCAATGGTTTCAAAATAAAGCAGGTATTGAAAGTGATAAATTTAATGCCTTATTTTCTGAAGTGCAATTTTATAACTATATGAGAAATAAAGCTATAAGTAAGGAAAATAAAAAGCAAATAGCTAATAGAGTTTATGAGTTAACTAAGGAATCAAAAGAAAATAAATATGCTAATTTATATGCAAAACTATATACTAATGATGATTTATTAAGTAATATAAAATCTGCATTATTAAAGCCATACTATTCTGGAAGACAGTATATATTAGGTATTAAAGATAAGATTAATTCATATAAGTTGCTTAAAGAGACACCAAGTAAAGCAATAGCTGTTAAAGAGATTAATTGGCAAAATGAATATGAAAAAGCAGAGAAACAAGGAAAAAAAGCAATTACTAAAAACAATTTTTATATTGAGGATAAGTATTTTAATACTTATCTAAAAGATAACTTAAAAAAGTTAGATGGACATTATAAAAATAGTAAGCTTGATGTATCAACGGAATATAAAGATTATGAGCTATTCCTAAAAAGTTGCAAAGAGCTAAAAGCAGAGCCATTAATAGTTATAATGCCCGTTAACGGGTATTGGTATGACCATATGAAATTAGATAAAGTAGAAAGACATAAGTTTTACAATAGAATTGAAAAAATGGCTAATGATTACGGCTTTAAGGCATTAAATTATTCAAATAAGGAATATGAAAAATATTTTATGAGTGATGGAATGCATTTAGGCTGGAGAGGATGGTTAAAAATAAATAATGATATTAAAGAATATTTTACAAAAATATAGAAAAAGTGAAATTGCACAAATAGCTTTATATTCTACTATATTAATAGGACTATTTTTAATATTAGTTTTTAAAAATTCTCCAGAAGCATCATACATTTATAATCAATTTTAAAAATACTACATAAAATAAACCCTACCAATAATGGTAGGGTTTAAATTTTACTTCAAAAAAATTATAGTAGTGTATCTTTAAATTATTAAAGGTTCTATTTAAAATTTATAGATATTAAACACCTTAGTGGAATATACAATAATTTTCTGATTTTATTGACAATTTATTAATTTTATCATATATTATGAACTATAAAGATTAAATTTTGGAGGGCTTATAGTTATGAAACCAGCTAATTGCTAATTAAATTTTTATTTAATTAATAAAGAAGTTTTAAAACACCTAAGTAATTAGGTTTATTTGCTATGCTTCTTAAAAATTAGCAATTAGAAGGTAGAAAACTTATAGAGCTGGATTAATCTTAATTTTTTGCCCATAATTTATGGGTTAGCTTTGCTTTACTTAATTTGAAATTAAGAATTTAAAAAATTTAGGCTATAAGAGGAATTATCTTCTTATAGCCTTTTTAGGCATATTCAAAAAAATAATAAGCTAGTATGTTAGCCTATTTTGTATCATACTGTGTTGTCAGAGCCCGCACATAGAGACAACTATGGGCGGAACCTGACGCCTTGTCTGATACAAAGTATACTAACATCTTTAACTTCTTATTTTCTTTCATATGCCTTATGAAAGTAGGTGAAATCGTATGACTCCTTATTACAAAGTAGTGTATTCAAATCAATAAACAAGAGGAGTATAAAGTTTATGATTAATGCATTACTAGCTAGGATAGAGTTTATTATTGTTACAAACTTTAATGAACCGTCCCTTAAAATAAATATTCCTCTTGAAGTTTTAAGGAGAGAGGAATATGGAGAAAGTATTATATTTAAATTGGGAAATTTATAATAATAGTTTAGATAGTGAAGAAAGATATTGTCATAACTGTGGAAAAAAAGTTATATTTATAGATTCATTAAAAAGAAGACAAAATGCAAATGGAAAAAATATATTTCATTATGCCATATACAAATGTCCTAATAATCATACATGGAATAAAATGCTAAATACTTTTAAGGCAATTTCAGGATTAAATAATTTAGATGGTGAAGTTTATAAAAGAGAATCTAAAATAGATATGATATTTATAGAAGACTTAATTGCTAAAGGGTTTAATTATGTTGAAATAACTATTGATGTTATTGATGAAAAAATAAGATTGGATAAATTGGTATCAAATCAAATTTTAGATTTAAGTCGTTCTAAGATAGAAGAAGGGATTAAAAAAGGATTCATTTTAATAAATGAAAAATTAGTTAAACCTAAAACTATAGTTAGAGAAAAAGAGACAATTTCTTTGGAATTAAATAAATTTAAATTAGTAGAATAAAAAATTAAAAACTCTATTGACCCTCCTATAATAGGAGGGTTTATTATTTATTTAGAGGGAAATTATAAATAACTAAGAGAATTTTTAATTAATTATAAAGTTGAATTTACTAGGAAATATATCTAGATGTACAACGTACAATAAAAACTTTATATTTAGAAAAATCATAGTTTAAGTTATAATTTTTCTCTCATCCTCAATGTGCACAAGGAGGTAAATATATGATTAAAATAGGAGAATTCTCCAAAATAGGAAGAGTCTCTGTTAAAACTTTAAGACATTATGATGATATGGGACTTTTAAAGCCTGTAAAGATAGATGATTTTACGTCATATAGATACTATGATGTGGAGCAGCTATCAACTTTAAATAAAATACTACTGTTAAAAAGTTCAGGATTTTCTTTAAAGGATATTAAAAAGCTTTTTAATGAAAATTTAACTAATGAAGAACTAATCAAAGAATTAAAAGAAAAAGAAAAAGAGATAAAAGAAGAAATTTCAAAGTCTAATGATACATTAAAAGAAATAAATTTTCTAGTTGAATACTTAAATAAGGAGGAGTGTATGATGGATAATTATGATATAGTTATTAAAAAAGTAGAAGGATTTAAGGCAGCTTCTGTTAGAGATGTAGTAGAAAGCTATGGAGAACAGAGTAAATTGTGGAGTGAACTTAATCAACATGTATTTGCTAATAAAGGTAAGGTAAGCGGGCCATGCTTTAGCATATATCATGAATACGGATATAAAGAAAAGAATGTGGATACGGAAGTGGTAGAGCCTATAGAATTTGATATACCTGAAAGTGACAAAGTTAAAGTAAAATATTTCGAACCTGTAGAAAACATGGTTTGTTGTATTCATAAAGGTTCTTTTAAAATGATTGGCAAATCTTATGAATTCGCATTAAAGTGGATTGAAGCTAATGATTATGAAATAGCAGATAATATAAGAGAGGTATATCTTGTAGGAATGGGCAATTCTAATAATGAAGATGATTATATGACAGAAATTCAAATACCTGTAATTAAAAAGAAATAGATTAAAAGCGTGGATAAAATTCCACGCTTTTAATTTATTATATGAACTATTCCATATAATTCAATCCTGATTAGTTATCAGGATTTTTCTATGTGACATTAATGTAACTTACTATTACAGTAAATATATATTAAAATATATTCAGATGAGAATTACAGTTAGTGATAATTATTGGTATAAATATTTCATAATAAATAGAGTTACACTAAAGCTTATATTAGATATTTTTAATAACTTAAGATGAAAAGGAGATGATTTAAATGAGTGTATATTTTCAATCTATTTTTACAGCATTTGCAACATTTTTAGTACTTGCTTTTGCACTGACTGTTCCTTTTCTTATTTATCAATATAGAAAATATAATTATATAAATAAATTTAGAGCATTAATATTATATTCTTTTTTATATTATTGTTTAGTGGCATTTTATCTAATAATTTTACCATTGCCACCTACTCGTGATACTTGTAGTTGGATACCAGCTGGTAGGCAGTTTTATCAATTAGTACCTTTTAATTTTATAAAAGATATTATAAAAGAAACATCAGTAGTATTATCAAATCCTGCAACGTACTTAAGAATTCTTAAAGAACCTGCGTTTTTACAAGCATTTTTTAATGCTATATTACTATTACCAATGGGAATATACTTAAGATATTACTTTAAAAGAAATTTAAAACAAACAGTAGTTATATGCTTTTTAATATCTTTATTTTTTGAAGTAACACAATTAACAGGAATATATGGAATATATAATTGCCCATATAGACTATTTGATGTTGATGACTTAATGTTAAATACTTTAGGTGGATATTTAGGATATTTAATAACACCTGTATTTTCATATTTAATGCCAAGACAAAAACTTTTAGATAAGGAAATAAATGAAGATATTATAAGGGTAGGATATATAAGAAGAGCATTAGCTTTTAGTGTAGATTGGTTTATACTTGATATAGTATTGCATTATTTTGGAGATAAACAAAATATACTTGCTAATGGAATAGTGGTGTTCCTATATTTTATAGTGCTACCTTATGCAACTAACGGTAAAACACTAGGAAAAACTTTAGTTAGGATAAGAATAAAAGGTACAGAGGAAAAACTAAAATTTAAAGAAGTTTTAATAAGATATTCAATCCTATATTATGGCGTCTTTGGCTATATGAATTTTGCTACACAATCTTATTTAATAAATACAAACCCATATATACAAGCAGGATTTGTAATATTATTAATACTAGCTTTACCTGTATTTGGAATACATCTAATTCTTCAAATGATAAGAAGAGATATATTATTTTATGAGAAAATAAGTAAAACTAGAAACGTAGTTATTTCAAAAGGTAAAAAGGCATCTCAATAATGGCCTGATTCGCCTAAAACACTTATTTTAAGAATATAACTAAAATACTTCCTATGAGAAAAGTATAGAAATTAAGTATATGCTTTTTTCATAGGAATATTATTTTATATAGGAAATCTAGAGATAAAAATAGTAAAATTTATATTATTTACTGCTTTTTTATTTGAATATTTAATTGATAAAAGTATTTTTTAGAAATTTATTAGGTTTTTATAGAATTATTTATATAATAAATTTCACTAGTGTTTAATTATTTATATTATTTAGAATGTGCTAAAATTATAATATAATAGAGATAATGTATTTAGATTATTAAAATCATATAAATTTTCAGAATAAACTGTTAATATCGAAGCGAAAAATAAATCTTTTATATTTTTAAACGGTGAGATATATGATTTTATATTTTTATTTTATAGAAAGTATATGAGTAAATATATTATGAAGTTGGAGTGATAGAAATTGAGTACAAGTAAAGATGAAAGAAAAGAAAGATTAAAAAAAGTACGGTCAGCAATTGCAATTAATTCGATAGATGGAGTTGAGCCTTCAGAGGAATGTAAAGAGATGCTGGAAGACTATATAAAGGGCAAAACTGAGATTGAAGATAACATCAAGAAACTAATTGAAAAGTATAAAGTACCTGAAAGCAAATAGAGGTGATATTATGGCAGATTCATATTTGTATAAAGGTACAAATGTACTTATTAATAAGTTAAACATAAGAGATTTAGAAACATTAAATCAAGCAGAAGCAGATTTTACAGTACAGAGATTAGTTACTGTTGATGATAAGGTAGATATCAAGGAGTTTAACTTTGAACATATGAAAAAAATCCATAAACATATTTTTCAAGATTTATATCATTGGGCAGGGGAAATACGAACTATAAATATGAGAAAAGCGGAATTTGTTTTAGATGGGATGTCAGTAGAGTATTCAGATTTTAGTTTAATTAAAACTGATATAGAGAAAGCAATAAATAAATTAAATCGTATCAATTGGGATGAAATGCCGTTAGATCGAAAAGCAAAAGAATTTACAGAAATAATCGCTGAAATTTGGAAAGTTCATCCTTTTAGAGAAGGCAATACAAGAACAACAATGAAATTTGCTTGTCAGTATGCAGAACATCATGGATTTCCAATGAAAGAGACATTATTTGAAAAGAATAGTAAATGTTTAAGAGACTCTTTAGTATTAGCTTCAATAGGGCAGTATTCAGAAAATGATTATTTAGAGAAAATAGTAAAAAGATCTATGGAAATAGGAGCGAAAGAGGGGAAAAAAACTCTAGAATATGATTATGATAGATAAACAATTAATCTTGATTCTTTAAAATAATATATAATAAACTTTCAGTATATTTATAATATTAAAATATTACTTGGTTTCTTAATGCCATTTTATAAAAACTCAGTTATAATTAAATTTATATTAGTATGAAAATAATTTTGTGGCTATCCATTTTGGATAGCCACAATTAATAATAAAAAATCATTTTAGTAAGAACCTAGTTTCCACCTTCATACATAGTAAGAAATCAGTTTTCTTTCATTTCCGCTACTACTTCTTTAGCAGTAGGAACATCATCTGTAACTATTCCATCTACACCTAGTAGATAAAAGTTTTCCATAGAACTCTTACTATTTACAGTCCATACATATATAGGTTTATTTAGTAATCTAGAAGCATGTATAATTTTATCTGTTACTAAGGATTCTTCTATTGTTAAAAAGTCAACTTCGATAAATTCAACTTTAGGAAGTCCAGCATATATTATATATCCTACTTTAAGTTTAGGCTCAGTTTTTTTTATTTCTTTTAAAATAGGAAAATCTGTAGATTGAACTACACATTGGTCTAGGAAATCATTATCTTTAATAATCTCTATAAATTTATTAACAAAGTCTTCTTCGTCTCCATGTAACTTTACTTCTATATTTAGCTTTATTTTTCCCTTAGAAAACTTGATAACTTCATCCAAAGTGCTAATTTTACCTGTAAAATCACCTTGCTTTAATGTTATTTCTCTTATTTCATCTAAGGTAAGTTCAGAGATATTAGCATTAACTTTCCCAAGCCTTTTTAAATTAAAATCATGTATTACTACAAGTTCATTATCTTTAGTTTGAATCGCATCTATTTCAGCATAATCAGCTTTTTCATTTATAGCTCCTTCTATTGCTTCTAGAGTATTTTCCACACCATGTAATGAACTTCCTCTATGCGCCATAATTACTAAATCTGTATAACCACCTTCAAAAGGATCTATAACTATAGGCAGGACAAAAGAAATAATTACAAATGGCAATAAAAGAAAAACAACAAAGGATTTTTTATATTTAACTAAAAAGCTTTTTGTATTGTCATCAGCAGTTTTTATATTCTTCTTTTCAATATTGATTTCATTTTTATCACATCTATCTAAATACAACTTAGTTGTAAGATTTATATAAAAAGGTGTAATTATTGATGTAGAAATATAAAAAGCAATAACCACTAAAGCAAAGAAAATGGATGTTACTACGGAAGAAATAACACTTTCCTCTGCAATTATATTACTTAGTAAAAGGTAAATTAATATTAATACAAAGGCTAATAGAGATATTAATAAAAGCATAAATAACACATATATAAATATACTTACTAACACTCTTAGCGCAATTTTAAAGTAATTCCCTTTAACCATTTTACTGCTTTTTTTAGCAGCAGATCTAAAATTGTTATTTCCTTCAAGTACTATAATATGAAGAGAATAAATCCATCTAATATTTAAATATATAATAATAGCAAAAGTTATTGTATAAGATATTATCCCAGTTGTAGTTTTAAATAACTCTCCTGATATAAAGTTAGGTATTTCTATAGAAGGTAAAAGAGTAGAACCTATGCCTATATTTAATAATGGAACTAAAAGAAGAAGGTACGTTGCGATTCCTAAAATTCCATATTTAAATATAGAAGGTAAATATCCAAGAGATTTTATAAAAGCATCTCCTATGAGAACCCTTTTTCCCTTATTGCTATAATAAGAAATTATAATAAGCATAGAAAATTCTAAGAAAATAAGAATTATAGCTATAGGAAGTAGTATTAAAACAGTTAAAAATCCATATCTACTAAAACCAAATCTTAAAAGCTCATTATTAGTGATTGCTTTAAAACCTGCAATAGATAATAGTCCATTAAATATCATAGAAATCATAGGAATAAATACTACCATAGCTAAAAGTTTATATATTGTTTCAAAAATAAGGTTTTCCCAATAGGTAAACATCAATCTATTATAAGAATGCAAAAATAATTTAAATGCAGAAGTTTCTCTTATGTTTTTCTCATTTTTCATTTGATACCCCACTATATAAATATTTTAATTCATATTTCATAATTTATAATTATAGTTAAAATTAATTCAAAACTTCTCCGTTATAGGAGAAGTTTCCTCAATTGTGAATTGTTAAAAGAATATCTCTAATTATAACATTTTATAACATTAAAAATGTAAATTATTTTAATATATCCATCAACTTTAAAGCTAACATCATCATTTTATAATTATAAACATATAATAATTATAAAATTAGCATTTTGTAAATAATAATCCTCTTATTTGTAAAAATTAATATAGAGGAGGGGATATTATGATAAATATAAATAAATCTCTATGGTTAGACACTACAAAAACTACAAATTATGAAAAATTAAATGGTAATTTTGAAATTGATATTGCAATAATAGGTGGTGGACTTGCAGGGATTAGTACTGCTTATATGCTAAAGAAAAGTGGATTTAATGTTGCAGTATTCGAAGGAAATAGAATTGGTGAAAATGGTACGGGAAATACTACTGCAAAAATAACTTCTCAGCATGATTTAATTTATGATAAGCTCATTAATGATTTTGGAAAGGAAAACGCTAGACAATATGCAGATGCAAACCAATCAGCAATTAAAAAGATAAAGGAGATTGTTGAAGAAAATAATATTGATTGTGACTTTGAAGAAAAAATAGCTTGTGTTTACACAGAATCTGAGGAATACATAGATAAAATAGAAAAAGAAGTAAAAGCAGCCACAAGTTTAGGAATATCTGCTGAGTTTGCTAAGAAAGTAGCTCTCCCTTTTGATATAAAGGCAGGAGTGGTTTTTCATAATCAAGCACAATTTCATCCTAGAAAATATCTTTTAGCTTTAGCAGAAAAGATAAATGGGGACGGATCATACATATTTGAACATACTAGAATTTTAGATGTGGATAAAGAGGATAAAAAACTAATTCTTTCAACCAAAGATGAAAAGATAACTGCAAATAAGGTTATAGTTGCAACTCATTTTCCTATTTTAAATAGTCATGGTCTCTATTTTGTAAGAATGCATGGAGAGCGTTCTTATGTATTAGGATTAGATACTAAAAATATAAATATAGATGGAATGTATATAAGTGCAGAAAAGCCTAAAAGATCTTTTAGAACACAAAAACTAGGTGATAGAGATATATTGCTGTTAGGTGGAGAATCCCATAGAACTGGAGAGTTTTATAATACTGAGAAATGCTATGAGGCATTAAAGACATATGGAGAAAAACTCTATGACAGCATGGAAATTATATATAAATGGTCAGCACAGGATATGACACCATTAGATGGAGTACCTTATATAGGGCAGTATTCAGCTAATACAGAAAATTTATATGTAGCTACAGGATTTCAAAAGTGGGGAATGACTAGCTCAACTGTTGCAGCAATGATTATTACTGATTTAATAAGTACTGGTAAAAGCCCTTGGATAGATGTTTATACTCCTTCAAGATTTAATGTAGCATCATCAATTAAGGAGCTNNGGGAATGCTTCCAAGTTCACACAAAGATATACTAAAGGAAAATTGGATTATCCTGAAAAATCTATTAGTAATGTAGGTAAAGGTGAAGGGAAAGTAGTTGAATATGATGGAAGAAAAATAGGTGTATATAAAGATGAGCAAGGTAATTATTATGGTGTGGAGATAATATGTCCTCATATGCAATGTGAGCTTCAATGGAATAATAGTGAAAAAAGCTGGGATTGTCCTTGTCACGCTTCAAGATTTACTATAAAAGGTGAAATAATAGAAGGACCAACAGTAAAACCTTTAAGAGTAGTGGACATAGATAAAGAGAAAATTAAAAATAAGGGTTAATAGCAGAAATATATAAGTAAAAATTAACAGTGCTATTGAGAAAAGTTGCATAAATTCACAATAATTTATGCAATTTTTTATAAATATGAGGAAAAACCTTTTCATTTACTTTATTTTATGTAACAATTATATTATAATAAATAGTAAGAAGGTATTAAGATGGGAAAGTTGTTTTATGAAGCTTTAGAAGATGTACCTGTAGTATCCGCTGTTAAGGATATGGAAGGACTTGAAAAAGCATTAGAAGCTGATTCGAAGGTTGTGTTTATTCTATTTGGTGATATATGCAGCATTAGAACCATAGTTAAGAAAGTTAAAGATAGTGATAAAATAGCCATTGTTCACATTGATTTAATTGACGGACTTTCAAATCGAGATATTATAATAAATTTTTTAAAAGAGAATACGGAAGCTGATGGAATTATAAGCACTAAAGCTAGTATGATAAAAAATGCTAAGGAGCAAGGGCTTATAACAGTACAGCGATGTTTTATACTAGATTCATTGTCCCTTGAAGGGAGCAAAAAACATATGAATTCTGGATATGCAGATGCTATTGAAATTTTACCTGGTGTTATGCCAAAGATTATAAAAAGGATAGTTAGTTTTTCTAATCTACCAGTTATTGCTGGAGGATTAATTGAAGATAAAGAAGATATAATGATGGCACTTCAAGCAGGAGCCACGGCAGTATCTTCAACAAAAAATGAAATATGGTTTATGTAGTAAGAGATTAAGAGATAAACTACAAAAACAAAACGCCTTTTTAGGTGTGTTGTTTTTGTAGTTTTTTGTTTTCTACTTATTGAATAATTGGTGAAAAATAAAAGGATTATTTTGTGCCATAATTGTCCATTGTCAATTCTCAATTATTTCAAGTTGTAAATTCAAATGCATAAGACAGTAGCGATATTCGGCTATACATTAACTTTGTAAATTTAATATATATGATGGGGGAGTATCACATGGAAAAGTATATTGTAGCATTAGATCAAGGTACGACTAGTTCAAGAGCAATAATTTTTGATAAGGAGCAAAATATTCTCGAAATTGCTCAAAAGGAAATTACACCTATGTATCCTCAAAAGGGATGGGTGGAGCAAGATCCTATGGAGATTTATGCATCTCAATATGGAGTTTTAACAGAGGTTTTAGCAAAGACAGGATTGTTAGCAGAGAATATAGCTGCTATAGGAATTACAAATCAAAGAGAAACTACAATTTTATGGGACAAAGAGACAGGAAGACCGGTTTATAATGCTATAGGCTGGCAATGTAGAAGAACAGCAGAAATATGCGACAAACTAAAGGCAGATGGCTGGGAATCATATATTAGAGAAAATACAGGGCTTGTTGTAGATGCATATTTTTCTGCCACAAAAATTAAGTGGATTTTAGATAATGTTGAAGGAGTTAGAGAAAAAGCTGAAAAGGGAGAAATATTATTTGGAACAGTAGATACTTGGCTTGTTTGGAAACTAACCAATGGAAAAGTTCATGTAACAGATTATACTAATGCGTCAAGAACAATGCTTTTTAACATTAGAACATTAAAATGGGATGAAAAAATATTAAAAGCCTTAAATATACCTGAAAGTATGCTTCCAGAGGTTAAAAATAGTAGTGAAATTTATGGAAGAACTAACCTTGGTGGAAAAGGTGGTACAAGAGTACCTATATCAGGTATAGCAGGAGACCAGCAAGCAGCACTATTTGGTCAAGCTTGCTTTGAAAAGGGATCTGCAAAAAATACATATGGCACAGGATGCTTCTTACTAATGAACACTGGTGACGAAATAATACAAAGTAAAAATGGACTTATAACAACAATTGCAATTGGAATTGACAATAAAGTTCATTATGCTCTTGAAGGAAGTGTATTTGTTGGAGGTGCAGTTATTCAGTGGCTTAGAGATGAGCTTAGAATAGTAAATGACTCAAATGATACAGAGTACTTTGCTCAAAAGGTTAAAGACAATGGTGGAGTTTACATAGTTCCTGCATTTACTGGACTTGGAGCGCCTTATTGGGATATGTATGCTAGAGGAGCTATTTTTGGATTAACAAGAGGAGCAAATAGAAACCACATAATAAGAGCTGCGCTTGAATCTATAGCTTATCAAACTAAGGACGTAATTGATGCAATGATAGAGGATACAGGCCTTGAGCTTGAAGAACTAAAGGTTGATGGAGGAGCAAGTTCAAATGGATTTTTACTTCAATTTCAATCAGATATTTTAGGGAAAATCGTAAGACGACCACTTATAAGGGAAACTACTGCATTAGGCGCAGCTTATTTAGCAGGGCTAGCTGTAGGCTTTTGGAAAGATAAAGAAGAGATTATGGATAAATGGAATATAGATAATGAATACACACCAAATCTTGATGAGGAAACAAGACAAAAGCTTTACAAAAGTTGGAGAAAAGCAGTCATAAGAGCTCAAGAGTGGGAAGAACATGATGCTTAGAAATTAAGAATTAAGGATGAAAAATTAAAAATTATGGTTAATTTTTAACTTATATTGAAGATTCAAAAACAAATGTTATTTAAAGATGAAAAATTAGGTTAAATATTATTTTAAGAAAATTAGTTTATAAAATATAGTTATTAATTTCTCAGTTATGCTGAGAAATGTTCACAATTGTCCATTGTTAATTCTCAATTGTCAATTGAAATAACGCTTTGGGAGGAATTGTTTATGTATGATGTAGTAGTAATAGGAGCAGGAATAATAGGTGCTTCTGTAGCAAGAGAACTTGCAAAGTATGACTTAAATGTGAAGGTGTTAGAAAAAGAAAATGATGTTGCAAATGGGACAACAAAAGCAAATAGTGCTATTGTTCATGCCGGTTATGACCCTGAAAATGGAACTATGATGGCTAAGGTTAATGTTAAGGGAAATGAAATGTTTGAAGAAATCTGTAATGAACTAGACGTTCCCTTTGAAAGAATAGGTTCACTAGTATTAGCTTTTAACGATGAAGATTTAAAAACGATAAATACACTTTATGAAAATGGTACAAAAAATGGAGTGCCAAATCTTCAAATACTAACTAAAGAAGAAACTTTAAAACTGGAACCAAATATAAGCCCAGAAATAGCAGGAGCATTACATGCACCTACAGGGGGAATAGTAGGTCCATGGGAATACACAATTGCACTTATGGAAAATGCAGTTGTCAATGGAGTAAGGCTTCAACTAAGTGCTGAAGTTACTTCAATAGAAAAATTAGAAGATGGATATACAATAACTATTAATGATTCAGAGAAACCAATTTATACAAAATATATAGTTAATGCAGCAGGGATTTATGCAGATAAAGTTCACAATATGGTAGCTAAACCTGCCTATACTATTAGCCCTAGAAGGGGACAGTATTTTGTAATGGATAAAACACAGGGAGAATTAGTAAAGAAAACAATTTTTCAATGTCCAAATGAACATGGTAAAGGAGTGCTTGTTACACCTACAGTTCATGGAAATCTTCTTGTAGGACCAGATTCAGAAAGTATAGTAAATAGAGAAGACTTTTCAACTACAAGTGAACAATTAGACTTTGTTAGAGAAAAGGCTGCACTATCAGTTAAAAATATTGCTTTTAGAGATAGTATAAGAAATTTTGCTGGGCTTAGAGCTTATTCTGAAAGAACTGATTTTATTGTTGAAGAAGCAGAAGATGCAAAAGGATTTATAGATTTAGCAGGCATGAAATCTCCAGCATTATCTTCAGCACCAGCAATAGCTTTAGAAGCTATTAAACTTCTAAAAGATAGCGGTTTAGAATTTAAGGAAAATAAAAACTTTATAAAAGAACGTAAGCAAATAGTATTTATGGAGCTTTCACCAGAGAGAAAGGCTGAAATAATCAAGGAAAATCCGAGCTATGGAAGAATCATCTGTAGATGTGAAAACATAACAGAAGGAGAAATAATAGACAGTATAAGAAGACCAGTAGGGGCAACCACCCTAGATGGAGTTAAAAAGAGATGTAGGCCAGGAATGGGAAGATGCCAAGGTGGTTTCTGTGGCCCAAGAGTTCAAGAAATTTTATCAAAGGAACTTGGAAAAAATCTTGAGGAAATACTTCTAGATAAAAATAATTCTTATATTTTAACAGGTGAAACTAAAAAGAAATAGCAGGAGGCGTAAAAATGAATTACGATTTAGTAGTTATTGGTGGAGGTCCAGCAGGGCTTGCAGCAGCATTAGAAGCTTATAATAATGGAGTAGAAAATATATTAATCATTGAAAGAGATAAGGAACTTGGAGGAATATTAGAGCAATGTATTCACAATGGTTTTGGACTTCATACTTTTAAAGAAGAACTTACAGGACCTGAATATGCTCAAAGGTTTATAGATTTATTAGATAAAACTACTGTTGATGTTAAGTTAGATACGATGGTTTTGGATGTAAGATCAAACAAAGAAATTCATGCTATAAATTCAGAAGATGGATATATGATAATTAATACTAAGGCTATAATTTTAGCAATGGGATGTAGAGAGAGAACAAGAGGAGCTATAGCAATTCCAGGAGATAGACCTGCAGGAGTATTTACAGCAGGAGCAGCTCAAAGATACGTTAATATGGAAGGCTATATGGTAGGGAAAGATGTTGTTATATTAGGTTCTGGAGATATAGGGCTTATAATGGCAAGAAGGATGACACTTGAAGGAGCTAAGGTTCATGCTGTAGTTGAATTAATGCCTTACTCAAATGGATTAAATAGAAATATTGTTCAATGCTTAAATGATTATAATATTCCATTGTATCTTTCACATACTGTAACTAATGTAAAGGGTGATGGTAGAGTTCAATCTGTTGTCATTTCAAAAGTTGACGAAAATAGAATTCCTATAAAGGGAACAGAAATAGAATTTAAATGCGATACACTTTTACTATCAGTAGGATTAATACCAGAAAATGAAATATCTAAAAAAGCAGGCGTTGAAATAGATAGAAGAACTAGTGGACCTGTAGTAAATGAAAGTATGGAAACTAGTGCTGAAGGTATTTTTGCTTGTGGAAATGTAGTTCATGTGCATGACTTAGTTGACTTTGTTACTTCTGAAAGCCGAAGAGCAGGACGTAATGCAGCAAAATATATAAAAGGGGAAATTAAAAATAGCGAAGACTATATTTATATTAAAAATGGTAATGTTATAAATTACACAGTACCGCAAAAAGTAAGAGTAGAAAATCTTGATAAGGGAATAGATGTATTTATGAGAGTAAATAATGTCTATCAAGATGTTGTTATCAAGGTAAAAGCTGATGATAAAGATCTTTTAAGCTTTAAGAGAAAGCATATGGCACCAGGAGAAATGGAAAAAATAATGATTCCTAAGAGTATTCTCGAAAGCGTTAATAAAGATGAAATAATAATTTCTGTGGAGAAGGAGAGCTAATTATGACTAAAGAATTAATATGTATAGTATGCCCAAGAGGGTGTCATCTAGAAGTAGATGTAGACAATAATTATAAAGTTAGTGGTAATTTATGTCCAAGAGGTGCAGAATATGGGGTTAAAGAATTAACTTCTCCAACAAGAGTAGTAACTTCAACTGTTAAAATAAAGGGAGGAATTCATAATAGACTTCCTGTAAAAACTAATGGTGCAATACCTAAAGATTTAAACTTTCAATGTATGAAACTTTTAGATGATATTGAAGTATCTTCACCAATTAAAGTTGGAGATGTAATAATTGAAAATGTACTAGGAACAGGAATAGACTTGATAGCAACAAGAAATATGTAGCTTAGGGGAGAAGAGTATGATTTATGATGTAGCAATTATAGGGGCAGGAATTGTAGGCACAGCAATTGCAAGAGAGCTTTCTAAATATGATCTTTCTATTGCACTAATAGAAAAAGATGTGGATGTTTCTATGGGTGCTACAAAGGCAAATAGTGCTATAGTTCATGGAGGATATGCAGAAAAACACAGTACTTTAAAAGGGCAGCTTTGTTACAAGGGAAGAATGATGTATGAAGAGCTTGATAAAGAATTGAATTTTGGATTTAGAAAAACAGGCTCATTAGTAATAAGCTTTGAAGAGGATATAAAACCACTAGTAGGTCTTATGGCAAATGGAATTATGAATGACTGCCATGATTTAAGCATTATAAATAAACAAGAAATATTAAAAATTGAACCTAATATTAGCCCTAATGTAAAATATGCTCTTTATTGTAAAGGAGCAGGAGTATGCTCTCCTTATGAGATGGCAATTGCACTTGCTGAGAATGCTATAACAAACGGTGTAGAGTTATTCTTAAATAGCAAGGTTTTATCCATAGAAAAAGAAGATAATATTTTTAATATAAAGACCAACAATGGAAATTTTTCTTCCCGATTTATAATAAATGGAGCAGGTCTTTATAGTGATGAAATTTCTTCTATGGTAGGGGAGGATTATTTTAAAATTCTTCCTAGAAGTGGTGAGTATCTACTATTTGCTAGAGATACGGGAAAAGTTCTTAATACAGTAGTGTTTCAAATGCCTACCGCTTATGGCAAAGGTGTTTTGGCAACAAGCACCTATCATGGTAATTTATTAATAGGACCAGATGCTTCCGATGATTCAGAAAAAGATGATACTTCTACTCATATAGAAAGAATGAATAAAATATTGGAACTTGCTAAAGAAACTACAGATAAAATTGATATTAATAAATTTATAAGAAGCTTTACAGGTGTAAGAGCTAGAAGCAGCACAGATGATTTTATAATTGAAGAAACATCTACAAAGGGATTTATAAATGTTGCAGGAATTCAATCACCAGGACTTACCTCATCACCTGCTATAGCACTAATGGTTAAAGAAATATTAGAAAATGCAGGATGTGTTCTTAAGAAGAAAGATAATTTTATAGCTTATAGAAAACCTATAATTACTAAAAAAGATCTTAAGCCTTTTAGGGAAATAAAAGATAAGATAGATATAGATTCTTGCTCAGAAAAGATTATTTGCAGATGTGAGCAGGTAACAGAAGGAGAAATTGTAGATTCACTTCATAGAGGTATTAAGGTTACCACTATTGATGGAGTAAAAAGAAGAACCAGGGCCTCCATGGGTTGGTGCCAAGGAACCTTTTGCAGACCTAGAATAAAAGAAATAATAGAAAGAGAATATAATATTAAAATTGATGATAAAGAAGATATTGAATATAGTGGAGTAAATAGAGTAGGAAAGTCAGAAATATTAAAGCAGTTAGGTATACAAAATAATACAGACAATAATTTATAAAATAAAAAGCCGTGAGATGTCACGGCTTTTTTATTTATTAAGTTGTATATTAAAATAAATATTTGAAATATCTTTCTCTATTATCTAAAAAGTCTTTAGTAAGTTTAAAATGTTCAGTATCTTCATAGTTTATCTTCTTTATAAAATCACTATTAAAATCGTATATAATTGCATTTGGATAAGACATTATTATTGGTGAGTGAGTAGCAATTATAAATTGAGATTTTGTTTCATCTATAGTATCATGAAGTATTTTTAAAAAAGCTATTTGTTTTTCAGGTGACAATGCAGCTTCAGGCTCATCTAAAAGATAAATTCCTTTTCTAGAGAATCTATTTGTTATTACACTTAAAAAAGATTCACCATGGGATTGAGCATAAAGCTCTTTATTTCCATAAGCAGCATACACTTCATCTCTATCTATATAAAGGTCATTCGCCAAATCCTCAAGATATTCAGCATAATTAAATAAAGTTTCTGCTCTTAAAAAGAAGCCATTATTAATTTTAGGTAGCCATGATAAAGTCATAATAGAACTCAAAGATAAATCATCTAAAGTACTATTAAGTATGGAATTTTGGCTTCCACTTTTTGTTGAAAATCCAATTTTATGAGCAAGAGCCTCTAATAATGTTGATTTACCAGATCCATTTTCCCCTACTAAAAAAACTACATTATGTTCTGTATCTATAAAATCAGTATTCATTAATGATTTTATATTAAAAGGATACATATTCTTATCTTTTACTTTATTCCAATGAAAGGTTATTTTTTTTAAGTAACTCAATTCTTACACCCCAATAAAACTTCATAATTAAATATTATTATAAGTGTTAAGATAAATTTAATAAAGGTATTTAAATTAATAATTAATTCTAAGATGGGATAATTAACTACATAAATTCTTTTATCACATATTAATTTGTTAGTATTATCATTACCATTGTTGATAATACTAATAGTGCTTTTAAAAAGGTTTTAAAAATATAATTTTTAACGAAGATGTAGATAATGATATTTTAGCTATAAATTATAGTTTTACTATAATAACTAAGTAATAAGATATTTGGCAATAAAAGTATCAAAGAAATAAAATTTAAAAATATTACTAAAGTAAAGATATAGCGTAGATATCATCACATTTTTAAAATTATTGAGGTTAATTGAAATAAACAAAATTTGTTAAAAATCTATTAAAAATATGCTTTTTACCTATATTGACAGTAACAAAAAACAAGAGTATGATTATAATATAACATATGAATGATTGTTCATATGTT
Organism: Clostridium sp. UBA2485; assembly: GCF_002341865.1. Lineage (GTDB taxonomy): Bacteria > Bacillota > Clostridia > Clostridiales > Clostridiaceae > Clostridium_J. Next base: position 27,804 of record NZ_DDOV01000038.1, on the reverse strand, counting down.
CAGATTAAAGGGGGTAGTAATATGGGTAAAAAGCAATTAATACTTGAGAATCTTGATTGTGCTAATTGCGCCTCAAAAATAGAGAATAAAGTAAAAGATAATAAAGACATAAAAGAGGTAACAGTAAACTTTATGACTAAAACTCTTACTTTTGAACCACATGATGAGGCTAATGTAAATAAAATAATAAATGAAATTAAAAATACAGTTAATAAGCTTGAACCAGACGTAGTTGTAAAAGAAAAAGCTAAGAAAAATAATATTAAAGCTAAAAAAGAATTTATATTAGAAAATTTAGATTGTGCAAATTGTGCATCTAAGATAGAAAATAAGATTAGAGAAATAAACGGAGTAGAAGAAGCAACAGTAAATTTTATGACTAAAACTTTAATTCTTAAGCCTAAAGATGGAGAAAATTTAAGCAAAATTGAAGAAGAAATAAAAGCTATAGTGAAAAAATTGGAGCCAGATGTAATTGTAAAAGAAAAAGCGAAGAAAAGTAATATCAAAGCTAAAAAAGAGCTTATATTAGAAAACTTAGATTGTGCAAACTGTGCTTCTAAAATAGAAAATAAAGTTAGAGAAATAAAAGGTGTAGAAGAAGTAACAGTAAATTTTATGACTAAAACTTTAGTTTTTAAACCTAAAGAAGGTGAAAACTTAAATAATATTAAAGAAGAAATAAAAGCTATAGTTAAAAAGTTAGAACCAGATGTTGTTGTTAAAGATAAGATAGGGAAAAAATCTATAGCAACTTTACAAACTAGAGGAACTAGTTGTTGTAGTGGTCATGACCATGATCATAATCATGATCATAGCCATGAACATCATCATGAGGAAGCTGCACATCACCATGGTGAAGAAGAGGAAGAGCATGGACATAGTCATGGGGATGGAAGTACTAAAAAAGCTATACTAAAGCTTGCGTTAGGTGGTGCAATATTTGCTACTGCGATGATTGGTAAATTTGATATCAATATAGAACGTGTAATGTTCCTAGTCGCTTACATTATAGTCGGAGGAGAAATTGTTCTTAGAGCATTAAAGAATATTACCCGTGGACAAATTTTTGATGAAAACTTTTTAATGACTATTGCAACTGTTGGTGCATTTGGTGTTGGAGATTTTGCAGAAGGTGTAGCAGTTATGTTGTTTTATCAAGTAGGAGAATTATTCCAAGACATAGCTGTAAATAGATCTCGTAAATCTATAAGTTCACTAATGGATATTAGACCAGACTTTGCAAACTTAAAGACAGATGGAGAAATAGTTAAAGTATCACCAGAAGAAGTTTCAGTAGATGACATTATAGTTGTAAAACCAGGAGAAAAGGTACCATTAGATGGAGTAGTCATTGAGGGAAAATCAATGTTAGATACATCAGCACTTACAGGGGAATCAATGCCACGTAACGTTGAAGAAGGAAATGATGTACTCAGTGGATTTATAAATCAAAATGGAGTAATTACCGTAAGGGTAACTAAAGAATTTGGAGAATCTACAGTTTCTAAGATATTAGATCTTGTACAAAACGCAAGTAATCGTAAAGCAAAAGCAGAGAATTTTATTACAAAATTTGCTAAATATTATACTCCAGCAGTAGTAATTATAGCAGCTGCACTAGCTATAATACCTCCAATATTTATAAGTAATGCAACTTTTGGAGAGTGGGTATATAGAGCCTTAGTATTTTTAGTTATTTCTTGTCCTTGTGCTCTTGTAATATCTATTCCTTTAGGATTTTTCGGTGGAATAGGAACAGCTTCAAAGCATGGTATTTTAATTAAAGGAAGTAACTATCTAGAAGCTCTTAACAATGTAGAGACAGTAGTATTTGACAAAACAGGAACACTTACTCAAGGAGTATTTAATGTTACAGAAATAAATTCATTAAATGGATTTAATAAAGATGAAGTTTTAAAATATGCTGCTTATGCAGAAAGCTACTCTAATCACCCTATTGCAGTTTCAATTGTTAAAGCATATGAAAATGAAATTAATAAAGATGATGTAAACAATTATGAAGAAATTGCAGGTCATGGAATAGTTGTAGAAGTTGAAGGTAAAAGGGTTGCAGCAGGTAACAATAAGCTTATGAATGCTGAAAAAGTAAAATTTGAAGAAACTGATTCAGTAGGAACAGTAGTATATGTGGCAATAGATAAAGTTTATGCAGGAAGCATAGTAATTGAAGATACATTAAAAGAAGATGCTATACAAGCCATTAGAAAATTAAAGAATAATGAAGTTAAAAATACTGTTATGTTAACAGGAGATAATAAAAAAGTAGCAAATAAGGTAGCAAGCCAACTAAAAGTTGATGAAGTTTACTCTGAATTACTACCACACGAAAAGGTAGAGAAACTTGAGAATATTGATAGTAAAAAATCATCAGGAAAGAATATTGCCTTTGTAGGTGATGGAATAAATGATGCTCCAGTTCTTGCAAGAGCAGACGTAGGTATTGCAATGGGTGGTTTAGGATCTGATGCAGCTATTGAAGCAGCAGACGTGGTTATCATGACAGATGAGCCTTCTAAAATAGCTACTGCAATAAAAATATCAAAAAGAACTAGAAAAATAGTTATTCAAAACATTGTATTTGCCTTAGGAGTTAAAGCCTTGGTATTAATTTTAGGTGCCTTTGGAATAGCAACAATGTGGGAAGCAGTTTTTGCTGATGTAGGAGTATCTGTGCTTGCTATATTAAATGCTATGAGAATAATGAGATTTAAGGCATCTTCAAAAAAATAATATACCAGTATGTTAGCCTATTTTCTATCATACTACGTTGTCAGAACCTGCCCATAGCATCACTATGAACAGAACCTAACGCTTTGTCTGATAATGAGGTATATTCAAAAAATAACTAGTCAGTATGCTCATCTATTTTGTATCATACTGCGTCGTCAGAACTCCATAATAGCTAAACTATCATGAAGATCTGTCTCCTTGTCTGATGCAAAATATATTTCGCATCTTTAACTAGCTATTTTATTTCATATGCCTAAAATATACTAACATCTTTGGGCTATTATTTTCTTTCATATGCCTAAAAAGTACTAAAAGACGTGAGGAAACTCACGTCTTTTCATTTATCATAAAGTTGATATTAAGATATCTTTGATTTATTATTTTTTAGATATCTAAATTATTATTTGTATTTATAAATCCATTAATCAATATTTCGTTAAAGGTTTCTAAATCTATTATTGAAGAAGGCATATAAATTTTTTTACCATCTTCACATAAATTTAAATATCCACTTTTTAAATCCTTAACGGAAGAATTTATAATTACAGTTTCATTTTGAAAAAGTTCGGGATTGGTGATATATATGGCCGCCGCCGCATCCCAGTTACAAAAGGCTTTAACATCCATAAGCTTTTCCATAGATACACACCAAGGATTTATTTTTTCTAATATATATTTAAATAATTTATTAGAGCTACTTTCTAATTTTAATAATTCTTTAGGACCAAAGATGGCTTCCATAGTAGTATGACCATTTAATATTGAAACTTTTGCTTCAGAGGATAAAACCTTATGTGAAGCTTCAGGATCACAAGAGAAATTTAATTCATCTACTTTATGCCCATGTATTATTAGTGGAGAAGTTACTCCTCCCATTAACGCTATTTCTTTTACATTTGTAAAAAAGTCATTGTCGTAAAGATAAGCACCATATAAATTAGTTAATGCACCTGTAGCTAATATTGTAATCTCTTTAGGATTGTCTTTCACTGTATTAGCTAAAAATTTGCTGGCTTCACTAATTCTATTTTGATGATCTTCACTTCCTTTAAATACTTTTATATGATTAAGGTTTAATTCTTTAATCATATTCATAGTAGTTTCATAAACTACGTCTATAGTATTATTTCCATAGGTTAGAGTTAAACCCTGTAAATCAACATCTTCTCTTCCTAATAAGTAAAGTAGGGTAAGTCCATCATCTACATCGCAACCTACAACCCCCATTGTATTATCGCAATCATATATAATTTTATGCATAATTACCTCCAAATTAACCATCAATAATTTGTTTTTTCTTCTTATAAGGTATCTGAAATAAAATAACTGGTCAAAGATGTGACGAATATTTTGCGTTAGACAAGGCGACAGGTTCCACTGATATTTATTACGCTATCAGTGGGGTCTGACAACGAAGTATGACACAAAATAGGTTAACATACTGACTAGTTATTTTTTTGAAGATGCTTACTACTTACATATTTTTTTATTGCAACACCAAATGCTACTAAAGCTATAAACCCTGTTATAATTCCAAGTCCAAACTTCGCCATTTGATCTATATTTTCACCTAGTATTGAATAAACAATAGTTGCAGGAAGTTGTCCTATCCCTGTTGCCCAGAAGAAAGACCAAAATTCCATATTAGTAAGTCCAGCAGCATAGCTTACAGCATCAAAGGATATAAAAGGTAGTAATCTAGCAATTAATATAGCGTAATTTCCATATTCATCAAAAAATTTATCTGTTTTATCTAAAAGTTTAGATGAAACAAATTTTTCAGCAGCTGGCCTTCCATAAATTTTAGTTATGTAAAAGCAAAGTATTGCACCTAACATTGCACCAGACCAAGAAATAACTGCCCCCCACATCCAGCCAAAAACATAAGCATTAGCAAAGGTTATAACAAAGGCAGGTAAAGGAGCTGCAATAGATTGAAACATCATAAGTATTATAGAAATTAACGGACCCCATATACCAAAAGAAATAATATAGTCTTTCACAGCAGGTATATTTAAGGTAGATAATAGCACCACAACGTGATTAATATTATTTTTTACAGGTGGTACAAGGAAATAAATTAAAAGTAAAACTACTAGCACTGATAATTTGTATATAGTTGATTTCTTAAATTTATTTTTCATATCACAATTCCTCTCTTGAAATTAATCTGTTTAAGAAGAGATGACTAATCACTTTCTATCAAATATTTTGTTTTTTTCTTAAGCAATAATGAAATTAAAAGTAAAGCTATTAGTAGCCCTATTGCACATAAAAATTCAATAGATTTAAAATTTAGAGACTTGTCTCCTAAATTAGTAAAAACTACTACTCCAGGAATTATTCCAAGAATTGTTGCAGAAATAAAATTTTTATATTTTATTTTGGAAAATCCTGCTCCATAGCTTATAACATCAAAAGGTATTAATGGTATTAATCTTAGAATTAAAATAGTAAGAAATTCATTACGATTTTCTTTTAAAAAGTTAAAGTTGAATTTTTCTTTCATAAATTTTTCTGCTCTATCTCTAGCAAAATACCTTGATATCACAAAAGCTAAAGTAGAAGCTAAAATTGCACCTATCATAGTATAAATAGTTCCATATAAAATTCCAAAAGCCATTCCGCCTGCAATTACTAATAAGGCATCAGGAAATATTGTAATGGGCATAGAAGCAAAAAGTATTATATAAACTATAGGGGCAATTTTCCCATAGGAGTTTATAAAATTTTTAATTTCTTCTGAGGAATAATTTCTTAAAAACTCAGTATTTTTAAAGAGAAAAATACAAAATATCACTAAACCAATAAACAATAAGAATTTTTTCTTATCAATTTTTTTATTCAATTATTCTCCTCCTTTCATAATGTGCTTTAAAGATACAATAAAATATCATAGCATATTGATTATCTATCTCTTTTAATATGCTTCATTTTAGATTTTAGTTTATATCTATTTTTCCATGAATTTAATGTAGTTATATTTAATTTATTTCTAGATTCAATTTCATTTTTATCTTTAAAAATTAAATCTAGAATATGATAAGATCTTTTATCTGTTAAGTTTACTGATCCTAGACATCCTCCACAGTAACTTATGATATTATTGCTTTCCAGTTTTTCTAAAGAAGAATTTCTAATAGCCTTAGAAAGATTACTGTCAACTGTATGCACAAGTCCACCAAACCCACAGCAAGAATTTGTGAAATCTAAAGACTTTAGGTTATATCCTAATCTATTAATTATGTATCTAATACTTTCACCGATTTCTTTATCATCTAAGCTTTGACAGGAGTCTTTAATAGAAAATTCTAATTTACAGTCTTTCCCTTTACCAATTGAATCTTTGGGAATATCTATTTCTTTTAATACCTTCCACAAAGAAGTAGTTTTTATATCAGTACTTTCTTCCTTCAAAACTCTAAAGCAAGATTGACAAGCAGTAATAATTTCTACATTTTCAAAACTTTTTACTTCATTTATAAAAGATTCATATCTTTTTCTAAATAAATCTATTTCTCCTAAATCCTTAGTAGGTTTACTACAACAATAAAGTAATAATCCAGTATGACCTAACTTTTCATTGAGATAATTATAAATTTTTATAACTAGCTCTGGATCATAACCAGATAGGGAGCATCCTGGCATAAATAGTCTCTTAACTTTTTTGTCCCCATATATTCCCTTAAATAATGGGGAATTACTAAAACTTTGATGAAAATGCATAACAGAGTGACCTTTAAGTGGAGATTTTCCACCATTATAGGTAGAGATTTCTTCTCTCATAGTAAAAAATACTTCACCCAAATCTATATTCTTTGGGCAAACTCTTTTGCAACATCCACAGAGACTACAAGAAAAAGGAACTATAGGATCAATAGATGTAGTTTTTTCTATATTTATTAATAGTTCCTTAGGTGTATTGCAGTATTTTTCTAGAAAAGGACAAACTTTTAAGCATTTTTTACAGGAAATACATCTATCTTTAGAACTTATAAAAACATTGTTTATTGTTGAATTTATTACATTAAAATTATTTTCCATAAACTCTCCTTTTCTTTATAAATTAGGCATGTGAAAGAAAATAATAGGATAATATACTGGTCTATTATTTTTTTGAAGATGCCTTAATATTATTAATAAAATCTAAGGTATAACTATTATCTATTGAAGATTTCTTAAAATTTAATAAATCTTCAATGGTATCAATGTCTTGTAATGGTTCTATTAATTTATAGTTTTTATTTTTATTATGAATTATTGTTAATGTATGTTGAAAAACCGTTTCCTGTCCCCAACTTATTGGTGATAAAAGAATATCATCTATAGATTCACTACAACCTATAAGATAATATCCACCATCGTATGTAGAACCTATTACAATATCCCAATTGTTAAGATATAAAAAAGAATTTTCTATAATATCTGAACTTATATTAGGTATATCACTGCCAGTTAAAACAACTTTATCATAACCAATATTTAATAGATAATTTATAGCATTATTCATTTTTTCGCCTAAGTTATTACCCTGTTGGGGAAATAACTTAATAAACTTAGGAGCTATTGAAGTTAATAAATTTATATTTCCTTCATTAGAATAGGCTACAAATATATCTATTTCATCTTTCAAAGCATCAGTTGTTTTAAACAAATCTTTCAGCAAACAACTATGAAGCTCTGCACATTGTTCTCCATTTAAATTAGGCATCATTCGAGTTTTGGTCTTTCCTGCCACAGGGATTCTAGTCATTATTACATAAGCATTTTTCAATTTTATATCACCTACTTTGTTCAATTCACAATTAACAATGTAAAATTCATAATTGTGGATATTTCTCAGCAGAAGCTGAGAGATTTAAATCTATATCTTTATATCATATGGTTTTAATAAGTTTGACAAGAAATCAAAATTTAAATAAGATTTTATTTTATTAAAAATTTCATCATTGCGAAGGAGTTTATCTTCAGTTTGGTAGTCAATAAAAGCCATAGCACACCAACTTAGAGCTCTTAAATACAGGTAAGGGTTGTACATTTCAATGGAGGTTTTTATCTCATCAAGGCTATGATTAACTTTATTTGCATAGCTCTTCAAGAAAAATTCTTTTTCTTCTTTACTCATAATGTAATTATTCCTCCAAAGGGTAGTGGTATCAGCCAAAAATTGAGTTAAGTCTTGGCAAGGGTGGCTTATAACAGGTTTCTCCCAATCTATAAGATAACCTTTTTTACCTATTATAAAGTTGTGGGAATTAACTTCTGTATTGTTTATAACTTTCCAAGAGTTTTCAGCAAAAAAACTTTCTTTATAAAGGTTTTTATCACACCATTCTAAGTAATTAGCAAAAAAGCTTTTTAATTTTTTACTAGGAATAGGGCTTGCAAAGAAATTCTCTAATAACCATGTACTTTCAGAGATTCTATCTTTAAAAATATTATTCTCCATAATAAAATTATTTTCTTTTAAATTATTGATATTAATTGAGTGTATTTTGCTAAATATATGTGAAGCTATTTCTAAGTCACTAGAGTAATTTAGTGGTCTTCCTTCTAAAAATTCCATAACTAAAATACCAAAATCAAAGTATTTTTTAGTTCCATCAACAAATAGACCTTTAGGTGTTACACCACTTTTTTCAATAGCTTTTAAGGCTTCAAACTCATAGTTTATCTGATTTTCTAATCTAAGCTGACTAGCTGTATTTATTCTAAAAACAAAGTTTTTATTTTCATCACTAATAGTATAGTTTATGTTATATTCACCTTGAGCTAAGAAATTTATATTAAATTCTTTATTTAAGTTTAAGACTTGGCAAAGGTCTGTTTTAAACAAATATTCTCTTATTTTATTAACCATATATCCTCCTACTTAATTATTTTAAAGAAGGCGCTTATCTTATATCTTTGTACATTTTTGATAGCTTATCCGTTGGTACGCCTAAAATATATAAAATTTTAATTTTATGCATAAATAAGTGAGTTCTAAGAGCACTACCTTTTTTAAATCTTCTAGCTGAGGTTTTAAGAGGCAAATCTAATATTTTTGTTTTACCTTGTTTTTTTAACCTTACAGAGAAATCCCAATCTTCCATAAGAGGCATATTTTTAAATCCATTCATATTAAGAAACAAATCTTTTTTTAAAAACATGCCTTGATCACCAAAGATTAGCTTTAAATATTTGGCTCTCAAAGTAGAGGTCTTAGCTATATATTTTAAAAATAGCCTATTATCATCATAAAAGTCTAATGAAAAAGCACCACCTATAAAACTTTTTTCTATAGTTTTTTCAATGTAAGAAAAGCTATCACTATGTATTTGAGAATCACAGTGAAGAAACCAGAGTATATCACCTTTTGCAATTTTTGCACCTGCATTCATTTGGTTTGCTCTACCCCTTGAACTAGTTAAAGTTAAAGCATATTTAGATGCAATTTCAATAGTTTTATCACTACTTCCTCCATCAACAATAATAATTTCATTATTACCTTTAATTTTATTTAATTCTATAAGTAAATTTTCTATATTATTTTCTTCATTAAAAGTTGGTATTATAATAGAAATCATGTTATTCACTCCTATATTACGAGGTTATTATAACATACAGTATATAGACACTACCTATAGATTTTATTTATAGATATCATATAAACTATAGAAATTTTAAATAATTATTAAAAATAAAGAGCTAAAGATAATTTTTATTTTATATTAAAATTTAAAAAATGATTTTTAGAAAAATAGTTTAGTTAATGCTCTTTTTTTATCTATTAGTATAGAAATTAATGTTTAGAGGAATTCTATATTATAATCAAAAATATAGGAGGATTCTTAATATGAGAGCAATAGTTAATAAAGATGAATGTATATCCTGTGGATTATGTCCAAGTGTGTGTCCAGAAGTCTTTGAATTTGAAGATGATGGAAAAGCAGGAGTTAAAGTTGATGGAATACCAAAAGATGTTTTAGACTCTGCTAAAGAAGCAGAAGAAGGTTGTCCAACTAATGCAATTTCAGTACTAGAATAATTTTAAAAGTCGCTTGAAATATCAAGTGGCTTTTATTTTATACTTAAAAAATAGAAGGAGTTATAAAAAGAGGAATTAAAATAGATTTTAAATTTTTCTTATTAATTTTTAAATAAAAAAGTCATGACATTTAGTCATGACCTTTTATAACATAAATCCAAATATTATATAAAGAACAAAGCTTATTGCACCATTTAATAATGCATAGGGTAACTGAGTTTTTACATGATCTATATGATCACAAGCTGTTGCCATTGATGATACTATTGTTGTATCTGAAATTGGTGAACAGTGATCTCCCATAACTCCTCCAGAAATTACTGCACCTATACAAAGATATAGATTAGCATTAAGCCCTGCATACATGGATACGGCAATAGGTGTCATTATAGCAAAAGTACCAAAGCTTGTCCCTGTTGAAAATGCTATTATTGAAGAGAATACAAATATTAAAGCAGGTACAAGACTAGGGTTAATTTTTCCAGATAGTGTGCTTGCTATAAACTCTCCTGTTTTTAAATCTCCAACTACATTACCAATGGCAAAAGCAAATACAAGAATTGAAGCTACTTGTAACATTCCACTAGCACCTTTAAAGGTATAGTCCATAAATTCATTTAGATTCATTATACCTTTGATTTTATATAGTATTCCACAGAAAACTATAGTAGCAAATACAGCCCAAAATACTGCAGTTGAGCCTGAGCCATTTAATGTATTGCCATTTCCAGTTATATAAAGACCTAGAGGAATCATTCCTATTAATACTATTAATGGAAGTATCATATTCCACATATTAGGCTTAATACCATCTTTAGTCGAAATTTCTGTTACATCATCAGAAATAAGGGGAGTTGAACCTTCTCTTATAACTGCACCTGTAGTTTTTGCCCTAATTTCCGCACTTTTCATAGGTCCAAAATCTTTATCAGTAAGGATGTAAAAAGCTACAGAAAGTATAGTTATAACTGAATAAAAGTTAAATAATAAACTTCTACCTAATATTCGAACAGGATTTCCAGAGATAACTCCAGCAGTTATTTGTGAAGAAATCACTCCTAATAATGTAGCACCCCATGAATTAAAAGGGAGAATAGAGCACATAGGTGCAGATGTAGAATCAACTATATAAGCTAATTTTTCTCTTGAAACATTGTATTTATCGGTAACAGGTCTAGCTATAGCTCCTGAAACAAGACAGGTTATAGTAGATTCTATAAAAATTACTATTCCAACAATATATCCAAGCATCATTGATGCTTTCCTACTTTTAACAGTTTTTGTTTTTGTAGTTAAGTAATCAACAAAACCTTCAACTCCACCAGAAACCTGAATTAAGGTTATTATTGAACCTACAAATATACAAAATATAATTGTTTTAGTTGTCCAGCCTTCAGAAAAAACAGATATTATTCTTTCTAAGGATGCATTTAGTGAAGGCAATAATGCTCCACCAGATAATATTAACTCGCCAATATATATTCCAGCAAATAAGGAAATTATGACTTGCTTAGTTATAAGAGCAAGTAGTATTGATATTAGCGATGGTAATAAAGTAAAAATACCATAACTCATTTGTATACTCCTTTTTATTTAATCCTAAATTTAAAATCTTAAAATACTCCTGAACTTATGAATATATTTTAGATAAATAGACTAAACAACAGTATATTTATTATTTAATTTGGTTACTATATAGAGAACTAAATTGAAGAAGCGATTTTTAATTAAAATTTTTCTAAGATAAATATCGTAATTCTTAATTTTTCATTCTGAACTTTTAATTTATAAAGAAGAATTTTTATCATGAAAATTAAAATATTGTATAAATTAAAATTCACTAAGCAACCTTATATATAAGTATAATCATAAAACTATAATTTAAAAAGATAATAATTATCAATTAATGAATTTGGAATAGAAAGATGATTCTGTGATAATTTTTTTAATAAATAGAATAACTTTTAAGATAAGTATAAATAATAATTTTATAAAATTTTATTTTTGAGAAGGGATTAAGATTATGGAAAAAGAGATTTTCTTTTGTGAAAATAATGTAAGTAAGGGATTAGAAGAAATTATAGAAAAGTTAGAAGAGAAGTATAAAGACTTAGATGTTTACATTGAATCTTGCCAAGGACAGTGTAGTATATGTTCAGAAAAATATTTTGTTGTTATAGACTCAGAACTTATTGAAGCAGAAACTCCTGAAGAATTGTATGAAACTATAATAGATATTCAAAATAATAACTAATTATAGTGTATTATATTCTTTTATAATATATAAATGAAACTATTGTTATGATTAATTATAATTATAATAGGAAAAGTTTTTAAATAATGCAAACTTTTTTATATTGTTTATAATTACATTTTTTAGTTGTTATAATATAATTAATAATGTATATTAGATTTTTAATAAATAAGGGGGACATTAAATGTTATCTATACCTAGATGGTTAGCAATTACTATAATAATTGTTGGTAGTAGTATTTTATTAATTAAAGCTATCAGTAAGTTTAGAATAAAAAGAAAAGAGTATATGAATAAAAAAATTATTGAAGCTGCTGAGGAAGGAGACTTAGTAGCACAAGTTATATTGGCAGATATGTATTATCATGGCGATAAAATAGAAAAAAGTTACGAAAAAGCATTAGAATTATATAAATTAGCATCGGAACAAGGTGATGAATATGCACAAATGTCAGTAGCTTATATGTATTGTAATGGTGAAGGTACTGAAAAGGATTGTGAAAAAGCTTTTCTTTGGTATAAAGTTGTAGCAGAAAGGGAAAATGAACATGCACAATTAAATATAGGCTATATGTATCATAATGGAGAAGGTGTAGAGGTAAACGAAAAGGAAGCTTTAAATTGGTATAAAAAATCTGCTGAAAGCGGAAATATCATTGCAAAATATAATATAGGTTCTATGTATTATAGTGGGCATGGTATGGAAATTAATTATAAAGAAGCTTTTAAATGGTACTTATCATCAGCAGAAGGAGGATATATCGCTGCTATACTTAGAGTATCAGATATGTATTTTGAAGGCCAGGGCGTAGAAAAAGATGATGAAAAAGCATTATATTGGTCAATAAAAGCTGCAGAAAAAGGAAATATAGATGCAAAATATAATTTAGGATTTTCTTATTATAATGGTATAGGAATAGAAAAAAATTATAAAGAGGCCTTTAGATGGTATAAGAAAGCGGCAAAAGATGGTGATGAGGAGGCTCAAATTGCTATTGGTAATATGTATAGAGATGGGGCCTATGTGAGAAAAGACATAAATCAAGCTTTAAAATGGTATAAGATGGCTGCAACACAAGGATGCTTAGATGTACAGAAAGCCATTGCAGATTCCTACTTTAAAGGAGTAGATGTAAAGCAAAATTATAAAGAAGCTTTTAAGTGGTATGAAAAAATGGTTGAGGAAGGAGAAACTTATGGAGAAGTAAGCATAGGAGATATGTACTATAATGGATGCGGAGTGAAGAAGGATTATGCTAAAGCACTAGAATACTATAATAGAGCTGCAGAAAAAGGAGATTCAAGCGCCCAATATAACATTGGAGTAATGTACGAGAATGGACATGCTGTTCCTCAAAGCTATGAGAAAGCATTATATTATTATAAATTGTCTTCTGAAAAAGGCCATATTCAAGCAACTTTTAATATAGGAGTGTATTATTATAAAGGAAATGCTACTCCACAAGATTATAATGAAGCTAAAAGGTGGTTTGAAAAAGCTATTGAATTAGGTGATGTAGAGGCACTTTCTGCTATTGGAGATTTTTATTATTTTGGTAGAGGCATAGAAATAGATTATAAAGAAGCCTTTAAATGGTATGAAAAAGCTGCAGAAAATCATGTAGCCGTTGGATACTTTAATTTAGCCTATATGTATGAACATGGAGAAGGGGTAGATATTAATTTGCAAAAGGCTAGAGAACTTTATGAAAAAGCAGCTAATTTAGGGGATAGAGATGCAGTAAAAGCTTTAGAAAAGTTACATAATTAAAGGTAAAAAGAACTTATAAAGAAATTATTAATTTATTATATTTAAAGTGTAAAATAATTTTTTAAATTTATACAATAATTTAACGTTAACAATAAAATAGTAATATTTAGAAAGTCTTAGAATTATTCTAAGACTTTTTATTTTACGTATATTTCCAAATAATTAATTAATATTTCCTTATTCTTACACTAGATTAAAATTACAATTTTTTAAAAAATAAATTTAATTGACTTTTAAATGTGTATAAATATCAAATAAAAAATTAACATATGATGAAAATTTTACATTAACTTCAAAATATTATAATTAATTCACAATTAGTTCAAAGAATGTAAACACTTTTTGTAGCATAATGTAGTAATATTTAGAATAAAAATTAATATTCTATATTATTAGCTAAATTTATAGAATATAAAGGGGAGGATGGATTATGTTAAAGAAAAGGATATTAGCGGCCCTTTTATCAATGGCAATGCTAGTTGGAACTGTGGGATGTTCTAAACCTAGTACTGGTGAAAAAGATAAGGAAAATGCCAGTAATCAAGAGCAAAAACAAGAGAATACAGAAGAGAGAAAGGATTTTAAAATTGGAGTTATAACTGGTACAGTTTCTCAAGGAGAAGAAGAGTACAGAGCAGCAGAAAAAGTAAAGGCTGAATATGGAGATATGATAGTGCTACAAACATATCCAGACAATTTTACTAAGGAGCAGGAAACAACTATAGCTAATACATTAAGCTTAGCTGCTGATCCAGATGTAAAAGCCATAGTATTCGTTCAAGCAGTACCGGGAGCCAGTGCTGCAATTGATAAAGTTAGAGAAAGCAGACCAGACATGCTATTTATAGCAGGAGTTCCTGGAGAGGATCCAGCTATGATATCATCAAAAGCTGATGTAGTATTGCAAATTGATGATGTGGGAATAGGAACAAAAATGGTTGAACAAGGTAAAAAAATGGGAGCAAAAACTTTTGTTCACTATTCTTTTCCAAGACATATGTCTTATGAAATGTTAGCTAAAAGAAGAGATAATATGAAGGCTGCCTGCGAAAAAGAGGGGATAAAGTTTATTGATGCTACAGCACCAGATCCAACGGGTGATGCAGGAGTTCCAGGAGCTCAACAATTTATATTAGAAGATGTTCCAAGAAAGATTAAGGAGTTTGGAAAAGATACAGCATTTTTCTCAACTAACTGTTCAATGCAAGAGCCTTTAATTAAATCTACACTTCAAGAAGGAGGTATATTCCCTCAACAATGTTGCCCATCTCCATATCACGCATATCCAGGTGCATTGGGAATAGAAATTCCAGAAGATAAAAAAGGTGATGTTAGTTATATAGTTGAGCAAATAGGTACCAAAATTGGTGAAAAAGGTGGAAAGGATAGATTTTCAACTTGGCCAGTACCTGTAAATATGTTATTTGTTGAAGCTGGAGTAGAATATGCTAAAGCTGTATTAGAAGGAAAGTCTAAAGGAAACAATGATCAAGGTCAAATAGAAGAAACTTTAAAATCTTTAACAGATAAACCTTTTGAACTCTATAAATATAAAGATGAAGCATCAGGAAAAGTTTATGATAATTATTATCTATTATTATCAGATTATATAAATTTCTAATAACAATCTATGGTTCCAAAGGAGGACTCTCCTTTGGAACTAATAAAATATATTATTTCAACAGTTAGGGGGGACACTGGATGAATGAAAAATATGTTTTAAGAATGGAGAATATAGGGAAAGAATACTTCGGAAATAATGTATTAAAAGGAGTAAATTTAAAAATAAAACCGGGAGAAATACATGCCCTACTTGGTGAAAATGGAGCAGGAAAATCTACCCTTATGAATATACTTTTTGGAATGCCAGTTATACATTCAACAGGCGGTTTTAAAGGAGAAGTTTATTTAAATGAGGAGAAGATAAATATTAAGTCTCCTAAAGATGCAATGAAACTAGGTATAGGAATGGTGCATCAAGAGTTTATGCTTATACCGGGATTTACTATTACAGAAAATATAAAACTAAACAGAGAAATAACTAAAAGTAATATTATAAGCAAAGTTTTTGGCAAGAGATTAAGAACTCTTGATATAGATACTATGAATGTACATGCTAATAAAGCTTTAAAAACTACAGGAATTGATATAGACGAAAGGACAATTGTTGGAGGATTACCAGTAGGATATATGCAATTTGTTGAAATTGCACGGGAAATTGATAAGGAAAATGTAAAACTTATGGTCTTTGATGAACCAACGGCGGTTTTAACTGAAAGTGAAGCAGAAACCTTGATGAAAGCTATGAAAAAAATAGCTGAAAGTGGTATAGCTATTATATTTATAACTCATAGATTAGATGAAGTTATTAAAACGGCAGATAACATAACAATACTTAGAGATGGTGAGCTTGTTGCTAGCAGAGAAGTCTCTAAGACTAATGTGGTTGAACTTGCTGAACTTATGGTAGGTAGAAAGTTGGATATCTCATCTAAAGAATTTAAAGACCATGAAAATGATGAAACAATAATTTCTATAAAAAATCTTAAAGTAGAAATGCCTGGTGAGAGAGTAAAAGATGTAGATTTAGAAATTAAAAAAGGTGAAATTTTAGGTATAGGAGGCCTAGCTGGTCAGGGCAAGATTGGTATAGCAAATGGAATTATGGGTTTATATCCAAGTATGGGAAAAATTGAATATAAATCTGAAGAACTTCCATTAAATGATACAGAAAAAGCCTTAAAAAGTAGACTTGCATTTGTTTCTGAAGATAGAAGAGGAGTGGGATTATTATTAGATGATTCAATAGAAACTAATATAGTAGTAACTTCTATGCAAATCAATAATAATTATTTTCACAAAATAGGACCTATGAAAATAATGAATAGCGGGGAAGTAAGAGAACATGCTCTTAAGATGATAAAAGATTTAGATATTAGATGTACAGGCCCTACTCAACCTACAAGAAGATTAAGCGGAGGAAATCAACAAAAGGTTTGTATAGCTAGAGCACTAACTTTAAATCCTGAGGTTATATTTGTATCTGAACCTACTAGAGGAATAGATATAGGAGCTAAAAAATTAGTACTGGATTTATTGGTTAAGCTGAATAAAGAAGAAGGAATGACAGTAGTAATTACATCGAGTGAATTAAATGAATTAAGGTCTATATGCGATAGGATTGCTATAGTAACGGAAGGCAAGATATCTGGAATATTAAAACCAAATGCCTCTGATGCAGAGTTTGGATTAGTAATGTCAGGTCTAAATTCTAATTTAAAAGAGGGGGGAGAATAAATGAAGGAAAAGCTTAAAGGTATTGTAGATAAGTTTGGACTTCCTAGGGTTATAATAACTGCTTTTTTTATACTTCTTTGTATACTTGCAGTAGTACTTAAGTTACCGATAAGCATGCTGATGTCCGATATGCTCGTAAGATTTGGTATGAATGGAGTTCTGGTTTTAGCTATGGTACCGGGAATATTATGTGGTATAGGGCTTAACTTCGGATTACCTGTAGGAATATTAGCAGGAATATTAGGAGGACTTATAAGTATAGAACTTAATCTTAGAGGAGGAATAGCATTCTTAGTGGCAGTGGCAATTGCTATACCTATTGCAGCACTAGTAGGATATGCTTATGGATTGCTTCTTAACAAGGTTAAAGGTTCAGAAATGATGATAGGAACTTATGCAGGATTTTCAGCAGTTTCTCTTATGTGTATAGGATGGCTATTATTGCCTTTCAAAAGTTCTGAAATAAGGTGGCCTATAGGGCAAGGATTAAGAACTACTATAACATTGGATGGTAGGTATAGTAAGGTATTAGATGATTTTCTAGCATTTAATATAGGAGAAGTTAAAATACCTACAGGACTTATACTGATGTTTTTAGTATGTTGCTTGCTAGTTTGGATATTCTTGAAAAGTAAAACAGGAATTATGATGGCAGCAGGAGGAAGTAATAATAAGTTTGCACGTGCATCAGCAATAAATGTTGATAAAACTAGAATTATAGGAACTGTATTATCAACAATATTGGGAGCAGTAGGAATACTTATGTATGCTCAAAGTTATGGATTTTATCAGCTTTATCAAGCACCTATGATGATGGGATTTGCAGCAGTTGCAGCAGTTTTAATAGGTGGAGCATCTACAACTAGTGCGAAAATATCTCATGTTATAATAGGAACATTTTTATTTCAAGGATTACTAACATTAGGTCTTCCTGTTGTAAATCAGATGGTTTCAGAAGGAAATCTATCAGAGGTTGTAAGGATAATTATAAGTAATGGAATAATCCTTTATGCATTAACAAAGGCAAGAGGGGGTGGCTCTGGTGAGTAATAGCAATAACAGTTTCATTGATAAAGTAAAAGGTGGAATTTTTAATAATATGGTGACAATACTGTTTGTAGTGTTGTGTATTATAGGAATAAAATTATCAGGTCAATCAATTTCCTTTGTACTAACAGAGCTTGTAATAAGAATAGCTAGAAATTCATTTTTAGTATTGTCATTAATAATACCTGTAATGGCTGGTATGGGATTAAACTTTGGTATAGTAATTGGTGCGATGGCAGCACAAATTGCTATAATTGCAGTTACTCATTGGGAAATATCTGGACTGGGAGGTTTTATGCTTTGTGTACTTTTAAGTACTCCTCTTGCAATCATATTTGGATATTTAACAGGAGTTTTATTAAATAAAACAAAAGGTCAAGAGATGATTACCAGTATGATATTAGGATTTTTTGCTAATGGTCTTTACCAACTTTTATTTCTATTTTTAGTAGGTACTTTAATACCTATGAAAAATACTAAGCTTATGATTCCTGGTGGAGTGGGTATTAAGAATACAGTAGATTTAAATGGTGGAATAAAATATGCCTTAGATAATATATGGAAAAAGAATGGGCTGGATGTACTTTACTATGGAGTAATAATAGCCATTGTTATGATATTATTATGGTCTATTTTTAAATATGTAAAATATAGAAATAAAAGTATAAGTTTTTATAAAAGAGAGATTATGCTAGTTGTAATGTGTGCTCTTTTATATGCTTTATTGTATATACCTTATATAACAAAAACTTTATCTGTAGTATCTGTGCCTATAGTAACTATGATAATAATTTTAGTATTATGTTTATTCAATATATTAATTTTTAAGACTAAATTGGGTCAAGATTTTAGAACTGTAGGTCAAAGTTTAAATGTTGCTAATGCTTCAGGTATAAATGTAAATAAAACAAGAGTTATAGCTATAATAATTTCAACAGTGCTTGCTGCTTGGGGTCAATTAATATTCCTACAAAATATAGGAACATTAAATACTTATGGAAGTCATGAACAGGTAGGTATGTTTGCAATAGCTGCTATTTTAATAGGTGGTGCTACTGTGTCTAAAGCTACAAATAAGCAGGCGATATTAGGAGTTGTATTATTCCATACCTTATTTATAGTTTCACCTATGGCAGGTAAAAATTTATTTGATAATGCACAAATAGGAGAATATTTTAGGGTATTTGTAGCATATGGAGTAATTTGCGTATCCTTAGCATTATATGCTTGGAAAAAACTTGTGGAAAGTAAACGTGATTTAAAGTCTGAATAAAATATAAATATGCAAGACTAGCTTAATAATATTAAGCTAAATCTTGCATATTTTTTAATGTATGGGAAATCCACACTATGGCGCATATGTGATCGCATCTTTTATACCTTATTAAGATAAGCAAGTTCTTATAAAGTAATATATGTAATAAGTGTAAATATGTGATTAAAAGTAATGGATATTTTTATAATGGATTTAAAAATAAATTCTATAAAAAAATAATAATATTCGCTTATTATATACTATTAAAAATGATACCTCATATCGTATAAGATAGTTTTACACATAATACAGTATAATTTGTTAATAAGTCGATTTTTAAAACTAAACCTGTGGATATTTTATATAAGATTAGAGATAAGAATAATATGAAAGTAAAAAATTCTATATTACTTCTTTATAATTATGGTAACTTTATAATTATGTTTTATTAGATCTTTTTACTTAGACGAAGCAAGTTTAACACTATATAATTATCTTTTTAATATTATCTTTAATAAGCTTTACCATAGTGTTATTATGCTGTAAGAAAAAACTAGAAAATTTAATTAATTTTTAATCTCTTTATATATATTTACTAATTTTACGATGATAAATTGTCAATATAGTAATTAGTTATCTAGGGAGGAAAAGTATTATGAGAATCAAGTCTCCTAAAGTTAATGGATTTTTATTCTCAGGCTTTGAGAAGGTGGGGGATTATTCCTATGAGGAGAGAATGACAGTTTCAGGAGCGAGAAATAAGACCTTGGTTTTATTATTAGTTATGATAGCATCTAGTGCAATATCATGGTACTTAATGAATGGTAAATATATAGGTTCATCTATATGGCTTATATTATTAGGTGTAGGAATGATACTACCACTTGCTATAGTAACAACCATAAGTCCTAAATCTTCTTCTTTTGTTGCTCCCTTCTATGCCATAGGAGAAGGATTTCTATTAGCTGGTATATCATTGCAAGTTGAAAAATATTATTCAGGAATAGTTATGCCTGCAATATTATTAAGTATAGCAATAGCAATTTCCGTATTGCTTATTTATCAAGAGATAGGAAGATTGTCTTCAAAATTCATAAAGGGAGTATTTATAGCTACATTTGGAATAGCAATAAGTTATTTAATTACATTTGTAATTTCCTTATTTGGAGTTAATATACCTTTTATTCATACAAGTGGACCTATGAGCATACTGTTATCTATAGTAGTAATAGGAATTGCAGCATCTAACTTATTAATAGATTTTGACTTTGTATGCAGAGAAGCAGAAAGCGGTGCACCAAAGTATATGGAATGGTATAGTGCGATATCAATAATGGTTACTCTGGTGTGGATGTATCTAGAGGGATTGGAGTTACTCGAAAAAATAAAAGACGGGGATTAAAATTTATAATAATTTTAAAAAAAGTATATTTCTAAAAAACCAACATATTTACTGTTGGTTTTTTATATTAAATTAATGAATTATAATTTAGAAAGTATTATAATGTATATAAATAAAAAATATAATAATATATATAAACTAAAGGGGAGAGCTATGAACATAGATTATATGGGAGCTTTACAGCTCATGTTATTAGTACTCTCCATAACAACTATATTTCTATATTTAAAAGGATATACAAGACAAATAAAAGAGTTATCTAAAAGTTTTATTAATGTTATAACTAACAAAATTCTATCCTATAGTAAAAATCTTTGGGTAATTCATTATGAGGTCTTTGAGAAATATGGTGTATGGAGGTTTGTTACGAAGTTTTAATTATAAATAATATTTATGAAATATATTACTAGGAGTGATTTTATGAGTATTATTTATAATGTATTAACTGAGTTATTAAATTCTATATTTAATTTAGTAGGAGATTTTGGTATAGCTATAATTATTGTAACTGTATTAGTTAAGCTTATATTACTTCCAATGTCTATAAAACAGAAAGTTAATATGGAAGAGCAAAGAAAGCTTAGCGAAAATATTGCAAGATTAAAGGAAAAATATAAGGATAATAAAGAAAAGCTAGATAAGGAGTTACAGGTACACTATAAGGAAGCTTCAAAGAGCATGAAAGGATGTTTAACAACGTTAATTCAGCTTCCAATAATTATGGGACTGTATAGGGTGATAATATCTATGCCAATTGAGGTAGGTACTATAATAATTCCATGGGTATATAGTATAAAAGCAGTAGACAATTATTATATAGCACCAATAATATATGCATTAGTTTCGCTAATGCCTCAACTATTAAATTATATAGGATATTTTAAGTTGTCGTCAAAGGTAGCAATAAATAAAGTCTCTATAATTAGTACAGCAATTGTTAGTCTTTTAATATCTTTTAAAATGCCTGTTGCTCTAATAATATACTTTATTACAAACAGCATTTTTTCAGTTATTGAAGAGATTATATTTAGAATATATATGAAAAATAAAGCCACTATATAAAGAGATCCCTATGCTAGTACTAGTATAGGGATTTTAAAATTTTGAAATAAAAATAAGATTATAGATCATATATATCAGAGAATTCAATGTTTATACTATTTAGAATATTTGATTTAGTAACTTCATCAATAGTATAAATAGCATTTTCTTTTGAGTTGTTAATAGGTAAGGAGATAGTAAAGGCCGATCCCATATTTAATTCACTTACTAAAGATATATTACCACCGTGAAGGTTTATAAGACCTTTTACTAAAAATAATCCGAGTCCACTTCCCTCTACATTCCTAGAAAGAGAAGTATCTACTTGACTAAATTTGTCAAATATATGGGCTTGATTCTCTTTAGATATGCCTATTCCATTGTCAGAAATACTTATATAAACATAGTCTGTATCATAAGTTATATTTACAAAAATATTCATTTTACGAGGTGTAAATTTAATAGCATTAGATAATAAATTCAATATTATTTTTTCAAACTTATTGTAATCAATCAAAGCAAACAATTCTTCATTATCAGTATCAAATATTATAGATATATCTTTAAATTCTATATACTCATTAGCGTAGGTGCATAAATTCTCGATTACATTAACTACATTATAATTTTGTAAATATAATATTAAAGAATTATCATCTAAAGCAGAGATATCTAAGATATTATTTATTAGTCTTAATAACCTTAAACTATTTTGATGTATGTCAGAGATTCTACCAGATACCTTTAAGTCGTTTAAGGTAGTCTTTTCGCTGTTAGAGTAAAGTTGTAATAATTGAGTTCCAGATAATATAACATTTAATGGAGTTCTAAATTCATGTGAAATATTATTCATAAAGTGATTTTTTAGTTGATTATATTTAAGTTCTTCTTCAAGCTTAATTTTTTCTTTCTTAGCTTGATGTTTTAATTTATTAAATTTCATTAGTTTAAATATAAGAATAGTAATTATAACTATAAATAATATTATTAGTATAGTTTTAGATAATTCAATCTTTCTTTTAGTTTTGTTTATACATTTTTTACGGTAATTTCTATGATTTTTACATTTTTCATGGTTCATAGTTCTATAAGTTCTGTATTTGGAGGTTGAGGTTTTAGCGTATAAGTTTAATATAAAAGAATTTTTTGAAAATTTATTTTGATAAGTAGCTGTGTTAGCTTTAGTAGAGGCAGGAAAAATGATAAATATTATAAAAATTAAAATTAGAATTTTAATAATAGAAGAATATTTTTCTTTCATAAACATACCCCCTCTAAATTTTTAAGCATATTATACCATTTTGATAGTAAATTATTTGTATAATTAAGTTGAAAAAAAATTACTTTTTAAGAATTTATTTGATTTTACGCAGTAAGAAATAACTTTATATAATTAAGTTTAATATCAAATTTAATTATATAAAAATATTTGAAATCATAAATCATAAAAAAGAATGTAAAATCAGCATTTATGTATTATTTCGACAATTATTTTAATTATATTTTTATTAAAATTTATAAATCATATCAAAAAAATATTTGACATAGCAATTAGAGCATGATATTATAGCTTTAATTTATTTACGAACTAAATTTGATGAAGAGAACAAGTAAGTTATGATATCTGTCCTACAGAGAGTTGGCATTATGCTGAAAGCCAATGTTCAGAACATATCTGAAAATCATCTCTGAGAAGTAAAACTGAAGCTCACTTTAGGTAAGTTTTACCGGAATTCCACCGTTAAAAGGAACGCGTATCATGTGTACGTAGCTGAGTGCTATAAACTAATATAGTGTTTTTTTGGTTTATAGAATTAGGGTGGTAACGCGAGTACAACTCGTCCCTTTTATGGGGCGAGTTTTTTTATTTTTATATACCGGAAAATTATGGGTTTTTAAAAGTATTGATAGTAAAGAACTTATAAAAGTAAATAATTAATTTTACACTATAAATTAATTATCTATATAGAATTAAACATTAAATCTTATAAATAATAGCGCTATTAATATATATTAATTTTGATATGAGCATATTGTAAAAAACTAGCTAAATTTTACAAGCAAGTTCATAAAACAATAATGGTTAAAAGATAATTTCGGAGGTGGTATTAATGGAATGTGACATAGATATTAAAAACTATTATAAAATTAATGAGTTTATATATGTTTGGAGGCAGAAATATGGAAAAATTATCAAAGAAAGATATAATGCTTATTAGCTTAATGCTTTTTTCAATGTTTTTTGGGGCAGGAAATTTAATAATTCCGCCTTTTCTAGGACAATCAGCAGGTACTTCTATGGGAAGTGCTATTCTAGGATTTATTCTTTCAGCAGTAGGACTACCAATATTAGGAGTGATTATTGTTTCTAAAGCTGGAGGATTACATAATTTAGCGAGTCGAGTACATCCATTTTTTGCATCTGTTTTTACAGTATTGATTTATGTAGCTATTGGACCTTTTTTAGGTATTCCTCGTGCAGGAAGTTTGGCTTTTGAAATGGGAGTAGCTCCTTTCTTACCAAATCACATAAACTTAAGCGGATGGATTCTTTTCTTATATACTTTAGTTTATTTTTCAATAGCCTTTTGGCTTAGCTTAACACCTTCTAAATTAGTAGAGCGTTTTGGTAAAGTTTTAACTCCTCTATTATTAATTCTTATTTCAACTATATTTATTTATAGTATATTTAAGCCACTAGGTAGTTTTGCTGCACCAAGTGGGGATTATGCGAAATTTCCTTTCTTTAAAGGATTTTTAGATGGATATATGACTATGGATACCATAGCTGCTTTAAACTTTGGAGTTGTAATTTCATTAACTCTTAAAGAGATGGGCATTGAGAAAGAAAAGTCTCTTGTTTCAAATTCAATACGTGCAGGGTTAATAGCTGGCTTTTTCTTGACTATTATATATATCATATTGGCAGTTTTAGGTGCCTCAAATCAAGGAAGCTTAGAAACTACAGCAAATGGGGCAGTAATATTAACTAATGTAGTATTATATTTATTTGGTAACCCAGGCGTTGTATTATTGGGATTAATATTTTCATTAGCTTGCTTAACTACATCTGTCGGGCTTATTACATCTTGTAGCCAATATTTTGCTTCATTAACGCCAAAAATTTCTTATAAGTATTGGGTTACGATACTGAGTATATCAAGTATGATTCTTGCAAACATGGGATTAACAAAAATTCTTATAATATCAGTACCAGTTTTAACCGCTATTTATCCAATGGCAATTACCCTTATTCTTCTTTCCTTCGCTCATGACTTTTTTAAGGGAAGATCTAGTGTGTATATGTGTAGTATGATTTTTGTATCCTTAGTTAGTATTACTGAAGCTCTTAAACAATCAGGATTTAAGGTGGATGCTATAACTAATTTATTTAAGCATTTGCCACTTTACTCAATGGGACTTGGATGGATAGTTCCTGCTATAATTGGCGCCACTATTGGATTTATATTCACTTTTTCAAAGGAAAAGTTAGTTAATATTGAGATGTAATTAAGGCATCATATAAAAAGCAACCTAGTTATTTAACTAGGTTGCTTTAAAAATAATTGCTCTCAATTGTCTATTGGTTAAAACTGTAAAATACTTAAGGGCGCAATTATATCAGTTATGCATTAATTTTTTAGATAGTTTATTTATATTCTTCTTTATACAAGTCTGAAAACTCTAAGTTAACTTTAGTAGCAATATTTGAAGATAAATCTTTATTAACTTCAATAGTATTGTTTTCTAATATTGTTATAGGTAATTCAACTGTAAAAGTAGAGCCTTTATTCACTTCACTATCAACATAAATCTTTCCATTATGAAGTTCAACTATTGATTTTACAATAGACAGCCCAATACCACTTCCATCGGCATTTCTAGATAATGAATTATCTATTTGAGTAAATCTTTCAAAGATAGAAGTTTGTTTATCTTCAGGAATACCTATTCCGGTATCTTGTACTATTATCAGAACGTTATCTTCCTTTAATTTTACATTAACAGTTATTGAGCCACCAGATTTCGTGAATTTTATTGCATTAGATAATAGATTTAGCACAACTCTTTCAATTTTATCATAATCTATTGCAGTGTATATTTCCTCTTCTTCAGTATCAAATATAAGGGATATGTTTTTATTTTCAACATAATCTACTGTACTTAAAACTATATTTTCAACTACTTCAACAATATTAATATTTTCAAGCTTTAAATTTAGAAAGCCTGCATCTAGTTTAGTTATATCTATAAGATTATTTATAATTCTAAGTAGTATTAGTCCATTTTGATTAATGTAAGAGATTTTATCCTTAGCCTTTTCATTCTTATATACTATATCTCCTGACTTTTCATAGAGCTCTAATAATTGAAGTCCAGCAAGCATAACATTAAGAGGAGTTCTTAACTCATGAGATATATTAGCTAAAAATTCGGTTTTAATTCTATCGTATTTAATTATTTCATTTAGTTCTTGTTGGTCTTCTAAAGATTTTTTTCTAAGTCTAGTAGAATTAATAGATTGAAACATAGTAATAAGAAGGAATGTACCAATTAATCCTAAGATTAATGATTTAATTTCACTAGGCATATCGAAGGGAATTAGTGGCTTGTTTAATATAATACTATCTTCTGGCAAGTCTTTCATACTTATATCAAATTTTACTAACTCATCATAATTAAAAGTATATTTAGATGAGTTATCATAAAGTAAAGGCATGCTAGATAAATTTTCATTCATTAGTATTTTTAAAGCAAGATTTCCGATTTGTACTCCTTGTTCCTCAGGATTATAAACTTTTCCGCCTATTACGCCCTTAATGCCTATATATCTGTTTTTGAGACTATACATAGGAAGAGTACTAATTTGATTTAAACTTTCAACTGTTTCTTTTGGTGACAAATATATATTCTTCTTATTTTTAAAATGTCCAGCTATTAAATTTACCTCATTAGAACTGGAATTATTAATCTGTGATATCACATCTTCTATATAATCGGAGCAAATATAATTTAATTTAATATTGCTAAAATGCTCATCTAGTAGTAATACTTCGTCTAGTAGCAATTGAGAATATATATTGGCATTTAGTAATATGTTTATTTGTTTTGTTTCAGGATGCAAGTTAGAAATTAAATGTAATGTGTCATCTAATTGACTTTCTTTAGCAATACCTGAGAACAGATTATAAGGATAAGATTTTAATTTAATAATATCGTTTACAACCCCAAAAACTACAGGTGTGTCCTTGAATAAATTTTCATAATAATTAGCAACAAAGTCTAGAGATTCATCATTGAGTACAATTATTAAATCAAATTTATGATTTTTATATTTAGATTTCAAATAATTAGCTTTTGTGTTTATATAGGAGAGATCTTTAGAACCATCTAGTTCTAAATACTCAAAATTATATGTTATTTTAGTATATCTTTCGTCTAAAGTATGTTTTATTACATCAGAAATTTTAATAAATTTATAGTTTTCCTTATAATAAGATTGAAGTATAAGAATAGATTTAACTTGATTTAATTGGCCAGTATCACAATAGGCATAGGAAGAGGTATTTATTATATAAAACATTATAATAAAGAAAAAAATAGATATTTTTAATTTACTAAATCTAAAACACTTCATAAGACTATCCCCCATCAGTTCACAATACAATAATTATACCACTTTTGTTATTTTAAAGTATTAAATATTCGTAAAATTGGGAATTATTCAACAAATTGTCTTATATTAAAAAATTTGTTTTAATTTTCGATAATTGTGAAAAAACCATTCATAATCTTTAAATTATATAGGATAATATATAAATGAATAGACTTTAATTTTAATCTATTCATCAATAAAGTTGTGTTATTGAATTATTTTAGCTTACACTAATATGGAATTGAGAATTGAAAATGGACAATTGACAATTATGGTGGAAATTAGTTTTAATCAAAC
>NZ_DDOV01000069.1:638-22703 GCF_002341865.1 Clostridium sp. UBA2485 | reverse complement strand
TATTATGGAGAACTTATAGGTGTTAAAGCTCCTATAATAGCTTCTAATGGTGCATATATAAGAGAAAAAGATAGAGAAGAAGTTATATATAAATGTATATTGGAAAAAAAGGATTGCTTTGAATTATTAGAAATATTTAAAAAGCATGATTTAGTTCCTCATTTTTATACTGCAGATAGTATATATGCAGGAGAAACAAGTTATGCATTGAGATTTTATTCTAGATCAAATAAAACATTACCAAATGGTTTTCAAATAAAAATTAAAGAAGTAGAGGATTGGAATGAAATTTTTAGTGTAAATGAACTTGATATTTTGAAAGCTGTTGCTTTTGATGATGATATAGAAAAAATAAAAAGAGCAAAGAAGGAGATTAGATCTTTAGGAAGATATGAGGTAGTGAGTTCTTTAGTTAATAACTTTGAAGTTATGAATAAAAATGTTTCTAAGGGTAGAGCAGTAGAAATGCTAGCTAGTTATTACAACTTATCTAAAGATGAAATAATAACAATTGGAGATAATGAAAATGATTTGTCAATGATAGAATATGCAGGCCTAGGAGTAGCTATGAAAAATGGTGAGGAAATAGTAAAGAATAAAGCTAAATACATAACTTCAACTAATGATGAAGATGGGGTTAAAGAAGTTATAGAAAAATTTATATTAAATGAAAATATTTAAATAATTTTAATAAAAATGTCATTGTTATTTTACAATGGCATTTTTTATTTTACAAATTAAAAGTTCTTAATTTTGTTATACTAATATAGTATAAATCGGTGTTTCAAAGAAAAAAAATGACCAGGGGTCAAAAAACTATTGATTTTCTTCTAAAATAGTAATAGAATATATCTAGAGCAAAAAATGACTTAGGGTCATTTTTACTTCGAAGGAGTGAAGTGAGGTTGGAAACAAAGGGCAAAGAGCCAATGAAAAAGTCAGAAGCTAATAAACTTGAGAAAAAGAAAAATCTAATGGATGTAGCTTATGAACTTTTTACAACGAAGGGTATAAACGATACTTATATCAGTGAAATAACTAAGAAAGCTGGAGTAGCGAAAGGAACTTTTTATCTTTATTTTAATGATAAATATCATTTAAAACATTTAATTATATTAAATAAAAGTAGTTTAGTGTTGAAAGAAGCCATAGAAACTTCTAATAAAAATTGTTTTGATGATTTATCTGATGAAGTAATATTTTTTATAGATTATATAATCAATTATTTAAAAGAAGATAAAAAACTTCTAAAGCTAATATATAAAAATCTAACTTGGGGACTTTATAAAAAAGCTTTGCTTGATGAAAATGAGTACCAAGAGATGAATGAGATATATTTTCACTTTGTAAAAAAGCTAAAGCAAAAACAAAATATAACAATGGATGCAGAAAAATTGTTATTCTTAATTATTGAATTAACTAGTGGAGTTTGTTATAGTTCAATAATTTTAGAAGAACCTGCACCGATTGAATCAATGAAGCCAATACTATTTGAATCAATAAAAAAATTACTTAATTAAAATATTTAGAGGGTGGGGAGTTAAAATGAAGAAAATCAGTAGAGCAATTGCTAAAAATAGGGTATTAATTTTAATACTGTCAGTGCTACTTATATTTCCATCTTTATATGGTTTTATAAGCACAAGAGTCAATTATGATTTGCTTACTTATTTACCAGAAGAATTGGATACAATGAAAGCACAAAAAATATTGAATGAAAAATTTGATAGTGGATCAATGTCCATGTTAATTATTGAAAATATGGAAACTAAAGATATAGTTGATTTAAAAGAAAAAGTTAGTAAAATTGAAGGTGTTCAAAAGGTATTATGGGTTAATGATATTTTAGATACATCAGTACCAAAAGAAATTTTACCTGAAAGCTTTAGTAAAGTATTTTATAGTGATGATTCAACTATGTTAATTATAAAATTTGAGGATGGTTCTTCATCAGAATCTACTCAAAATGGTATTGGTGAAATAAGAAAAATTACTAATGATAAATGTTTTTTAAGTGGTATGGCGGGAATAGTAAAAGATACAAAAGAATTAGCAGATAAGGAAACACCGTTTTTTGTACTAATTGCAACAGCATTATCTGCAATAGTTTTAGCTTTAACAATGAATTCTTATATTATTCCAATTATATTTTTGACAAGTATAGGAATGGCAGTATTATATAATTTTGGAACAAATATATTCTTTGGAGAAATATCTTATGTAACTAAAGCTCTAGCAGCAGTCCTACAACTAGGGGTTACCATGGACTATTCAATATTTTTATTACACAGATATGACGAAGAAAGAGGATATACAGAAGATAAAGTGGAGGCAATGTCAGAGGCTATAGCTAATACTATGGGATCAGTAGCAGGAAGTTCATTAACTACAATTGCTGGATTCTTGGCATTATGTGTTATGGAATTAGGCTTAGGTAAAGATATAGGTCTTGTTATGGCTAAAGGAGTATTCATTGGATTAATATGTACAGTTACATTACTTCCAGCATTAATACTAACCTTTGACAATGCTATTCATAAATTTAATCACAAAACAATATTACCTGAATTTGAAAAAACTGCATCATTAGTTACAGGAAAATATAAATTATTTTTAGCAATATTTATAATTGCATTCATACCTGCTATATATGGAAAGGTGAATGCTGAGGTTTATTATAATCTTGATGAGTCATTACCAAAGGATTTACCTTCAATTGTGGCTACTAATAAATTAAAAAATGATTATAATATGACTACAACAAATATGATAATTGTTAAAGATACAGTTTCTAATAATGATATTAACAAAATGGTAAAAGAAATTGAGAATATAGACGGTATAGAAGTTGCTTTAGCTCTCGAAAAATTTATTGGCCCAACTTTACCAGAAAACTTTTTACCGGATACAATAAAAGATACTTTCCAAAAGGAAGGTTATAAGCAAATAATTGTTAATTCTTCTTATAAAGCAGCTACAGAAGAAGCAAATAAACAAATAGAAGAGATGAATAAAATAGTTAAATCTTATGATAATGAAGGCGTAGTAGGAGGAGAAGCTCCACTTACAAAAGATTTAATTGAAATATCAGATACTGATTTTAAAAAAGTCAGCATAGCGTCAATCTTAGCTATATTTATTATAATAATGGGAGTATTTATGTCATTCTCACTTCCAATATTATTAGTTCTATCTATAGAACTTGCTATATTAATTAATCTAGGTATTTCTTATTATTTAGGGACAACCATGCCTTTCGTTGCATCTATAGTAATAGGAACTATACAATTAGGGGCAACAGTTGACTATGCAATACTTCTAACTTCAAGATTTAGAGAAGAGATGAGAAATGGACTAGACAAATATTCAGCTATGACTATTGCAGTTCAGAGTTCAGCCAAATCAATTGTAACAAGTGCTTTAAGTTTCTTTGCTGCAACTGCAGGTGTTGGAATTATTTCAAAACTTGAAATGATTAGCTCTTTATGCACATTAATGGCTAGAGGAGCAATTATAAGTATGTTAATAATATTATTTATACTTCCATCAATACTTTTAGTTTGTGAAAAAGTGATTGAAAAGACTAGTAAAAATTTTAAAGGTGAAAGTGGGGCAAAAGAAAATGAAAAAATGTATGTCTAAAAGAGTATTAGCTTTAGTAATGGTAGGAACATTACTAAGTGGAAATATGGTTTATGGAGCAGAATTAGTTAAAAAGGACGAAACAGTATATGTTACTTTAGATTCTCAAGGAAATGTAAAAGAGAGAATAGTAAGTGATTGGTTAAGTTCTAATAATAAAAATTTTGAGATAAAAGATAAAAGTGAGTTAGCAAACATTAAAAATTTAAAAGGTAGTGAGGAACCAGAAATATCAAATAAAAATGTTACTTGGAAGATGGAAGGAAAAGATATATTTTATCAAGGTACAACTGATAAAAAACTTCCACTAGAAATAAAAGTTTCTTATGAATTAGATGGTAAATCAATTAAACCAGAAGAGTTAATAGGAAAATCTGGTGAACTAAAAATAAGAGTTGACTATAAAAACAATGAAAAACATAAAGTAACTGTAAAAGGAAAAAACAAAGTAATACACACACCATTTACAGTAGCTACATTAGCAACATTACCTGTAGAAAACTTTACTAATGTAAAAGTGAATGGTGGAAAAGTGATAAATGATGGCAACAACCAAATAATAACTTTTATTAATATGCCAGGGTTAGAAGAAAGTTTATCTTTAAAAGATGGAGTATTAAACATACCAAAAAATTTAGAAATTACAGCTAAGGTTGAAGATTTTTCTATGTCACCTATGATGATTACTGCTACTCCAGAGTTGTTAATAGAAGATATAGAAGGTATAAAATCAGTAGATGAATTAATTGAAAGCATAGATAAACTTCAAGATGCTAGTAGTAAACTTGTTGAAGGGTCAGAAACCTTCTCAAAGAAACAAGTTGAATTTAGTAATGGTTTTAAAACTTATTATGAAGGTGTAAGTAGATTTGCATCCGGTGCAGGAGAAGCCATTGATGGAATAGGCAAAGCAGCTGACAATTTAGGCAAGCTATCTGAGGGAACTTCTAAACTGGCATTAGGATTAGACGAATTTGGTTCTAAAGTGAATGAATTTACTAATGGTATTGAAAAAATAACTTCAAGTACTGATGCACTTATAGATGGTCAAAGTCAAGTAAAAGGTGGAATAGAGCAAAGTTTACAAGGTGCAACTACATTAAAGGAAAAGAAAAATTTAGAGCTTCAAGGATTAGATGAATTAAATGGTAGTACTGAAGAGCTGGAAAAAGTGGCAAAAGCTTTATCTCAAGTTCCGGGAAATGAGGCAATGGTTGCACAATTAAATATGATAATCCAAGGACAAAAACAAGGTATAGCTTCTCTTAAAAATGGTGGTAATGAATTTTTAGGTGGACTTGAAAAATTAGAAGGAGGATTATCACAAACTAAGGCAGGATCAGAAAAAGTGCTTTCAGGAATGTCTCAATTAAAAGAAGGTGGCACGGCACTTAAAAATGGAGGAAGTCAGATTTCAGAAGGATCTAAAGCTTTAGCTGCTGGTGCTAATGAAGTATCAAGTGGTGCAACAACATTAAAAGCAGGGGTTTCTAAATTAAGTGATGCTAAGACTTCCTTAAATGATGGACAAAAGCAATTGATTGATGGTGGAAAAACACTTCAAGATGGGTCAGAAAAATTAGCTTTAGGTGCTGATGAATTATTTAAGAATATGAGCAAATTCCATAATGAAGGAATTGAAAAAATGAAAAGTGAAGCTAATAATAAGATGGGCGATTTAAGTGAAATAATTGAAGTGAAGGATGAAATAGTTAAGCTTTCAAAAGATTATGGGACATTTACTGGACTAGGAGAAAATATGGAGGGTAAAGTTAAGTTTGTAATGAAAACTCCTGAGCTTAAAAAAGCAGAATCTAAGGAAAAAGTAGAAGAAAAGGTAGAAGAGAAAAAAGGTTTTAAAAATTGGATAAAAGAAATATTCAATTAAGAATAAAAACTTGCCTCATAAGGAAATACTTATACAGTATTTCTATCATTATATAATATTAATATTATAAATTTAAAAGAAGAAATCCTAATGTAAATTAGGATTTCTTCTTTTAACAGCTTATAATTTAAAATGTATGTAATATATATGTAATGTATAAATGAAAATTTAGGTACTATAAATAAAAGAAATTTTAAAGTATAATATTTCGTATATCTATATGAAGATAAATTTAATTTAGCAAAATTAGTAATTGAAAAAATAATCTTTCGCATCATTGAGGGTTACTTTATAATTAAGAAAAAACCTATAGTTTCAAGTGATTATATTAAAGTATGTTAACTTTACGAATTTAGTTAATTAGAGTATGATAGTGATTAATGACATAATATGGAGGTATAGCTATGAATTTAAATATAGTATTATTTCAACCAGAAATTCCTCAGAATACAGGAAATATAGGAAGAACTTGTGTGCTTACAAACTGTAAGCTTCATCTTATAAAGCCCTTAGGATTTAGTCTTGAAGAAAAGGAAATTAAAAGAGCTGGACTAGACTATTGGCCCTTATTAGATATAGAAATTCACGAATCCTATGAAGCTTTAAGAGAAAAATATAAAGAAGGAACTTTTTATTTTTGTACCACAAAAGGAGAAAAGTTCTATAGCGATGTAAGTTTTAACGAGGGTGACTTTTTAGTATTTGGTCGCGAATCTAAGGGGTTACCAGATTATATAAGAAATGATAATATAGATACTTTAATAAGAGTTCCTATGATAAACACTACTACTAGGTCATTAAATTTATCTAATACTGTAGCAATTATAGCCTATGAGGGTTTAAGACAACTTGGATTCCCTAAAATGAAATAGGAGGAGTTAATTTATGGAAGATAAGAAAATTAAAATCATAACGGATAGTACCTGTGACTTACCAGATTATATAATTAATAAATATAATATAGAGATGATACCCTTAGTATTCACAATAGATGGTGAAACTTATCTTGATAGAGTGGATATTAAACTACCGGAATTTCTAGAGAAAATGAATAATTCTAGTGAACTACCTAAGACTGGACAGATAAATCCTCATAGATTTTATGAGATATATGATAAATATTTAAAAGAAGGATATAAAATAATATCAATACATATATCATCTAAAATGAGTGGAACTTATCAGTCAGCTCTAGTGGCAAAAGAGATGTTAAATAGTGAAGATATAGCAGTAATTGATTCTCAATGCGTATGTGGTGCCCTTGGAGCTTTAGTGGTAAAGGCATGTTTGTTAAAAGAACAGGGGTTAGATTTTACATCAATTAATGAAGAAGTATTAAAATCAATACCAAAGATAAGAAGTATAACCTGTTTTGAATCATTAGATAATCTGGTTAAAGGTGGAAGGTTATCTAAAACAGCTGGTATTATTGGAAGTTTTTTAGGAATTAAACTTTTACTATCTATTGAAGATGGAGAAATGACAGTTAAAGATAAGGTAAGAGGAAGTAAAAAAGCACTGAGAAATATGTTGGAGTATATAGAATCCTATGGAGTTGAGAAAACGACTCCTGTGATATTGATGCAAGCAGCACCAGAAGAAGAAAATATGGGTATATACAATAGTCTAAAGGAACATATGGAAAATAAACACATAGAATATATTGAATGCGAAGTAGGGTGTGTAGTTGGTACTCACTCAGGAAGAGATGCTTGTGCAGCGTTTTTTATAGAAGAATAAAGATTAGCTATTATAGTTTAATATTTTAATAATTAAAATTTTGAATAAAGATATAAATAATTTATAAAACTAGAATTTTTAATAAAATTAATCCTTATATTTGATTTATATAATACATTTAATTAAAATTTAAAAACTAGTATTTTAAAATATAATATTAATAATTGACAAACAATTAACAGACTTTCTGAAAAATATAAATCATTTGAACTTTTTAAATTGATTATAGAGAATTTAAATAAGGGAAAATGTTAAAAAATATAGAAATTTATTGACGAATGTTGTATACTTGGGTTGTAAGTTAAAACAAACTAAAAACAATTTAATAGAAATATGGATGAAATTTTCGGGAGATGATCTATTAAAGATAATTATTAATAATTATTTTTATAACAATGGGTAGCCGAAGAAGCAAAAATTTATTTTGCCAATAAATTTGAAACTCTCAGGCAAAAGGACCGAAAATGGACATAACTCTGGAAAGCGGTAAGCACCGAAGGAGTAAAACTCTCAGGTTTAAAGGACAGAGGCATAGGCAAAGTTAATTATTACTTTTGCATATGCCTTTTTTATATGTGAAAAAGGAGGGAAGCTAGGTGATTGAACCGTTATTTATAATAACTAATAATCCATTGTCAAAGAGAACCTTTGAAGCAAAGTATAAAATAGTCTATATAGATGGTTCAGCAATGGAAGTGCTAAAAAATGTTAGAGATAACATACATTTAGGCCATAAGCTTCTAACTCATCCATTAATGAGTAGTGTTAAACCTAACGAAACACCATATAGAACCGTATGTTTATCATTAAATAGGGAGTCCTTAGATATTCAGTCATTAGAAATAATTGAAAGTACAATAATGACTACAGAAAAATTTTTAAGAGATTTCAATACTCCAAATTGGAGTGATAAAATATTACAAGATTTTCAATTGATAGATTGCGATTTAATAAATCATGCAATCAATTAAGGAGGGTTACCCATGGAACATATTATTTATGATACTATCATTTTAGGTGGAGGTCCTGCAGGATTATCAGCTGGATTGTACGCTGCGAGATCAAGAATGAAAACATTATTAATAGAAAGAGCAAAGTTTGGTGGACAGACAGCCACTACTGATGAATTAGAGAACTATCCAGGATCTATTGAAGATTGTACAGGAACAAGCCTTAGCCAAAGAATGAGAAAACAAGCAGAAGAATTTGGAACTGAATTTGCTAAAGATGAAGTTATAGAAGTTCAGCTTGAAGGAGATATTAAAGTAGTTAAAACAAGAAAAGCTACCTATGAAGGTAAAACAATAATAATAGCTACTGGTGCATATCCAAGATTAGGTGGATTTAAAAATGAAATTGAATTAAGAGGAAGAGGAGTTTCTTATTGTGCAACTTGTGATGCTGACTTCTTTACAGATTTAGATATCGCAGTTATAGGCGGAGGAGATTCAGCTATAACAGAAGCAATATACTTAGCTAAATTCGGAGAAACGGTAACAATAATTCATAGAAGAGATCAATTAAGAGCTGCTAAGTCATTACAAGAAAAAGCTTTCAAAAATCCAAAAATTAAATTTATTTGGGATAGTGTTGTTGAAGAAGCCAAAGGTGAAGAGATCCTTGAAAGTTTAGTGATAAAAAATGTAAAAACTGGAGAACTTAGCGAATTAGCAGTAAATGGTTGTTTTGTCTTTGTAGGATACTTACCAATATCTGAGCTATTTAAAGGAAAGATAACTATGAATGATAGAGGAGATATCATCACTGATGAAGAGATGAGAACTAATATTCCAGGAGTATTTGCAGCTGGAGATGTTAGAGAAAAATCTTTAAGACAAGTTATTACAGCAGCAGCAGATGGAGCTATAGCAGCTACAAACTGTGAACATTATATAGAGGAAAAATTTAACTAATAGTTAAATACTAATAAAATTATTTTTTTTAAACAGAATTGTTTGAAAAGTTAATTAAGTTCAAAAATTTTTATAATATATTTATATTGTGAAAATTTAAGGTATATTGACTAAAAAATATGAAATAGGAAAATATATTCATGAAAGTAATAAGCTTGCTTTTATTGAAGAAAGAGAGGGAATTTTAATGTTAGAATTAAACAAAGATAATTTTGAGGCGGAAGTGCTTCAAAGCGATAGACCAGTATTTGTAGATTTTTGGGGAGATAAATGTGAAATCTGTATAGAATTAATGCCAGGAGTTCACGGATTAGAGCCAAAATATAGTGATAAAATTAAATTTGCTAGCTTAAACATAGGCGGAGCTAGAAGAGTTGCTATAGGACAAAAGGTTTTAGGATTGCCAACAATGAAGATATATAATGGTGGAGAATGTGTTGATACAATTACTCCAGATAAAATATCTACATTAGATGATATAGAAAATTTCATAAAAGCTTACTATGAAAAATTATAATTTATTCTTTAATTAAGATGTTGTTAAGGTAAGCAGTAAATTGCTGCTTACCTTCAAATAAAAAAACAAAAGTAGGTTAAACTCATATATTCATAGGAGGTGAATGTTTTGCGTCTAGAGATTGGAAACATCATTATAAAAGATCTTCAATTCGGAGCAGAAACAAAAGTTGATAATGGAGTTCTTTATGTAAATAAAGAGGAATTACTTAAAGAAGTATCTGGAGATGAAAGAATAAGTAGTATCGATTTTGATATTGCAAAACCAGGTGAAGAAGTTAGAATAATTCCTGTTAAGGACGTAATTGAACCAAGAGTTAAAGTGGAGGGAAATGGAGGAATTTTCCCAGGCTTTATAAGTAAAGTTGATACAGTAGGTTCAGGAAGAACTCATGTATTAAAAGGAGCTGCAGTTGTTACTACTGGTAAAATTGTAGGATTCCAAGAAGGTATAGTTGATATGTGTGGAGAAGGAGCTAAATATACACCTTTCTCTAAAACAAATAACTTAGTTGTTATATGTGAACCAAAAGAAGGTATAGGACAACACGAACATGAAGAAGCCATAAGAACAATAGGCTTCAAAACAGCTGTGTACTTAGGTAAAGCTGGTAAGAATGTTGAACCAGATGAAGTTAAAACATTCGAAACATTGCCACTATTAGAGCAAGTTAAACAATATCCAGATTTACCAAAGGTTGTATATGTTTACATGCTTCAAACTCAAGGATTATTACATGACACTTATGTTTATGGTGTAGATGCTAAGAAAATAATTCCAACATTTATATACCCAACAGAAGTGTTTGATGGAGCTATAGTAAGTGGAAACTGTGTGTCTGCTTGTGATAAAAACCCATCATATGTTCATATGAATCATCCAATAATAGAAGATTTATATGAAAGACACGGAAAAGATTTTAACTTTATCGGATGCGTAATCACAAATGAGAACGTATACTTAGCTGATAAAGAAAGATCTTCAAATATGGTTGCTAAATTAGTAGAATTCTTAGGAGCAGATGCTGCTATAGTTTCAGAAGAAGGCTTTGGTAATCCAGATGCTGACTTAGTTATGAACTGTAATAAAATCACAGCTAAAGGTATTAAAACAGTACTTTTAACAGATGAATATGCAGGACAAGATGGTAGTTCACAATCACTAGCTGACTCAACTCCAAAAGGAGATGCAGTAGTTACTGGAGGAAATGCTAATGAGGTTGTTATATTACCAAAAATGAAAAAAATAATAGGACATATTGAGGCTGCTGATATAATAGCTGGAGGACACGTTGGAAGCTTAAGAGAAGACGGTTCAATAGAAGCAGAAATACAAGTTATAACAGGAGCTACAAGTGAAGTAGGGTTCAACTACTTAACAGCAAAAGGATATTAATATAACCAAATTATTTAGAATATTATAAGTTTCACGAATGTTAAGTTTTTAATATGAAAGGAAGATAAAATTATGTTACAAGGAAAAAAGGCTATCTGTATAGGAGATAGAGACGGAATACCAGGACCAGCTATAGAAGCTTGTTTAAAATCAGCAGGAGCGGAAGTAGTATTTGCATCAACAGAGTGCTTTGTCTGAACGGCTGCAGGTGCAATGGATCTGGAGATCCAACAAAGAGTAAAAGATCTAACTGATAAATATGGTGCAGAAAATATGGTAGTAGTAATTGGGGGAGCTGAAGCTGAAGCATCTGGATTATCAGCTGAAACAGTTACAGCAGGAGACCCAACTTTTGCAGGACCATTAGCAGGAGTAGAACTAGGATTAGCAGTTTATCACGTAGTAGAACCAGAGGTTAAAGGTGAATGTGATGAAGCTATCTATGATGAACAATGTGGAATGATGGAAATGGTTTTGGAAGTTGATGAAATAGTAGGTGAAGTTAAATCTGTAAGAGATCAATATAGCAAATACGTTTAATTTTATAATAGATTTATGATTAAAAATTAAGAAAATAGTAGTAAAACTGAAATTGATAATTGGCCTTAAAAGCTTTATGCTTTTAAGGGTCAATTCCCAATGAAAGGGGGAAAATGCATGATTAAGATAGTTCATTATATAAACCAGTTTTACGCTGGAATAGGCGGAGAAGAAAAAGCAGACATTAAGCCAGAGGTACGTGACGGTTTTGTAGGACCGGGAATGGGATTAAATGGATTGTTTAAAAAAGAAGGTGCAGAGATAGTTGCAACTGTAATCTGCGGAGACTCTTATTTCGCTGAGAATACTAAAGAAGCAAAAAAAGAAATATTAGAAATGGTTAAGAAGTATGAACCAGATTTATTTATAGCTGGACCTGCATTTAACGCTGGAAGATATGGTGTTGCTTGTGGAGATATAGCCACAACAGTTAAAGAAGAATTAAATATACCAGTTTTATCAGCAATGTATATTGAAAATCCAGGTGCTGATATGTACAAAAAGTTTGTGCATATTGTATCAACTAGAAATAGTGCAGTTGGAATGAGAGATGCTCTTCCAAAAATGGCTAAATTAGCTTTAAAATTAGCTAAAGGTGAAGAAATCGGATCACCAGCTGAAGACAACTACATTGAAAGAGGTATTAGAAAGAACTACTTTGCTACAGAAAGAGGTTCTAAGAGAGCTGTTGATATGTTAGTTAAGAAGTTAAAAGGTGAGGAGTTTGTAACTGAGTTTAAAATGCCTGACTTTGATAGAGTTGACCCATTACCACCTATAGCTGACATCACTAAAGCTAAAATAGCTATAGTTACATCTGGAGGTATAGTACCAAAAGGAAACCCAGATCATATTGAATCTTCAAGTGCTTCTAAAATAGGTAAATATGATATAGAGGGAGTAATGGATTTAACAGGTGAAACTTATGAAACAGCTCATGGTGGTCATGACCCTGTATATGCTAATGATGACCCAGATAGAGTAATCCCTGTAGACGTATTAAGAGATTTAGAAAAGGAAGGAAAAATAGGAGCTCTACACAGATATTTCTATTCAACAGTAGGAAATGGAACAGCTGTTGCTTCTTCTAAGAAATATGGGGAGTTTGCTGCTAAAGAATTAATTGCAGATGGTGTTGATGCAGTTATATTAACTTCTACGTGAGGAACTTGTACACGTTGCGGAGCAACGTTAGTTAAAGAAATAGAAAGAGCTGGATTACCAGTAGTACACATGTGTACAATAACTCCAGTATCTTTAACTGTTGGAGCTAATAGAATAATACCAACAGTAGCTATTCCTCACCCACTTGGAAATCCTGCATTAAGCAAAGCAGATGAGTATACATTAAGAAGAAGATTAGTTGAAAAAGCTCTAGAAGCATTACAAACTCCAGTTGATGGACAAAAAATATTTGAGTAATTTTTTATCTTGATAAGTAAATAATAATTAGGGAACTTAAAGTTCCCTAATTATTTCTAAGTGATATGGGGAATGTATAATGCATAATAATTTTATAAATTATGTGCTATAGATTATCCATAGTATTAATAGTATTAATTATAAAGCTTAGATAATCTAATTGTTCAGAATAAAATCAGCAAATTCCAAAATTAATGTGAATTTATTTCACCTATTTATAAGGGGAGGTTGGAAGAATATGAATTTTCCAGTATTAAAGAAAGCAGCGTATATTTTAGTTAATACTCCAGATATGGTAATACATAATGGAACAACTCAAACGTTAGAAAGAGAAACACATCCTGATTCAGAATATTTAAAGGAATTAAATAGCCATTTAAGACCATTCGAAGAAGTTGTGGCTTATGCACCAAATCAAACCTATATAGGAAATATAACTCCAGAGGAATTAGGAGAAATGCCACGACCATGGTATGGAAAGAATACTCCTAATGCTAATAGATTTGGTAAATTTGGCGAAGTTATGCCTCAAGATGAATTTTACGGATTAATGAAAATATCAGACGTTTTTGACTTGGTGATATTAGAAGAAGAATTCGCAAATAATATAAGAGAAAAATTATCTAAACATCCATTAATTGCTTCAAAAGTTGAAAAGGTTGTAGGAGATAGTTTAGATAAAATAGAAAATTTAGTTAACAATTCAGGAGCAGAAGGGTTATATGAAGGTGAGAAACTAGTAGGATGCGTGAGAAGAGCACATGAATTTGACCCTAACCTATCAGCTCACTATATGCTTGAAAACCTAGCTGTTAAAGCTTCAGGAGTTTTAGCAGGAATGCATTTAGTAGACAATTTAGATATACCAATTGATGAAATTGAATATATAGTAGAATGTTCAGAAGAAGCTATTGGTGACATGAACCAAAGAGGTGGCGGAAACATTGCTAAAGCTATTGGAGAAGTTGTAGGATTAACTGGTGCAACTGGTGCAGATATGAGAGGATTCTGTGCAGCTCCAGCTCACTCATTAATAACAGCTGCATCACTTGTTAAGAGTGGAATATATAAAAATGTTTTAGTGGTAGCAGGAGGAGCTACAGCTAAACTTGGAATGAATGGTAAAGATCATGTTAAAAAAGACATGCCAGTACTTGAAGATTGCTTAGGCGGATTTGCGGTACTTGTTTCTCAAAATGATGGAATTAGTCCAATATTAAGAACTGATGTTATTGGAACACATACAATAGGACATGGAGCTTCACCACAAGCAGTTTTAGAAGCATTGGTACTTGATCCATTAATAGAAAATGGAATTAAGATAACAGATGTAGATAAATATGCTCCAGAAATGCAAACTCCTGATATAACTGAACCGGCAGGGGCTGGAGACGTTCCAACACAAAACTATAAAATGATAGCTGCATTAGCTGTTAAAAAGGGACAATTAGAAAAGAAAGAATTACTAAACTTTGTTAAACAGCATGGATATCCAGGATATGCTCCAACTCAAGGACACATCCCATCAGGTGCACCAATAATAGGACATGGAATAGAGCACATTAAAAATGGTGTATTAAATAACTTCATGATAGTTGGTAAAGGAAGTTTATTCTTAGGAAGAATGACTAACTTATTCGACGGAGTTTCAATATTAGTTGAAAAGAATCCAGGAAAGGTTGAAGAAAGTACTGGAGTAAGCAAAGATGAAGTGAAATCAATGGTTGCAGATGCCATGAAGGACTTTGCAGAATTTTTAGCAAAAAACATGGAGTAATTAAGTGAAAATAAATAAGTAGTTCCTCAAATTTAGAGGAACTACACTTAAGAAAAGGGGTGTAACTATGAGCCAAAATGCAACCAAAGCAATGATAGCTGAGGTATTTAATGATATAGCAAATGGAATAAAAAGCGGTCAATTTAGGAAAAGAGTAAGGATAGGATTAACTATATTAGGCTCTGAACATGGCGTAGAAGAAATGGTTAAAGCTGCTGAACTTGCTAAATCTAAATATGGTGACTTTGATATAGTATTAATAGGTCCAAAAGTTGATGCTGATTTTGAAATAATAGAAGCAGAAACTGCAGAAGAAGGCCATAGCAAAATGACTGAAATGCTTGAAAATGGTAAATTAGATGGATGCGTTACTCAGCATTTTGATTTTCCAATAGGGGTATCTACTGTAGGTAAAGTTTTAGCTCCTGGTAAAGGAAAAGAGATGATAATAGCAACTACTACAGGAACAACTTCAACAAATAGAGTTGAAGGAATGGTTAAAAACGCTATATCTGGTATAGCAGTTGCTAAATCAAATGGAATAAAAAATCCAAAGGTTGGTATATTAAACCTAGATGGAGCTAGACAAGTTGAGAGGATATTAAATGAAGTAAAAGAAGCAGGATACAATTTTGA
Organism: Clostridium sp. UBA2485; assembly: GCF_002341865.1. GTDB lineage: Bacteria > Bacillota > Clostridia > Clostridiales > Clostridiaceae > Clostridium_J. The sequence goes on along the minus strand of NZ_DDOV01000069.1, from coordinate 7,233 downwards.
ATTTACGGGATCATTAAGAGCAGATGGTGGAGCTGTTATGAGAGGAAATGACCTGTTGGCTGGAACTCCAGATGTTATGGTATGCGACTCATTAACAGGAAATCTACTTGTAAAAATATTCTCTTCATTTACAACCGGTGGAAATTACGAGACTGTTGGTGCTGGTTATGGGCCTGGAGTAGGGGAAAACTATGATAAACTGGTTAACATAGTTTCAAGAGCTTCCGGTGCACCACTTATAGCTGAAGCCTTAAGATATTGTGCAACCTGTGCAGAAAATAAGGTTTTAGATATAGCTAGAGAAGAATTTGAAAAAGCTAATAAGGTTGGACTTCAACAATTTATAGATAAAACAGCTAAAAAAGCAACTAAAGTTGAAAGTTCTGATGAAGATATAAAAATGCCAGAAAAGAAGGTTGTAACTTATTCAATAGCAGGAATAGATATACTTGAACTTGAAAATGCATGTAAAACATTATGGAAAGAAAATATTTATTCTGAAAGTGGAATGGGCTGTACTGGACCAATAGTTTTAGTTGCCGAGGAAGATTCAGAAAAGGCAACTGAAATATTAAAAAAGGCTGAATATTTAGGATAATATTGACTGAGCAGATACTGCTCAGTCTCTATTTCCCTTTTATCAAAAAAATTGTAACTAAGAATGAAAAGAAACCATTAATTAGAAATGCTGTATAAATAATTATAAAATATATAAAATTGATTAAAAAATAAAAAAAAATTTATTAACTAAATTAAAAAAATTTATAAAACAGTTGAATATGTAAGTACTTTTTAATTATAATAGTAACATAGTGTTAAATATAGTAAGGGTGATTATTATTATGTAATAACACCGTAACTTACATAATACACAGTGTAATCTTAGGAGGTTAGTTTTATGAAAATGAAAAGATTGGTGGCAGTTCTGGCATCAGCTATATTAACTGCTGGAGTGCTAGTTGGCTGCGGATCATCTGCAACTAAAGAAAATGAAGGCGGAGCAAGTACAGGAGAAGGAAAGAAAAGTGAGATCATGATAGGTCTTGCAACAGATGAAGGTGGATTAAATGATAAATCATTTAACCAATCAGCAGATGAAGGTGTTAAAAAAGCAGTAGAAGAATTTGGTGTAGAATATAAACCAATAGAATCTAAGAAAAAAGAAGATTATGAACCAAATCTACAAGCATTAGTAGATGCAGGTTCAGATTTAACATTTGCTATAGGATTTCAATTAGATAAAGCAACTGAAAGTGCAGCAAAAAATAACCCAGAGAGCAAATTTGCTATAATAGATGCTAAAGTAGATGCGCCAAATGTTACATCTATAACATTTAAGGAAGAAGAAGGTTCTTTCTTAATGGGAGTTATAGCTGGTAAAATGACAAAAACAAATCAAGTTGGATTTATAGGTGGAAAAGACTTTGATACAATTCAAAAATTCGAATCAGGATTTGTAGCTGGCGTTAAAGCTGTTAACCCAGAAGCAGGAAAATTATTAGAGAGTCCAGATGGAAAAAAAGCTGGTAAAAACGTTAAATATGCGGATTCATTCGATGATACAAATAAAGGATACGAATTAGCTAAAGCATTATACGACTCAGGTTGTGATGTTATATATCATTCAGCTGGTGGAGTTGGAATAGGAATGTTTAAAGCAACTCAAGAATTAAAAGATGCAGGAAAAGAAGTTTGGGCTATTGGTGTTGATAAAGACCAAGCAGCTGAAAAAGACTTACAGAAATATGCTAATGTAATACTTTCTTCTATGATTAAGAGAGTTGATGTTGCAACTTATGATGCTACAAAAGCTGTAGTTAATAATGAGTTTAAAGCTGGACATATAGAATTAGGATTAAAAGATGGTGCAGTTGGTATTGCTGAAACAACAGAAAAAAATACTCCAAAAGAAGTTATAGATCTTGCTAAAGATTATGAACAAAAAATTATTAAGGGAGAAATAAAGGCTCCAGCAACAAGAGAAGAAGCTAAGAATTTTAAATAATTGTTACTTTACTGGTAAATAAAAAAATAGTATAATAAAAGCTAGATGTCCGTTTGCATCTAGCTTTTGTTACTCATGAGCTAGATTTTAAGAATCAAAAATTTTCCTTTCTTTATCCAAAAAATACATGCTAGAGGTATAGAAAAAATGTAGTATAATATTAGTAATTATCTCAAATTTATTGAGAATGGTAGTGAAGGTTGTTAGTATAAGGAGGAAGCGGGATGAACAAGGTAATAGAAATGAAAGGTATAACCAAAGTTTTCCCTGGAACTATTGCCAATGACAATGTGGATTTTGAACTTTTAAAAGGCGAAACTCATGTTTTACTTGGAGAAAATGGTGCAGGTAAAACTACACTAATGAATATTCTATATGGATTATATCAACAGGATAAGGGTGATATTTATGTAAACGGTAAAATAAGTAAAATAGCTAATCCTAATGATGCTATTGGCTTGGGAATAGGTATGGTGCATCAGCATTTTATGCTTGTTCACAATTTTACTGTAGCTGAAAATATAGTATTAGGCACAGAACCTAAAAAAGGTGCTAAGCTTGATATGAAAACCGCTATTAAAAATGTTGAAGAGCTTTCAAAAAAATATGGCTTTGCAATTGATCCAAAGGCTGTAATTGAGGATATTTCTGTAGGCCAACAACAAAAAGTTGAAATATTAAAAGCATTATATAGAGGAGCTGAAATATTAATACTTGATGAGCCTACAGCCGTTTTAACGCCTCAAGAAATTGAAGAGCTAGGAAACATTATTAAGAATTTAAAGAAGGAAGGAAAATCTGTAATATTAATCACTCATAAACTTAAAGAAGTTATGAGTATGAGTGATAGAGTTACTATAATTAGGAGAGGTAAAGTAACTGGTACCGTTGCTACTAATGAAACTAATATTGATCAATTAGCAGAGCTAATGGTGGGAAGAAAAGTAAATTTAGTAGTTGATAAAAAAGAGAGCAAAATAAAAGGTGAAGTTTTAAGAATAGAAAACTTATCTGCAAATGATCATAGAGGAATTGAAGCTGTTAAAGATCTTAATTTAGTTGTTAATGGTGGAGAAATTCTTGGTATTGCAGGAGTTGATGGAAATGGCCAAAGTGAATTCTTAGAGGTATTAACTGGTCTTAGAAAGGCTAAAAATGGAAAAGTTGTATTAAAAGATAAGGACATATATGGTAAAGCACCAAGAGAAATTACTGATTCAGGAGTAGGACATATTCCAGAAGATAGACATAAAAGAGGATTAATTCTTAAGTATTCACTATTTGAAAACTCCATACTTGGAGTTCATAGAAATAAACCTTTTAGCAAAGGTATTGCAATGAATTATAGTGAAATTAAAGCTCATTGTGATAAGCTTATAGAAGAATTTGATGTTAGAACTCCAAATAACGAAGTAGCTGCTTCAGCATTATCAGGTGGTAATCAACAAAAATTAATTGCAGCAAGAGAAATTTCAAAGAATCCAGATTTATTAATTGCAGCACAGCCAACAAGAGGACTAGATGTTGGTGCTATTGAGTATATACATAAAAGATTAGTAGAAGAAAGAGATAAGGGTAAAGCTGTACTTTTAGTATCCTTAGAACTTGATGAAATTATGGCTTTATCAGATAGAATTGCTGTTATGTATGATGGAAAGATAGTTGCAATACTTGATAGAAGTGAAGCTACAGAGCAAAAACTTGGTATTTTAATGGCTGGTGGAACTTTAGGACAAGCGGAGAAAGGAGCTAACGCAAATGAAAAGTAAATTCAAGCAAAATTTAAAATCTATAGCTTTCCCATTTATTGCTATAATACTTTCACTATTTATATCAGTATTTTTCATAATGTGGGCTAAAGGTTATCCAATAACTAAATACTTTACAGCATTAGGTGAATTAATATCTATTGTTTGGAAAGGTAGCTTTGGTACAAAGAGAAACATAATGACTACATTATCAGAAGTAACTCCACTGATATTTGCGGGGGTTGCCCATGCGTTGGCATTTAGATGCGGCTTATTTAATATAGGAGTTGCAGGACAATTTGCTCTTGGAATGCTTGCAGCTGCAATTGTTGGAACAATTCCAGGATTAAGTCCAGCAATTCACATTCCACTAATGATAGTTTCAGGTATAATAGCAGGTAGTATATGGGCTGGAATACCAGGTTATTTAAAGGCTAAATTTGGGACAAGTGAAGTTATTAATACAATAATGATGAACTATATATCAGTATTCCTTTGTAATTATATTATATTAAAAACACGTTTTGGAGTGCCTGGTAAGGCAAGTACCCCGATAATTGAAGAAAGTGCTCAATTTACTAGATTTATGAAAGCAGCGCCAGCAAATACAAGCATATTCTTAGCTATATTAGTAGCGGCATTTATCTTTTGGCTATTGTGGAAAACCACAGTTGGATATGAAATTAGAGCTGTTGGTATAAATCCACATGGGGCAGAATATGGTGGAGTAAGTATACCTAAAAATATGATTTTAGCTATGGTTATTTCTGGAGCTATTGCAGGACTTGGTGGAGCAACTCATATATCAGGAGTTATGCATACTCTTCAAGATTTTATGGCTGTACCAAGCTATGGATTTGATGGAATCGCTGTTGCGTTACTTGCAAAGAATAATCCAATAGCATGTATAGGTTCTGCAGTACTATTTGGTGCACTAAATAATAGTGCTAGAGCATTACAATTAAATGGAATTCCAAAGCAAATAGTATATTTAATACAAGCAATAATTATTATATTTGTTGCAACGGATTATATTGTTAAATACTTTGAAGAAAAGAAAAAGAAAGGGGCGATTGTAAATGAGTAATTTAAATGCAATTGCATTATTAACAGCTACACTTAGGATAGCAACGCCTCTAATTTTTGCAGCTCTTGGTGGAATGTTCTCAGAAAGATCTGGAGTAGTTAATATAGGATTAGATGGTATGATGACTATAGGTGCATTTTTTGCAGTTTATGGAACTTATGCATCAGGAAGTCCTCTTATTGGTATAGTTTGTGCTATGATAGCCGGAGGGGCTCTAGCGTTAATTCATGCAGTTTTAAGTATAAATTTAAAAGCTGATCAAGTTATTTCGGGTACAGCAATTAACCTTTTTTCTACTGCTCTTGCCAGCTTCTTAATTTCAAGATTGTTTGAAGGAAGAGGTGGCCAAACAGATATAGTTAAAAGTTTACCTTTTAACGTGCCAGATTTTATACTAAACATACCTATATTAGGAGAAATAATTGGTGGAATTAACTGGTTTGTGATACTTGCTATAGTATTAGTTTTTGTTTCACACTATGTTATATATAAAACTCCATTAGGATTAAGAATTAGAGCTGTAGGAGAACATCCAAAAGCAGCAGACACATTAGGAATAAATGTATACAAAATGAGATATTTATGTGTAATTTTATCAGGTGCACTGGCAGGTCTTGGTGGAGCTGCATTGTCTCTTGGTATTACACCATTATTTAGAGATAATATGGTTGCAGGTAGAGGATTTATAGCTCTAGCAGCGATGATATTTGGTAACTGGAAGCCATTTGGATTATTAGGAGCATGTTTATTGTTTGCCTTTGGTGAATCATTCCAAATAGTAGCACAAGGTTTCTCATGGTCATTACCAACAGAATTTTATTCATCAATACCGTATGTATTGACAATGCTTGCATTAGCAGGATTTGTTGGAAAGACTCAAGGACCAGCTGCTTCAGGACAGCCATATGAAAAAGGTTCAAGATAATATTTAAAACCACAGATTTTTCTGTGGTTTTTTTATAAGTAGAAAAAGAAAATTATATGAATTTAGATTTTTAGGCATCTTTATAAAAAACTAACATATTAGCTAGTTATTCTACAAAGATGTTTTTATTTATATAAAGTATAAAACTATATTAGTTTATTATAAATATCATTAAATAAGAACACAGTGTATTTATAAGTTTAATAATTGATAAGCTATTATTGGATAATAAAATACTGCATAAATATTTGCAAAAATTATTGCTTTAATAGTATAATTAGAGTATGTTTTTATAAAATTTAATATATTTAGAATATTGATAATATTAAACTTGAAGAATATAAAAATCTGAGATTATGCTATTCTTATTATTGTTTAAATTTATCTATAAAGTTAGTTAAAAATGAAAATTGAACTTTAACAATTTTTTATTTATAATATTAGATAAAAAATTGTTACTTACAGTCACTAATAGCAGTGATAATATCCTTAAATTCTATTTAATATAATTGTGCGAAATTCTCCCATCTTCTATAAGTGGAAGATGAATAGCAGTTGCCGATAGGCAACAAGTATGACAAACTATAATCAGCTACATTAGCTGAAAGGTAGTGTCATTGATGAAATTAGACAATAATAATCATTTAGTATTAGTTATAAAGTATAGAAGAGAAGTTATTGTATTATAATAATCGGTGGTGTGGCCATAGATATAGTTAAAAGTATATAAAAAATCAAGGAATGAAATGAGGTGAGGATATATTAAAGGCTTATAAATATAGAATTTATCCAAATGAAGAACAAAAATTATATTTAGCTAAAACCTTTGG
>NZ_DDOV01000069.1:0-556 GCF_002341865.1 Clostridium sp. UBA2485 | reverse complement strand
TAAAAACTATGATAAAGATAAAGCAGCATAGGCAATTCAACGGATTAATTAAGAGTTGTACTATATCTAAAACACCCAGCAGCAAATACTATGTTTCTGTATTAGTTGATACAGAAAATATTAAATTACCTAAAATTGATAAAAAAGTAGGAGTAGATGTGGGTATCAAAGAATTTGCAATATGCTCAGATGGATATAGAGAGCCTAATCCGAAGTATCTTAGAAAATCAGAGAGAAGATTAATTAAGTTACAAAAAGATTTATCAAGAAGGCAAAAGGGTAGTAACAATGGAAATAAAGCAAGATTAAAAGTAGCTAAATTACATGAAAGAATAGCAAATCAAAGGGTAGATTTCTTACATAAGTTATCAATAAAACTAATTAGAGAAAACCAATCTATAGTTATTGAGAACTTAAAAGTTAAAAACATGCAGCAGAATCATAAATTAGCAAAAGCTATAAGTGAAGCTAGTTGGTCAGAATTTAGAAGGATGCTAGAATATAAAGCCGAGTGGTATGGAAGAGAACTTATACTAGCACCTAGTAATTATGCTAG
>NZ_DDOV01000117.1 GCF_002341865.1 Clostridium sp. UBA2485 | reverse complement strand
CGATTCCTGCTCGAGCCACCAATAACCTAGATTAATAATCTAGGTTATTTTTTTATGCAAAATTTTATATTTTAGCTTTATATTATAGATATATCACTTCTAAATTTAATCTATCTCTGAGAATAATTAACACTTATTGGTATTGTCACTAAAACTACTAAATTCAAAATTCACAGTTCAAAATTCACAATTTTAGATATTTCTCAGTTACCACTGAGAAATTTAGAATTGATTAACCCTAGCAGTGAACAGTGTTCGCCATATATTATTGAATAAATATTAAACTATAAGACGTATTAAAAAGAACTGGCGAACACTGTTCGTCCCTACAATAAAACACTAGCAATTGTATTGCTAGCTAAAAAATCCATTAAAGAAATTATTTTGATCAAAAAAATTTCCACCTTGTATAATGTAGTTACAATATTTGATAGAAAGCTAATCTCATTTCTAACGAACATTGAATCACATTATTTTATTAACATTCTTAAATTTAATATTTTTCATACAACACCTTTAGGTGTAAACAGCATATCTTTAGTTTAATTTTTTAATTAGTTTTCTATTAAGATCCCTATCGGGAATCTAACCAAATTAAATATTTTTTAGTATAATACTCCTGAATAGATGATAGATGTATTCCACCTGGGAAGCACGTAGTGCTCATGCCCGTAAATAAGCGTATCATTCCATCAGGTAGAATTCTATGTTTAGCTGGTTGGGTTTCCTTTTGGGAATTACCCGTGTCACAGACAAGGTTATAAGCTATCTGATAGATTGGAATTTCTATTCTATCTCAAATATAATTCAAAGGAGATATATACAATGTCCAAATTTTTTAATAATCCTGTAGTAGGGATTGATGTTTCAGCAGATTTTTCATATGTTGCAATACTTGCACCTAATGGTGATATTTATAAGAAATCATTTAAGATAAAGCATGATGTTTCTGGTTTTAATTATTTATTGAAAGAAATAAAAAAAGCAGAAGAAGAGTTTAACATGAAAACTGGCATTTTCATGGAGTCCACTGGTGTGTACCACTTATCTCTTTTCCACTTTCTTAATAAAAACTTTGATAACACATTTGTTATCAATCCACTCATTACTAATTGTAACAAAAATAGAGATATAAGAAAAGTGAAAAATGATAAAAAAGATGCTTTATCTATTGCCAGAATAGGTAAATTCCAAAATATTAAACTTTCACAAGGAATTAGTCTAGATATATTTTTATTACGATCTCTTATAAGAGAATATTATAAATTAACTGATACTTGTTCAACATTTAAGAAAAAATTATCTGCTGATTTAAGAGTGATTTTTCCAGGTTACAATACAGTATTCTCAAATACAACTTCTCCTAGTTCAATTGCTATATTAAGTAAATATCCATCACCTAAAGCAGTGCTAGACGCACCCAAAGATGGTATTTTAGACATACTTATTACTAAATCTAAAAAAGGTGTTTTGTGGGCTGAAAAAATTTACTCTAACTTATATAATATTGCAACTGAAGCTAATGTTATTGGATTACCCTTATCGGGTATATCAATTAAAATCACCAGTAAAATAGCATTAATCAATGCTATAGAATCTGAAACACTTAACTTGTTAAATGAAGTAAAAAACTTAATTAATTCTACCAACTTTCCAAAACAAGTTAGAACTAATATTGAACTCTTAACTTCAATTCCTGGTATAGGTGGATTAACTGCTATTACCCTAGTTGCTGAAATAGGTGATATTAATGGTTTCATAAAACCTAAACATCTAGTTGCTTTCTTTGGGATAGACAGTTCTGTTAATGAATCTGGTAATTTTAAAGGTAACCAAAATAAAATTTCTAAACGTGGAACTCGTATTGGAAGACGAGCTTTATATACTGTTGCATTAGCCTCCATAAGAAAAAGTCGTAACGGAGTTCCTATTAATAAAGTTTTATTAGATTACTATCAAACAAATCTTAAAGGCAAGAAGTCAAAAGTAGCATTAGTTGCTATAATGCATAAAATATTAAACTATATTTTTGCAACACTTAGAAATCAAAAACCTTTTGAACTAAGAGATCCTAGAATTCACAAACAAATGTTTTTAGAAAATAAAGCGATAGCTGTCGCTGTATAAAAAGTCCATTTTTTGTAATCGTTCGTATTTTAAAATGGTCTTTTTGTCATACCCATTTTTCAAGGGAAAATTTTTTTTACATTATACTTGACTATTATTAGCTGGTCTTAATTGTGCATTTTGCATTGTGAATTAAAATACCATAGAGATATACATTAATTTTAAAAGTAGTTTATCTATAAATCAATTTATAAATATATTATAATGTGTTTGTAATATTTAAGAATAAATATATAATAATATTAACTATAGTATGAAGTATAAAAAATAGTCGATGAAATAAAAACTTCAGAAAAGAAGAAAGTTTAATCAACAATTTGGATTAAATACTAATGAATTTCTAAAAAAGAATAACTAGTATAATAAGCAAAAAATATAGTATGTATTTAATAACATAAGATTATATTAAAAAGGAGATGCCTAATGAAGATTACAGAATGGATGGAGAAAATATTCAATTCTTTAAATGAAGGAGTACTAATTGTAGATAGAGAAGGAAATATCTTATTTTTCAATAAGGCTTATTCAAATTTTATAGGTAAAAATCTTAATGATGTTGAAGGATTACCTATAAGGGATATTCGTCCAGGCTCCCTGATACAAGATGTAATGGAAACAGGAGTAGCTAAGTTAGGAGTTCTACGTAAAGAAAATAATGATGAATATTTTTGTAATATATCTCCTATTATTTCAGATGGAAAGACAATTGGAGGTATATCAACAGTTACATTTTTAAAAGATGCTGTCTATTTAAGTAAAAAAATTAAAGAGCTAGAGAAAAAGAACAAGTATTTAATGGAGAAAATTCATCGTACAAATGGTACTAAATACACTTTTAAGAATATTATCGCTGTAAATGATACTTCAATACTTACTAAAAATATAGCACAAAAAATTGCACATTCAGATGTTTCTGTGCTTATTGAAGGTGAGAGTGGAAGTGGTAAGGAAGTATATGCACAATCTATACATAATGAAAGTGAAAGAAGCAAATATCCTTTTGTAGCTATAAATTGTTCAACTTTAACACCTACAATGCTAGAAGGTGAATTGTTTGGATATGAGGATGGGGCTTTTACTGGAGCTAAGAAGGGCGGAAAAATTGGTTTGTTTGAAAGTGCGAATCAAGGAACGATATTTTTAGATGAAATATCTGAAATGGATTATTCATTACAGGCAAAATTATTACGTGTATTACAAGAAGGGACTATTAGAAAAATTGGAGGAACTAAAGAAATTGACATAGATGTTAGAGTTATTTGTGCTTGTAATGTAAATTTAATGAAATATATTGAAGAGGGTAAGTTTAGGAAGGACCTATATTATAGAATTGCAGTTTTCCCTATTCATATAGTACCTTTAAGAGAAAGACGAGAAGATGTACCATATTTATTAGACTTCTATCTACAAAAGTTAAGTAATAAGCTTAGAAGAAAGATATCTTTAACAGACAAGGCAAAAGCTTCACTTTATAATTACGACTGGCCTGGAAATGTAAGAGAAATGAGAAATGTTCTTGAGTTTTCATCTATAATGGCTACAGATGGTTTTATAAGAGAAGAAAATTTACCGGCTCCTATTACTGAAAATTCAAAAGAATCGGAACCAAAATTTTATAAGCTTTCTGATAAGATTAAGAAGTTTGAAAGGGAAGAAATTAATAAAGCAATTGAATATTTTGGTGATACTGTTGATGGGAAGAAAGAGGCAGCTAAGCATCTAGGGATATCTTTATCAACTCTTTATTATAAGCTTAGTTAAAAGTTATTTGCATTTCTTAAATTTAGGAAAGTAGTATACTTTTATTCTTAAATTTAAGAAATTATAATTAATAATGAGTTCACCAAATTTTTAAATATATAAGTTAAAATTTCGAGGTTATTATTCTTAAATTTAAGAATAATAACCTTTTCATTTGCAATATATTCTCGGTTTTAAGGCATTTCTAGATATTCTAAATTTGGCATATAAATTGCTTAAGTATATATTAAGAAATTATACTACAAACCTTTACATATACTTTATTTAAATTTAGTGGCCACTAAATAATATTTGAGATTGCTATGTATATTGTAAATTAATAATAGTGAAAATTGATTTTTATAATATGTATACTAATTGCTAGAGTGATTAATTTAATCATACAGAGCATTATTACTTAATTTGAAAGGAGTAATTATTTATGAAAAAAATTAGAATTGGAAGTGGTGCTGGCTATGCAGGTGATCGTATTGAGCCAGCAGTAGAAATAATGGAAAAAGGAAATGTTGACTATATAATTTTTGAATGTCTTGCTGAAAGAACTATAGCTATTGGGCAAATGGATAAGCTTAAAGATCCTACAAAAGGTTATAATCAATTACTTGAAAGTAGAATGAGAAAAATTCTTAAACTTGCAAAAGAAAAGGGAATTAAAGTTATTACTAATATGGGGGCTGCTAATCCGGTTTCAGCTGTTGAGGCAAGTATAAAAATAGCTAAAGAACTTGGAATTACAGGCTTAAAATTTGCAGCTGTTACAGGTGATGATATACTTCCAAAAATTTCAGATTATTATAATAACGATGTTCTTGAATTAGATTGTAAACTTGGTGATATTAAAGAATCTATTTTATCTACTAATGTGTACCTTGGTGCGGAAGGAATTATAGAAGCGTTAGAAAATGATGCTGATATAATCATAACAGGTCGTGTTTCTGATCCTGCACTTTCTATCGGACCTTTAAGATATGAGTTTGGATGGAATATTAATGATAATACTCATGAAATAGGACAAGCAGTTTTAGTTGGTCATTTACTTGAATGTGGTGGACAGGTTACTGGGGGCTATTACGCAGATCCTGGTATTAAAGATGTTGAAAACCTTGAAATATTGGGATTCCCAATAATTGAAATCGATGAAACTGGTAAATTTACTGTAACTAAGGTTGAAGGTTCTGGTGGATTAGTTAGTACTGACACTTGTAAAGAGCAAATGATTTACGAAATACATAATCCAGAAGCTTATATGACTCCAGATGCTATAGCCGATTTTTCTCATGTAACATTCACTCAAGAAGGTAAAGATTTAGTTAAAGTTGAAAATGCTAATTCTAAAGGAGTACCTGAAACTCTAAAAGTGAGCATAGGTTACAAAGATTGCTTTATTGGCGAAGGCGAAATTAGTTATGGCGGTACAAATGCTCTAGCAAAAGCTCAACTTGCTGCTGATATTGTTGAAAAAAGGCTTAAACTAACTGGTGTTCAAATAGAAGAATTAAGAATTGACTATATTGGTTTTAATTCACTATATAAAACAAAAATCTCTAGTCAGTATGCTCCAGAAGTATTCCCAGAGATTAGACTTCGTATAAGTGGAAGGACTAAAGATAGAGAAAATGCTATTTTAATTGGTAATGAAGTTGAGACTCTTTACACTAATGGCCCTGCAGGTGGTGGTGGAGCAACTAAAAAAGTAGTAGAAGTTGTTTCAGTTTGCTCAATATTCGTTCCTAGAGATATCGTAAATATAGAAGTAAGCTATCAGGAGGTATAATAATATGAAATTAAAAGATGTTGCACATGGAAGAACTGGTGATAAAGGTGATATTTCGAACATTTCTGTTATTGCATACAGAGATGAAGATTATCCTATGTTAAAAGAAAAAGTTACTGCAGAAAAAGTTAAAGAATATTTTAGTGAAATTTGCAAGGGTGAAGTAGTAAGATATGAGATCGATAGTATTTGTGCTATGAATTTTGTTCTTGATAAGACTTTAGGTGGTGGAGTTACAAGAAGTCTTGCTCATGACAAACATGGAAAAGCTCTTGTTATGGCTTTAATGGAAATGGAAATCTAGTAAAAATAAAAGCTAAATAACTATTTATTTAATAGGTAACATAAATATTGTAGCTGTTACTTAGGACGTGATCTGAAATGAAAAATATAGGAGGTAAATTATGTTAGCATTCTTAGGGCTTTTAACAATTATATTATTACTTGTGTTAGTTATGACAAAAAAAGCATCACCAACAGTAGCATTAATTGTAGTTCCGGTAGTTACAGCAGCTATTGGTGGTTTTGGGCTAGAAATTGGTGAATTTATGACTAGTGGAATTAAAAGTATATCAACAACAGGGGTTATGTTTATTTTTGCTATTTTATTCTTTGGGGTATTAAGTGATGCAGGAACATTTGACCCAATCATAAGGAGAATTATTAAAGTAGTTGGCAAGAATCCAGTGAAGATTGCAATAGGAACTGCAGTTTTAGCAATGCTTGTACATCTTGATGGTTCAGGGGCAGTTACATTTTTAATTACAATACCAGCAATGCTTCCACTATACGATGAACTTGGAATGAGAAGAACAACTTTAGCTACCATTGTTGCACTGGGAGCTGGTACTATGAATATATTGCCATGGGGCGGACCAACTATTCGTGCGGCTTCATCATTAGGAGTAACTCCAACTGAATTATTTAACCCAATGTTAGTTCCATTCTTAGCAGGTATTATATTTGTACTTATAGTAGCTTTTTTACTAGGAAAAAAAGAAGCAAAACATATTGGAAATATTGAAAATACAAAAATCATAGAAGTCGATGAAAAGGTTAATGAGGAAAAAGCGAAACTTGCAAGACCAAAACTTTTTTTATTTAATATTTTATTAATAGTTATAGCAATCACTATTATGATTACAAACAAATTACAGCCACATGTAGTATTTATGCTTGGATTATGTATTACTTTAGTAATCAATTATCCATCTGTAAAAGAACAAAAGGAACGTATAGATGCACATGCAAAAGAGGCCTTAATGATGGCTAGTGTTTTATTTGCAGCAGGATGTTTTACAGGAATAATGAAAGACTCAGGAATGATTACTGCTATGGCGGAAGTTGTAGTTGATATGATACCACCATCTTTAGGTAGACTAATACCGGTAATTACAGGGGTAATTTCTATGCCAGCCAGCTTATTATTTGATCCTGACTCTTTCTACTTTGGTGTATTACCAGTGTTAACAAGTAGTGCAAATCAATTTGGAGTACAAGGAATTATGGTTGGTAGAGCGGCAATCCTTGGACAAATGACAACAGGATTTCCTATAAGTCCATTAACGGCATCTACATTTCTTCTAACTGGATTAGCAGGTGTAGATATTGGAGAACATCAAAAGAAAACCATTCCATTTGCATTTGCATGTACTATAGTAATGCTTATAGTAGCTATAGTTTTAAGAATAATATCATTATAAATTGTATTAAATAAATTTTAGTTTAATAGAGGGTAGTAGGATATTAGCACATACTGCCCTGTATCATTTTTAAAATTCTAAGTTCGTTTTAAATTGAATTTATATTTGAGTAGGAGGTAGCAATTTGAGCAAAATTATTTCAATGAATAGTGCAGTAGAGATGATAAAAGATGGGATGATCGTTATGGTGGGGGGATTTCTTGGGGCCGGTGCTCCAAATAAAATACTTGATAAATTGGCAGAAAGTGGTGCTAAGAACCTTACAATAATTTGTAACGATACTTCTTTTCCAGAAGTTGGGCTTGGTAAGCTTATTGTAAATAAACAAGTAAAGAAAGCTGTTGTATCTCATGTTGGAACTAATCCAGAAACAGGCAGACAAATGAATACTAAGGAATTAGATGTTGAGCTTTCTCCACAGGGGACACTAGCTGAAAGGGTTAGAGCTTATGGTGCTGGATTAGGTGCAGTAGTTACACCTACTGGTATTGGAACAATCGTAGAAGATGGTAAACAAAAACTTACAATAGAAGGTAAAGAATATTTGCTTGAACTACCCTTAAAAGCGGATATTGCATTAATTTTTGGAAGTGTTGTAGATAAAAAAGGAAATATTTTATATAAGGGAGCAACAAGAAATTTTAATGATTTAATGGCTAAATCATCTGATATTGTAATTGTAGAGGCAGAGAAGATTGTAGAGGTTGGTGAAATTTCTCAAGAATCAGTTAATACACCAGGTATTTTTGTTGACTATATTGTGGAGGTGTAAGGATGAATAAATCTCAAATTAAAGAAGTTATTGCAAAAAGAGTTGCTAAAGAATTTAAAGATGGTGATGTTGTAAATTTAGGAATTGGATTACCCACAATGGTTGCTAATTATATTCCAAATGATATTGATGTTATATTACAATCAGAAAATGGATTTATTGGTTTAGGTCCTGCACCAGAAGCTGGCAAAGAAGACCAAAACATTGTAAATGCTGGGGCACAACCTGTCACTATAAAAGAGGGAGGCGCATTCTTTAATAGTGCTGAGTCCTTTGAAATAATAAGAGGAGGACATGTTGATGCAACTGTACTAGGTGCATTACAGGTGGATGAGAAAGGAAACCTTGCAAATTGGATGATTCCAGGTAAAATGGTTCCAGGTATGGGTGGAGCTATGGATTTAGTTGTGGGAGCTAAAAGGGTTATTGTAGCTATGGAGCATACTGCTAAAGGAAATTATAAAATATTAAAAAAGTGTACATTACCTTTAACTGCAGTTAATGAGGTTGATTTAATAATTACAGAAATGGGCGTAATGAAAGTTACTAGTGAGGGGATTGTTTTAAAAGAAATAAATCCTGAATTTACAATTGAAGATGTAAAAAATGCTACAGAGGCAGAATTAATTATTGATACAAACTTAAAGTTAATGTGCCAATATTAATAGACATCCATTATTTTAAATTTAATATCATTTTTAAAATAAAGCGAACCAAATGCTATAATATTATATAAATTAATCATAAATTAAATAACTACTTATGGAGATAGTGTTTGGTTCGGTAAAAAATATTAATAATAACTGTGTTTTAAATTACATTAAGTAGTATTTCAATTAAAATAAAAAATTCAATATATATTTATAAAATACGTTGAAATATAGAAGTTATATATCTATTACTACTAGCACTTTAATCTTCACTTACTTTTTTATATAAAACATGTTTTCTAAGCTTATTTACCTGTGCTATATTTGGATGTTCAAATTCTTGTGCATATTTCATTCCTATCTTTTTCATAACATTTATTGATCTTACATTTAATGCAGAGGTGAAGGACACAATTTCTTTAAAACCTAAATTAATAAATCCATAATCTAAGCATTTTTTAGCTGCTTCTTGTGCATATCCTTTCCCCCAATATTTATATGCTAATCTCCATCCTATTTCAACACATGGGGTGAAATTTGATTCAAACTGTGGAATTGATAATCCAACAAAACCAATAAATTCATTTGTTTGCTTTATTTCTACAGCCCATAGGCCAAATCCATTATTTAATATATGCATTTTGATTTTGTCCACCATTTGTTTTGTTTCAATTTCAGTTAATACTTTTGGAAAATATTCCATTACTCTAGGGTCTTTGTTCATTTTAGCAAATTTTGGAATATCAGTATCTAGCCAATTGCGTAGTCCTAATCTACTTGTCTCAATAATATACATAAATTCCTCCTTAAAGACTATCTAAGTTAATTTTAATATTATTATAAGTAAGTATATTATAATTCTTAATATTTTTGTTGATAATGTGGATAATATTTTATCTTGTGTTAATAATTATTTATATTAATTTAGGTTTGTCTATCTTTAAAAGAATATATAACTAATGTTCTAAGAATTTTTAACTTATATATGTTACATTGATTTAAAGTACAGAAAAATATAAAAACCGTCACTCAATTTTGAGGAAGGTTTTTTATAATTATTACATATTAGATATAAAATCCACTACGGATTCTACATGTCCATCAACTTTTACTTTTCTAAAGACTTTTGATATGTTTCCACCTTTATTAATTATAAATGTACTTCTTTCAATACCAATAGATTTTTTACCAAACATAGTTTTTTCTTTTAATACATTATATAATTCACAAACAACTTTATCTACATCAGATAGAAGTATGTAGTTTAATTCATGTTTATTTATAAACTTTTCATGTGAATTTAAATTATCTTTACTTATTCCTAATACAATGGTATTTAACTCATCCAGAGTTTTTAGATGCTCCTTAAAAGAAACAGCTTCTTTTGTTCATCCAGGAGTGTTATCTTTTGGATAGAAAAATAATACTACATTTTTTCCTATATAATCACTTAATTTATGAGTATTTCCATCACTACCTGGTAAAGAAAAATCAGGAGCTTTCATATTTTCATTTAAAATTTCCATATTCTCACCTTCTCAATCAGTTTTGGTAATAGATGACATTCCATCTATTACTAAATAGTATAACACTTTATTTAGAATTTAGTAAAAATATGTTTAGGATTTTTATTGATTAAATAAAATAACTTTTTATATTGTATAACGTATATTAAGTGGAAACTAAATAATTAAATATCAAAAGAATATATAAAGGGTAGTTATATAGAGAAGGAGAGAAAAGTATGAAAAAAACAAATTAATAATATTTGTTTTAGCTTCATCAATAATAGTTAGAAATTTAATTATTATAGCAAATGCACAACCTAATTTGCCATTACAAGATGTTCAAAATATGATAAGTGAAATAAAAGATCAAGTCTCTAGACCAGTACCAGTTGAATTAGAAGAAAGTGGAGAGTGTATAATTGTAACATTTGTTATTCATGAAAAGTTTGATGAAGAGGTTGAAAAGATAAAATCTAATCCTAATTTTGAAGTAAAAGAAATTAATAAAGAAAGAATAACTGTAAAAGTATTGGTTAAAAATCAAGAAATATTAAAACCTATTTTACAGGAATGGGATGGAATGCTTTCTAGACCACAATAAGGAAATCTATATTCTTCACTTCAAATAGAAGAAATAAATGAGAATAAGAAGAACATAGGTTACATTCCTAAAAATGTCTATAATCATAATGGTGATATAATAGGTCAAACAAGAAACATTATGATTCAACCTGTACCTATAGAATTAATAAAAAACAAATATAATGCAATTATAAACTGTATGATAAAAAGTGATTTTAATACTCAGATTAAAAACCTTCAATTAAATACTGACTTTAAAATAAAAAAGTAGATAGGAATATATTAATAATATAAGTATCAACTGCTAATAAACACATAATTGATAATATAAACAAGCAAATAAGTGAGATGACAAATCACATATAAGATTAATATAAGAAAATATAGTTTTTTAATATGATATCTGTTTTTAAATTATTACTCTATTAATATAAAAATAAATATAGTAATTTATTATGAGATTTTATAATAAATTTTAAAAGAATTGACTATAATTTAAATAGTCAATTCTTTTTTATAAGTATTAAAGCATTTTCTACACAAATAATATCAAATCTAAATAATAAGAAAATAAATTATAGGCTTTTAATATAATTATTAGATTTTAATTAAGGGGCTATGACTTCATTGAAATATTTTAAGAACTATATATAACTGGTAGAGATAAAAACAGTATAATAGTTATCAGGAGATGAGTGTTATGGAAAGTCATTTAAGATTAATCTCAAACATAGTATTATATTTATTCATATATCTATTAGGACAATTTCTATCAATATTATTGGTTACTATACCTTCAATATTTTATTATGCTTATCTAAATATAGAATTAAAAGAGGTACTATTAAGAATAGATAAAAATCTCTTAATAACAGTATCTATAGGAGCAATGATCAGCTTAATTATCTATACATTGATTCTAAGAAAAAATAAGAATAATCTTTGGAAGAGATGTAATTTTAGTAATATAACTATGAAAAGTATAATTTTTATTGGAATTATATCTATATGTTACTCTGTGATTTCCACTTGTTTTGTTGGTTTTAGTTATAAATTTTTTTCAGTCTATAATGCTATAGTAAGTTCTTCAGTTTATAATGAAAGTATTCTATCTTTAATTAGTGGAATAATATTTATACCTATTTTTGAAGAAATACTTTTTAGAGGCATAATATTTAATGAGTTAAGAGATAATCTTTCACTAATTACTAGTATATTAATACAAGGATTTATATTTGCAGTAATGCATGGAAATATAATTCAGGTTATTTATACATTTCCACTAGCTATAATGTTAGCTTTAGTATATGTATGGACAAATTCTATTTGGGCAAGTATATTGCTACATGTATTTTTTAATTTTACGGGTATGGTTATAACTCCTAATATAGTAAGTTTAAATGTATTAACTATAGCACTAATCCCTTCTATAATACTCTTAGTTATTGTGTTTAAAGACTTTAAAAAATTGCTTTTAGAGTAATATAAGGATATATCAATTTTAAAACTCAAATATAACTATCATATATACTTTAGAAAAGCATTTATATAGTGGTATGTTTTAAATGTTAAAATGGATTATTTATATATAGATATAGTATATTATCTTTAAAATTATAAAAATATGTGTATACTTAACCGTGTGTATCAGTAAGCATAAATTCTAGAAATAGAGAGGAAAAACTAGTATTTAAAATATAATTTATGTAAATTAGAAGATTTTAAGTAACATGTTATTGTAGCTTTGATATAATAATGCTTGTCCCTAAGAGATGTAAAAACAAATCTTGGTGATGAGGTTTAGTTTTTATTAAAGACAGTTAAACAAGTTTAAAAAACTTAAAAAAACTGTTGACAAGAAAAAACAAAGCTGATAGAATAGTAAGAGTCGT
>NZ_DDOV01000021.1 GCF_002341865.1 Clostridium sp. UBA2485 | reverse complement strand
GCATGGAGAAACAGAATGGAATAAACTTGGCAGGATGCAGGGCTGGGGAGATTCTCCTTTAACAGAGCTAGGAATTAAGCAGGCACAATGGTTTAGAGATAGAGTAATAAATTTAGATTTAAATACTATATATACGAGTTCCTCTGAAAGAGCATATAATACAGCAAAAATAATAAAGGGAAATAGAGATATAAAGATAATTAAAGATGATGATTTAAAAGAATTAAAATTAGGACTATGGCAGGGGCTAGATAAAGAAAGTATAAAAGCTCTAGATGAAGAAAACTGTTATAATTACTGGAATAACCCTATAATGTACAAGCCTACAGAAGGTGGAGAGAGTTTTGATGAACTTAAAGATAGGATATATGAAGCTATAATGAAGATTGTTAATAATCATAAGAATGAAAATGTATTAGTAGTTAGTCATGGTATGACAATAAAAGCATTTTTATGTGCTTTACAAAAAAAATCTATAGGACATATATGGGATCCACCTTTTATTCAACAAGGGAGTCTAACATCTATAGAATTTAATGATAATAGTTATAAGATTTTAATGGAAAATGATATATCTCATTATAAACAATAATTTTTATGATATTTACTAACAGGAATATTATAAAATTCAAAATTATAAAGGAATTTAATGAACTACATTATGTAGTATTAAAAATTTATATATTTCAATAAAATTATGCTTGGCTAAACATTCAGGCATTTTTTTATCAAAAAATTTAATATACTGAATTTTTTAAATATGACGGTCATCCTTATGAAGATATGATATAATAATATTTAAGCTTATTTTTCGAATACCAATTAAATATTTTCAAAAATAATTAATTGGTATTCTAGTAGCTTACTGTATAACATAATTGGGTTTTGCGGTAATACTACTATTTGATATGACTCTTTATTTGATGTAAACATTATTAGAGTTTTTAAATAGTTATTTGGGACTTTACATTTATGGGATTAAAAATATACAATTTAATAGGATATAAAGCTTTATATTTTAAGAAAGAAGGAATAAGGATTAGAATAAAGGACATTTGGTAACTAGGATAATTCTAAATGGTTACTTAGTTACATTATGAAATATTAGAAGCAAATTTAAGCATGTATAAATAATGAGTGTTCTGTATTCTCCCATTATATAAACCATAATGGGGGAGTTTTATTTTTCTATCAGTTAAGGCATATTCAAAAAATAGCAAGATAATATGTTAGCTCATTTTTCACTTGTTATTTTCTTTCACATGCCTAAAATGCAATTTAATTGCTTTTTATATTAATTTTTGAGGAATTGAAGTAAAGGGGGATGATGATTATGATTAAAAAATTTATTTCTTATTATGCAGGGCACAAAAAATTATTTATAATAGATATGTTTTGTGCATTTTTAGTAGCAGCTTTAGATTTAGCTTTTCCTATGGTTACAAAAGAATTATTAGAAAAGGCTATTCCTAATAGTGATATTAGGATGATAATGAACTTTGTAATTGTACTAACGGTGCTATATGTAATAAAGTTAATCGCTAATTACATAGTTGACTACTGGGGACATGTTATGGGGGTAAGGCTACAATATGATATGAGAAAAGATGTGTTCTCACATTTACAAACTCTACCATTTAGTTATTTTGATGATAATAAAACTGGACATTTAATGTCTAGAATAATTAATGATCTAATGGAAATATCAGAGCTTGCACATCATGGACCAGAGGACGTATTTATATCATTAGTAATGATTCTAGGTTCTTTCATACTTCTTTGTAGAATTAACGTTAAGTTAACGTTATTAATATTTGCTTGTCTTCCATTTATTATTTGGTTTGCTATGACTAAAAGAATGAAGATGTCAAAAGCTTTTGATGATGTTAGAAAGAAAATAGGTAATGTAAATGCTAAATTAGAAAATAGTATTTCAGGTATTAGGGTTGCAAAATCCTTTACTAATGAAGAATATGAGATGGAAAAATTTGATGAGGGAAATATAGAATTTAAAACCTCGAGGTCAGATGCATATAAATATATGGCTGAATTCATGTCTGGTATGAGATTTATGGTAGATATGTTAAATGTAGTTGTCATTGGATTTGGAGGATATTTTGCTTACAAGAAATATATAACTCCAACAGAACTTGTAGCATATCTTTTATATATAACATATTTTATGCAACCAGTAAGAAGGTTAACCGCTTTTGTTGAACAATATCAAAGTGGTATGTCAGGATTTAAAAGATTTTTAGAAATAATGGAAACTGAGCCTGATATAGTAGATAGTCCAAATGCAGCAGAACTTAAGGATGTAAAAGGTGATATAGAGTTTAAAAATGCATGCTTTAAGTATGATGAGGACACAGAAATTATATCTAATTTGAATTTAAAGATTGAAAAAGGCAAAACTTTAGCTTTAGTAGGACCATCCGGTGGAGGCAAAACTACAATATGTCATTTAATACCTAGATTTTATGAATTAAGTGATGGTAGTATAACCGTTGATGGTATGGATATTAAGGATATAACATTAAAATCTTTAAGAAGAAATATAGGTATAGTTCAACAAGATGTATTCTTATTTACAGGAACAATAAAGGAAAATATTCTTTATGGAAGGCCAGAGGCTAGTGATGGAGATGTTATAAAAGCAGCTAAAAATGCTAACATACATGATTTTATATCTTCACTTCCAGAAGGTTATGATACCTATGTAGGGGAACGAGGAGTAAAGCTTTCAGGTGGACAAAAGCAAAGAATATCTATAGCTAGAGTATTCTTAAAGAATCCTCCAATATTAATATTGGATGAAGCTACTTCAGCCCTAGATAATGCTTCAGAGATTATAATTCAAAAATCCCTTGAAGATCTGTCTAAAGGAAGAACAACAATAGTGGTTGCACATAGGCTTTCTACTATTAAAAATGCAGATGAAATTGTTGTTTTAACTAATAAAGGTATAGTTGAGCAAGGTAATCATGAAGAGCTTATACTAAATAATGGAATTTACTCAAAGCTTTATAACGCTCAATTTAGAGGTTTTATACCAGATGATATGGAATGTTAAATAATATAAGGCATCTTTAAGAAAATAATAGCCAAGTATGTTAGCCTATTTTCCAACATACTAAGCTCATAGAATCTGCCCATAGTAGCACTATGGGCAGAATCCAACGCCTTATATAAAATATTTGAGGAAAATTGTAACAATTTTATACAAGAAAAATATATGTAAAATAAAGGAAATAAACAAAAGCCATAGAATATAATTAACATGAAAAATATGGAAATTATTGAAGATGGGAGAGGAATAATATGATAAAAAACAAAAGTAATATATGCGAACTAATAAATGAAGTAAAGAATTTTTCTTATGAAAAAGAAACTGTGATAATTGATGTGGAACTTAAAACAGAAGAAAGTATGCATATAAGATGTTATGATGAAAAATGTATAATAATTAATTATTATGATTATGAAGAGGGTATATCAGCTCTATACAAAGATAGAAAATATATAAACAAGGTACTTTTCCAATAGTGGAAAAGTACCTTGTTTATATTAACTAATAAAACATATTAAGAAGATAATTGTTATATAAAAATGAAGTTGGGATGTAAAATTGATAAAAAGAATGGACATATTTTACAGAAACATTCAAATATTAAAAGTGTTAAAAACATATTTTCCATAAAGGAATAATCAAGTTTATACAGAACTATTAACTTTAAACAACAGGTATAGAGGGTCAATATATGTTTAGAAAAATCGTATTGATATCATATTTAATAATATTTCTCAATAGTATTTCAGTATATTTAAAATATGGTGAGAAAAACTGATGGCATTCCTTTAGTAAATTAGAGTAAAAATAAGTAATATATCTAACAAATTTTCAAGATATAAAGAAAAAATGAGAATTTAAGAGAAAAAATAAGCAATGTTAATTTATTTTCCATTAATCTACTTTATAAGAATAAATTAATTAATAAAATAGAAAAATATTAGTTGAATAATAGGATATAAAGTTATAATATTTAATTAAGGTCAAAGAAAGTCAAAGTAAAGTAAAACTTTGGAAGAGGTAATGATTATGGCAAGATTATCAGACATAATTGAAGATTTTATTAAAGATATGATAGAAGAAACTCAAAACAATGAAGTTGAAATTCAACGTAATGAGCTAGCTAATTACTTTAGTTGTGCACCGTCACAAATAAATTATGTATTAACTACAAGATTTACAAAAGATAAAGGTTATTATATAGAAAGCAGAAGAGGCGGTGGAGGTTATATACGGATTACTAGAATTGAATACAAATATCATAGTAGCTTACTTGAGGCTATTGATGAAGCGATAGGAAATAATATAACCTATGATAATAGTCTAAGAATACTAAGAGGTCTTAAGGATTCGGGAATTATTAATGAAAGAGAAGAAAATATTATTAAAACTGCACTTAATGATAGAACATTAAGTTATGCAGGAGATATGAAGAATAAGTTAAGAGCAGATATTTTAAGAGCAGTAATATTTAATATATTAAATTAATGAATTTAAAAGGAGTAGTGATATTATGCTTTGTGAAAAATGTAAAAAAAATGAAGCTAATTTCCATATAACTAAAATAGTAAATGGGGTAAAGGAAGAAGAACATCTGTGTGAAGTCTGTGCTAAAGAAAATAATACTATGAGTATGCTTCAAGATATGGATTTTTCTCCAAGTTTTTCATTTCAAAACATATTAAGTGGATTCATGGACTATATGAATACTACAACTGAAAGTAAACTTCCTAGCGAAGTAGTTTGTAAAGAGTGTGGTACAACTTATAGAGGATTTAAAGAAACAGGATTACTAGGTTGCGGTAATTGTTATTCAACATTTAAAACAACTATAATACCAATAGTTAAAAGAGTACAAGTAAGTACAGAGCACAATGGAAAGATACCAGTAAAATCTGGTGGAGAAATACTTAAGAAAAAAGAGCTTATAAGGCTTAAGGAAGAACTTCAAAAAGCTATTGCCCTTGAAGAATATGAAAAAGCAGCAGAGCTTAGAGACAAAATTAGGGATTTAAGTTAATAAATCTAGGAGGTATAGTTATGGAAAATTGGATTAAAGCTCATAGTGCAAATGACGATATTGTACTAAGCAGTAGGATAAGGTTAGCTAGAAATATAAAAGGATATCCTTTTCCTAATAAACTTTCAAAAGATAAGGCAATAGAAATAATCAAAAGGGTTGAATCTGCCTTTTATACTTCTTCCTATATAAATGAAAACTTTAAGACCATAAATATGGATAGTATAGATGCAATGGAGATAAACTCTTATTTTGAGAAGCATATTATAAGTGATAATTTAATTGCTAGTAAGGATATATCTGCCTTTATATTAGATAAGGATGAAATTATAAGTATTATGATAAATGAAGAAGATCATTTAAGAATGCAATATATAGTAGGAGGATTTAATTTAAAAAAAGCTTATGAAGAAGTTGATAAGATAGATAATCTTTTAGAGGAAAAATTAGAATTTGTTTTTGACTCTGATTTAGGCTATTTAACAGCATGTCCTACAAATGCAGGTACAGGTTTAAGAGCTTCAGTTATGCTTCATCTTCCTGCATTACATGAAACTAAAGAGATAGAAAATGTTTTTAATGCTGTAAGTAAAATAGGAATGACTATAAGAGGATTATATGGTGAAGGCTCAAAAGGTTATGGAAATATATTCCAAATATCTAATCAAATAACATTAGGACCTAGTGAAGAGGAAATAATAAATGGATTAAATGCCATGGTTTATCAAATTATTGAAAAAGAAAAGTTAGCTAGGGAAAAATTAAAATCTCAATATGAATATGAATTAGAAGATAAAATAATGAGATCTTTAGGGATATTAAAGTCAGCAGTTTTATTAGATTCTAAAGAATGTATGAATTTGTTATCTAATGTTAGATTTGGAGTAGAAATGGGAATAATAAATCATATAGACAAAGTAATATTAAATGAACTTATGGTGGAAACAGGGGTAGCAACGCTTCAGCTTAACGCCAATTCCGCTTTAGATAAAAGAGAAAGAGATCTAAATAGAGCTCAAATAGTTAGGAACAAACTACAAAATCTATAATAGAGAGGTGTTTTATATGTTTAATAGATTTACAGAGAGAGCAAGAAATATTCTTATGTATGCCCATGAAGAATCACAAAACTTTAAACATGGTTATGTAGGAACAGAACACGTTATTCTTGGAATCTTAAAAGAAGAAGATAGTATAGCTGCTAGTATATTAAAAAATGCAGGAGTAGATTATAGTACAGTTAAAGAGTTAGTGAATAAATATATAGGTGCTGGAGATATAGAAATGCCTAAAAATGAAATTGCACTAACACCTAGAACTAAAAGATTATTTGAATTAAGTTTAATAGAAGCGAGAGGCTTAAATCAAAATTATATATCACCTGAGCATATATTGTTAGCATTAATTAGGGAACCAGAAGGAGTTGCTTATACAATACTAGGCAACTTAGGAGTAGATTTTTCTAAGATAAGAAATGAAATTATAAATAATATTGCAGGAGATGAAACTCAGCAAGGCAGTAGCCCAAAGAAAGGAAAAAGTAGTACTCCTACATTAGAAAAATATGGGAAAGATCTAACTGAGCTTGCAAAAGAAGGGAAAATAGATCCTGTTATAGGAAGAGATAAAGAAACAGAAAGAGTTTTGGAGATATTGTGTAGAAGAATTAAAAATAATCCTTGCTTAATAGGAGATCCCGGTGTAGGTAAAACAGCTATAGCAGAGGGATTAGCACAAAAAATTGCAACAGGCAACATTCCAGAGTTGTTAAAAGATAAAAGAGTTGTAACTCTAGACCTATCTTCTATGGTAGCAGGTTCAAAATATAGAGGTGAATTCGAAGAAAGACTTAAAAGTGTAATGGATGAAATTTCAAAAGCTGGAGATGTGATTTTATTTATTGATGAAATTCACACTATAGTTGGTGCTGGCGGTGCAGAAGGTGCTATTGATGCTTCAAACATATTAAAGCCTGCACTTGGTAGAGGTGAGATACAATGTATAGGTGCAACAACTTTAGATGAATATAGAAAATATATAGAAAAAGATGCTGCTCTAGAGAGAAGATTNNAGAGAAGATTCCAACCTGTTACAGTAGAAGAACCTACTAAAGAGGAAGCAATAGAAATATTAAAAGGATTAAGAGATAAATATGAAGCACATCACAGAGTGAAAATTACTGATGATGCTATATTAGCAGCAGTAAATCTTTCAGATAGGTATATAACTGATAGATATTTACCAGATAAAGCTATAGATCTAATTGATGAAGCTGGTTCAAAGGTAAGAATTCAAAATTTAACAGCGCCAAAGGATTTAAAAGAATTAGAAAATGACCTTGAAGTGGTTATAAAAGAAAAGGCTGATGCAATAACAATGCAAGATTTTGAAAAAGCAGCAACTTTAAGGGATAAGGAAAAAGAATTAAAAGACAAATTAGAGGCTTCTAAAAAGAACTGGGTATCTCAAAATAGTGAGGCAGATGCAGTAGTAGATGAAAAGCATATTGCAAATGTAATTTCTAAATGGACCAATATACCAATAGAAAAGCTTACTGAAAGTGAAGCTGAGAGATTATTAAAGCTTGAAGAGATACTTCATAAAAGGGTTATAGGACAAGAAGAAGCAGTAGAATCTATTGCGAGGGCAGTTAGAAGAGCAAGAGTAGGACTAAAAGATCCAAAGAGACCAATAGGTTCATTTATATTCCTAGGACCAACAGGAGTAGGTAAGACAGAACTTTCAAAAGCATTAGCAGAAGCTATGTTTGGCGATGAAAATAGTATAATTAGAGTAGATATGTCTGAGTATATGGAAAGACATACAGTATCTAAACTTATAGGTGCGCCTCCAGGATATGTAGGTTTTGATGATGGTGGTCAACTAACAGAAAGAATTAGAAGACATCCTTATTCAGTAGTATTATTTGATGAGATAGAAAAAGCTCATCCTGATGTGTTTAATATATTACTTCAAATATTAGAAGATGGAAGGCTTACAGACGGAAAAGGAAAAACTGTCGACTTTAAAAATACAATTGTAATAATGACTTCTAATGCAGGTGCTTCAACTATTAGAAAACAAAAAACTATAGGTTTTTCACAAAGTACTAATGAAGCAAATAATGAACATGAGAAGATGAAAGAAAATATAATGGAAGAATTAAAACGCAGTTTTAGACCAGAATTTTTAAATAGAATAGATGACATCATAGTATTCCATTCTTTAGCAGAAAAAGATCTATTAGAAATAGTAGGATTAATGCTAAACTCCGTTTCCGAAAGATTAAAAGAAAAGGAAATAAATATTAAGTTTGATGAAGAATCTAAGAAATATCTTGCAAAAGAAGGATTTGATCCAACCTATGGTGCAAGGCCACTTAGAAGAGCTATAACTAAAACTGTAGAAGATAAACTATCAGAAGAAATATTAAGAGGCAATGTAAAACAGGGAGATAGTTTAATAGTAACCGTAGAGGAAAATGAACTAAAATTTAATAAGCAGTAATATTTAAAACCCTGTGTCTTTTAAACACAGGGTTTTGGAAAATTAGAACAGTTTATATACAAGTTCTAAAATTAATATATATGTGAAAATAGTCGATGCTTTTTAGTATTATAATTAGAACTATTAAATTCACAATTCACAATGCAAAATCCACAATTTTAGACATTTCTCAGTCCTGCTGAGAAATTTAGAATTAATTTATTTTTAAAGTGACACAGTTACTTTTATTAAAGAAAGGTATCTCAAGAAACTAGTTTGATTTAAATTAATTTCCTTCTTAATTGTGTATTGTGAATTGAAAAAAATTTGTATAATATATAAAAAATAAGTTAAAATCTTATATAAGGCATTTTTAAATAAATGACTAGTAAGTGTGCTGGTTATTTTATTTCAGAGGTCTAATAAAAGATTTGCATAATATTTTTGGAGGACAAATTAATGGCTAAGGTTAAAAATATATATATTTGTAATCAATGTGGATATGAATCACCTAAATGGATAGGAAAGTGTCCTAGCTGTAATAACTGGAATACCATGTCAGAAGAGGTTAAGGTTTCATCACAACCACAAGTATTTAATAGAGCAGTTACTATAAGTGGTAATAATAAACCTCAGAATATAAAGGATATTAAGTCTAGTCAATATGAAAGATATAATACTGGAATTACTGAACTCAATAGGGTATTAGGTGGAGGATTAGTTAAGGGGTCTTTAACCTTAATATCTGGTGATCCAGGAATAGGAAAATCTACAATATTACTTCAAAGCGCTAAAAATATTTCTGATAAATATGGAAGAGTCCTTTATGTATCAGGGGAAGAGTCAGAAGAACAAATAAAGATGAGGGCTGAGAGATTAAATTCTATAAGTGATAATTTATATATTGTATCTGAAACTAATATTACAACTATAGAAAATCATGTTCTAGAATTGGAGCCTGTATTTGTAATAATTGATTCCATACAAACCTTATATAAAAATGAAATAAGTTCTGCACCAGGAAGCGTTTCACAGGTTAGAGAATGTACTAATGAACTTATGAGAATAGGTAAAACTAAGGGAATACCCCTATTTATAGTTGCTCATGTTACAAAGCAAGGAGAGCTTGCAGGTCCTAGAGTTTTAGAACACATGGTAGATACAGTTTTATATTTTGAAGGGGAAAGAACTCAAGAATTTAGGATACTAAGAACTATAAAAAATCGTTTTGGAACAACTAGTGAAATTGGTGTCTTTGAAATGAGGCAAAGTGGACTTGAGGAAATTTTAGATGCTTCGAGCGTATTTTTACAAGAGACTTCTTT
This sequence comes from Clostridium sp. UBA2485, assembly GCF_002341865.1. Taxonomy (GTDB): domain Bacteria; phylum Bacillota; class Clostridia; order Clostridiales; family Clostridiaceae; genus Clostridium_J. Next base: position 29,933 of record NZ_DDOV01000021.1, on the reverse strand, counting down.
TGAGCAAGAAGGGTCAGTGGTAATAGGAACTATTGAAGGAACAAGACCATTACTTGTAGAAATACAAGCATTAGTAAGTGAAACTAAAGCTGTTATGCCTAGAAGAACTGCAGTAGGAGTAGACAACTCAAGAATGAGTCTTATATTAGCAGTTCTAGAGAAAAAATTAAGAATTCCTTTTTATAGTAGTGATGTTTATATAAATGTAGTAGGAGGATTAAATATAGAAGGGACCTTTGGAGATCTAGGTCTTGCAGTAGCCCTTATGTCTAGTGCTAAAGGAAAAGAAGTTAAACTTGAAAGACCATTATTTATAGGAGAAGTAGGTTTAACAGGAGAGGTTCGTCCTATATCACATATAGATAAACTAGTAAATGAGGGCATAAAAATGGGATTTAAAAACATAATTATGCCATTAAGGAATAAAGAAAAAATAGAAAATAAGAAGATAAATATAATAGGAATATCAAATGTTAGAGAAGTAATTAATAAGGTTTTTTAATATAGATATCTAAATTATAGTAAACATAAAAAAATACATGTGAAAGGAAGTGAATACCGTTATTATTTCTTTAAAGTAGTTTATATAACGGAGAAGATGAAGGAAGAAAAACAGAAGGAATTGATTAATATACTTAAAATATTGTCACCAGGTACACTACTTAGAGAAGGTTTAGATAATATTTTATACGCTAAAACTGGTGGTCTTATAGTATTAAGTGATAGTGATGAGATTTTAGGTCTAATTGATGGTGGTTTTAGTATTTATTCAGAGTATACTCCAGCTTATATATACGAACTTGCTAAGATGGATGGTGCTATTATTATTAGTAGTGATTTAAAAAAGATATTATATGCTAACACTCAGCTTATACCAAATTCATCCATACATACACTTGAAACAGGTACTAGGCATAGAACAGCTCAAAGAATTGCGAAACAGACAGGTTCAATGGTGGTGGCTATTTCTCAAAGGAAAAATCTAATAACTGTTTATAAAGATGATATTAAGTATATAGTAAGAGATAGTGGTGAAGTTTTAGCTAAGGCAAATCAAGCACTAAATACCCTTGAAAAGTATGTTTCTGTCTTTGAAAAGATTATTAATAATTTAAATAGATTAGAACTTCATGATTCTGTTAGCTTACTAGATGTATCTACTGCTATTCAAAGAGTAGAAATGATTATGAGGATTGTATATGAGATTGAAGTATATATATGCGAATTAGGCAATGAAGGTAGATTAATAGAAATGCAACTTAAAGAACTAATCAAAAATATTGAAGAGGACGGAATGTATTTAATTAGAGATTATTCTAAAGAAGAAGCTAATATAAATACTATTTACAGAAATATACAGAAATTATCCAAAGATGAATTATTAGACCTAAACAATATATCTAAATTACTAGGATATCCTTCTAGTTCATTATTAGATACTTTAGTATTCACAAAAGGATATAGAATTTTAAATAAAATTTATAGAATACCTACTTCTGTTATAGAAAATTTGATTAGTCATTTTAAACAATTAAGATTTGTTGAGAGTGCTTCTTTTGAAGAACTTGATGCTGTAGAGGGTATAGGGGAAGCTAGAGCAAAGGCTATAAAAAATGGAATTGAAAAATTGAAAGAACAATATTCATTCCATAATGAAATATAGCACAAAATCTTAAATGTTTTGTGCTATACAATGTACTACTTTAATGTGTATTTTCCTAAAGCGTTAATATTTTTATATTCTTTTAAAAATATATCATAAAGATTTAAATCAAGAGAATTGCAAACTGAAGCTATATAGAAAAAATGATTTCCTAGCTCTTTTTCTAATATTTCTCGACAAGAGTTACAAATATTACCTTTAAGGTGAGTATCAAAACAATGATCTAAATCCTCTAAATCTAAATTATCTATATTGTGAGGAATATGTTGTTTTTCAGCATCTACTTTTAAACAACCACAACTAGTTACAGATTTTATTAAAGCTCTATTAACTCTAGCCTCAGACTCTTGAAGCTTTGACATAATATCTAATATACTTTTATGTCTTAATAAACATTCATCAACAGAATTTTGAAATTCATCGAAAATAAGATCCTTCATTACTTTCAACTCCTTATAAAAATTTTAAGGTACATGTTTAAATTAAATAGCATTTATTGATATAATATATAAGATTTATTCTTACTTCCAAATCTAACTTATGTTTATATAATATATCATTGTTATAACAAATGATAGGGGGATAGTTATAATATTATTTTGACCTATATAACATAAAGATTAAAATATCATAAGAATTAAAGGTTTTCAATTAATATTTTATTAAGAATGTGATAACTTATTGCAATAAATTTGTTCATAATATATATTATTATAAATAGGATAGTATTTTAATAATTTGTCAATAATCAAATAGGGAGGTGAATCTCTTGTTGAAAAATATATTAAGAGCTCTTATTACTATTGCAGGAGGAAGCTTAGGATATATAATAGGAACTTGGATTAGTCGAACAGAATTTATAGTAGGCCTTGGCATACTTAATAACTCGCCATTAAAAGGAATTTTATTTATTATATTTTGTGTTTTAGCATTCTTAGTTTTATTTTATTTCTTATCCTCATATGTTACTAAGCTTATAATGAGAGCTATAGATTACACAGAGAAGAGTTTACAAAAAGTACCTACAGCAGACATGTTATTAGGAGCAATTGGAGCGGTTTTAGGATTAATAGTATCCGTACTGCTTTCAAGTTTAATTAAAAGTACATCAGTGATTTACACAATTATATCGATTATAGTAACTTTAGTAATTGTCGTAGTATCAGCAGATGTCGCAGTTAGAAAAAAAGAAGATATTTTATCACTACTTTCCAATTTAAAAAGAATATCACCAAATAAAGAGGCTAAACATAAAAACATACCAAAAGGAAGTGCAAAGGTATTAGATACTTCTGTTATTATTGATGGAAGAATATTTGATCTTTGCCAAACGGGGTTCATTGAAGGTGTACTAGTAATACCTAACTTTGTCTTAAATGAATTAAGACATATAGCTGATTCAGGAGATGGACTTAAAAGAAATAGGGGAAGAAGAGGACTTGATATATTAAATAAAATACAAAAAGAATTAAGTATAAAAGTTGAAATATGGGAGGGAGATTTCCCTGAGATACCAGAGGTTGATATTAAGTTACTAAAACTTGCACAGCTTTTAAATGGTAAGGTTATAACTAATGATTATAATCTTAATAAAGTAGCTGAATTTCAAGGAGTTTCTGTATTAAATATCAATGAACTTGCTAATGCAATAAAGCCTGTAGTTCTTCCAGGAGAAGAAATGAAGATTCAAATTGTTAAAGATGGTAAGGAGTCAGGTCAAGGTCTTGCATACCTTGATGATGGTACAATGATAGTTGTTGAAGAAGGTAGAAGTTATATAGGAGAAACTATATTAGTAGTTGTAACATCAGTGCTTCAAACTGCTGCAGGTAGAATGATTTTTGCTAAAGCTAAAGAAATGCTTTAGGAGGATATATGAATAAAAACGTAGCCGTGATATTGGCAGCGGGAAAAGGCAAAAGAATGGGGGCAAATAAAAATAAGCAGTTTCTTGAAATGAAAGAAAAGCCTATTTTATATTATACTCTAAAAGCTTTTTCGAATTGTAATTTAATTGATGAAATTATTTTAGTAGCTGCCAAAGATGAAATAGAGTATTGCAGAAAAGAAATTATAGAAAAATATAGGTTTGAGAAAGTTACTTCCATAGTTTCTGGTGGAAAAGAAAGGCAACATTCTGTATTAAATGGACTATTAGCTATAAAAAATTGTGATATAGTAATAATTCATGATGGTGCAAGGCCTTTTGTTGATAATAATATTATAAATACTGGTATTATGTATGCAGAAAAATATGGAGCTGTTGCATGCGGAGTTAAACCTAAAGACACAATTAAAGTTAAAAATGAATATGGTTTTTCTATAAACACTCCAGATAGGGAGACTCTTTTTGCAGTCCAAACCCCTCAAAGCTTTAAATATGATATCATCTTAAATTGTCATAAGAAAGTAAACAAAGACAATATATCAGTTACAGATGATACCATGGTAGTAGAGCAATATGGATATAAAGTTTATTTATATGAAGGGAACTATAATAATATAAAAATTACTACTACAGAGGATTTAATTATAGGAGAAAAAATTCTGGAAAATCTAATAATGCCATAAATATATTTATATCCTCTTGACAGTATAAATTTTAAATTGTATAGTATTTTCTTGTAAATATAATTTAATATTTAAGTTGTGATGAGGAAGACTAGTAGAAATTAACATACAGAGAGAAAATCCATGGCTGAAAGATTTTTACCAATTTTGAACCTACTTCTGAGCAGTAGCAAAACTACCGGTAAGTATACCGTTATCAAAAGAGAGTACAAATTTAGGTGGTACCGCGATATTAACTCGCCCTAAAACTAGGGTGAGTTTTTTTGTGTCTAAAATTATTTTAAACCTTTATGATAATAAATATGTTGATATTAAGGAGTGATTTACAATGAGATTATCAAATATGTTTTTAGGAACATTAAGAGAAGTTCCAGCAGAAGCAGAAATTTTAAGCCATCAGTTAATGCTTAGAGCTGGAATGATAAGAAAATTAGCTTCAGGTGTGTACAATTATATGCCTATAGGACTTAAAGTTTTAAAAAATATAGAAGATATAGTAAGAGAAGAAATGAATAAAACTGGTGCACAAGAGTTTTTAGCTTCAGCACTACTTCCTTCTGAACTTTGGAAAGAATCAGGCAGATGGGATATTTTTGGACCTGAAATGTTTAAACTAAAAGATAGAAATGAAAGAGAATTCTGCTTAGGACCAACACATGAAGAGGTATTTACTGAGTTTGCAAGGAATGAAATAAAATCTTATAAACAATTACCTTTAAATTTATATCAAATTCAGACTAAATATAGAGATGAAAGAAGACCAAGATTTGGAGTTATGAGATCTAGAGAGTTTATAATGAAAGATGCATACTCTTTTGATAAAAATAATGAAGGATTAGATATAGCTTATGAAAAAATGTATCATGCTTATCATAACATATTTACAAGATGTGGATTAGATTTCAGTCCTGTAGAAGCGGATTCTGGTGCTATGGGTGGTTCAGGTTCTGCTGAGTTTATGGTTAAATCTGAAGTGGGAGAAGATGAGATAGTTTTTTGTAACTGTTGTAAGTATGGTGCTAACATGGAAAAAGCATCAGCTTTAGCTGAAATGCAAGAAAAAGAAGAATTAAATGAGATTGAAAAAATTTATACACCACACTCAAAAACTATAGACGAGCTAGTAGAATTTTTAAATATAGAAAAGAAGAAATTAGCTAAAACTATAATTTATAAGGCTGATGATAAAGTAGTTGCTGTTATGGTAAGAGGAGATAGAGAAATTAACGACACAAAAGTTATAAATGCACTAGGTGGAGTATTAGAATTTTCATTAGCTGATAGTGAAACTGTTAATAAGTCAACAAATGCTGAAATTGGATTTGCTGGACCTATTGGAATAAAGGTTGATATGCTATTTATAGATGAAGAAGTTAGTAAAATGTACAATTTTGTAGTTGGAGCTAATGAAACAGAATATCATCTTAAAAATGTTAATTATGGAAGAGATTTTGAAGGGATAGTAGGAGACTTTAGAAAAGTTACTAATGAGGATAAATGTCCAAAATGTGGTGGAGATATTACTATTGCTAGAGGTGTTGAGGTAGGTCATATATTTAAATTAGGAACTAAATATTCAGATGCTATGGGTGCTAATTTTATAGATGAAGAAGGTAAAAATAAGCCATTGATTATGGGATGTTATGGTATAGGTATAAATAGAACAATGGCAGCTATCATAGAACAGCATCATGATGAAAATGGTATAACATGGCCACTAGAAATTGCTCCATACCATGTAGTTATTGTTCCAGCGGTAATAAAGGATTCAGCGCAGGTTGAAGCAGCAGAGACATTATATAAGGAATTAAAATCTCTAGGAGCTAATGTTCTTCTAGATGATAGAAATGAAAGGGTAGGAGTTAAGTTTAAGGATTCTGAACTTATAGGAATACCTATGAGAATAACTGTGGGTAAAAAGATATCAGAAGGACTTGTAGAGTTTAAACTTAGAACTAAAGAAGATCTTGAATTAATTGAATTAGAAAATGTTATTGAAAGAGTTAAGAGAGAATTTGAATATAATAAACTTACTATAAAATAATGTATAGATATATAATATTAGAACTGATATATATATGAAAATAAATGTTGTGTTTATCTTGATTCACAATTCATAACGCAAATTTTATAATTATGATTGAAATTAATTCTTTATAAATTGATTTCTTAAACTAATTTTTTCTAGCAATGTATTGCTAGCTTCTCACCTCTGGGGAACTTAATCAATGGAAAATTGACAATTGTGGTGGAGATTAATTCTTACAAATTAATTTCTTCAAATAGATTTTTCAATAAAAGTGACTGCGTCACTTTGAAAAGAAATAAATTTAGAACTTCTCTTTTATAAGAGAAGTTCTAATAATTCCCCATTCTCAATTATATAAGGTAGAAATTCAAATAATTCAATAACATAATTATCAGCACTATATTATCAATTCAATAAAATATTCCATTTATTATAATAAAAATTCTTTCAAATTTTATTATAAAGTTATCCATAACGACAACTTTAACTATAAAAGTTATCAACATATTGAAAAATAAAAAATATAAGAATTGTGGATAAAAAAATATAGTAATACTTTGAAAATAGTAGATTATGGTATAAAATGGTAACTGTGCAGAGGGAAAAACTTCTTGCTATAAAATGGTAAAAATATACAGTTTGATGTCATAAAGATTTTATAACTTCATTCCATTAAATGACATTTATTTCCAGGCTCCTTTGTTATAATTAACTTACAAATTTAAGGGGTAGGTGGTTATAAAATGCAATATGGTGCAGAGATAATTCCATATAAAAGAATTAAAAATACAAAAGAAAAACAAATTAAAGAAGAACAAAGTAGTAGAAAACTGATTATAAAAGCAGGAGTATTGTTTTTTTTATGTTTTTTCATTAGCAGAACAATGATTATAAACAATACAGCACCATTTGGGATTGCATTTTTATTAGTTATACTAATGAAAGAAGACAATAAAATATCTTTATTATCTGCTTTTGGTAGCTTACTAGGGTATATTACTATGCAGAGCTATGTTAAAGACATAAATATGTATTTTGTATTGGTTCCATTACTAACTTTTGTTTCTATGGTTATAGGAGATACTGTAGAAAGTAAGTTAAAAAAAGCTGTACTAGCTATTACTGTTACCATATCAGTTTTTGCCTATAACATTTTAATAAATCAATATGGTTTTTCAGTATCTTTGATTTCAACCTTTACAAATATTTTTTGTATCTTCCCAATATATTTTATTCTGCATATAAGTAATTCATGCTTTGAAGAATTAAAAACAAAACATTTATTTAGTAATGAAGAAATAATTTGTATGTCCTTATTATTTTCAGTAGTTGTAGCAGGAACTTGGGGAATTAAAATATTTAACATTTCTCTTACAAATGTATTGGCATTGGCAGTAGTAATAATATTTAGCTACATAAGTGGAAGTGCAATAGGCGCTACATCAGGGATAGCTATGGGTGCTATTGTAGGAATGAGCAATGAATATTTATTATTATATGTGACTGTATTAGGAATTTGTGGGCTTGTAGCAGGAGCTTTTAAAGATGCTGGAAGGATATTTGTTTCATTAGCATTTTTAGTGACCTTTGCTATAGTTAAAGTTTATATGTCAACTTCTAATATGGCAATTTCAAATAGCTTTATTATAATAGAAGGAATTTTGTCAGTAGGTATATTTTTAATGATACCTAATAATATATATGAACGTATATCAGCAGAGATAAATTCTGAAAAGAAAAAGCAAAGTTTAGATAGAAATTATTTAAATAATATAAGAAATATGTATTTAGGAAGACTTGATAATTTTTCAGATGTACTTACAAATATGTCAAAAATACTAACTAATTTAGTAGATAATGATAAGCTTGCACTTCAAAGTAAAAGTAGTGCCTTGGTAGAAAACTTAGCAAGTAGAGTATGTAATGATTGCAATACTAATTGTATATGCTGGGCTAGAGAACATCATGTAACTTATAGTGCATTTGCTGAACTTATAGAAAATGAGCAGAAAAAAATAAATAAATTTCCATTTGAATTAGAAAGGAAGTGTCTTAGAAAAGGTGCATTAATAAGAAATGTTGAGGATGTGGTAAATAAGCATATTATAAGTGAAATGTGGAGAACTAGATTAAGTGAAGGCAGGGAACTTTTAGCAAGTCAAATAAACAATATGGCTCAATCTGTTCAAGAATTAGTGAAAGATTTTAATGAAGACATTAAAGTGGATGGAGAAATGGAAAGAGACATAATAAAATTATTTGATAAAAATGATATAGAATATGATGATGTATTTTCCATTGAAGATAAAAAAGGTAGGTTAATAATTAGGATCTCATCATCAGAGTATGCTTCAATTGATATGTATGGGAAAAAAATTCTTCCTATAATTAATGAAGCTGTGGAAAAAAATATGATTATTAATGACGATGCATGTTATATAAATCCTGAAACTAATAAGTGTACTATTGTTTTAGAAGAAGCACCTAAGTTTAAAGTGGTAACTCATGTAGCTAAGGCAAGCAAAGAAGGATTTAATATACATGGAGATAGCTTTAGCTTTGGCAAATATGCTAATGGCAATTATATGATGCTTATTAGTGATGGTATGGGGTCAGGGCCACAAGCTGGACGAGAAAGTGAAGCAGCAGTAGAATTAATAGAAAAATTTACTCATGCAGGGTTTAGTAAAACTACAGCTATAAATACAGTAAATTCTATTATGACTTTAAAATTTTGTGAGGAGGAGAAATTTTCAACAGTAGATTTAAGTAGCATAGATTTATATACAGGAGAAGTAGACTTTATGAAGGTAGGAGCGGTTGCTAGCTTCATAAAATCTGATGACACCATTGATATAATAAAATCTAAAAGTTTACCAATAGGTGTGCTTGATAAAGCTGATATAGAAAGACATAAAAAATCTGTATCCCATGGTGATTTAGTGGTAATGGTAAGTGATGGTGTGCTTGATGTAGAACCTTCGGGAAGAGTAGATTGGATTTTAGATTATATGATAAGAAATGATGATATAAATATAGGTGATTTAGCAGAAGGAATAATAGAGGAGGCGAAGAAGATAAGTAAAAATAAGGTTAGGGATGATATGACTGTATTGGTATCAAAAGTGTACAACCTATATAGTTAGATTATAAAAATGAAGAATTGTAAAGTGGGTAATTTTTACATTTCTTCATTTTTTTATAGCTCTTAAATTTAATAAATTAGAAATATTTAATGATATTTTTCTTTTATTAAAGGGTAATATATGATAATATGAGGTAATGAATATCATATTCTAGGAAGTGGTAAAAAGTTGAAAGATAAAGTTTTAAAAACTATAGCCGAAAATAATATGATTAATGATGGTGATAGAATAATAATTGCATTATCTGGTGGACCAGATTCTATAACATTATTACATATTTTACATACTTTAAAGAATAAACTAAATATAACCATTTATGCAGCTCATGTAAATCATCTTTTAAGAGGAAAAGATGCATATAAAGATGAAGAACTTTGCAAAAAGTATTGTGATGAGCTAGGAATTTTATGCTTTTTTAAAAGGGTTGATATTAATCAATTAGCAAAAATAAAAAATATATCTCATGAGTTAGCTGGTAGAGAAGCTAGATATGAGTTTTTTGATGAACTTATGAAAAAATATAATTGTAATAAAATTGCTATTGCCCACAATTTAAATGATCAAGCAGAAACTGTATTAATGCGTATGATGAGAGGTGCAGGTATAGAGGGCTTAGTAGGGATTAGACCGGTTAGAGATAATATATTTATAAGGCCGCTTATTGAGATAACGAGAAAGGAAATTGAAAAATATTGTGAGGAAAATGAACTTCCAGCAGCGATAGATAAAACTAATTTTGAAAATATTTATGCTAGAAACAAAATTAGACTTGAGCTTATTCCTTACATGGAAAATAATTTTAATAAAGATATAATTCATACCTTAAATAGAATGTCGAATATTATTAGGGAAGATAATGATTATCTTGAAGAAATATCTGATGAAATATTTAAAAAATACTGTTATAGAAAAGGCGATAGAGTTATAATATATAAAGATGCTTTTAAGGAACATAAAACTATTATCACAAGAGTATTAAGAAAAGCAATTCTTCAAGTTAAAGGTGATTTATATAATATCGAAAACAGTCACATTATTGACATAATTAAGCTTTATAATCAAAACACTGGAAAGACTATTATGTTACCTGATAGCTTAATGATTGATAATGTTTATAAAGATATACATATATATAAGGAAATGAAAAATTATAATACTAATATTTATGAAGTAATACCATTTAATGATGAGTTTTATTGTGAAAAGTTACATACAAAAATTATAACTAAAATTTTTCATAAGAATAATGATGTTAATCTAAAAGATTCTGATATGATAAAGTATTTTGATTTTGATAAAGTTAAAGACAATATAATATTAAGATATAGAAAAGATGGAGATAGATTTACATCTCTGGGGATGAGGGGAAGTAAGAAGCTGAAGGATTTATTTATTGACCTTAAAGTACCTAGGCATGAAAGAGATATTATTCCATTGATTTGCTTTGGAAATGAAATTGGATGGATAGTAGGTTATAGAATAAGTGAGAAATTTAAAGTTGACAATAATACAGAAAGAATTTTACAGATATGTATAGAAAGGTAGGAATTTTATGTATAATGATATAAAGGAAGTATTGTTAACAGAAGAGCAAATTAAAGAAAAAGTAAAAGAATTAGCAACTAGAATAAGTGAAGACTATAAAGGGAAAGATTTATTAGTGCTAGGAATATTAAAAGGTTCTGTAATATTTATGTCAGATCTTTTAAAAGAAATAAAAATACCTTGTATGATGGATTTTATGGCAGTATCTAGCTATGGAGCTTCATCAGAAAGCTCAGGTATAGTTAAAATACTGAAAGATCTAGATTTTGAGGTTAAAGGAAAACATGTATTAATAGTTGAGGATATAATTGACTCAGGAATTACATTAAAATATTTAATGAAATACTTAGGTGCTAGAAATCCTGAAAGTCTTGAAATAGCATGTTTATTAAATAAACCTGATAGAAGAAAAGAAGAAATGGAAGTTAAATACTTAGGATTTGACGTTCCAGATTATTTTTTAGTTGGATATGGATTAGATTATGCTGAAAAATACAGAAATTTACCATATGTAGCTATTTTAAAGGAAAGTGTATATAAAAAGTAGAATAATTATAATGAGTTATTATTCACAATAAGATTTAATATTATATTCTTTATGATATAATATTTCATATGTTAGAATTTTAGAAAATCATAACTAGAAAGAGAGGGGGGCCTTTAGTGAAAAAATTTTCAAGTGCAACGGCCTGGTTGTTAGTTTTATTTCTTGTAATCTTTTCGGCATTAACACTATTTAAAGATGGTGGAAATGTAGCTAGGATTAGTGCTGATAAATTTGAAAAATATTGGAAAGAAGATAAAGTTAAAACCGCTACTATGGGTGAAGATAATGTAACAATAGTAGGGGAATTAGATGATGGAACACAATATCATACAGCTTTACCAAGAGATGACTTTAAAGATTTAAGAAAAGAAAATCCAAATAAAACTGCAGTGGTTGATTTTACACCACCAACAAGTATTCCATTTTGGATTCAAATGCTTCCAACATTCTTAATTATAATAATGCTTGTAGCATTTTGGGGAATGTTTATGCAACAGTCTGGTGGAGGTGGCGGTGGAAACCGTGGAGTTATGAATTTTGGTAAGAGTAGAGCCAAAATGGCTACACCAGATAAAAAGAAAGTTACATTTAAAGATGTAGCTGGTGAAGATGAAGAAAAAGAAGAATTAGAAGAAATTGTTGATTTCTTAAAAAATCCTAAGAGATATATGGAAGTAGGTGCAAGAATACCTAAAGGAGTTCTTTTGGTAGGACCTCCAGGAACAGGTAAAACATTACTTGCAAAAGCTGTAGCTGGAGAGGCAGGAGTACCATTCTTTAGCATTTCTGGTTCTGACTTCGTTGAAATGTTCGTGGGAGTGGGAGCTTCAAGAGTAAGAGATTTATTTGAGCAAGCGAAGAAAAACTCTCCATGTATTATATTTATAGATGAGATTGATGCTGTAGGTAGACAAAGAGGAGCAGGACTTGGCGGAGGTCATGATGAAAGAGAACAAACTCTTAACCAATTACTTGTTGAAATGGATGGTTTCGGAGTAAATGAAGGAATTATCATGGTAGCTGCTACAAATAGACCTGATATACTGGACCCTGCACTTTTAAGGCCAGGTAGATTTGATAGACAAATAGTTGTTGGAGCACCTGACGTTAAGGGGAGAGAAGAAATATTAAAAGTTCACTCAAGAAATAAGCCATTAGGACCAGATGTTAAGCTAGAAATATTAGCAAAGAGAACTCCAGGATTTACTGGAGCAGATATTGAAAACTTAATGAATGAAGCAGCATTATTAACTGTTAGAGGTAAAAAGAAAGTTATAACTATGGATATACTTGAAGAGGCAATTACAAGAGTTATAGCTGGACCAGAAAAAAAATCTAGAGTTATAAGCGAAAAGGATAAGAGATTAACTGCATATCATGAAGCAGGTCACGCAGTAGTATCTAAGTACTTACCAAATTCTTATGCTGTTCATGAAATAAGTATAATCCCTAGAGGTATGGCGGGAGGATATACATTACATCTTCCAGATGAAGATACGTCATATACTTCACGTTCTAAGCTTAAAGATGAAATGGTTGGACTTTTAGGTGGAAGAGTTGCAGAGGCTTTAATACTTAAAGAAATCAGCACAGGAGCTAAAAACGATATAGATAGAACCAGTTCTATAGCTAAAAAAATGGTTATGGAATATGGTATGAGTGAAAAATTAGGACCTATTTCCTTTGGAAAAGAACAAGGAGAAGTATTCTTAGGAAGAGATATCGGTCATTCAAGAGATTTTTCAGAAGAAGTAGCTTCTATGATAGATAAGGAAATAAGATCTTTAGTAGATGAAGCTTATAAAAGAGCTGAAACTATACTGAGTGAAAATGAAGATAAACTTCACGAAGTTGCTAAAGCACTTCTTGAAAAAGAAAAGCTTACTGCTGAAGAATTTAACGCAATTATGGATGGAAAAGGCTTGAAAGAGATTTCTGCTGATATTATTAAAGAAGAGACTCCAAAAGAAGAAAATACTTTAAATGAGGGTTTTAATCCAGGAGAAGTTAAATTACAAGTAGAAGAAGCAAAGATTGAAGACATAAAAAAAGAAGAAATATAGTGTAAACAAAAGAGTGTATGATGAGTTCGTGCACTCTTTTGTCTTTTTCATAGCTAATATAAAGAATAATAAAAAATACGTACATTATTATATAAAAATAAAAAAATATACGTAATTTTTCAAAAGAATTATAGGACTAACTTTAGAGTTATGATATAATTATATTACCAAATTTATGTTAGGGGGTAGGTAAATGGAGAGTAAATTAAAGATAGGGCTAAATGCAATTATTGAAAAGATTGTAACAGAAGATGATACAGCACTTCATCATGGTTCAGGTACTCTAAAAGTGTATGCAACGCCTGCAATGATAGGCTTAATGGAAAATGCATCTAAAAATGCTATTGATTTATATTTAGAACCAGGAGATACAACTGTAGGAGTAGAGGTCAATGCGAAGCATATTAAGGCTACACCAATTGGGATGAAAGTAAAATGTGAAGCTGTAGTTAAAGATATTCAGGGAAAGAAAATAACTTTTTTAGTAAAAGCTTATGATGAAAATGGTTTAATTGGAGAAGGTACTCATTCAAGATATATAGTTAATATAGATAATTTCATAGGAAAACTTGATAATAAATAAGATTGTTGTACATAAAATATAATTGTACACAAAATTTTATATATGTAGATTGGAGGATATTGATATGAAAACAGATATAGAAATAGCTCAAAGTGCAAAAATGTTACCTATACTTAAAGTTGCAGAAAAAATAGGATTAACTGAGGACGATATTGAACTATACGGAAAATATAAAGGAAAAATATCTCTCAATGTATTAGAAAATAACAAGGATAAAGAAGACGGAAAACTTATACTAGTAACAGCTATAAATCCTACTCCAGCCGGTGAAGGAAAATCCACTGTTACTATAGGATTAGGTCAAGCTCTTTGTAACATGGGGAAAAATGCAGTAATAGCATTAAGAGAGCCTTCTTTAGGCCCTGTTTTTGGAGTAAAAGGAGGAGCTGCTGGTGGAGGATATGCTCAAGTAATTCCTATGGAAGATATAAACTTGCATTTTACTGGAGATATGCATGCAATTACAACAGCAAATAATCTTTTAAGTGCAGCTATAGATAATCATATTCATCAAGGAAATGAATTAAAAATAGATTCAAGAAGAATAGTATTTAAAAGGGTTCTAGACATGAATGATAGAGCATTAAGGCAAGTAGTAGTGGGACTTGGTGGAACTCCAAATGGATTTACAAGAGAAGATGGATTTACAATAACAGTTGCTTCTGAAATAATGGCAATACTTTGTCTTTCAACAGATTTAATGGATTTGAAAGAAAGATTTGGGAAAATTCTTATAGCTTACAGCATAGAGGGACAACCTATATATTGTAAAGATTTGAATGTTCATGGTGCCATGGCTATGCTTATGAAAGATGCTGTTAAGCCTAACTTAGTCCAAACTTTAGATAATACACCAGCAATAATTCATGGTGGACCGTTTGCAAATATAGCACATGGATGTAATAGTATTTTAGCTACTAAGATGGCTTTAAAATTAGGTGATTACACTATAACAGAAGCTGGATTTGGTGCAGACTTAGGAGCAGAAAAGTTCTTTGATATTAAGTGTAGATATGGAAATCTAAAACCAAGTGCAGTAGTAATAGTAGCAACTATTCGTGCGCTTAAACATCATGGTGGAGTTAAAAAAGATAGTTTAAATACTCCAAATGTAGAAGCTCTTGCAAAAGGTATAGAAAATCTTGAAAAGCAAATAGAAAATGTTGAAAAGTTTGGTGTACCAGCAGTTGTAGCTATAAATAGATTTATAAGTGATAGTGAAGAAGAAATTAAATATATAGAAGAATTCTGTAAAAATAAAGGTGTAGAAGTTGCATTGACTGAAGTTTGGGGAAAAGGTGCAGAAGGTGGATTAGAACTTGCTGAAAAAGTGATAAAAACTATTGAAGAAAAAGAAAGTAATTTCCACGTATTATATGATGAAAAATTAACTATAAAAGAAAAAATGGAAACAATAGCTAAAGAGATATATGGAGCTGATGGAATTGAAATACTACCAGCAGCTAAAAAGCAAATATCTGACATAGAAAAAATAGGTTTAGATAAATTACCTATATGTGTAGCTAAAACACAAAATTCATTATCAGACAATCCAAATCTTCTTGGAAGGCCAACAGGATTCAAAGTTTCTGTAAAAGAAGTTAAGGTTTCTAATGGTGCAGGATTTATTGTTATATTAACAGGAACAATAATGACTATGCCAGGACTTCCAAAAATTCCAGCAGCAGCTAAAATAGATATAAAAGAAGATGGAACAATAGAAGGATTATTCTAGTATAAAAGAATAAATAATAATTAATAAAACCACTATAAGTACATACTTATAGTGGTTTTATTAATATGCAAAATATACTTTAAAATAACTAGTCATCTATTTTTCTTTTGAAATAAAGGAAAATAGAAAGAATATTAAAGGAAAAGAATGATTACACGTCAATTTATAATTGTTTTTTTTCAATACACAGAAAAATGAATTAAAACTTGCAAATTTTATGTACAAATGGCACTTTTTATGTTATTATTATGGCGGGGTAACAAAGAGTAATCTAAAGTCAGGAGGCAATAATATGGATAAACTTGATGTCTTTGATGAAATTAGACATAAAGCACACCAAGGTGGTGGAGTAGAAAAAGTTGAAATGCAACACAACTTAAACAAAATAACTGCAAGAGAAAGAATTTTAAATATTTTAGATGAAGGTTCTTTTGTAGAGGTAGGGGCACTAATTGATAAAAATGGTGCAGGAGTTGTAACAGGACATGGAACTATAGATGGAAGATTAGTGTACATTTATAGCGAAGATTACACTGTAAATGGGGGAACATTCAATAAACAATCAAGTAAAAAAATATGCAATATAATGGATGCTGCAGTGAAAATGGGAGCACCAATAGTTAAGATATTTGATTCCATAGGTGGAAAAGTTGGTGATGGAATCGAACTTTTAGCTTCCTATGGAGAAGTTTTAAGAAAAACTACTAAGAATAGTGGTGTAATACCTCAAGTTTCTATTGTTTCAGGACCATGTAATGGAACAATGGCATTAAATGCCACTATGAGTGACTTTGTTATAGTAGTAGAAAATAATGGACAACTTAGTATAAGTACAAGTGATAAACTGATAGATAAAGAAGAGAGATATGTAAGTAGCTCCATGTATAGTGATGGAATATCTTCCATTAAAAATGGAAATGCTCACTTTGTTGTTAGCAATGAGCTGGAAGCAGTAATGTTAACTAAGAAATTATTTAATTATATACCATCTAATAATTTAGAAATGCCGTATTTAACTGCTGAATCTATGGATTTAAATGAAGCTAAAGAAACATTAAATGAGGCTGCTATCAATGAAAATTATAGTGGAGAAGCGGTAGTAAATGCAATTAGTGATGAAAATTCTGTTTTAGAAATAAATAAAACTATGGAAGAGAGCATAAACACTTATTTAATAAAAATAAATGGATTAACAGTTGGTGTTATAGCAAACGATTCTAATAAAAAGAGTGAGATTAATATAAAACTTTCAAATAAAGTAGCAAGCTTTGTAAGAATGTGTGATAGTTTCAACATTCCAATACTTAGTATTGTAGATACAAAGGGAATTGTTATTAATCT
This sequence comes from Clostridium sp. UBA2485, assembly GCF_002341865.1. Lineage (GTDB taxonomy): Bacteria > Bacillota > Clostridia > Clostridiales > Clostridiaceae > Clostridium_J. Next base: position 12,710 of record NZ_DDOV01000021.1, on the reverse strand, counting down.
TGAGGAGGAAAGGATGGGGTTAGCTAAAAGCGTATCAAAAATTGTATATGCTTTAGGTGATGCGGTAGTTCCAAAAGTTTCACTTATAATTGGAGAAGCTTATGGAGTTGGTTACTTAGCACTAGCGAGCAAGGAAGCAGCTTTTGATATAGCATTAGCATGGCCAACGGCTAGAATTTCATTAACTTCCCCTAAGGCTATAATAATGTCTAAATATAGAGATGAAATATTAACTGCGGATAATCCAAAAGCAAAAGAAGAAGAGATTGTTAAAAAATATATAGATGAAGTTACAAATCCATATGCTTGTGCAGAAATAGGTTTGTTAGATGATATTATAAAACCAAGTGAAACTAAACAAAGAGTATTTGCAATGTTAGATATGTTACAAAACAAAAGAGAGTTAAGCTACCCTAAAAAGCATGGAAGCGTATTAATTTAGGGGGGATATAATATGAATGAAAAATTAAGTCTAATAGATGCATTAGGAGTTTCGGCAGTAGCTATGATCATAGTTTTCGCTGTATTAGTTATCTTAATGTATATAATTAAATTTCAAAGTTTTCTATTAAAAGATAAAAAGAAGAAAATAGAGCCGGTTAAAGAAGAGATATTTGAACCATTAGTACAAGAGGTAGAAACTATAGAAAATCCTCAAGATGACTTAGAGTTAGTTGCGGTTATAATGGCAACGTTATCAGCTCATCTTAATGTACCAACTTCAGGTTTAAATATAAAGAGTATAAAGAGAATAAATAGTGGAAATGCAAATTGGCAAAATAATACTACTAAATTTAATCGCTAAAATGTATAGGGAGGAAAATTACTATGAAAAGATATAACGTTACTGTTAATGGAAATATATATCAGGTAGAGGTTGAAGAAGTTAAAGGAGAATTTACTTCTGCACCTAATGTAGCCCCAGAGAAACCAATAGCTCCGGCGCCAGTACAAAAGTCAGCAGCTGCACCAGCAGTTAAAAAATCAAATGCTTCAGGAGAAAAGATTGATTGTCCAATGCCAGGAACAATAGTTAAAATAAATATAACTGAAGGTACTACAGTTAAAAAAGGTGATGTATTATTTGTCTTAGAAGCTATGAAAATGGAGAATGAAATAATGTCACCAGTAGATGGTAGCATTGCTGAAATAAATGTGGCAAAAGGAGCAGCTGTTAATACAGGAGACGTTTTAGCTGTTATCGCATAATAAAAAGGAGGTAAGCTAAATGAATATAATTGAAGTATTACAAGAATTATTAAGTACCTCCGGTTTTGCTGCAATAACTTGGAAAGAACTTTTAATGATAGGTGTTTCTTGTTTATTAATATATTTAGCAATTGCAAAGGAGTTTGAGCCATTATTACTATTACCTATAGCCTTTGGTATGTTACTTACAAATTTACCATTAGCAGATATAATGGCAGAACCGGTTGCAGGTGAAGTTGGAGGATTATTATATTATTTATCAAGAGGTGTTAAATTAGAAATATTCCCACCACTTATATTCCTAGGGGTTGGTGCTATGACAGATTTTGGGCCACTATTATCCAATCCTTCCAGTATTCTTATGGGGGCAGGAGCACAATTTGGAGTGTTCTTTGCATTTATGGCAGCAATATTACTTGGATTTACTCCACAAGAAGCGGCATCTATAGGTATAATTGGAGGAGCAGATGGACCTACAGCTATATTCCTAACAAATAAGTTAGCTCCACATTTACTTGGACCAATAGCAGTTGCAGCTTATTCATATATGGCGCTAGTACCATTAATTCAACCTCCAATCATGAAGGCGTTGACTACTAAGGAAGAAAGAACAATAAAAATGGGACAACTAAGACAGGTTAAGAAGGTGGAAAAAATCATATTTCCAATAGTTGTTGCTATTTTAGTTATATTATTCCTTCCATCACTTAAATCACTTGTTGGTATGTTGATGCTTGGAAATTTATTTAAAGAATCTGGAGTTGTTGGAAGATTAAGCGATACTGCACAAAATGCTCTTATAAATATAGTAACAATATTCTTAGGACTTTCTGTTGGAGCAACAGCTAAAGCTGAGATATTTTTAACTCCAAAAACTATAGGAATAATGATTTTAGGGGTTAGTGCTTTTGCAGTGGCAACTGCTTCAGGTGTAATTATAGGTAAGATAATGTGTAAAGTTACTAAGGGTAAAATAAACCCATTAATAGGTTCAGCAGGAGTTTCAGCAGTACCTATGGCCGCTAGAGTTTCACAAGTTGTAGGGCAAAAAGAAGATCCTTCTAACTTCTTACTTATGCACGCTATGGGACCAAACGTTGCGGGGGTTATAGGTAGTGCTGTAGCAGCTGGTGTATTACTTTCTATGTTTGGCTAGTAAGGCATATTCTAAAGTGTGAACAATTTATAAATTAGGTATATACTTCTTAAAAAGAAGTATATACCTTTTTATATTGATAATAATATAGGAAAAAGGAGGAGATTATTTATGATATGTCCAAATCAAGCTACTATTAATAACATTATAGAAAAAGAGGAAATACTTATAAGCAAGTATAAAAGCTATTTAAAGGCTGTAAATAGCAGATCTATACAAAGTTCAATTGAGGAATTAATACAAAAGCACAATAATCACATTGAAGTATTACAACAGCTCTTAAGGAGGTAATTATCATGAAATATAATTATCATTTAACAAAAGAACAATTAATGAGAAGTCGTCATATTGCAAATGTAGAGAAAAGCTTAATGAATATGTACATGAACTTAATGACTAGCGAAAAAGAAGGAAATTTAAAAAGAATATTATATGAGTTTGCTAAGGATGAAAAAGAAATATTAAATATAATGCAAAATAGTAGTAAGAACGTAATATAAATAATCTTTACATTAAATTATATATACATAAATTACAAGTTTAAAAAATGATTTAAACACCTTGACAAAATAGATTAACTTGTTAAAATTAAATTATTAATTGTAATGAGATTTTTTTAGTCAAACATACAGGATAAAAGCAGCTTTTAAAGCTGCTTTTAACTATATAGAGGTGAATTTAAATGATTTTTGTTTTAGATGTAGGGAATACCAATATTGTATTAGGGATATACAAAGAAAAAGAATTATTAGTTGATTGGAGGCTATCCACTGATCACAAGAGAAGTTCCGATGAATATGGTATACAAGTGAGGCAACTTTTTGAACAAAACAATATAAAAATATCTGATATAGAAGGAGTAATAATATCATCTGTGGTGCCTAACATTATGTACTCTTTAGAACATATGATAAGAAAATATTTTGATAAGACACCAATAATAGTTGGACCAGGAGTTAAAACTGGTATAAATATAAAATATGATAATCCAAAAGAAGTAGGTGCTGATAGAATAGTAAATGCAGTATCAGCTTTTGATATTTATAAAAGTTCAATGATAATAATAGACTTTGGTACAGCTACTACTTTTTGTGCTATAACTAAAAATGGAGATTATCTAGGAGGAACAATTTGTCCGGGAGTAAAGATATCTTCAGACGCATTATTTGAAAAAGCGGCTAAACTTCCAAGAGTTGAACTTTCAAAGCCTGAAACTGTAATTTGCAAAAATACAGTAGCAAGTATGCAAGCGGGCATAGTTTATGGATACATAGGTCAAGTTGATTACATAGTACGTAAAATGAAAGAAGAAATGATGGCTAAAGGTGAAGATGAGCCTATAGTTATAGCTACAGGGGGACTTGCTAAGTTAATATCAGAAGAATCTTCTACAATAGATAAAGTGGAATCGTTTTTAACTTTAGATGGACTTAGAATTATATACGAAAAAAATAGAGACTAGGTGATAGTATGTATATATCAAATCTTCATTTTGATAATGAAGTGTTTTTAGCGCCTATGGCAGGTGTTACAGACATAGCTTATAGAGGTATTTGTAATAATATGGGCTGTGGACTTGTATATACTGAAATGATAAGTGCTAAAGGACTATTTTACAAAAGCAAAAACACAGAAGGATTAATGAGAATAGCAGATGAAGAGAAACCTGTAGGTATTCAAATTTTTGGGAATGAACCTAAAATAATGGCCTATGCTTGTGAAGTGTTTAATGAAAATAATGATATCTGTATAGTAGACGTGAATATGGGATGTCCTGTGCCTAAAATTGTTAAAAATGGTGAAGGATCAGCACTTATGAAAAATCCTAAATTGGCGTCAGAAATAGTAAAGGAAATGAAGAAGGTAAGTAAAAAACCTATAACTGTTAAATTTAGAAAAGGTTTTGATGAAAATAATATAAATGCTGTTGAGTTTAGTAAATACATAGAAGATGCAGGTGCAGATGCTATAGCAGTCCATGGCAGAACTAGAGAGCAAATGTATGAAGGAAAAGCAGATTGGGATATTATAAGACAAGTTAAAGAAGCAGTTAAAATACCTGTAATAGGAAATGGCGATGTATTTTCAGCTGAGGATGCCATAAAAATAAAAAAACAAACTAATTGTGATGGCATAATGATTGCAAGAGGGGCTATGGGTAACCCCTGGATTTTTAGAGAGATAGCTCAGGCTTTGAAAGGTCAAAGTATAACAGAACCTACACCTATAGAAAAGGTAGATATGTGTATTAATCATTTAAATTTAGCTATTAAGTATTTTGAAGAAATAAAGGCTGTAAGGGAAATGAGAAAGCATATAGCTTGGTATATTAAAGGGCTTAAATATTGCACTGAAATCAAAGACAGAATTAATTCAATGACTAAATACGAAGATGTGTTAAGTATTTTACTTGAATATAAATCAGTATTTGTGGATAATATACAGTAATATAATATTACATAAATATTAATAAAGGATGTATTGGACATCCTTTTATTGACATATTGTAGCCACTGATTTATAATAACTTAAAGTCTTAAATCCACAAATTCTAAAGAAGTTTTGTGGATTTAAGACTTTAAAGAAGTTTTGTGGTACAATCATGTTAAATTAATAAAGTGTTTTATTGAAGAATAGAGTAAATATATATATTGTTTAAAGGGGAGAAAAAAATGAGTGATTCTAAAAAATATGTGATGACTTATGAGGGAATAAAGAAGCTTGAAGAAGAGTTAGAGTACCTTAAAACAGTTAAGAGAAAAGAAATCACTGAGAAAATTAAAGTAGCTTTAGGATATGGAGATTTAAGTGAGAACTCTGAATATGATGAAGCTAAAAATGAGCAAGCTTTTGTAGAAGGAAGAATAATACAACTTGAAAACATGCTGAGAAATGCATCAGTAGTTGATGAAAGTGAATTAGATAAGGATATAATTAGTATAGGTTCAATAGCGAAAGTTAAAGACTATGACTTTGATGAAGAAGTAGAATTCCATATTGTTGGTTCAGCAGAAGCAGATCCAATGGAGAATAAAATTTCAAATGAATCACCAGTTGGAAGTGCACTTGTAGGTAAAAGAGTAGGAGACGTAATTGAAGTTTCTATTCCAGATGGAGTAAGTAAATACGAAGTACTTGAAATAAAAAGAGCATAGGAGGAGTTTATATATGGAAGAAAATAATTTAAATACGCCAGAGATTGAAGTGGAAGATATTCAAGCAAAAGAAGCTGAATATAATGAGCAAGTAGGAATTAGAAGACAAAAGTTAGCTGAACTTCAAGCTGAAGGAAAAGATCCATTTGATGTTTATAAAGTGAATAGAACCCACACATCAGAAGAAGTTGTTAATGGATTTGAAGAAGGCGGAGAAATTCCAGTTACTGTAGCAGGAAGACTTATGTCTAAGAGAATTCAAGGTAAAGCTGGATTTTGTGATATTCATGATAGATGTGGAAAAATTCAAGTATATATAAGATTAGATGCGGTAGGCGAAGAATCTTTTAAAGATGCTAAAACATTTGATATAGGAGATTTCTTAAGTGTAACAGGAACGTCATTCAGAACTAGAACAGGAGAAGTTTCTGTACGTGCAACGGAAGTTACACTTATATCTAAATCATTAAAGCCATTACCAGAGAAATGGCATGGACTTAAAAATCCAGATTTAAAATATAGACAAAGAGAAGTTGACCTTGTTATGAACAAGGATGTTAGAGATACTTTCATGAAGAGGGTTCAAATAATAAGAAGTATAAGAGAATTCTTAGATAATAGAGGATTCTTAGAAGTTGAAACTCCAATTTTATCACCGATAGCAGGTGGTGCAGCTGCAAGACCATTCTCTACTCATCATAATGCATTAGATATAGATATGTATTTAAGAATAGCTACTGAATTATATCTAAAAAGATGTATTGTTGGTGGTTTCGAGAAAGTTTATGACATGGGTAAAAACTTCAGAAACGAAGGTATGAGCGTAAGACATAATCCTGAATTTACTATGATTGAATTATATGAAGCTTATGCAGATTATAATGATATGATGGCAATTACAGAGCAAATGATTGCTTATGCTTGTGAGAAAGTGCATGGAACTACTAAAATAAATTATCAAGGAACGGAAATAGATTTAACACCACCTTGGAGAAGACTTACAATGGTGGATGCAGTTAAGGAATATGCAGGAATAGATTTTGAGACTATTAAAACAGATGAAGAAGCTCAAGCTATTGCTAAAGAAAAGCATTTGGAATTTAAGAAAGAATTAAAAGATTGTACAAAGGCAGATGTATTAAATGCTTTATTTGAAGAGTTTGCGGAAGAACATTTAATACAGCCAACATTCCTATGCGATTATCCAGTAGAAATTTCACCACTTACTAAGAAAAAACGTGGAAATCCTGAATTTACTGAGAGATTTGAAGGATTTATATATGGTAGAGAAGTATGTAATGCCTATTCAGAGCTTAATGATCCAATAGTACAAAGAGAAAGATTTGAACAGCAAGCAAAAGAAAGAGAACTTGGTGACGATGAAGCTTATGTTATAGATGAAGAATTTATGAGTGCATTAGAAGTAGGTATGCCACCAACTGGAGGATTAGGAATAGGTATAGATAGAATAGTTATGTTCTTAACTGATTCTACATCAATAAGAGACGTAATCTTATTCCCAACTATGAAACCATTACAATAATATGAAAATTAAGAGATATATTGTCTATGAAGACTTTATATCTCTTTTTATATGGTATAATTTTCCTAAGAGCACTCTTATTAGTAATATATAATCCTTATAACGCTACTTTTAAATTATTGAATATTAACATTTAACAATAATTATGTTAAAAATTTTTATAAGAATAATTTGTAAGGGAGATTAAAATGAAGCGAAGTTCTAAAGTAGTTCTAAGTTTAATTGCTCTAACCTTGATTGTTGAAGTAGGATTAAATTTCATTAATAAAGAAGATCTAAAGGAAAGTATGAGAAAAAATATCATTCACCAAATGGGATATAGAATTACTAGAGTTACTCCTATAGAAGTTACAATACAAGTCGATGAAAGTTATATGCCTAAAGATAAATAAACTATTAAGCTATTTTAATGAGCCTATTGAAGTAAAAGAACTTGTTTATAAAGGGAATAATTCAGAAATATATTTAGATAGAATAGAGGGAAATGATAATAATTTTTTAAGACTATATTTTAATAAAAAACAAAATATAAACAAAGATAAAGGAGAATTTTTATCTATAGGAAATAATGAATATAGCATAAATAAAGATCATAGCCTTATTTATGATAATGATAAAACTATCAAAATATATGATAAAGACAATAACCTTGTAGAGAAAAATGCATTATGACTTTCAGATATTTATGAAAGTGAAGATTTTAGAACATCTATAAAAAAGGATGTTTTAAATAAGGTTAAATATCCACTTACTATAAAAATTTCAGGACTTAATATTGTTGAATATGAGCAAAAATATCAATGAATATAGATTATTTATCACAGTTAATATAAGGCATATAAAGTTAAATAAAAAAGTATAAAAAAATTTTAAAAGACTATTGCATTTGTTTTTGATTTTTGATATAATAATATATGTAGTCAGTAATGACGATATTCCGCGATAGCTCAACGGTGGAGCACTCGGCTGTTAACCGATAGGTTGGAGGTTCGAATCCTCTTCGCGGAGCCATTTTTTATTTTTGATAGATATAAGTAATACTTTATGGTATTACTTTTTTTATTGTAATGAATTTATAAAAAATTAAACTTATACATAAGTTATAAGATATTAGAATTTAATTTACAATACTTAACTAAATTTTAAAGCATTAATTTCTACGATAAGTTTAAAAAAGTTATTAGTTACTTTTTTATTATTAAGAGATTATTGAACAACTTTACAATAAGCAAAGTATTCATATTTTGTATTAGTAGAAGTGGCTATAATTTGTAAGTATAAATAAAGTATATTTTAATATTAACTTTTTAATAATTAATGCTTGACAATTCAGAATTTTTATGATAGCATATATCAATACAATTTAATATTATACATTGATGAAGAAGAGTAACTTTAAGTACTTTATAAAGAGAAATGATGGATGGTGTAAATCATTAAGGACTTATAGTGAAGGGAGCTTTTGAGTATATTTTAGTAGAGCTGAGCTATTGCTAATAAGGGTGGAACCGCGGAATGTTATTTCGTCCCTTAACTAGTAATAGTTTTTTTATTTTTATTAGATTAAATTTACTTCAATTGGAGTGTTTATAAATAAAAAAAATGGAGGTATTATTTTATGAAAGAAGTTACTATGGATAAAGTTGTTGGCTTATGTAAGAATAGAGGATTTATATTTTCAGGTTCAGAGATTTATGGAGGACTTGCTAACTCTTGGGATTATGGCCCATTAGGAGTAGAGTTTAAAAACAATGTTAAAAAAGCATGGTGGAAAAAGTTTGTTCAAGAGAGTCCATATAATGTAGGACTTGATTGTGCTATACTTATGAACCCAGAAGTTTGGGTGGCTTCAGGACACGTTGGAGGATTCTCAGACCCATTAATGGATTGTAAAGATTGTAAGGCTAGATTTAGAGCAGATAAATTAGTGGAAGATCATATGACTTCAGAAGGAGCAGAAGTTGCAGTTGCTGATGGCTGGACTAATGAAGAGTATAAAGAGTATATCGAAAAACATCAAATAGTTTGCCCTAAATGTGGAAAGAAAAACTTTACAGACATAAGAAAATTTAACCTTATGTTTAAAACATTTCAAGGAATAACTGATGATAGTAAATCAGAAATATACTTAAGACCAGAAACAGCTCAAGGTATATTTGTTAACTTTAAAAATGCACAGAGAACTTCAAGAAAAAAAGTACCTTTTGGTATAGCTCAGATTGGTAAATCTTTTAGAAATGAAATTACACCAGGAAATTTTGTATTTAGAACTAGAGAATTTGAACAAATGGAACTAGAGTTTTTCTGTAAACCAGGAACAGACTTAGAATGGTTCGGATATTGGAAAGAATACTGCAAGAAATTCTTATTTAATCTAGGTATGAAAGAAGAAAATTTAAGATTTAGAGATCATGGTGAAGAGGAATTATCTTTCTATAGTAATGCAACTTGTGATATAGAATTTTTATTCCCATTTGGTTGGGGCGAACTATGGGGCATAGCTGATAGAACAGATTACGACCTTAAAAAACATATGGAACATTCCGGAGAAGACTTATCTTACTTAGATCCAGTAACAAATGAAAAATATGTGCCATATTGTATTGAGCCATCATTAGGTGCAGATAGAGTTGCTCTTGCATTCTTGGTAAATGCTTATGATGAGGAAGAACTTGAAGGCGGCGATGTTAGAACTGTATTACATTTGCATCCAGCACTAGCACCTTTTAAAGCAGCAGTACTACCATTAAGTAAAAAATTAAGTGAAAAAGCTTTAGAAGTTTATTCAATACTTGCTAAAAAATTTAATGTTGACTATGATGAAGCAGGAAGTATAGGAAAAAGATATAGAAGAGAAGATGAAATAGGAACACCTTTCTGTATAACAGTGGACTTTGATACTATGGAAGATAATACTGTAACAGTAAGAGATAGAGATACAATGGAGCAAGTAAGACTTCATGTGGATGAACTTACTAAATATATAGAAGAAAAAATGGAATTTTAATAACTTAGGCATCTTCAAAAAAATAATAGACCAGTATGTTAGCCTGTTTTCCATCATACTGTGTTGTCAGAACCTGACCATAGCACCACTATGAGCAGAACCTGACGCCTTGTCTGATATAAAATATACTAACATCTTTGGTTTATTATTTTATTTCAGATGCCTAAATTGAATGAAAAACTCTCTACAAGTCTAATATACCTGTAGGGAGTTTTTCTTTTGAAATTGATAGTAATAACTTATAGATAAAATTATATTTTTAAAATTTCTTTAAAGAATTTAAAAAATAAAACAAATATATTCTAAAAATACTCAATAATGTCGAGAAGAATTTTAAAGTTAAAAGGGTTTTTGGGTAAAAAAATAACCGGATTGTCATCCGGTAAAAAATAGGGTTTAATCATGGGGATATGTTATGTGTTATGTTAAAACTTTGGGGAATCATCTTAACATATTCCTTACGGCACAAGAGAAGTATAGCATGTAGAAAAATGCAAATCAATACGACAAAGATAAGTTTATATATTAATTCAATTCGAACAATTTCGACAAAATTCTCGTTTTTAATTATATCATATTCTACAGTAATTCAAATAACAAATAAAAAGTGTTATAATATACATATTATTAATGATAATAGTCAATGTTGGAGGATTAAAAATAGAATGAAAAGAGATTTTAATGATTTTAAAAAATATATATTGAATAAAAATGTAGCAGTAGTGGGTATAGGGGTCAGTAATATACCTCTTATAGAGTTTTTAGTTAAACTTGGAGCTAAGGTAACGGCTTTTGATAAGAAAAATAGAGACCAATTTAAAGATATAGATAAGTATGAAAACTTAGGAATAAAGTTTGAATTAGGAGACAACTATTTAAATAATTTAAAAGGATTTGAAGTGATTTTTAAAACTCCATCTATGAGAATAGATAGTGAAGCTTTAGTTAGAGCTAAAAACGAAGGAACTTATATAACATCTGAAATGGAGGAGTTTGTAAGATATTGCCCTGCTAAGATTTATGGTATTACAGGAAGTGATGGGAAAACTACAACTACAACACTTGTGTATAATATATTAAAAGAAGCAGGATATAATACTTGGGTAGGTGGAAATATAGGAACACCACTCTTTACTAATATAGAAAGAATAAAAAAGGATGATAGAGTAGTATTAGAATTATCAAGCTTTCAGCTTATGACAATGAAGGATTCTACAGATGTAGCAGTAATAACAAATTTGTCTCCTAATCATTTAGATATGCATAAGGACATGAATGAATATGTTGAAAGCAAGAAGAATATATACAAATATCAAGATGAAAACTCTCTATTAGTATTAAATGAAGATAATGACATAACTAGCTCAATGATAGGAGAAGCTAAAGGAAGAGTCTATACCTTTAGTAGAAAGAAAAAAGTAGAAAAAGGTGCATACTATGAAAATGAAAAGTTATATATTAGGGGTAAGGAAGTTTGTGATAAGAAAGATATAAAATTAAAAGGTATGCATAATGTTGAAAATTTATTAGCTGCGTTTTCTGCAACTTGTGATGAAGTGAATATTGAAGCTATGAAGAATATAGCTATATCTTTTGGAGGAGTGGAACATAGAAGCGAATTTATAAGATCTATAAATGGAGTGGAATTTTATAACGATTCTATAGCGTCTAGTCCTACAAGGACTTTAGCAAGTATTAAAGCTTTTGAAAAGCCTGTTATATTAATAGCAGGAGGATATGATAAAAATCTACCATTTGAACCTTTAGCTTTTGAAGGATATAAATATATTAAATCATTAATATTACTAGGTGCAACAAAGTATAAAATAAAGGCAGCTTTTGATGAGTTAAAAGAAAAAGAAGGAATAGAAACTACAATATATATGGTTGATACTTTAGAAGAAGCGGTAGATAAGGCAAAAGAAATTTCAGAAAAAGATGATATAGTAACACTATCTCCTGCTTGTGCTAGTTTTGATATGTTTGTAAATTTTGAAGTTAGAGGAAATAAATTTAAGAAAATAATTAATAACTTATAATTAATAAATACTGCCTTAAGTATAATAAATGCTTAAGGCAGTATTTATTAATTGAAGATATAGAGTAATATAAAAAACTACTAATACTTATTTTTGGTAAGAAACTTTAGATCAAAATCTTTTAAGATATTAAGGCTATTCTTTTAAGAGGGTATAGAGTCTGCGCATGTAAAATCTATAAAAACTAGGGAAAATGTAGATTATTAAGGTTGTTGTAATATGTGTAATAAAGCATGTTTACTACTAAAATTTAAAAAATAAAAACAAACTTGTCCTAGTGTATCTTTATGTGAAAAATAAAGAAAAAAAGAGTATTATGAAGAATTTATAAAATAATTTTATCAAAATAATAAAAAGGGAAAGTTGGACCCTTTTATATCGTGTTATTATAAATGAGTCGCCAGCGCCAAGTGCTAAAGCGACACACTAAGTTTTTAAAGCAACATATTTATTAGATCTTAAAGAGATTTAAGTCTTCTAAAAAAAACTTTAAAAAGTTTCAAAAAATATGTTGACAATGAGAAAACAAAGTGATAAGATAAAAAAGCAGTCGGGAAACGACGGCAAAATAGTAAGAAATTGGTCTTTGAAAATTAAACAG
>NZ_DDOV01000019.1 GCF_002341865.1 Clostridium sp. UBA2485 | reverse complement strand
TTATTTAGTAATTTTTACCGTCATCACCTGACGACTCTTACTATTCTATCAGGTTTGTTTTTCCTTGTCAACAGTTTTTTAAAAGTTTTTTTAAATTTGTTTAACTGTTTTTAATAAAAACTAAACCCCATCACTAAGATTTGTTTTTGCAGCTCTTAGGGACAAGGATTATTATATCTAAATTAAAATGATTCGTTAAAGTTAAAATACATTGTTTAATCAAACCATATTAACTATTCTTCTTTATTCTTCTTATTTTGCTGTATTTCTTTTATTGATACGCCAGGAAAAGTATACTTAAATAATTAAGAATTTAAAGCCAATAACAACAATTTATCAGCATTTTTTATTATAAATAAAAGTTATTAATCCGTTGATTTTTAAAGTATTTCATAAATTATTTTATAAAAAATTCATGAATTAACTACTTATGAATCTAAGAATAATTATTTAAATATTATTATGCTATTTCTTAAGATTCTTTAATAAAAAAAGACTAAGGCATAAAACCTCAGTCTTTTAATTATTCTTCATTCTCTGTTTGCTCTAAACTCTGATTCATTTCTTCTACTTCATTTACATTTTCTTCTGATTCTTCACCAGAAATATCTTCATCACTTGAATCAGTATAATTTATTTTTGCCATAGCAACAATATTTACATCTTCACCTGTCTTCATAAGAGTTACACCCATAGTATTTCTGCTTGTAGTAGATATATCTGCAACGTTTAATCTTATTATTATACCGTCACTATTAATTAACATTAATTCATCTGCATCTTTAACTATTCTTGCACCTACTACATAACCTGTTTTTTCAGTTACCCTATAAGTTTTTATACCTTTTCCGCCTCTACGTTGCAATGTGTACTCTGATATATCTGTTCTCTTACCAAAACCTTTTTCACTTATAACTAAAAGCTCTTCATTTTCTTTAACAACTACCATTGAAACTACAATATCTTCTTCTCTTAAAGTTATTGCCTTAACCCCTGTAGTGGTTCTTCCCATTTCTCTAGCATCTTTTTCATTAAATCTTATAGAATAACCTTGTTTAGTAACAAAAATTATTTCACTATCTCCAGTTGTGATAGTGGCACCTATAAGTTCATCTTCTTCTCTTAAGTTTATTGCAATCAATCCATTTCTTCTTATAGATGCATACTTATCAAGAGAGGTTTTCTTTACTACCCCTTCTTTAGTTCCCATCACAAGATAATTGTCCGCTTCAAAAGTTTTTAATGATATAACTGCTTGAATTGTTTCATTATTTTCTAATGGGAGTATATTTATAAGGTTAGTACCCTTTGCTGTTCTACTACCCTCTGGTATTTCATAAGCTTTTAATTTATAAGCCTTACCTCTATTAGTGAAGAATATCAGGTTATTATGAGTTGAGGTTATAAAGATATGTTCTACGAAATCATCCTCTTTTGTAGTAACCCCTTGAATTCCTCTTCCACCTCTTTTTTGAGCATTATAAGTATCTATAGGAAGTCTCTTAATATACCCTGCATGAGTTAATGTTATTACAACATCTTCTTCTGCTATTAAATCTTCTTCATCTATGCTATATGGATTTTTTTCAATAGCTGTCCTTCTTTCATCTCCATACTTATTCCTAACTTCTATAAGTTCTTCTTTTATTATTCCTAAAAGAACTTCTTCATTTTCAAGTATAGATTTTAAGTACTGTATTGTTTTCATAAGCTCACTATATTCTTCTTCAATCTTTTCACGTTCTAATCCTGTAAGTCTTTGAAGCCTCATATCTAATATAGCTTGAGATTGTTTCTCAGAAAGACCAAATTTGGCCATAAGGCCTTCTTTAGCTTCTTGACCAGTTTTAGATGATCTAATTAAAGAAATTACTTCATCTATGTGATCTAGTGCAATTCTTAAGCCTTCTAAAATATGAGCTCTAGCTTGAGCTTTATCTAAATCAAATTCAGTTCTTCTTCTTATTACCATTTTTTGATGGTTTAAATAATGAACTAAAATTTGTTTTAAATTTAATATTTGAGGTTCGCCATCTACTAACGCAAGCATTATAATACCAAAAGTATCTTGCATCTTAGTATGCTTATAAAGTCTATTTAAAACAATATTAGCATTAGCATCTCTTTTTAATTCTATAACAATTCTCATACCTTCTCTATCTGATTCATCTCTAAGGTCTGAGATACCATCTATTTTTTTGTCCTTAACTAATTCTGCTATATTCTCTATTAAATTTGCTTTATTTACTTGATAAGGAAGCTCTGAAACTATAATTCTATTACGTCCATTATGCTCCTCTATCTCTGATTTTGATCTAACTACTACTTTTCCTCTACCTGTTTCATAAGCACTTTTAATTCCAGCTCTTCCTAAAATTATACCTGCTGTAGGGAAATCTGGTCCTTTTATACTGCTCATAAGCTCAGTAATAGTAACATCTTCATTGTCTATTACCATTATAACTCCATCTATAACCTCTTTTAAATTATGAGGAGGTATATTAGTTGCCATACCAACAGCTATACCTGATGAACCATTAACTAAAAGATTAGGAAATCTTGATGGAAGTACAGATGGCTCTTGCTCTTCACCATCAAAGTTTGGAATAAAGTCAACAGTATTTTTATTAATATCTCTAAGCATTTGAAGAGTAATCTTGCTCATCTTTGCCTCTGTATATCTCATTGCTGCTGCTCTATCACCATCAACAGAACCAAAGTTACCGTGTCCATCAACTAATGTATACCTAATAGAGAAGTCCTGTGCCATTCTAACTAAAGCATCATAAACAGAAGAATCACCATGTGGGTGATACTTACCTAAAACATCTCCAACAATTCTTGCACATTTTCTATATCCTTTTTCTGGTGTTATACCAAGTTCATGCATAGAATAAAGTATTCTTCTATGTACTGGTTTTAATCCATCTCTTACATCAGGAAGAGCACGACCAACAATAACACTCATGGCATAACTAATATAGGAATTTTTCATTTCGTGTCTTATATCTATGGGTAATATATTTTCTTCCCTATTCATATGTTTCACCTCACCTTATTTTTCTAAAATACTATATATCTAAATTGCTAACCTTCTTAGCGTTTTCTTGTATAAATTCCCTACGAGGTTCTACCTTATCTCCCATAAGAATAGTGAAGATTTCATCTGCAGCCATAGCATCTTCTACTGTAACTTTTAATAATGTTCTTTTTTCAGGATTCATAGTTGTATCCCAAAGCTGTTCTGGATTCATCTCTCCAAGACCTTTANNTATTGAATATCTGTATTACTATCTTTTCCACCTACTTGATCTAGAATTTCTTCTAATTCTTCATCACTATAAGTGTAATACTCATTTTTACCCTTTTTAACTTTATATAGAGGGGGCTGAGCTATATAAACATGTCCTTGTTCTACTAATTCCCTCATATATCTATAGAAGAACGTAAGAAGCAATGTTCTTATATGAGCTCCATCAACGTCAGCATCTGTCATTATAATAATTTTATGATATCTTAATTTAGATACTTCAAAGTCTTTAGCTATTCCTGCTCCAAAAGCAGTGACCATATTTCTTATTTCCTCAGAATTAAGAACTTTGTCAAGACGTTGCTTTTCTATATTTATTATCTTTCCTCTTAAAGGTAAAATAGCTTGAAATCCTCTATCTCTTCCTTGCTTAGCTGAACCACCAGCAGAATCTCCCTCGACTATATATATTTCACATTCTACTGGATCTTTTGAAGAACAATCTGCAAGTTTACCAGGTAATGAAGTACTTTCAAGTGCAGTCTTCCTTCTTGTAAGTTCCCTTGCTTTTTTCGCTGCTTCTCTTGCTCTTGCAGCGTTTAAACCTTTATCTATAATACTTTTTCCTACAGCAGGGTTTTCCTCTAGAAAATTGCTTATGGCTTCAGCAACTATAGCTTCAACCACACCTCTAATTTCACTATTACCTAGTTTAGTTTTTGTTTGGCCTTCAAATTGAGGATCTGTTACTTTAACAGATATAACTGCTGTAAGTCCTTCTCTTACATCTTCTCCACCTAAATTTTTGTCATTTTCCTTTAAGAATCCAAACCTTTTAGCATAATCATTTAAAACTCTTGTTAGCGCAGTTTTAAACCCTACTAAATGGGTTCCTCCTTCAATAGTATCTATATTGTTGGCAAAAGAAAATAAATTCTCATTATAGGTATCATTATATTGAAGTGCTATTTCAACTATACACTCATCCTTCGTACCCTCTATATAGATAGGTTCATTGTGTACTTTTCCTTTATTTCTATTTAAGTATTCAACAAAGGATTTAATTCCACCTTCATAGTGGAACTCATGACTTTTATCTTCTCTTTCATCATTTAAGGTTATTCTTATACCTTTATTTAAAAATGCTAATTCTCTTAATCTTTGAGATAAAGTTTCATAGTCAAAATCTACTTCATCAAAGATTCCTTCATCAGGTTTAAAGTAAGTTTTTGTTCCATGTTCTTCAGTATCACCAATTTTTTCAAGTGGAGTTACAACTTTCCCTCTTGAAAATCTTTGTCTCCAAATATGTCCATCTCTTTTAACTTCAACCTCACATATTTCCGATAGAGCATTAACTACAGAAGCTCCAACTCCATGTAACCCTCCAGATGCTTTGTATCCGCCACCACCAAATTTACCCCCAGCATGAAGCACTGTCATTATAACTTCAACTGTTGGTATCTTTAACTTAGGATGTATACCTACAGGCATACCTCTACCATCATCAATTACAGTAATTGAATTGTCTTCGTGAATTGTAACATATATATTGCTACAAGCCCCTACAGTTGCTTCATCAATACTGTTATCAACTATTTCATATACTAGATGATGAAGTCCTCTAGCACTTGTGCTACCAATGTACATACCAGGTCTTTTTCTAACAGCTTCAAGTCCTTCTAACACTTGTATCTGATTTTCATCATAGTTTTGATTATTATTCATGTATATCCTCCTAACTAATTAAAGCTCACAATATACAATGTCTGTTCTTTTACATAAGGTGGCTGAAGAAATAGGAGATAAATAAACCTTACTTTTCTTATTAACTTCAGCTATAACAAAAGATTTAGGTTTTTCTTTGGTTATTCGCTCTACAAATCCGTCTTCCTCTGCCATCCTTATAAATTGAATTGTATCCGAACTATACATAGTGGCTTCCATATCGAAAATTGCTATTACGTCTTTTACAGGAACCACTACATTTTCTCCTAAATGTAGAAACATGGTTATCCTCCTTAACATGCTACAGCTTTGTTATTTTTCCACTTGAGACCTTAAATATTTTTACATTATTAGTTTTATTCAAATGTTTCTCAATATTACTTATTCCTGTACATGTGATTAAAGTTTGCACATCACTTATAGAGTTTAAAATGTATTCCTGCCTTTTAGTATCTAACTCTGATAAAACGTCGTCTAATAATAAAAGCGGATACTCTCCTGTTAACTCTTTAATTATGTGAAGTGATGCAAACTTAATGGAAAGTACAGAAGTTCTTTGTTGACCTTGTGAGCCATAGGTCTTAACATCCATATCGTTTATTAAAACTAAAAAATCGTCTCTATGAGGGCCTACAGAGGTGGTTTTTCTTTCAAAATCTTTTTTTCTATTTTTGGTTAATGAATCATAAAGTTCACTTTTTATATCATTACCTTTTAATTGCATTAAATATTTAAATTCTATTATTTCTTTATCTAAAGTTATTTCTTTATGTATAATTTTACCTTTTATATTTAATTTTTCAATATACTGTAATCTTTTTTTTACTATGTATTCTCCATACTCACTAAGCTTATAATCATATATATCTAATATGTCCGTATTACTGCTAAATTTTTTAAGAACTGAATTTCGCTCATTAAGAATCTTTTTATAAGCTAATAAGTTATAATAATATTTTCCATCAAGCTTACAAAGCTCTATGTCCATAAATTTTCGTCTATAAGATGGTGAATCTTTTATTATGTTTAAATCTTCTGGAGAAAACATAACTATATTTAGTATACCCATAAGTTCTGATAATTTGTTAATTTTTATAGAATTAACATTAATTCCTTTTTTACCCTCTTTAAAGATTTTTATTTCAATCTTTTTATCAAGTCTAATTTTTCCGATATCAACCTTTATGTAAGCCTCATTTTCATTCCATCTTATAAGCTCTTTATCTCTGTTTGTTCTATGAGACTTACCTATACTTGCATAATAAAGGGCTTCTAAAACGTTGGTTTTACCTTGTGCATTATCTCCTATAAATACATTCGTACCATTTGCAAAATCTAAATTTAGTTCATCATAATTTCTAAAATTTTTTAAGAGTAAACTTTTTACGTACATATAAACACCCATCTTAAATTATAACATACTATAAGCTAATAGTGTAAATTTTACTTTAAACAGCTAAAATTTAAAAATATGCACCGGATTTTTTCGGTGCATATATGTTAGCTAAACTACTTTATATTGTTCACCTTGAAACTCAATTATATATCCCTTATAAAGTTTCTTTCCTCTTTGAACCTCTACTTTCTCATTGACTTTAACTTCTCCATTTTGTATGAAGAATTTAGCCTCTGATCCTAGTGAACAGACACCAGTAAATTTTAAAAATGAATCAAGTTTTATGAATTCAGTATTTATTTTAACTTCTACCATTTCGCACCTTACCTTAATTAATATTTAACTCTAACTGGAAGCAATAAATATGTGCAATTATCTTTATCCTTGTTTTTTATAATACATGGACTTACTGCACTAGATAATTCCATTATAACTTCCTCTTCATCCATGTTTTTAAATATATCAATAAGATATTTTGAGTTAAATGCAGTTTTTAAAGTTTCTCCTTGCAATAAAATAGAAACTTCTTCTCTTGCTTTTCCCAATTGAGAATTAGAGGTCACTATTAAGGTGTCTTCTTGAATATCTAATTTTACTAAATTTGTATTTCCATCTTTAGCCATTAGGGAAGCTCTTTCTATACAACTTAAAATTTCATCTTTCTTAACAGTAACTCTTAATTTATATTCTTGAGGAATTATTGAACTATATTTTATAAATTCCCCTTCTAAAAGTCTTGATATAACTTTAGTATTTCCAAAATTAAATAAAATATGGTTTGGGGTAAAGGTTATTTTTACAGGTTCCTCATTATCTTCTAGTATTTTTGATACCTCATTTAATGTTTTTCCTGGTATTACAGCTTCTTTATTATAATCATAGTCTACATTTTCACTTCTAAAGGCAACTCTAAAACCATCAAGAGCCACTAAGTTCAGCTTATTTTCTTTAAGCTCAAACAAAACTCCCGTTAATATTGGTCGTGTTTCATCTTGAGCTGCAGCAAAAATAGTACCTTTTATCATATTTTTAAGAGTCTTTTGAGGTATGGTAAAAATCATATCCTCATCTATAGATGGCAACAATGGATAATCAGTAGCATTCATATGTATTAAATTAACACAAGACTTTTGACAATTTATCTCTATAGTATTGTCATCTATAGAAGTAATTTCAATTTCTGCATTTGGAAGTTTTCTTATTATTTCTCCAAAAAGTCTAGAATCAATAACTATAGAACCCTCTTCTATAACTTCGACATCTATTTTTGTTTCTATACAAACATCTATGTCTGAACCAATAAGTGTTAATGTATTTTTATACGCACTAATGTATATTCCTTGTAATATTTGCATTGTGGATTTTCCAGTTATGGCTTTTTGTACATTTGATATTGCTTCTTGAAGCAGATTTTTTTCAGTTATAAATTTCATTATTTATTAACCTCCTTATTAACAACTTACGTTGTGTATAGAATAGCTTAGATAATATTAAAAAGTTAGTAGTAATAGTAGTAGGGGCTGTGAGTATGTGGATAACCCCTAGAAACCTATAAAACAGCTCAAAAATAAGATAAAAATAATTGTGGATAAATTCATTGAAAAAAATATATTTATCCACAATATTAACAATTTTATTATATTATATTTTTTATCCACATAGTTAATTAATTTTATTAATAACAGATGTTAATTATTTTTGATTAATCTTTTTAGTTAGCTCAGTTACTGTATTTTGTAGGTTTTCATCCTTTTTTAAGCTTTGAGATATTTTCTCATAAGCGTGGATAACAGTGGTGTGATCCCTACCACCAAACTCTTCTCCTATTTTAGGAAGAGATGTATCAGTAAGCTTTCTAGAGAGATACATAGCTATTTGTCTTGGAAAAGCAACATTTCTAGTTCTTCTAGAAGATTTAAAATCTTCTATTTTTAAATTATAATAACTTGAAACTATATCTTGAATTAGTTCTATTGTAATTTGCCTAGTATTTCTGCTAGAAATTATATCCTTTAAAGCTTCTGTTGCTAAATCTACGTTTATTTCCCTATTAGTTAATGAAGAGTAAGCTACTATTCTTATAAGTGCTCCTTCAAGCTCTCTAATATTTGACTTTATTTGAGTTGCAATATATACCATTACTTCATTAGGGATGTTCAAATTTTCTACATCAGCTTTTTTCTTTAAAATAGCAATTCTTGTTTCAAAATCTGGTGCTTGTATATCTGCAATAAGTCCCCATTCAAATCTTGAACGCAATCTGTCCTCTAGCGTAGGAATTTCCTTCGGCGGTCTATCACTGGATAATATAATTTGTTTATCTGCTTCATAAAGCGCATTAAAAGTATGGAAGAATTCTTCCTGCGTACGCTCTTTCCCAGCTATAAATTGAATATCGTCAATTAAAAGCACATCTACATTTCTATATTTATTTCTAAATTCTACGTTTTTATCATCTTTAATAGAATTTATAAGTTCATTAGTAAATTTTTCAGAGGATACATATACGACTTTAGATTTTGAATTTACATTTTGTATGTAATGGCCAATAGCGTGCATTAAGTGAGTTTTACCAAGTCCAACTCCTCCATATATAAATAATGGATTGTATGCTTTCGCAGGAGATTCCGCAACCGCTAGTGAAGCTGCATGAGCAAATCTATTGCTATTTCCGATAACGAAAGAATCAAAAGTGTACTTAGGATTTAATATAGCTGACATTTCATCGTTTACTACTAATGTAGGCTTTTGCTCTTCTTGCTTTTTAGAAGTGTCTTTTTCCATTGCTTCTTCAGATATAATAAAAAAATCAATATTATATGTTTTGTTAGAAACAGATTTAACGGAATTTATAATTAAATCTTTATATCTATTTTCTAATATATCCTTTGTGAAATTATTAGGAACACCTAATCTTAAATTGCTATTTTCTAGCGATATAGGTTCAATACTCTTTATCCAAGTATTAAAGCTAACTTCCGTAAGTTCCCCTTTGAGAGTGTTTAAGGTTTTTTCCCATAATTCTTTCACTTGGGTGTTCATCTCCTATTCCTATCCTCCAGTCTAATGAATTTATTTTTATAATATATTAATAGAAAAATTAATTAATAGAAAAATTAATTTTCACATATAACTCACAAAAAATGAACAACTTTATTAACAGATGAATATTATTATTTAAAGTTGTTGACAATTTTAGATAAAATTATTCACATGTTAATAACTTATTATAAAAATAAAAAATATGAAAAGTTATTAACAGTGTTAGTAAAATAACTATTCACAACAAGTAAAATTGTATAAAATAAGATAAAAAGTCAAAAATATAATAGTAAATACCACTATTTTATAAAAAAGAAACAAGTTATGCACAAAGTTATCAACAGGCTGTGTATAACTTTAAGTATTCAGAAGTTATTAACAGGTCTTATTACATGATATCAAAATCTAATATTGTATTCAAGAAGTTATCCACAAAAAGTAAATTATATAATTGAAAAATATCAACAATAAAGTAGAAGAAACTCGGATTTTTTGTGATTATAGTCATCTTGACATTAGGAGGTTGTAAATATATAATCTAATAGTAAAACCATAAAATAGTGATACTATAATTGCTATAAATTATTTAATCGAAAGAAGGGGGTGTACGCACATGTTCATGACATACCAACCTAAAAAAAGACAAAGAAAAAAAGAACATGGATTCAGAAAAAGAATGAAAACTAAGTCTGGAAGAAATGTTTTACAAAGAAGAAGACTTAAAGGAAGAAAAAGATTGACAGCATAAGGGCCGCTAATGTGGCCTTTTTCTGCAATTGCAGGAAAAAAGGAGCAGTTGATAATGAAGTTAGATAGAATACGAAAGAATCCTGAATTTAGGTTAGTATATAGAAGAGGAAAGTCTTACTCGAACTCAGTACTAGTATTATATGTTTTTAAAAACTACAAAAACAATAATATTAATAGGATAGGAATTTCGGTTAGTAAAAAAGTAGGTAAGAGTGTGATTAGAAGTAGAGTTAAGAGACTTATAAGTGAAAGTTACAGATTGAATAAAGATAATTTAAAGCAGGGTTATGATTTTGTTTTTGTCGCTAGAGCTGCTTCAAAAGATAAAAATTATAAAGATATAGAAAACGCTATAAAAGATTTGTTCAGAAAAAGTGGTTTATACAATGTTGAAAAAAATATTAATAAATCTAATTAATTTTTATAGAAAATACATATCTCCTTTAAAAAGGCCTTGTTGTATATATACGCCTACTTGTTCTCAGTATGCTATAGAGGCTATAGAAAAATATGGTGCTTTAAGAGGTGGATATATGGCGATAAAGAGAATATTACGATGCCATCCTTTTCATGAGGGTGGATATGACCCAGTTAAATAATAACTACACTATAAATTAGGAGGGTTCTATTTTGAAAGAATGGTTAGCAGGAATTTTAGGAAAATTCTTTTATTTTCTATATGATATAATTTCGGCAGGTATAACTGATAAAAATATATCTGTTGGTTTAACTATTATATTATTTACTATTGTAGTTAAATTATTTTTACTTCCACTTAGTATTAAACAAACTAAGTCCTCAGTAAAGATGACTGAGATACAACCAAAGGCTAAAGAAATACAGGACAAATACAAAAATGATCCACAAAGAGCTCAACAAGAAGTTATGAAGCTTTATAAAGAAGAAGGGGTAAACCCAATGGGAGGATGTTTACCATTACTTATTCAATTCCCTATATTAATTGCATTATTCTATGTATTTAGTACATTAAATTATCAGGGAGCTTCATTTTTATGGGTTCCAGCTCTAGATAAGCCAGATCCATATTATATATTGCCTATATTATCAACTATAACTACATATCTATCATCTAAGGCTATGCAGCCAGCAGGAAATAGTGAAGCGGCAAAGAAAACTTCTTCAATGAATATTGGTATGGCGATTTTTTTTGGATTTATGAGTTTGAATTTTCAGGCAGCCTTAGTTTTATATTGGGTAGTAAATAACTTACTTCAGTTAGCACAAACTTTAGCATTAAAGCCTAAGAAAAATGTTGTGTAATATGTTTATAACTAGAAAATAGTTAATATATATGCCTATTAAATTTAGAAAGGCGGTGTCATAGGGAATGAAATGTATTGAGATGACGGGGAAAACCACAGATGATGCTATTAAAAATGCACTACAAGAATTAAAGTTAACAGAGGATAAAGTAACAGTAGAAATATTAGAAGAAGGAAGCAAAGGTTTTTTAAATATAATAGGAGTTAAGCCTGCAAGAGTTAGAGTAACTATTAAGAGAGATCGTATTTATGAAGCTAAAAACTTTTTAAGAGAAGTTTTAGAATCAATGAATATGAAAGCTGAAATTAGAGTAAAAGAAGAAAATGATGAAATTAAAATTAACTTAATTGGACCTAATATGGGAATTTTAATAGGTTATAGGGGAGAAACTCTAGACTCTCTTCAATATTTAGTTAGCTTAGTTGTAAATAAAGACCATGATGAAGAGTATAAAAGGGTTATACTAGATACTGAAAATTACAGATATAACAGACAAGAAACTTTAAAAAGACTTGCTGGAAAAATGGCGAGTAAAGTTAAATTAAGTGGAAAAACGTTAAAGCTTGAGCCTATGAACCCATATGAAAGAAGAGTAATACATTCAGCTCTTCAAAATGACCCAAATGTAAAGACTTATAGTGAGGGTGAAGAGCCTAAAAGAAGAGTAGTAATTGAGTTAAAGAAAGCCTAAGGGCTTTCTTTTTAGTTCTATAGGAAAAATAAGATTAATGGATATTCAATAAATTAGAGAAGTTTATATAATATATTTTATAATAAAATATTAAACTACAGAAAAATATTTAATTAATCTCTAAATAAAAATTGATAGAAGATTTACATATTTAAAATTTTAGAGTTTAGCATTACAACAGGATGGCTATTAATAATATCATACAATCAATTTAGAAATATTCATTGTCTAACTTTTAATTTGTAATTAGAGCATGACTTTGTCATGCTTTTTATAATATAGTAAAATAGTATAATGTTTTTATTTTATTTGTATTTTGGGATAAAATAAGAAATAGTAGTTTGATAATATTACGTATGTATTAAGGATAGATTTATAGGTATCCAATATGAAAACTTAAAATATACTCTGGAAAATAANNTTAGAAATTAAGAATTAATAATTAAGAATGAAGAATTTAGGAAGAAATTCACTAAAGGTGAATTTCTTAAAATAAAATTTATTGTAAAAAACCCCCAAGGCTTTAACCATAATTCTTCATTTTTCATCCTTAATTCGCATTCATAGAAAAGGATTTTTGTTATGGAAATTAAAATCATGTATAAATTAAATTTCTATTGAGGAATCCTATAAACCAAGGGAGGTATAGAACAGATGAAAGAGTTTGATACAATAGCTGCTGTTGCCACTACTGTTGGAGAAGGCGGAGTATCTATAATTAGGGTTTCAGGTGATAAGTCTCTTAAAATAGTTAGCTCTATTTTTGAAGGAAAAAATAAGAGAGAATTAGATGATATAAAATCTTATACTATGAGATATGGTCACATTGTTGATAAGGATAAAAATCATATAGATGAAGTTATTGTAAGTTATATGAAAGGACCTAGGAGTTTTACAGCAGAAGATGTTGTAGAAATAAATTGTCATGGTGGTGTAATTGCTACTAATAGAGTTATGCAGGAAGTTTTAAAAGCTGGGGCTAGAATGGCTGAACCGGGTGAATTTTCTAAAAGGGCATTTTTAAATGGAAGGATAGATTTAAGTCAAGCAGAAGCTATAGTAGATATTATAAATGCTAAAACTGAACTTAGTATGAAATCTGCTCTTATGCAAAGTGAGGGTGGAATTTCCAAGGAAATAGAAGTATTAAGAAATGATCTCTTATCTACAATTGCTCACATAGAGGCTACTGTAGATTATCCTGAAGATGATTTAGAAGAAGTTACTGCAGATATGGCAGTTTTGAAATTAAATGAAGTATTACTAACTATAAATAATCTTTTAGATACAGCTGATGAAGGAAAAATTTTGCGGGAGGGCTTAAATACGGTAATAGCAGGAAAGCCTAATGTGGGTAAATCCTCATTATTAAATGCACTAACAAAGGAGAATAGGGCAATAGTTACGGATGTACCAGGAACTACCAGAGATGTTATAGAGGAATATATAAATATTAGTGGAGTACCTATTAAAATAATTGATACAGCTGGAATAAGAGAAACAGAAGATTTAGTGGAAAAAATAGGTGTTGAAAAATCTAAAGAAAAAATAAATGAAGCAGACCTTATAGTATTAATATTAGATAATAGTAGAGCTATAGAGGAAGAAGATAAGGAGATTATAGAATATATAAAAGATAAAAAATACATTGTACTATTAAATAAAATTGATTTAGATGGTAAAATAAATAAAGATGATTTAATAGGTTTAAATTCTGATTATATATTTAATGTTTCCATAAAAACTGGAGAAAATATTGAAAAGATAAAAGAGTGTATAAAAGAACTTTTCTTTAAAGGTGAAATAGCTAGTAATGATATAATAATAACTAATACTAGACATAAGGAAGCACTATTTAGAGCTAAAGAAAATATTGAGAGTGCTGTTGATGCACTTAAAAATACATTTGCAATTGATCTAGCGTCTATAGATATTAGAGATGCGTGGACAATTTTAGGTCAAATAACAGGAAATACTTTAGAGGAAAACATAATTGATAAGATATTTTCAGAATTTTGTTTAGGAAAGTAGGTGACTTTATGAAATATTTGGCTGGAGATTTTGATGTTATAGTAATTGGAGCTGGGCATGCAGGCTGTGAAGCAGCACTTGCTACGGCAAGAATGGGATGCAAGACTTTAATGTGTACTATGAATTTAGAAAGCGTTGCTTTTATGCCATGTAATCCTAATATTGGTGGTACAGCTAAAGGGCACTTAGTTAGAGAAATTGATGCATTAGGCGGAGAAATGGGTGTAAATATAGATCATACTTATATTCAATCACGAATGTTGAATACCTCTAAAGGTCCAGCAGTCCATTCTTTAAGAGCTCAAGCGGATAAAAAAAGATATTCTGAAAGAATGAAAAATGTTGTAGAAAAACAGGAAAATTTATATTTAAAGCAACTTGAAGTTATAAGTATAGATGTAGAAAATAACAAGGTTAAAGGTGTCTTAACAAAATTTGGAGCGTATTTTACTTGTAAGGCATTAATTTTGACCACAGGAACCTATCTAAAATCTACTGTAATTGTAGGTGATATAAGTTATAATGAAGGACCTAGTGGTCTTTATCCGTCAAATCATCTTTCTCAATGCCTATTAGATTTAGGCATTTCTTTAAGGAGATTTAAGACAGGAACTCCTGCTAGAATAAATAGACGTTCAGTAAATTTTTCTAAGATGGAGGAACAAAAAGGAGATGAAAAGGTTGTACCTTTTTCTTTCATGAGCGAAAATATAGAAAGAGAACAAGTAGATTGTTATTTGACATATACAAATAACAAAACTCATGAAGTAATAATGAAAAATATACATAGATCTCCATTATATAATGGTTCAATCCATAGTACAGGACCTAGATATTGTCCATCAATTGAAGATAAAGTTATGAGATTTCAAGATAAGGAGAGACATCAAATTTTTATTGAGCCTGAAGGAGAAGGTACAGAAGAGATGTATGTTCAAGGTATGAGTAGTTCATTACCAGAGGATGTACAAATAGAAATGCTTAAGACTATTCCAGGTCTTGAAGATGTTGAAATGATGAGAACAGCTTATGCTATAGAATATGATTGTATAGATCCTACTCAGTTAAAGCTCTCATTAGAATTTAAACATTTAGATGGATTTTTCTCAGCAGGTCAAGTTAATGGAAGTTCAGGATATGAAGAGGCAGCAGGTCAAGGTATTATAGCTGGTATCAATGCTGTATTGAAGATAAAAGGAGAAGAGCCATTAATATTAAAACGTTCAGATGCATATATAGGCGTATTAATAGATGATTTAATTACAAAGGGTACTAATGAACCATATAGAATGATGACTTCACGTTCAGAGTATAGACTTTTACTAAGACAAGATAATGCAGATTTAAGACTTACAGAGATGGGATATAAAGTAGGGCTCGTAACAGACGATAGGTATAATAAGTTCATAACAAAGAAAGAACAAATTGAAAATGAGGTTAGAAGATTAAAAAATCTTCAAATTACTAATAAAAAAGAAGTACTAGAGTTTCTAGATACTAAAGGGTCAGCTCCACTTAAAAAGCCTATAAGTTTTTATGAGTTAATTAAGCGTTCAGAACTTGATTATTATATAGTTGTAGAATTAGATCCTGAAAGACCTAAGCTTTCCTATGCGGTTACAGAGCAGGTAAATATAATTTCAAAATATGAGGGTTATATTGAAAAGCAACTTGAACAAATAGCTCAATTTAAAAAATTTGAAAATAAACTTTTACCTGAAGATATAAACTATGATGAAGTCAAAGGTCTTAGAATTGAGGCAATGCAAAAGTTAAATAAAATAAGGCCTGTAAATATAGGGCAAGCGTCAAGAATTTCAGGAGTATCACCAGCAGATATTTCAGTTTTAATGATTTATCTTGAACAAAGAAATAGATTAAAAAACCAAGAAGAAAATAAAACTGAATAGCTATATATGGAGGGATAATCATGAAATACTACAATATATTAGAGGAAGCAAGCAATAACGAACATTTAAGTTTTGATGAAGATAAATATAATAAATTTATGCTCTATAAAGATATGATTAAAGAATGGAATGAAAAAATAAATTTAACTGCCATTACAGAAGATGATGAAATAATAAAAAAACATTTTATTGACTCTATAAAGGTATTTAAAATAGATGAATTAAAAGAAGCTAAAAGAATAATAGATATAGGTACAGGTGGAGGATTTCCAGGAATACCTATGAAAATTATAAATCCAAAATGTGAAATGGTTCTTTTAGATTCATTAAATAAAAGAATTAACTTTTTAAATGAAGTTATAAGAGAATTAAAACTTGAAAATATAGAAGCAATACATGGAAGGGCAGAAGATTTTATAAAACAAAATAATTGCAGAGAAAATTTTGATGCAGTAGTTTCTCGAGCAGTGGCTAATCTTACTGTTTTAAGTGAATTTTGTCTTCCATATGTAAAAATCGGGGGATATTTTGTAGCTTTAAAAGGACCAGCTATAGAAGAAGAGATGAATGATGCTAAAAATGCTTTGAAAATATTAGGGGGAGAAGTCGAAAGAATAGAGGAAGTAACAATAGAAGGTAGCGATTTAAATCATAATTTAGTAGTAATAAAGAAATTTAAGGAGACTCCTAAAAAATATCCTCGAAAAGCAGGTATGGTAACAAAGAATCCACTAAGATAATGTAAAAATATGGTATAAACTTCTTTGTAAAAATACACAAAAAAAGAAGGGTTTTTTAAAATAAAAAGAGAATTGTAAATATGAGGAAAAAAATAGAGGGATGGGTTTACTATGGAAAAAAATGTAACTTATATTTCTACGGAACTAATTTCACCAAATAAATATCAACCAAGACAAGTGTTTAATGATGAGACTATAGAGGAATTAGCTCAATCTATTAAAGCATACGGAATTATACAACCATTATCAGTTAGAAAAAATAATGACAATACATATGAGTTGGTAGCAGGTGAAAGAAGATTAAGAGCTGCTAAAAAAATAGGGTTAACAGAAGTACCAGCAATAATAATTGAAATAAGTGATGAGGACTCCGCAGCTATTGCTCTTTTAGAAAATCTACAAAGAGAAGACTTAAATTTCTATGAGGAGGCAGTTGCATATTACAACTTAATTCAAGACCATTCTTATACTCAAGATCAATTAGCTAAAATAATAGGTAAAAAGCAATCAACAATTGCCAATAAGCTTAGAATACTCAAGCTAGATAAAGAGTTAACTGATAAAATTATAAAAAACAAATTAACAGAGCGTCATGCTAGAGCATTACTTAAATTGCCAGATTTAGATCTTCAGAAAGCTGTACTAGATATGGTTATAGAAAAAGGTTTAAATGTAAGTAAAACAGAGCAGTTAATAGATAGAGAATTATTAAAGTTATCACAACAAGAAATAGCTGCTGATGGAAAGAAAAGAATAAAAGGTATATTTAATGCTAAGATATATGTAAATACTATTAAACAAGTATTTGATAAATACGGAATAGATGCTAAATATAGATCAAAAGAATTAGATGATAGTATTCAAGTAACAATTACTATACAAAAAAAATAATGATAAAAGAATGTTTCATGTGAAACATTCTTTTTTGCTTTTAAATTTATAAATGTATTTAAAATAATCTATGAAAATTTTATAATAGCTTATTAATAAAAATATAGAAGTAATTATTAAGATTATTTTCATTATACCTTGATAAAAGATGTGAGTTTTTTATAGTATTTTTCAAAGAATAAATTCTTATGAAGTAAAGTTATGGGAAAAAACAACTACAAATATCTATTTATATAAGAAATTTATATAAAAATTTTAAATAAGACTTTTATTGTATTTTATATACATATATAATTACATATATAAAGTCAAATTACATAGCGGCTTTTAGAATGGGGGTATTAGCTATGAAAGTTATATGTGTATTTAATCAAAAGGGTGGCGTTGGAAAAACAACTACTAACATTAATCTTTGCTCTTACTTAGCGATGCATGGAAATAAAATACTAACAATAGATATAGACCCTCAAGGGAATACTACAAGTGGATTAGGTTTTGATAAAAGAAAATTAGAATTATCTATGCATGATGTATTAACTGATGATATCTCATTAAATAAAATAATTAGAAAGTGTGAGTTAGTAGATAATTTTTATATAGCACCGTCAACTATGACTTTAGCAGGTGCAGAGGTTGAATTGATTAACAAGGCTAGCAGAGAAACGATTTTAAAGAAAAAAATAAAAGAGTTAGAAGAAGATTTTGATTATGTATTTATAGATTGTCCACCATCATTAGGATTATTAACTATCAATGCATTAACTGCATCTGATAGCGTGTTAATTCCTATTCAATGTGAATTTTATGCTTTAGAAGGTGTAGGACAGCTTATGAATACTGTTGAGTTGATAAAAAAATCTCTAAATAAAAAGCTCCAAATAGAAGGAGTTATTTTAAGCATGTATGACAGCAGGACAAAGCTAAGTAATGAAGTTGTTGCTGAAGTTAAAAAGTATTTTGGCGATAAAGTTTATGAAACTTCAATTCCTAGAAATATTAGATTAGCTGAATCACCAAGTTTCGGATTACCAATAATGCTATATGATGACAAGTGTAAAGGAGCTGAAGCATTTGAAAAATTGGCAAAAGAATTTTTGTCAAAGCAAAGGAGTGATAAATAGTGGTAAAAAAATCTGCTTTAGGGAAAGGTCTCAGTGCACTTATTCCAGAAAACATCGAAGAAGAAGTTTTTGATGAAAAAGCTATTACTACAATTTCTATGAATCTTATAAGAGCTGATAAAGAACAACCAAGGAAAAATTTTGATCCTGATAAAATTCTGGAGCTTTCAGAATCTATAAAACAGCATGGAGTAATACAACCTATTATATTAAGAAAAGAAAATGATACTTATGTCATAGTAGCAGGAGAAAGAAGATGGCGGGCTGCGAAAACTCTAGGATTAAAAGAAATTCCATCTATAGTTATGGATTTAACTTCTAAAGAAGTTGTGGAGATATCTCTTATAGAAAATATAGTTAGAGAAGATTTAAATCCTATTGAAGAAGCATTAGCTTATAAAAGATTAATAAAAGAATATAATCTAACACAAGAAGAAATAAGTAAAAAAATATCTAAATCGAGAAGTGCGATTGCTAACTGTATGAGATTATTAAACTTAGATAATAGAGTTCAACAATATATAATTGAAGGAGTAATCTCAGAAGGTCATGGAAGAGCTATACTTGCTATTGAAGATAAAAATCTTCAATATGAAATTTCACAAAAAGTTATAGATGAAGAACTTAATGTAAGACAAACTGAAAAGTATATAAAAAACTATTCAATGGAAAAGAAAAAAAGAGTTGGTAAAAATTTAAATCCTTATTATAAGGACTTAGAAAGTAAATTAGAAAATTATTTTGATACAAAAGTAAGTCTAAACTCTAAAAATAAGAATAAAGGCAAGATAGAAATTGAATATTATTCTGAAGAGGATCTACAACGGATTTTAGATTTGTTAAAGTTATAATGTTTCACATGAAACAATGAAGGAAGGATGAAGAGAATGGACAGAATTATAAGCTTTATCAGTGAGTATCATTTATATATTACTCTAGGACTAATAGCATTAGTTACATTATTCATTATATTATTAATTATTGCATTTATATCATTAAATAAAGTAGAAAAAAAATATAGACGAATGATGAGAGGCGTTAATAATAAAAATCTTGAAGAACTATTATTAAATTCCCTTGATTCTATTGATGATATTAAAGAAAAAAATAGCGAAGTAATAAAAATTTGTAATGCAACTAGAGCATTAACTGAATCATGTATTCAGAAGGTAGCTATTATAAGGTATAAAGCTTTTGAAAATATAGGTAGTGATTTAAGCTATTCGGTCGCTTTTTTAGATGCAAATAATAATGGAGTATTACTAACAAGTATTTATGGAAGAAATGAGAGTACTACATATGCAAAACCTATANNTATGATTTATCAGAGGAAGAAGAAAGAGCATTACATCAAGCTATGAATACTAAAATTTAATAATAAGTTATATTTACAGTCTTGACTAATTATTTTCTATTAAATAGCTAAAAGGTTATTAGTGTTTTCTCTAATAACCTTTCTCATATATTATTGTTTCACATGAAACATAAAATATGATTTATAGTGTAGTTTAATTTATGTAATTAGTAATAAATAAGTATTGGAGTACTATTAATTTAAAATAAAATTAATAGTTTTAAATTATGGATAAATATCAATTATAATAGAATGCAAAAATTATCATATTGACAAGTTTTTAATAAAAATATAATTGCAAAAAAATATAAAATAAAAAGAGTATGTAGCAGATGGAAATTAGGAGTTCTTAGTATTAAGAAAATTTATGGGATACTACATACCCTATGATTTAACTATATTTCAATCTTTTTTAAAACAACATCTATTTCATTTTCATCTTCTATATTAGAAAACTTTTTACCACCTATAGCTTTAAGAATACAATGATATATCCCACTAGCTATAACATCAGCTAATTTCATAACTATATATAATCTTGTATTTTGAAGCACCATAAATTCAAGTGCTCCAGAAATATTTACTATTCCAGTTATACTTAAATCTCCTACTGCTGGTAAATCTTTATTAAGTGCAGAACCAGGATTTAGAGGTTTTGATTCAATGATTACTTTACCTACATTAGATAGTGAACCAAGAGAGGCATCTACAGCTATAATAAAGGCATTTGGATACAATGTATTAATATTTTCTATTGTTTCCACAAGATTTTTGGCATGAACAGGATTTTCTAAATTGCCATATATATGAACTTTATTTCTTATTAAAAATTTTAATTTTTCTCCTACTAGAGGTCCTAGGCTATCACCGGTTGATCTATCAGTACCAATACATAAAATTACAATATCTCTATTTGATTTAATTATTGGGATAATTTCTTTTATTAATGTTTCACGTATATTATATATACAATCATGAGATAAAGAATCGAATATCATTTTATTTACCATACACAACCCTCCTATTGTAATTATTACCAAAATAGGAATGTTATATACTTGAAATTCATATATATTTTTATTTAGGTATATTCAAAAAAATAGCTATTTATTATGTTAGCCTATTTTATTTTAGATTCTTTATAAATAGTTGTTACAATTTATAAAAAACAAAGGGAAGCTTAGCTTCCCTTATTTGTATATAGTTATATATTAAAATATCAAATTCTAATATTTTATTTAAATTTGTTATAGAAATCATTTAAGTACCTTATTAATACAATCTAAAGTATAATTTACGTCCTTTAAATCATTAAAATATCCAAAACTAAAACGAATAGAGCCATTAGGATAAGAACCTACTGCTTGATGTGCTAGTGGAGCACAATGAAGTCCAGTACGAGTTATAATGCCATATTCAGAATCTAATATAAATCCTAGTTCACTATTATCAATTTTTTTAGAGTTTAATGATATAGTTGAAGTTCTATTTTCTATATTTTGTTGACCATATATTATTATATCTTTCATATTTAATAAACCATCAATAAATTTATTTGCTAAATATTCCTCATGTTCTTTTATGGTATTTAATCCTTCATTATTTATAAATTTAATACCTGCTAACAATCCAGCAATAGCTGGTGCATTCATAGTACCGCTTTCAAATTTATCAGGCATAAATTGTGGTTGATTAACACTTGAGGAAAGGCTTCCTGTACCACCTTCAATTATTGAAATACATTCTGAGTTAAATTCATCATCAATTAAAAAGCCACCGATACCTTGAGGACCTAATAAACTTTTGTGACCTGTAAATGCTAAGGCATTACAATTTAAATTTTCAAAATTAACATCTATAGTTCCTGCACTTTGTGCAGAATCTATTATAAAGTAAATATTCCTTTCTTTACAGAGCCTTCCAATTTCCTCTAAAGGCTGAATACTTCCTACTACATTTGAGGCATGAGATAAGACAATTAGTTTTGTATTATTTTTAATTTTATTTTTTAATTCTTCAATACTTATAAAGCCATTTTGTGAAGCACCTATTATGTCTAATTCTATAATATTGTTTTCTTTTAATGTATGTAATGATCTTAAAGTACTATTATGATCCATAACAGAAGTTATAACATGCCATCCTTTTTTTACAGAGCCCTTTATTAGCATGTTGAGTGAGTATGTAACATTTGGTGTAAAAATAACATTTTCTATTTTATTAAAATTAAAAAATTCCATTAAAGCTTCTCTTGCTTCATAGATTATTTTATTTCCCATAAGTGATGAACTTGAAGCTCCTCTACCTACATTAGAACCAATTTTAGTCATATAATTAAGAATAGCATTATATACGTTTTGTGGTTTAGGATGAGATGTTGCACCATTATCTAAATAAACTTTCATTCTATGACCTCCTAAAGAATAAGATATATTCATTATTTAAAAAGTTAATTAAAATATTTTATCTATTTACATTTTAAATATTACATTAGTTCTTTTGTTTGATATAATTAATTTAGCTTTTATAAGCTTTATATTAATATAACATAAAATTGGAAATGTATAAATTAATATTTAAAGAGTTATAATCTCTATGAAACTAGAAAATAAAGAGGGGGAATTATGATGAGTAATATAATAGATTGTAAAGGACTTAATTGTCCTTTACCTGTAGTAAATACTAAAAAATATTTTGACACTATTGAAAATGGAGCTGCAACAACTATAGTCGATAATGAAATTGCAAAAAATAATGTTGTTAAATTTGCAGAAAATGCAAATTTAGAGGTTAATGTGTCAGAGAAGGATAGTTTATATCATATAACAATTGTAAAAGGTGAAGGACAGTTAGAAAATTTTAAAAATGAGAAAAGCTTTGAGAGTAATGAAAAATTTACAATTGTTGTTTCAGGTGATAAATTAGGAAATGGTGATGAAGCATTAGGTGAAGCTTTAATGAAAAGTTACTTATTTGCTCTTTCAGAAGCAGATATAATTCCTAATAATTTAGTATTTTTAAACAGTGGTGTAAAATTAGTAGTTGAAGGTTCTTTAGTTTTAGAAAGTATTAATAAACTAAAAGAAAGAGGCGTTAGTATATATAGTTGTGGATTATGTCTAGATTTCTATAAAATAAAAGATAAAGTTCAAGTTGGGGAAATAACAAATATGTATGCTATTATAGAGATGATGAATAGTAGCAAAACAATAAAGCTATAAAGTTTAGGAGGTAAGCTATTGGATAGTTATTATATCTTAGTATTTAATAACACCCATGAAGCTATGAAAGCAGAAAGTGGATGTGTTGAAGCTAAAATTAAGGCAACAATGATGCCAACACCTTCTTATATAACCAAAAGTTGTGGAATAAGCTTAAGAGTTGACGAGAATGGATTTAGCGGTATTAAAGAACTGATAAATGAAGAGAAAATTAATGTTAAAAGTATATTTAAAAAAGAAGATAGTTTTTATACGGAAGTACAATTTTAATATAACATATCTTCAAAGATAACCAGTTAAGGCATATTTTATGCTTGCTGCATAAAAACCCAGAGATAGTGATACTATCTCTGGGTTTTATAGCGTTCTTTAACAGAAAATATTTAAAATTTCTGCTTAGCTATTTTAAAGCAATGTGTAATACATATAATACGTTAAAAGTCACTATTTAAATTTTATAATTTAGATGGTGACTTTAATTTTTAAAATAAAAAATTAAAATCTATCATTAAATTTTGTACTAACTAAATATTAAATAAATGAATGTCATTGATAAAGCTCTAGAAAAAAGATAGAAAAGCCATTAGTTATTA
>NZ_DDOV01000074.1:136542-136700 GCF_002341865.1 Clostridium sp. UBA2485 | reverse complement strand
GCGGCGAACAGTGTTCGCCACAAAATCCAGATTAGTTTCTATTATTAGATACTGAATATATAATTAATAACTATA
Organism: Clostridium sp. UBA2485; assembly: GCF_002341865.1. GTDB lineage: Bacteria > Bacillota > Clostridia > Clostridiales > Clostridiaceae > Clostridium_J. The sequence continues at coordinate 136,625 of NZ_DDOV01000074.1, read as the reverse complement.
TTATTATAGCAAATCACATCCATATACTTATGATACTACAATATATAATACTAAATACGCCATAAAAAACTAGCAATAAAATT
>NZ_DDOV01000074.1:0-136494 GCF_002341865.1 Clostridium sp. UBA2485 | reverse complement strand
TCTTGAGCTGCAAGTCTTTTGTAGCCTTCTAATCTTTCTTTTGCATCTTGTTCAGTTTTAGCAAATAATTTCTCAGCTTGTTCTGGGAATGCCTTAGCTAATGATGCATATCTTACTTCACCCATTAGGTAATCTCTAAATGATAATGTTGGCTCTTTAGAATCTAAGCTAAATGGGTTCTTACCTTCTTCTTTTAGCATTGGGTTGTATCTGTATAATGCCCAATATCCAGATTGAACTGCAAGTTTAGTCTCTAATTGAGTAGCACCCATACCATTTTTAATTCCATGGTTTATACATGGAGCATATGCAATGATTAATGATGGACCATCATATGCTTCTGCTTCTCTTATAGCTTTAAGAGTTTGATTTTGGTCAGCTCCCATAGCTATTTGAGCAACGTAAACATATCCATAGCTCATTGCCATCATTCCAAGGTCTTTCTTCTTAGTTCTCTTACCAGCAGCTGCAAATTTAGCTATAGCAGCAGTTGGAGTAGATTTTGAAGATTGTCCTCCTGTATTTGAGTAAACTTCTGTATCAAATACTAGTACATTTACATTTTCTCCAGTAGCTAAAACATGATCAACTCCGCCGTATCCAATATCATAAGCCCAACCGTCTCCTCCAAAGATCCATTGTGATCTCTTAACGAAGAAGTCTTTTTTGTTATAAACTTCTGTTAATATAGCATTGTCTTTTCCTACTTCTAATAATGGTAATATCTTATCTGCAAGAACTTTAGTAGCTTCTGCATCATTTTTCTTATCTAGCCACTCATTGAATAGAGCTTTTAATTCTTCAGAAATGTTACCATTTATTACTTCTTTAACAGCTAACTCTAATTTTCCTCTTAATTGGTTAACTCCTAAGAACATACCTAATCCAAACTCAGCATTGTCTTCAAATAATGAGTTTGCCCAAGCTGGTCCTTTACCTTTATGGTTAACTGTATATGGAGTTGAAGGAGCACTTCCTCCCCAAATAGAAGAACATCCTGTAGCATTAGCTACCATCATTCTATCACCATATAATTGAGTTACAAGTTTAGCATATGGAGTTTCTCCACAACCTGCGCAAGCACCGCTGAACTCTAATAATGGAGTTTCAAATTGGCTACCTTTAACACTTGCTACTCCCATTGGGTTTGACATCTTAGGTAGTGATAAATTGAATTCCCAATTTTCCATTTGTTTAGCTTGTGTATCAAATGGCTTCATGATAAGAGCCTTTTCTTTCGCTGGACAAACTTGAGCACAGTTTCCACAGCCTGTACAATCTTGGATACTTACTCCTATATTGAATTTCAATCCTTCAAATGCCTTTCCACCTTTAGCATCTACGAAATCTAAAGTTTCTGGAGCATTTTTATAATCTTCCTCTGTTCCTATGAATGGTCTAATTACTGCATGTGGACATACATAGGAACATTGGTTACATTGTATACATTTATCTGGTTGCCATTCTGGTACATTAATCGCAATTTCTCTTTTTTCAAAAGCAGCTGTACCTGGTTCAAATGTACCATCTTCTCTATCTATGAATGCACTTACAGGAAGCTTGTCTCCTTCTTGTCTATTCATAACATCAACTATGTTTTTAATGAAATCTGGTCTTTCTTGGATTGGTTTGATTTCATCTTCTGCATTCTTCCAAGAGTCTGGCACTTCTATTTTAACAACTGAGTTTACACCTGCATCTATGGCATCATGGTTCATCTTGACAACCTTTTCACCCTTCTTACCATAAGAGGCAACAACAGCTTTCTTTAAGTGATCAACTGCTTCTTCTATTGGAATTATATCAGCTAATTTAAAGAATGCAGCTTGCATTATCATATTAATTCTTCCACCTAATCCTATTTCTTCTGCTATTTTAACAGCGTTAATAGTATAGAATTTAATATCGTGTTCTGCTATATATCTCTTCATGCTAGCTGGTAAATGTGCTTCTAATTCTTCCTTATTCCAAATACAGTTTAATAAGAATGTTCCATTATCTTTTATTCCAGATAATACATCATATTTATTAACATATGACTGATTGTGACATCCAACATAGTTAGCATGGTTTATTAAATATGGTGATTTAATTGGTTTTTTACCAAATCTCAAGTGAGATACTGTTATACCACCTGATTTTTTAGAGTCGTATGAGAAGTATGCTTGAGCATACATGTTAGTGTTATCTCCAATGATTTTAATAGCACTTTTGTTCGCTCCAACAGTACCATCTGATCCAAGACCCCAGAATTTACATTCTATTGTTCCATCAGTTGTAGTTCTGATTTCTCTTGATGTCTCTAATGAAGTATGAGTTACATCATCATTTATACCAACTGTAAAGCCATTTTTTAGACTTTCATTATTTAAATGGTCAAATACAGTAACTATTTGAGATGGAGTAGTGTCTTTTGATCCTAATCCGTATCTTCCACCTATTATAACCGGTCTGTTTTCTATATCATAGTAAGCAGTTCTTACATCTTGATATAATGGTTCTCCAGCAGAACCTGGTTCTTTTGTTCTATCTAAAACAGCTACCTTCTTAACAGTTTTTGGTATGTATTTGAAGAAGTGTTCTAATGAGAACGGTCTATATAAGTGAACTTTTAATAGTCCTACTTTTTCTCCACGAGCTGTTAAATAATCGATAGTTTCTTCTATAACATCACAAACTGAACCCATAGCAACTATCATTCTATCTGCATCTTGTGCACCATAGTAGTTGAATAGGTGATAGTCTGTACCTATTTCTTTATTTATCATTTCCATGTATTTTTCAACGATTTCTGGTATTGCATGATAGAATTTATTAGATGCTTCTCTAGCTTGGAAGTATATATCTGGGTTTTGTGCTGTTCCTCTTGTTACTGGATTGTTTGGATTTAAAGCTTTACTTCTGAATACTTCAACAGCTTCTTTATTTGCAAATTTAGCTAGTGTTTCGTAATCCCAAGCTTCAATTTTTTGAACTTCATGAGATGTTCTAAAGCCGTCAAAGAAGTGTAGGAAAGGAACTCTTCCTTCTAATGCAGCTAAGTGAGCAACTGGTGCTAAGTCCATAACTTCTTGAACGCTATTAGTTGCAAGTAATGCATATCCTGTTTGTCTTGCAGCCATTACGTCTTGATGGTCTCCAAATATTGATAACGCTTGAGCAGCTAGTGCTCTAGCACTTACATGAAATACACCTGGTAATAGTTCTCCAGCAATTTTGTACATGTTAGGAATCATAAGTAATAGTCCTTGTGAAGCGGTAAATGTAGTAGTTAATGCTCCAGCTTGTAATGAACCATGTACTGCTCCTGCAGCTCCAGCTTCAGATTGCATTTCCATCATTTTTACAGTTTGACCAAAGATATTTTTTCTTCCTTGTGCTGCCCATTCATCACAGTGTTCTGCCATTGGTGATGATGGTGTGATTGGATATATCGCAGCTACATCTGTAAAGGCATATGCTACGTGAGCAGCAGCGGTATTTCCATCCATAGTCTTCATTTTTCTCATCGTCCAAACCTTCTTTCTTTGTAAAATTTACTTTTGAGTTTTCTCTCATAATTTATAATTTACATTATCTGAAAACAAAACTGATGATAAAAACTGGGAGAAACACTTTTAAAAGTACATTTTATATATAATATTTTTACTAAAAAATAGCATGTTATACACTTTCATTATATACTATAGTCTTCAAATTTCAAGTATTAATTACCACTTTAATTGTTAGTTTTTTAACTATTTGTTATTTCTATCCTTTAATACAAACTCCTGATTTAACAATGATATTTTTATATTAAATCTCCCTTTTTCTAAATTTTCTTTATTTTTTCGCACTTTATATTCTCTATGAATATAAAAATATAATATTAAAGGGTATTATATTTTTATATTTAAATCATATTCTTCTCTCAAAATTTTTACTCTTTTAATTTTTTGTAATATATTGTATCCTAAAACTCTCTCTATCTGATATTCTATAAAAATTATAGAGTTTTCTTTTTTCTCCATATTGTTTTTAAACGATAAATTTCCTCCTATTTTCACCAGTGTTGCTTACAGTAATAATCTTGACCTTACATATATACTTTTATGCCACTGATTCTTTATAATGCTTTGTATGATTTTTATCAAACTTTCATTGTGAAATATATCACTATATGTGGTTTCTAAAATCACATAGTCATCTTTTGTAAATATAGTGAGATTCTTAATTATAGAAATTATTACATTTCCTAAGTGTCCGCTATATACAATTTTTACTTCCTCATTATTTTCATTTAGAAAGATTTCATAAATAGCAATCCCTAAAAGGTGTCTATCATCTTTTAAAATAGCCTTCTCATCTTCATAAAGTTCTATTTCCTCTTCATAAGCATATCACTCAAAATGTTTTAATACTTTTTTATATCTTCTATATGGTATAAAGATTTTATAAACTCTACCCCCTTTATTTTTCTTTTTTATTTTTAAAGTCCCAATCCACATTTTGAATATATGCAGAATTTATAAGCACATTATTACACGTATCTGAATTTCCTCCTGTACATATTATTTTTTCTTTGAAATTCTTTTTATATAGCAAGGGCCTTCTTCCAATGAAATTAATGTGAGTGTTAGATAATATCAAAATATCTATTTCCTGAAAATTAATTTTAAATAATTTAAATTTCACACTATAATATTACTAATTATGGAGACTTAATCTTTTAAAAGAAGTTTTTTTTAATTTATTTAATTAAAATGGATTCATTGTAATTATAAAAAGCCGTGATAATCACGGCTTTTTATAAGTCTCTATTAACTCTATAATTTTATCAATACTATTTTTTACATCACTTTTGTCCATATCATTAACATATTTTTCTCTATTTAAGTATAATTCATCTAATTTTTCCAATAAAATTTGAGGATCTAAATTTTCTTCCTCTATAACCATACTATATCCATTTTTTTCAAAGGATTTAGCATTTAATATTTGATCTCCTCTACTTGCCTTTGCAGAAAGTGGTATAAGTAAATTAGGCTTTTTAAGAGATAATAATTCAAAAATAAAGTTTGCACCTGCTCTTGACACAACTATAGAAGCTGCTTTCATTAAATGTGGTAATTCTTCTTTTACATATTCAAACTGTACATACCCTTCAATATCTCTATGTTTTTCTGATAAATTTCCCTTACCACAAACATGAATTATGTTAAATTTTTTTAATAGTTCTTGTAAGTTTTCTCTTACAACTTCATTTATAAATCTTGATCCTAAACTTCCACCAACTACTAATACAATTGGCTTATCTTCTTTAAAATTGCATATTTGCTGTCCTTTTATTTTACTACCCTGTAATAGTTCATTTCTTATTGGTAGTCCAGTAAGTACCGCCTTTTTATTTTCAATATGGCTAAGTGCCTCTGGAAAAGTTACACAAATTTTAGTGCAATATGGCATTGAAATTTTATTTGCAAGTCCTGGTGTCATATCTGCTTCATGAATAATAACAGGAATTTTATTAAATTTTGCTGCTAATACTACTGGCACAGATACAAATCCGCCTTTAGAAAATACTATATTAGGTTTTTCATTTTTAAGTATAGATATAGCATCAAAAACTCCTTTTATCACTCTAAAAGGATCTGTAAAGTTTTTAACATCAAAGTATCTTCTTAGTTTACCACTGGAAATAACATGATATTTTATATTTTCTGCCTCAATTAATTGACGCTCTATACCATTTTTAGTTCCTACATATTGTATATCATAACCTAAAGCTTTTAGCTTTGGCATCAATGCTATGTTTGGTGTAACATGACCAGCAGATCCTCCACCAGTCATGATTATTTTTTTTTCATTCAAAGTATTACCCCCTAGAAATAGTTCAGTGTTTTTTATTTAATACATAAATTGCAATTACGGACACCTTTTATATGTGTAAATAAAGTTTAACTCTTTAGATGACTCTATTACTTTTAAAAGCTTTCAAAATTAGATTAATATACCCTTTTTACAGATGTATTACTTTAAATTTTAATGTAAAAATAAATATAATATTTCTTTTATGTATTTATTAAAGTTATTTAAGTAATAAATATATATCAATTGAAAATTAAAAGTCAATAAAAATTTAATAATAAATAAAAAATAAAAAATTTTTTTTTTATTTTTTTATTTTTTTAATGCATAGCTAAATATTGCTTTAAAATATTGATTTTAAAGGCTTTATAATACTTTTTGAACATAGTTTATTTTAAGATTTTCTACTAAATATAATACTCATTTTTGTATAAATTGTTAATATTGGTATCTATATTACCTAATATATACCAAAGCAAGAATTATATTCAGTTCTTTCCTTTAAATTAATAAAATAAAAGATTTATATGCGGTTAAACTAATAGTACCAAAAGAAAAGGAGGTGTTCAAGAAATGGCTAATAACAATAACAGAATATTAGTTCCACAAGCTAGAGAAGGATTAAACAACTTTAAAATGGAAGCTGCTAAAGAAGTAGGAGTTAATCTTAAAAATGGTTACAATGGAGACTTAACTTCTAGAGAAAACGGTTCAGTTGGCGGACAAATGGTTAAAAAAATGGTTGAATCCTACGAAAGAGGATTATAGTTAATTTGTACTAAATAAAAAGGAGGTGCTCATAAATGAGCAGAAACAGAGTTTTAGTACCAGAAGCTAGAGAAGGATTAAATAAATTTAAAATGGAAGCTGCTAAAGAAGTAGGAGTTAATCTTAAAAATGGTTACAACGGAGACTTAACTTCTAGAGAAAACGGTTCAGTTGGCGGACAAATGGTTAAAAAAATGGTGGAAGCTTACGAAAGAAATTTATAATAACTGCCAAAAATTAAATACTATAAATAAAATTCAAAATCAATACTAAATGATATAGTTAATAGTTATATTTAGTATACCATTAACTTAAAAATAAGGAGGCAATTTGTATGAGCAGAAATAGAGTTTTAGTACCAGAAGCTAGAGAAGGATTAAACAATTTTAAAATGGAAGCTGCTAAAGAAGTAGGAGTTAATCTTAAGAATGGTTACAATGGAGACTTAACTTCTAGAGAAGCTGGTTCAATTGGCGGACAAATGGTTAAGAAAATGGTTGAATCTTACGAAAGAGGATTATAGTTTTAAAATAGCAGACTTACAATTGAATATGGATATAAAGATAAGCGTGATTTAGGTCACGCTTATTTAATTGTCAGTTTAACTTATAAAAAAATAAGAAACTCTAAAATTTAGAGTTTCTTATTTTTTCTTAAATATTGCTTTCATTTCCTTATTGCAAATCGCAATTTTTATTATCATCTAATTCTATTTTTTGTTCATTTTTTTGATTGTTCTTTAAACTATTTTGTACATTTTGTAATTCATTTACTGAATTTTTAAGTTCTTGTTTTTCATTTCTTTCATTTTCCATATTTTTCATAATAGTTTCCTCCTTATATTCAATTTCTGTTTGTCTTACGATATTAGTATCTGCATTTAAATCTTAAATATTCTTTAATAATATTGAGCATTATGTAACTATAACCCATAAAATCTAACTTTTTATTTGAATCTTTAATTTTTATAAAGCTTAATTATTTTTTATTTTTATCTGAAGCTTTAATATGAATATGTCAAATCTATAATATATATATACCAGTTCTAAAATTAGCATATATATGAGAATATTGATGCTTTTAGTATTATAATTAAAACTATTGAATTCACAATTCACAATGCAAAATTCACAATTGTGGATATTTCTCAGCAGAAACTGAGAAATTTAAAATTGATTATTTTAAAGTGATATAGTTAGTTTTGGCAATATAGTTTAGTTACATTATCTTTTCAAGTGACAAAGTCACTTTTATTAAAAAATCTATTTAAAGAAATTAATTTCAACCGTAATTATGCATTTTTTAAGTAGTTTATCTATATGTATAATGAAAGTTATTTAAGATATGATGTGTATTGGTTACTAATTTCTACTTAAATATAGAAAAACTTGTCTTTAAAGAACTTTTTTAATAATTTTTAAATTTTTTCGAACTTTTGTAAATTTCCTAGATATGCTATAATATATTTATTAACTAAATATTGTGCTTTAAGGAGTGTGTTGTAATTTTGGAGCCTGGTAGTACGTGGCAATTAATTATTTTAATCATTCTCATATGTGGTTCTGCTTTTTTCTCTGCTTCTGAAACTGCACTTATGTCTTTAAACAAAATTAGACTAAGACATATGGTAGATGAAGGTGTAAAAGGTGCAAATAAAGTTCAAGAGCTAAATGATGATCCAAGTAAGCTTTTAGGAACTCTATTAGTAGGCAATAATATAGTGAACATTGCCAGTTCCTCTATAGCAACTGCTGTTGCTATAAAAATGTTGGGTTCTGAAGGAGTTGCCATAGCAACTATAGTAATGACTATAGTAATTCTTATTTTTGGAGAAATTACTCCTAAAACTTTAGCTTCACAAAATGCTGAAAAAATTTCTTTATTAGTTGCACCTCTCATATCTGTAGTGTCAATAATTTTAAAGCCTTTAGTTGTATTGACTACATTTGTAGCTAATATCCTTATATCAATACTAGGTGGTAAAGTTTCTAATACTGTTCCTCTGATAACAGAAGCAGAATTAAAAACTATTGTAGATGTAAGTGAAGAAGAAGGTATTTTAGAAGTGGAAGAAAAGGAAATAATTCATAAAGTATTTGAGTTTGGCGACCTCTATGTAAAAGATGCTATGGTTCAAAGAGTAGATATAATTGCCATAGAACTAAACTCTACTTTTGAAGAAATTATGCAGGTTATCAAGGAAGAGCAATTTTCAAGAATACCGGTTTATCAAGAAACTATAGATAATATAGTAGGTATTATCTATGTAAAAGATATATTGATGGCTGATTTCAAGGAAGATGAGTTTCGTATAAAAAACCATATGAGAAAACCTTATTATACTTATGAATATAAGAAGGTTATTGATTTATTTAGAGAAATAAATAAAACCAGACAACATATGAACATAGTTTTAGACGAGTATGGTGGTACTGTTGGTATTATAACTATAGAAGATATGTTGGAGGAAATTGTTGGAGAAATTGATGACGAATATGACGAACAACATTCAGAAATCACTATAATCAATGATAGTGAATACCTAGTTGATGGAAGTGTTAAGATTGAAGATATCAATGATCTTATAGGAACTGATATTCACTCCCATGAATTTGATTCTATTGGTGGCTTTATTATAGGTGAGTTAGGAAATTTTCCACAATTGAAACAGCAAATTGTTTTTAAAGACAAAAAATTTATTGTTGAAGAAATTGATAAAAATAGAATTAAAAAAGTAAAAATTTTATTATAGATTATATAATTAATAATAAAAAAGGAAAAGTTATAAATAACTTTTCCTTTTTATTATTTAACAAATTACTTAATAACCTTAAATAAGACTTCAATTATATAAGTTAGTTAGATATTTTAAAATTGTTAATTTTTAATTGCAGGGACACATTACCGTTATAATCATTTACAGATGGTGAAAATGCCATGTCCATCTTCAGTCCTTGAGGATTTTCAAGCATATATTCATAGCTTTCTCCATATTCATTTTTTAACATTTCAATAAACTCTTCTACTTTATTAAAACATATTGCATCTATATATCTATTAGTCCCTGATATTCTACATCTAAACTTTAAAGTGTTTTTCTTTTCTCCAAGTATACTTATTCTTTCAATAGGTATATTTTTTTCTGCTAAAATTGGAGAATTATTGCCTTTACCAAAAGGCTCTAAACTATGAAGTTCTTCTATTAAATTAAAATTTATATATTTAAGTGATAATCTTTCATCTATTCTTATTTTAGGAATCAAATCTTCTTCTGATAGTTCACAAAGTTCATTTAATTTTTCTCTAAATAATGCTATGTTTTCTTCTTTTATCGAAAGTCCTGCTGCCATAGGATGTCCACCAAATTTATGAAGTAAATCCTTGCATTTTATAAGCTCTTCAAACATATTATATTCTTCAATAGATCTTCCAGAGCCTTTAGGCATTTCTTTACCTTTTGTTAATATTATAGTTGGTACATTAAACTTTTCTCTAACTCTTCCTGCTACAATACCTGCTATACTTTCATGTACATCTTCTTTATAAGCTACTAAAACCTTATCATTTATAAGTGATGAACTATTTACCATATTCACTATTGCTTCTACACTATCATTAGTCATTTCCTGTCTTTTCTTATTTAATTCCACTAAAGTAGAAGCTAATTCCTTAGCCTTTTCTATATCTTCACAAAGTAATAAATCTACAGATAAAAAAGCTGTTTCTAATCTTCCTGTAGCATTTATGCAAGGTCCTATTAAAAATCCAACATGATAAGAACTCATTTCATTTCTTATATTTAAAATTTCTTTCAATGCCTTTAACCCTATATTTTTTGTATTATTCATTACATTAAGAGCTTCTTTAGCTATAACTCTATTTTCATCAATAAGATCAACTACATCACATATAGTACCTATACCTGCAATTTCAATTAAATCATAGGCACTTTCCACAGAAATTCCCATAGCCTTATATAAGGCACAACTGAATTTAAATGCAATACCTGCACCACATAAATTTTTAAAAGGATATTCACAGTCATTTCTCTTAGGATTTATAACTGCATCAGCTATAGGCATTTTATATACTCTTTTTCCTTCTATATCCTCAAAAGGTAACTCATGATGATCGGTAATTACTACAGTCATTCCTAATTCTTTTGCTCTCTCTACCTGTTCTAATGCAGAAATTCCATTATCACAAGAAATTATAGTATTATATCCCTCTTCCTTTATTTTCTCAATTCTTTCGCTACTCATGCCATAGCCTTCATTTTCTCTGTCTGGTATATAAAAACTTACCTTACCATTACAGTTTTTTAATGCTTTATATAATATAACTGTACTAGTAACGCCATCTGCATCATAGTCGCCATAAATCATTATTTTTTCGCCTTGTTCTATAGCATTTTTAATTATTGATACTCCCTTTCCCATGTCCTTCATAAGAAGTGGATCATGAAATTGGGAAAAAGTTGGATTTATAAATTTATTTATTTTTTCAACGGTATCTATTTCTCTATTCACCATTATTTTTACTGTAATTGGGTTTAAGCCTACCTTTTTCGCCAGCGACTTAACATCCGTCTTAGTAGTTCTAAGCATCCATTTACTTTCCATTGGTTCACCTCTTAAATCATACTATTTAACATTATAGCAAAAATTTAAATAAATTTACAATTGGCCTTTATTTAATTATCACTTTGTTGCTCATTATATCTATGGATAGCCAGCTATAAAATTAAGAAATATACTACGGTAAATGCTATTTTTTAGTATTTTAATTCATAATTTACAATTATGAATATTTCTCAGCAAAATTCGAAAAATTTATTTGAAGAAATTAATTTATAAAGAATTAATTTCCACCTTAATGCTGCATTGTGTATTGTGAATTCTGAATTGTTCAAGGTTAATTATAAATTTATTCAAAAGTATGATATAATCACATCATACTTTAATTTTTGAGGTGATTTAATGGACAAATTATTATTTGGAATTTCTGGTCTTCCTCTTGGAGATGAAAATACAAAATTTACTTATAAAACTGGCATCCCTCATTTGAAAAACTTAGGATTGGATGCAATGGAACTACCTTTTGTTCGCTCAGTTAATATAACAGATAAAAATAAAGATGACGTTTATAAAGCTAAGGAAGAAAATAATTTTTATCTTTCTGCTCATGGTTCTTATTATATAAATCTAAATTCTGATGAAATTGAAAAACAAGAAAAATCTATTGAACGTATAGTTAAAGGAGCAGAAGGCCTTCAAAAGGTAGATGGACGAAGCTTGATATTTCACCCCGGCTTTTATTTAAAAGATTCTCCAGAAGAAACCTTTGATACTATTGAAGAAAATTTGAGAAAAATTCCACACTTTGGAGTAGATTATAGGTTAGAGACTACAGGTAAACCTACTCAGTTTGGATCTCTTGAAGAGCTAGTTGAGCTTTGTAAAAGAATACCTACTTGTAAACTATGTGTAGACTTTTCTCATTTGCATGCAAGATATAATGGAGCATTAAAAGAATATGATGATTTTGCAAAAATATTATCACATATAGGAGATAATTTGGGCCAGGAAGCATTAGATGATATGCACATTCATATATCTGGTATAAACTATGGACCTAAAGGTGAAAAAAACCACCTTCCTTTTGAGGAAAGTGATTTTAACTATAATGCTTGTATGAAAGCTTTTAGAGACTTTGATATAAAAGGATGTGTAATTTGCGAGAGCCCTATTCTTGAAAATGATGCTCTACTTATAAAGAAAATCTATGAATCATTATAGAAAAAGCTAAGAATAAGAGAAATATCTTATTCTTAGCTTTTTATTATAATGAAATCTTTTTAATCATCGGCAATTGATTTTTTATTTTATAGTCAATTTCTTTTATTATTCTATATATACTTAAAGCAGATGTCCCTAAAAGCCACGGTAGGCTAAAAATTACAAATTCACGAACATCTGAATTTTTCAGTACTAACATAAAATTGCTCATATTTAAAGGCATATCTATGCCTATTATATATAAAATAATAAATATTATTTCTGCAGAAAATATAGAAAGAATAGTGGAAAGAATAACAATGTATTTTGTATTTTTACCCATTTTCCCATTTAAAAATTTATATCCTAGAAATGTACCTTCTGCAAAGATGACTCCTGAAACTATTACTAAATCTTCAAAAAATAAAATTATCATTATATTTATTATAAAGGCTGATATTCCTCCAAATATAGCGCCTATAGTTCCTCTAATATAGTTTTTATGTTCTAACTCCAAAGCATCTCTTTCATTTATAAGCCTATTAATCTCTTCTGTATAGCACGCTTCATGAACTTCACATAATATATTAGTTTTAAGTATAACTTTATTAGCACCGTTTTCTCCACAAAACATGCATCTGTTTTGAAAATTTATATTTGATAGGTTTAAAAACATAGTAAAATCACTTAATATATTTTCTAGCTTTCTTCCACTTAAATACCAGATTTTCTCTGATATAATCATTTGTAAAATTTCTTCTTCAAAAAAATAATTTTTTAAATTAAATTTTTTAGCATTATTATCTAAGTAACTTTGAATTATTTTAATCTCCTGCTGAGATATCCCCTTTAGTGGCACGAATATATGCTTGCATTTGTCACCTTGAAAAACTGTAAAATTATAATTATTATATTTCCCACATATAAAATTCTTATATCTTTTCCAACCTTTAGCTTTAAATCGTCTAAATCCAAACATTATAAATAAATCAGAAATTTCATTATTTTTTTTCTATTAAGCATTTATTTTCTCCTGTCATAAATTTTTTGAAAAGATAATCCTCATATAAAGATTCTACTAAAGCTATGTACTCTTAACTTTACTTATGTTTGTTCTTATCTTTTTTATAATGAAACTTTTTTAAGTTTTGGTGATCCCCCTTTAATTTCAATATTAATTCTTCGTATTACATCACCAATACCTACAATCGCCGCAATTGAATTGGCCACTAATTCCTTTATAATTAATAACAAATTTTCTTTTAAAGCTGCTATATAGATAAAATTTTCTATAGTAAGAGACGCTTTATTAAATATTATAGAATATATGATATCTGCTATAGGTATAAGTATCACTGAAAAAATAGTTAAAAAAACAATAATACTTTTAGTACCTCTTCCTATCTTTCCTCCTAGAAATTTATACCCTTTAAATGCCCCTAAAACTATAAAAATCCCTATAATAACTAAAGTTCTATTAGTAAAAGCACTAAATAAAAGATTTAATATTACAACTATAATTCCTCCTAATAAAGCTCCTATAGTTCCTCTAAAATAATTTTTATTTTCTAATTCCAAATTATTTTTTTCAACCTTTAGCTTTGTATCTTCTTGTGCATAGCATTCTTGATGACTTGGGCATAATACCTTTTCCTTAAGTATTGTTTCATAAGCATTGTCTTCTCCGCAAAATATACATCTGTTTTTTAGATTTATATCAGATAAATTTAAAAACATAGTAAATTCTTCTAACATATTTTCTAATTTACCACTGCTTAAAGAGAAAAATTTTTCTGAAATATTTATACGTAAAAATTCTCCTTCAAAAAAATAATTTTTCAAATTATATTTTTTAGCATTGTTAGTAAAAAAACTTTGAATTATTTCAATTTGCGGTTTAGATATTCCTTTTAAGGGCATAAGTATTCCTTTATAGTTATCTTCTTGAAAAACAGTAAAATCATAATCATTATATTTTCCATATATAAAATTTTTTTCTTTCTTCCACCCTTTTCTTTTGAGCTTTCCAAAATTAAGTATTTTAAACGGTTTTATATGTTCATTAAACATTTCCTTTGCTCCTTTCATAAATCTTTCAAAAAATTTTTCATATAAATATCCTAGTAAAGCAATATGAAGTTTATTTTATACTGCCACATAAAAATTCGACCTTTTTCTTATGTTTCTTGACATACTATTGCATTTTATTATAATTTAAATATAAATTCAAGCAAAATATATATAATTATATATATATTTACATTTATTTCAGTAATTTTATATTAATAATTATATAATTATAAAAAAACAAGAAGTGATAACTAAATGTTACCTCTTCTTGTTTTAGAAAATACTTGTCTATCTATTAAATTTTTAATCAATATGTTTATATAACTTACTTAATCTGAATGTCTAAGCCATACCCTACATTACCTTTAGTATATTCAGCATCTATCATTATAACGTATTTGCCTTTTTCTTTTGGAAGTATTGCCTTATTGTCCTTTAAATCTACATCTATGCCTTCAGCTCTACCTACAATATCTATATCTTTTATAACTATTACGTTATAAGACTTAGGTTCTTCACTAAATTCTAAAACCATCTCACTACTTTTTTTAACTTTTTTAAACACTGTCGGCTCTTGATTTAATTCTTCTTTATGAGCTGGAGTAGTAATTTGCTTATCTCCAACATAATACATGTAGTCGCCTAACTGAACATCCATTTCTTTATTATCTATAAATACTTTTAGTTTAGGTAATTCATTAACTAATGGATTTACTTCTACTTTACTTTCCACTTTATTTTCTTCAATGCTAGAATCTTTAGAACATCCAAATAGCCCAAAACTTAAGATTATAGACAGCATAACATATAATATTTTTCTCATCTCAATCCCCCAAATATAAATTTTATTTATGTGTTAAATTTATCATATATTACCATCTAAGACAAACACCCTGTGTTTTTTAAAAATTTTTGAAATAAGTGGCGTTGCAAAATGCAAAGCTCCCTATATAAAATAAAAAACCATGCATAGACAGGAAAACAAATTTCCTTATATACATGGTTTTATTCATCAAAATTTATAAATCTTTGTTTTACAACAGCCCCTTATTTTGATTTTATTATTTGAATAGTTGAGTTGTTAAGGACTTTATTTGCAACTTTAAGAATTTCATCCTCAGTTATATCTTCTATATCGTACTCATTGAATAAAATATTGTAATCTCCATACATAATATCAAAAATACATATATTAAAGGATAATGATATAGATTTCTCTAGTCCTAAGATTCTTTTTAATTTTAATGATTTTATTATGTCCTCAATTTTTCCTTCTGTAAAATATCTCTTTAATACTTTAACCTTTTCAATTTCATCATTTATAATTTCAATTGAAGTGTTTATATTTTCTTTTGAGGTACCAAGGGTTATAGTATATAATTTAATGCCATTTTCATTTTTAAGCTTAGAGCTTATATCATAAACTAATCCCCTTTTAGTCCTTATTTCATCATATAAAATACTACTAGTTCCTTCTCCAAAAAAAGAATTAAATATTCTAAGTAAAGTTATTTCTCTATGGTTCAAATTGTGTATTGGAAAAATATATTGTATTTTACACGAGTTTATATCACTTTTTTCTTCAATAAATGTTCCACATGTATTTTTCTCATAAACTATTTCATTATTTTCATATTTTTTTTCTTTCCACGTAGAAAAATATTTATCTATTATTTTATAAACATCTTCAAAACACAGTGAAGATACTACTGAAATAGTACAATTATTAGGTATATAGTATTTATCATAAAAGCTTCTTACATCATTTACCGTAAAAGACTTTATTATATCTTCACTCCCTATAATAAGTTCTTTTATTCTTCNNTATCTTCACAATATTGAGATGTATCATCGCTCCATTCCTTTAATTCTTCACAAATGACCGATATTTCGTCTTTAAAATGCTCTTCATCAAAAGTAGGATTTAACAATATATCACTATAGACTTCTAAGCCCTTTTCAAAGTCTTCTGAAAGGCAAGTACCATAATAAACTACATAAGGGTAATTTGTCATAGCATTATGAAATCCAAAAATTTTATCGCATTGATTATTAATTTCTGCTTCACTTCTATTTTTGGTTCCTTTAAAAACCATATGTTCAACCACATGGGCTAATCCTAGTTCATTACTCTCTTCTACTATTGCACCTGCATTCAGCCCTATTGTAAAAGAAGTTATAGTGTTTTCACTATGAGTATAGATAAATTTTAATTTATTTTTTAAAAATATCTTTTTCATAAAACTTACTCTCTTTCAACACTCTCTATTTTATCATCACTTAAGAACAGCATTACATTCTTTCCACGACCTGCTCTATTTTGTGTGCTTATATCACTTATAGGAATTGTTTTTGCTTCTCCTTTTAAAGTATTTAAAATTAAATTTGTTTTTAATTTATCTACGCATAAGTATTTCTCTTTTTCATGAAGTTCTCTACCTAGTTCTTCATAAATTATATCTCCAAAGATAACACTATCATCATCTTTTAAGCTAATAGCAGTAACTCCACTAGCATTTTTACCCATGGTATTTATAGTAGAGATATTAAATTTAATACACATAGCCTTTTCAGTAACAATTAGTGCCAAATTATCACTATTTTCTAAGGATACAGAAATTACCCTATCATCCTCAGTTTTCAATTTATATCCAGTAGTTATAATATAATCTCCCTCAAATTCGCTGCATAAAGTTCTTTTAATTAACCCTTTTTTAGTGATAAAGTAAAAGCTTTTTTCATCTTCATATTTATTTAAAGAAATTATACTAATAATCTTATCCTCTTTATCATAATCTTGAAGCAACTCAACTAGACTTATTCCCTTCTTATCTATATTTTGAAGAATATAACCTTTTAGCTTATACACCTTTCCTTTTTCTGTGAATAAAAGAATTTCTTCATTACTACTAGTTAAAGTTATGTGCTTATCATTAGATTTCCTATTACTTGTTCTTATAAGTCCTTTAGAATTTATACTTAAGAAAAACTCTCTAAATTCATATTCATCAGTGTAATCTATGGATATAACTTCATCACCATTAGGTAAATTAAAAAGTTGCTTTCCGAGTAGACTTCTATCACTTTCTTCAATAATTGGTTCTTCTACATTGAAGCATAAATCATTTTTTGTAGTAACTTTAATAAAACACTCTTCTCTATCCATATTAACTATCTTTACATCTACAAGCTTTTCTCCTTCTCTTAATCTTAATGCAGAAAGCTTTGTGTAATTAGTATTAAATTTAGAAAGCTCAGTTTTCTTTAACATACCGCTAGAGGTAAATAATAATAAGTTTCTTGGTTTTTCAAAACTCTCTATAGAAAAAGTTGCTACAATAGATTCTTTAGATGAGTCGAAGCTTTTTATTAAACTCTCTATTTTTTCTCCTCTTTCCTTCCACTTAAATTCAGGAATAGAAATTCCCTTTAGTTGATACATATTTCCCTCTGAAGTAAAGAAGATTAAAGTATCTTTTGTATTACTTTGAAGTAGGAATTTATTATAATCTCCTTCTCGATGATCTATATCTTCTACATCTTGAGAGGTTCTATTAAAGGATTTTAGTGGTGTTCTCTTTATAAAACCTTCATTAGAAACAGTTATAACTATATCCTCTTCTATTATTAATTCTTCTAATTCTATTTTAGCTTCATTGTCATTTTCAATAATTTCTGTCCTTCTTTTATCATCATATTTATCTTTTATCTCTAAAAGCTCTTTTTTTATAACTTTTATAAGTTCTTTTTCATTATCTAAAATTTTTCTTAGTTTTCTCATAAGAACTTCAAGTTCTTTATATTCCTTTTCAAAAGTTTTTATTTCAAGTCCAGTTAATCTATATAGCATCATTTCTAATATAGCTTCTGCTTGAAGTTCAGTAAATCCAAAATTAGCTATTAAATTTATAGCAGCATCCTTTTTTGACTTAGATGCTCTTATAGTTTTTATTATTTCATCCATAATATCAATAGCTTTTATAAAGCCTTCAACTATATGAAATCTTTTTTCTGCAATTTCAAGCTCTCTTTTTGTTCTTCTAGTCACTACATCCTTTTGATGTTCAACATAATGATGGATTAACGCCTTCAATCCTAAGGTTTCTGGTTTTCCATTTGCCAATGCCACCATATTAAAGGAAACATTACACTGAAGTTCTGTTTTCTTAAATAAGTATTTTAATACTTTATTTACACTTTCCTCAGTAGCACTTTTCTTAAATTCTATAACAGCTCGTATTCCTTCTCTGTCGGATTCATCTCTAATATCAGAAATTCCTTCTAATGCTTTAGAATGTTTCTTATCTCCAGTCATATCAGAGATAGACTGAAGTAATTTTGCCTTGTTTTTTCTATATGGAAACTCTGTTATTACAATTCCTAAGCGACCATTTTCTAAGGTTTCAATATGAGTCTTTGCCCTTAGAGTTACCTTTCCTTCTCCCGTTTCATAAGCAGCTAAAATAGCATTCTTACCTATTAATGTTCCGCCTGTTGGTAAATCAGGTCCTTGAATATATGACATTAATTCTTTTGTAGTTATTTCATTATTATCTGCATAAGCTAATGAAGCATCAATTACCTCCCCCAAATTGTGAGGTGGAATATTTGTAGCAAGACCTACTGCTATACCAAAGGCTCCATTTACTAAAAGATTTGGGTATCTCCCTGGTAATACAGATGGCTCCTTCTCTGTATCAGAATAATTGTCCACCATATCTACTACATTTTTATCTATATCTTTTAAAAGTTCTATAGAAATGTTTGAAAGTCTAGCTTCTGTGTAACGCATGGCAGCAGCACTATCTCCATCAATACTTCCCCAGTTTCCATGACCGTCAATAAGTGGCATTCTTGTAGAGAAATCTTGAGCTAAAATTACCATTGCATCATATACAGATGTATCACCATGTGGATGATATTTACCTAATATGTCCCCTACTATTCTTGCAGATTTATAATAGGGCTTATCTGGAAAAGCTTTAAGCATATATGCACCATAGAGTATTCTCCTATGAACAGGCTTTAGACCATCTCTTACATCTGGTAGAGCTCTATCTTTTGAAACTTCTACCGCATAAGGGAGATAGTTATCAGGCATTGCCTCATGTAATGGTGTATTAATAATATTATTATCTATTGGAATTTGATTATTTTTTTTAGCCATGATTTAACACCTCCTAAAATTCTGCGTATTTATACATATAATTTTTCCTTGGTTCTACTATATCCCCCATTAAAAGTGAAATCATTTTTTCAGCCTTCGTTGCATCTTCAATAGTCACTCGTTGAAGAGTTCTAGTTTCAGGATTTAAAGTAGTTTGCCATAATTGATCAGCATTCATTTCTCCAAGACCTTTATATCGTTGGATTAATGCACCTTTTCCAATTTCCTTTTTTGCCTTTTCTAACTCTTCATCACTATAAGCATATTTAGATATCTCACCGTTTTTGCTATTTTTATAAACCTTATATAGTGGAGGAAGCGCTATATATAGATGACCATTTTGAATTAATGGTCTCATATACCTATAAACATAAGTCATCCATAGTGTACGTATATGATATCCATCCACGTCAGCATCACTTAAGATAATTATTTTATCATATTTTAAATCTTCTTCTTTATAATTATCTAAAACTCCTGTTCCAACAGCTGTATTAAAAATTTTAAGTTCTTCACTAGCTAATACATTTTCTAGCTTTTGCTTTTCTGTATTCATTATTTTACCTTTTGAAGGCATAATTGTTTGAAACCTTCTGTCTCTGGCTTGCTTTGCACTACCACCAGCTGAATCTCCCTCAACCACTATAAATTCTGTGAACTGAGAATTTTTAAGAGTACATACTGCTATCTTTCCTGCTAATGGTGATGTACCATTTCCTATTTTCTTTTTTTCAGCTTCATTTATCTTTTTAATCTTTTCTCTACGTTGTGCAGCAGAAATAGCATTATTTATAATAATAGTAGCTGTTTCTTTATTGTCTTCTATCCATTCACCAATCTTTTGATAACATAGCTCATTCATCATAGAATAAGCCTCTGCATTCCCTAATTTTGTTTTAGTTTGACCTTCAAAAATAGGGTTACTGACCTTTATTTTTACGATTGCTGTCATCCCTTCTCTTAAATCGTCACCTTCAAATTCCTTGTCCTTCTCTTTAATTAAATTAAGCTTTTTACTCCATTCTTTAAAGGCTCTAGTCATTCCAGTTTTAAAACCAGTTTCATGGGTTCCTGCTTCTGTGGTAGGAATATTATTTACATAACTAGCTATATACTCCGTAGTAGAATCAGTAAATTGGATGCAAACTTCACCATCTAAGTTAAGTCCATTAACTTCTCTTTCACCACTAAATAAAATAGGGTCTTTATGAAGTATAGCTTTACTCTCATTTAAATAATCTATAAAGTCTAATAATCCTCTTTCAGAGTGATAAGTTTTCTCTATGGGCTCACTTTTTCTATTATCTTTTAAAATTAAAGTTATTCCTTTATTTTGAAAAGCTAGCTCTTGAAGCCTTTCATCAATGAGATCAAATTTATAATCTACACTTCCAAAAATTTCACTATCAGCCATAAAAGTTATTTTAGTTCCTGTTTCTTTAGTCTTACCTACAACTTCAAGCTTAGTAACTGGAGTTCCAGGCATTTTCTTTTTAAGTGCTTTATCATAAGCATATTCAAAACGCTGACGAAAAATTTGTCCCTTTTGTCTAACTTCAACCTCAAGCCAAGATGAAAGAGCATTTACCACCGCTGCCCCAACACCATGAAGTCCTCCTGAAGTTTTATAGTTAGAATTATTAAACTTTCCTCCTGTATGAAGTTCTGTATATACCATCTCTACACCAGACTTCTTTTTTATAGGATGTATTCCTGTAGGAATTCCCCTACCATTATCTATAATAGTTACACTTTTATCACTATTTAAAATCAATTCTGCACTATCTCCATAGCCATTCGCAATTTCATCTATAGCGTTATCAAAGATTTCCCAAATACAATGATGA
Organism: Clostridium sp. UBA2485; assembly: GCF_002341865.1. Taxonomy (GTDB): domain Bacteria; phylum Bacillota; class Clostridia; order Clostridiales; family Clostridiaceae; genus Clostridium_J. The sequence goes on along the minus strand of NZ_DDOV01000074.1, from coordinate 115,018 downwards.
AGTCCTTTTGTTCCTGTTGACCCAATATACATACCTGGTCTAACTCTAACAGGTTCTAGTTTTTCTAAAGAAGTTAAATCTGTAACTTCATAACTGTTAATATCTTTATTTTCTAAAATCATTCTTACCTCCATACTAACTTTGTTTTTGGTTACAAATGTTATTTTATAACGTTACTTATTTATAGTAAAGATAAAAAAGCAAAAAACAGAAACAAATGTTCTGCCTTTTGCTAATTCACATCATTTTTATAGTTATCAATAAAATCTTCTAATTGCCTTGCAGAAGCTTCTATACTTTCTACGATTATTTTAAAATCATATTTATATTGATTAGAACTATGCATATAAAGCGGATCATAATATCTTACCATAAGTTCCTTTACCACGTCTATATAATCATTATTTCTTATTCTTTCACAATATTGTTCCAAATTAGCCACACTAATATGCTTTCTAATCTTCATTATAGCATCACAAAGTTCTTCATTACAATTTTTTCCTTTAGTATATTCATTAATAATTAAATTGCTTCTAAAATCTAAATCTGCATCAATAAAAACATGTATGCCTTCTTTCATTCTATTATGGATATATTCTGGTATTAAAACTCTTCCTATTCTTCTGCTTTCAGCTTCAATAAAAACATACTTACTCTTTCTATTTTTAAGTCCTTCATAAATTAAAGATTCAAAATGCTTTTGAGAATAGTTTTCTCCTAATCCAACTGAGCCTAATATAGATCCTCTATGATTAGCAAATCCTTCTAAATCTAATACATCACGATTATTTTCCATAAGTTTTTTAAGAATTTCGGTTTTACCTACCCCTGTATTTCCATGAAGCACTACATAAGTAACCTCTTCATTTAATTTTGGAAGTTCTTGATTTATTACTGCTCTATATCCCTTATATCCACCTTTAATTCTTTCAACCTTTATGCCTAAAGCACCAAGTAACTCTGCTATAGAGGCACTCCTCATACCTCCTCTTGCACAAAACATGACAACCTTATTATATTTCTTTTCTAAATCGCTTATTTCTTCATAAATTTTAGGCAACTTTTTAGATACTAAATCTACTCCTAATTTTTTAGCTTTTTCTGTACTTTCCCTAGTGTAAATAGTGCCTATTAAAGCTCTTTCTTCATCATTAAATAATGGAATATTTACTGCACCAGGTATTGTTGCTTCCTTATATTCCCCTGGACTCCTCACATCAACTAAAACATAATCTCCTCGAAGTTCCTTATAATCAATTGTCCTAACCATTTTTTCATCCACCTTTATTTTAATCCATAACCTATACAATTAATAATTAATTGTTGAAAATATACAATTATGGTTACTTCTCATCTTAAGAAAAAGTTTAAATTTAGTTTGCTATAACTAAATTTTTATCTAACTTTAAATCTCTAATTCTCAGTTATGAATCATTAAAATCTTCTACAGTGTTATATTTTAATATTTATTTGTACTAAGTGTCAACTTTATAAACTTTTCTACTTATATTTTTTAAAGATTCCTTAGCTTCTCTACAATTAATCTTCCCACTTAATTATTGATTTATTAATTACTAGAAAGTATTCAATTCACAACTTTTTCAATTCATAATTCACAATGCAAAATTCACAATTTTGGATATTTCTAAGCAATAGCTGAGAAATTTAGAATTAATTCTTTTTGAAGTGACGTAGTTACTTTTTTGCTCAGTATAGTTTAGTTGTATTACCTATCTTCATTATTCTACTTAAGTAAACAAGTCTTGTTCCGAACTATACTGCACCCTTATACAATGGAGAATTATCAATTGATTTCTTTTTAAAGTGACACAGTCACTTTTATTAAAAAATCTATTTTAAGAAATTAATTTACAAAATTAATTTCCACCACAATTGTCCATTTTCAATTTTCCATTGATTAAAGTTGTATATTTAAAAAATAATGGTAATATATAGATACAGGAGGTGTGTGATGAAAAATCTTATACAAAAATATGAAAGAAGAGTAGCAGCTTTCGAGCATCTTGAAAAACGTCAATATAAATTAATGAATTTTATTAGCACTTTAAGACTTATGCTGGTTGTAATATCACTTTTAGTATTTTTTCTTCTATACAGAAAAGAAATCTATACTTTATCTTCCTTAACTTTTATAGCTTTTTTAATAGCATTTTTTGTTTTAGGAAGTGTACATAAAAATCTTGAAATGAAAAAGACTCTTACAACAGCTATTAAAAATATAAATGAAAAATCTATTTTTAGAGTTTCGGGAAAATGGAAAGATTTTTCAGACACTGGAGAAGATTTAGTGATAAAAAATCATAATTATGCTATGGATTTAGACATCTTAGGTAAAGGATCTCTTTTTCAAATGATAAACTGTTGTAATAGCTTTTTAGGACGGCATAGATTAAAAGCTATCCTTTGTGGAGAAGTGGATTTTTCCATTGAGGAAATATATGAAAGACAAGTTGCTATTGAAGAAATTGCCTCTAATTTAGGTTTTATGCAAAGGTTTGTTAGTGAAGGAGAGAAAATTAAAGATGAATTTAAAGATCCATCTAAACTTATAGCTTGGGGAAGTTCTTATAATAAAACTTATTTAAAACCTATATTATCTATAGCTATTAAAATTTTTCCTTTAATAACAACAATATTTTTAATATTGCCTTTGTTTATAGCTACTTTATCTTTTAATATAGGAAAGATATTAATAGCATTTCAAATTATTCTTTTAATAATAGATGTAAAAAACAGAGAAGTTCTTTTAGGGGAAGTTTTTAAATATAAGAAAGATATATATGCTTATGGCTCAATGATAGAGCAATTTGAAAATAAGCATTTTAAAAGCAGTTATCTAGCAAAACTTCAGCAAGATTTAAAGGGTAATGAAAATAAAAAAGTAAATCATCAAATAAAAGAACTTTCTAAAATAATTTCTCTTATTCAAGATAGAAAAAACTTTTTATATTTTCCATTAAATATATTATTTTTAATGGATTATAGGGCCATATTAGGTCTTGAAAATTGGAAAAAATCTTATGGAAAGAATATTCAAAAGTATGTAGAAATCGTTGGAGAAATTGAAGCTCTTTGCAGCTTAGCGTTAATAAATCATGATAATCCTAATTACAGCTTGCCATCTTTTGAAAAAAACAATCTTATACTAGAAACTAAAGAAGCTCATCATCCCCTATTAGGAGAAAAAGCAGTATCAAATAGTTTTTCTTTAAACAATATTAATTCTATAGCATTAATTACCGGCTCCAATATGTCTGGAAAAAGTACCTTACTTAGAACTATAGGGCTTAATATGGTGCTTTCATATAGTGGAACTAAAGTAGCTGCTTCTAGCTTTAAATGTAGCAAAATGAAAATTTATACCTGCATGAGAATCGTTGATAATCTTGAAGAAAGTATTTCTTCTTTTTATGCAGAAATCCTTAGAGTGAAATCTTTAATTGAAGCCTCAAAGGATAATATTCCTATCTTCTTTTTATTAGATGAAATATTTAAAGGTACCAACTCTACAGATAGGCATATAGGTGCTAAGGTTTTAATAAATCAATTAAGCAAGAAAAATACTTTAGGAATGGTATCCACTCATGATCTAGAGCTCTGTGATCTTGCTGTAGAAAACTCTAAAATTAAAAATTATAATTTTAGAGAATACTATGTTGATAACAATATTCATTTTGACTATAAGCTACGAGAAGGTGTAAGTAAAACTAAAAATGCATTATATCTGCTTAAAATGGCAGGGATTGAAATTTAAATAATTCACAATGCACTGTTCGCCGCTACAGAATTAATTCTAAATTTCTCAGCTTCTGCTGAGAAATATCCATAATTGTGAATTTTGCATTGTGAATTGTGAATTGTGAATTGAATAGGCTAATCTATTCCTCAACTGGTTGTTGACTATTCATAGACCAGCCATCAGTTCTTACATCATACATATCTATATTATCTACAACTTCAATTCTTTTTAATTTTTTCACAATGCCAAAAGGCTTTGTTAGTGACAGCTTGTCTCCTCTTCCACTGATAATCCAAAGAGTTTTATATCCTTTAGGGGTAACTCTAAGTCTCTCCTCACCTTCACCATCAGTAAAATATATAAGTATATTACTTTTATTTTTATTAGCAAAATCAAAAACTGGAGAAAATTTTGTGCCACCTTTTGTATCAACTTTTTTCTTTAAGTCTCTAATAGATTTCACAGTATAAACTCTTCTTATCTCACTATCACATTCAACTATTGTTATTTTATGATTATAATTTTTTACAATAGAAAAAATCTCTATAAATGCCTGTTCTATTTCTTCATCACTAATACTTCCACTTATATCGATTGCTATGGTAATCTTAGCAATTTGTTTGGATAAAACTCCTCTTAGATCATATCTTTCTGGTTGCCTTCTATTCCTTCTAGTTATAGTTTTTTTATATCCACTAGGTACGTTCCCCATAATTTTTTTTAAATATACATTCCAAGGAATTTCTGCAGTTTTTCCATTTAGATTTTTAATCATAATATCTATAAATACGGGCAAATCACCTTTCCATGCTTTATCAACATATTTTTTAGTAAGTTCTTTTAAAAGCTTCTCATCTATTTGCTCTGAAAATTCCCATATATCATGAGTTGTTTCTGGATTATATTCGTTAGCAATTTCATCATTCACCTTGGTGTCATCTTCCTCAGAATCATTATCTTCATCTAAAAAATCCAATGTCTGTTGTATTTTATCTGCATAATATTCCATAGTACTAAAAGGCTCTAAATTAATTCCGTATTTTAAATTAATCCAATCTATAGTAATAGAATATGGCGGTAAATTATCTATATATTGATTAACTGATAAATCCATGGCTATATTTAAAGCTAATGTACTATATTTTTTCTTTAAATCTTTTGCTCTATTTAAATGTAATGATAAAATATGATGAATTTCATGCTTAATTTGACCTTGCATCTGTTCTAAGCTACATTGAATAAAAAGTAATGGATTAAAATGTATAGTAAAATCTGAAATGCTTGCTGTTATTCCAGTAGGTGTAGCTATTTCTAAATTGATATTTCTTTTCATATGAAGAAGAAAATGTCCATAGAAATTATCTCTATCTTCCATCAGTGAAAAGTTTACCATATCTATAATTTGAAAAAATCTATCATTAAAATTTTCTTTTAAATCATCTTTTGTCTTTAATCCACTTATTTCCTCATAGAGTTGTTTTCTTAAATTCTCAAATTTATTATCCATAAAAACACCTCCTAATTTTTCACCTCACTATAAGCCTTAAAATACCCTTCAACAAAATCATCATTATATAAAAACTTAGAATATAAATTCTTATGATTTTCCTTTATTTCTTGCATTATTCCTACTTTTAAATCTACAGGATATAGTTGAAGAAAATCCGAAAATATTCTTATTTCTCTTTCCTTATTAGCTTTATTTTCTAGATAAAATAATACATTCTTTGATGTTAAATAAAGTCTAGAATGGCTTTCATTTTTCACTTTATCTTTTAATTCCTGTGAAAAACTCTCCTTTTCAAATATTTCCTCATAGCTTATTAAAGGTTCATTGCCACTTTCAATAAAACTAATATATTCTTGTGCAATTTTAGTACCTACATTTCCCTTTAAAACATTAAAAAATATTCTTGATGGTATATTTTCTTCATTATTTTTATAATGATTATAACTCTTTGAAACTCTCTCCCAGCTTCTAGGTGTAGCCTTAACAGTTTCTTCTAAAGTTGGAGTATGTAAATACTCTGGAAAAGTTGAAATAAATTCTATCACTTTATTATTTAAATTATTTTCAATTGCCCATTGGAGCCAGCTTTTAACGTCGCTCTCCATCTCTAACCATACAAATCTATTTTCTTGTGCAGGATCCATATCTACTACTTGATAATCAGTATCTTCAAAATTATTATATTTATTTGAAGGATTCATAGCAGCTAATATACTAACATTGTCAGGTAAGCTGTAACCATTTATCTCTCTATTTAGTATTAAGTTCATCAATTCCTGTTGTACTGTATGTTCACATCGATTAATTTCATCTATAAATAATAGTACTTTTCTAGCGTTAATTGTAGCATTATTAATTTCTTGAAGCTTTGTGTGAATAGCATATACTGTTCTTCTCTTTTTAATTTCCAATCCTTCTTTATTAAATTCTATATAATCCTCTACTGTAGGAAGACCACCTATCTCTCCCTCTTTCAAAAGATTCCCATCTATAATAATTAAATAGTAATTATTCCCCTCAGCAAGACTTTTGGCAAGAGCAGTCTTACCTATGCCGCTTTCTCCAATAATTAGAGGTACTGAATTANNACTGAATTAGTTTTAATAACCAGCTCAGCACTTAATAGTGTATCTACAAAATTCATAGTTTCCTCCTTAATAGCTTAGCCTCTGATCTACTACAATTCTTTTTGATTTTTTACTTCCATATTTATATATAAAAAGAACTTTATCCATAGATATATTATTATTATTTTTTTTTATACTACTACAATTTAAAAAATCTATTACATATTTTTCATCTATATTTTCATCACTAAATTTATCTATAAATACTTTTTCCACCTTTTTAATAGGAATACTATCCTTAAAGTACTTCATTACAAGTACATTTTCCTTTAAAAATAATAGTTTTTTCTCTTCATCTATATTTTCTATAAAATTTAAGGCTGCTTCATTTTGTTTAACTGCTGTAAGTTCAACCTCCATAGAAGGATTGTCAATAAATCTTAAAGCATTATAATTCAAAGTTACCGCTGCAAGTTTCACTTTCTCAGCTGGGTTTTTTATGTATTTTATAGAATCAAAATCCTTTTCTACAGCCAAAAGTTGCAATTCTTCACTTGGATTTTTTATATATTGTATTGCCCAACCTTTTTGCTCTATACCTAACTTAATTAAATCCTCACTTGGATTTTTTATAAATTTTAAAGTATTCCAAGCTTCTTTAACTACATATATGCACATTTCTTCACTAGGATTATCAATAAATTCTATTGCCCATATATTGCTTCTTAATGCTACCTTTTTCATCTCTTCTGTAGGGTTTTTAAAATATCTTATTACCGCTCCATTTTTTCTAAGTGCCGTAAACTTCATTTCTTCTGTAGGAATTGAAATATTCCTTATTAAAATTGGATCTCTTTCAAGCATAGCAATAATTTGTTCTTCTGTCATTTTTCTCACCCCTTAGCTAATGAAATTATCTAATAATGATTATTAAATAATTCTCTATATTGATTATATAGAAAAATATATAAAAGAAAAAGAGCCTACAATAAGATTGTAGACCTAATTAATATTTATTCAATGCACAATTGTAGAGATTTCTACTTTAATTGTAAACTTTGTATTATAAAAAGTAATTTATACTACATAACTTTAATTCTATTAAAAGGATAAATTATAATTCTTGCTTTTCCTTTAATATCTTTTTTATGAATATATGGATTATTCCATTTTCGGCTATCAAAAGATCTTATCCTGTTATCTCCTAGAAAAAAGAAATGATCTTTAGGAACTGTGTATTCTCCTCCTACTTCTTCATTGTTTAAAACATAATTTTCTTCTAATTTTTTATCGTTAACAAAAACTTCACCATTATCTTGAATTTTAATTTTATCTCCACCTATACCAATTACTCTTTTTATTAGTAACTGCTTCTCTTCCTCAGAATAAAACACCACAATTTCTCCATTTTTTATTTTATCTTTATTATAGACCCTTGTAGCAATAAGTCGATCTCCTGTCATTATAGTTGGTTCCATTGAAGCAGAAGGTATTTTACAAATAAAAAATAAAAAATAATTTATACCTAATGCTAAAATAATACCTACAATGGCAGCTAAACTCCATTGCTTTAATTCATCTTTTATCATGCTGTCCTCCTATATAGTATAATAAATTAAAATGTTTTTATTATCATAGAATCTTCATCAATAGAGTTTATTTCTTCATTTGCTATATCTTTTATATTTGTAAAATTACAAGGTAATCCTCTTGCTGTAAGTTTATTTGATCCATCCATTAAATGAAAATGAAGATGAGGACAATTAGAATTTCCACTATTCCCTAATTTACCTAGTACTTCTCCGGCTTTAACTTTTTGACCTTTCTTTACTTGAACACTATTCAGTATCATATGACAGTAAAAAGAGTATTCACTATTTGCATGCTCTATAATAACGTAATTTCCTGCAGAACGTGGAACCGGTCCATGAATCTTTTCAAGATTATCATAATGACTTCTTTCTAATTTATTCTTATATCCTAGTGAATACTCTGGAAAATCATTATAAGCTTCTATTACTGTTCCATCTCCAATAGCCACTATTTCTTTTCCATAATGGACATATTCTTCATTTTCCATTCCCTCTTTACTTATAAGCATAAAATCCTCATTAAGTTGACCTAAATCAAAAGCAAACTCTGAATTATAACACCATCTATGGCTATCAATAGAAGAATAGATATCTGTAGCTATCCAAGTTCCCTTTACAGGAAAAACATAAGAATTTTTTACCTCATAAGCCTTAAGTGAAAGACTATGGATATGATTTATATTTTCATTATTTATATTATAATTTATAACTATTTCCACTTTTTCAATTTCATCATAGGTAATTAAATTAAAATATTCTGCCATAATTACAAACTGCTTATTTGGTGGTATTGTTAAATTTGCACTTAAGCTATCATTACTCCAAAATTTTTCTAACCCTAAACATTCATAAATTATATTTTCTCTATAAATATTTAATTCTTCAATACTATCCTTTGCTCTCTTTTCAAGGGTGTTTCCTTTATAACCTATTTCCTTTAATACTTCTCCTTTATTATTAACTAAAATAAAAGAGATTGAATTTAAAACAATATTCTCCTTAAAATCATTTTCTATAGCAATTAATCTTAAATAAAAATCATTTTGAAATTTTCCACCTAAATCCTTGGTTATAGGAATTAAATAATCCTTTGGACTAGTAAATACTTTCATAATTGTTTACCTCCATATTTTACCTACAGTTATATTCTACTAATTTTATTATTTTCCTTTAAGATATGTNNTTGTAGTTATATAGTTTTTAATTATTCTGTTTTACTCATTATAAGTTAAAAATAACTTACATATAGTAAGTTATAAATACATCAAATTAATTTATTTTTAAAGTAACTTTAATTCTTTCACTATATTAGGAACAGGTTCTCCAATTAAAGCAGATACTATATTTTTAGCTGCTAACATTGCCATTTCATTACGGGTTTTTATAGTAGCTGAGCCTATGTGAGGTACTAATACAACATTGTTCATCTTTAATAAAGGATTATCTTTATCTATGGGTTCTTTATAAAATACATCTAATCCTGCACCGTGAATTTTTTTCTTTTCAAGTGCGTCTATCAAAGCATCTTCATTTACAGTTTGGCCTCTTGAAGCATTTATAAATATAGAAGATTGCTTCATAAGATTAAATTCTCTATAATCTATTAAATTTTTTGTTTCTTCATTAAGTGGAGTCATAATAACAATAAAGTCTGACTTTATTAAAAGTTCATCAAAGGTACTATATTTTATATCTAGCTTTTCTTCCATTTCTAAGTTTCTATGTCTGTTATAATAAATTACCTCCATATCAAAGCCGAACTTACCTCTTTTCGCAATTTTTTCTCCTATTCTTCCCATTCCTATAATTCCTAAAGTCTTATTATAAACATCTACTCCGAAATTTTCTTTATCTATATCTTTATTCCACTTTCCATCCCTTATAAATTTATCAAGTTCTACTACTCTTCTAGAAGTAGCAAGTATAAGTGCAAAAACTAAATCTGCTACAGTATTATCTAGTACATATGGTGTATTTGTTCCTATTATATTTCTTTTTTTCATTTCCGCTAAGTCAAAATTATCATATCCTACTGCCACATTACTTACCACTTTTAATTTAGGTGCTGCATCTAATAATTCTTTATCAATTCTAGCACCAAATTGAATGAGACCATCTACATCAGCTATAGATTTTAGTAATATATCGCTAGGTATTTTTTCATCTGAATTCCAGATTTCATAATCACAATACTTTTCTATATACTTCTCCACTTCCTTTGATATATTTTGAGCTATAAATACTTTCGGCTTCATAATTTCTCCTCCTAAAGATAATTGAGAACTAATAATTAAAAATTGTATATTAATTAATATACAATTTCAAAGCTTCACATCTTATCATTTAGTTCATTCCATACATAAACTTTAGAATATGCTCCTTATCTGGAACATCATATTTAAAAAAATCCATAACTACAGCATCTAAATCATAATTTAGAGTTTTAAAACTAATATCTACAGCTTTTCCATCAAATTCTAGAATTGCAAAGTTTACAAGACCATCTCTAGAACATCCTATTGAACCAGGATTTATTATTGGTTTACCACTCCAATGTTTAACTAAACTTTGATAATGAGTATGCCCAATTAACACATAATCACAAATATCTCCATAATCTTCTGTGTACTTATCTAAAGTAACTTCCTTATACAGTAAAGGTAAATCAGTCATACTATCTATTCTAGAATGTACCATAAGTATCTTCTTATCGCAAATATTAATAATTCTTTCCGTTGGTAAAGTTTTTAATCTACAAATTCTCTCTTCCCCTAAAAGTTCAATGTTCCAATTTTGATGCTCTATTTCTCCCTTTGGAAAATCTTCAAAATTTCTATTTATTAATATATGCTCATTATTCCCTAAGATATTTACAAATCTTTTATCATTCATAACAATATCAAAAACTTCTGTTGGGTTAGGACCTTCTTGAATAAAATCTCCTAAGTTAAGAATATATTTTACATCTTCATTTTCATTTTGTAAATAATCTAAAAAAACATTTAAGGCATGGATATTAGCATGAATATCTGCCACAACAATCACTTTTTCTTTCCCCATAACTCCCTCTTTTTTGCCCCCTTGTATAAATTAATATTTCTAAATATTAAAAATAAATATACTATTTTAAATATTAGCAACTATCTGTTTATTAATATTATATCATCAAATAATGAGAAAACAACCTAACTATATTCAAAAATAACTAGTAAGATTACTAGTTATTTTTGAATACATTTATAAGATTATCTATTAATGATTTAAATAAATTCTTAATAATACTATTAATGCTGTTAGAAAAACTATATATTATTTCTCTTTATTTAAAAATTCATCATAATATAAAACTTTAATGACATTAGACAAATCCATTACAGAACCTATAAAATTCTTAATATCTAATCCTTTAATACCATATATTCCTCCACTATTTACTGTACCAGTAGCATCCTCTATAAAGGTTACATTATATCCTCTATCAAAAGCAGCAATTGAGGTAAACATACAACAATATTCTGTATTAAATCCTGTAACAATTAATTCATCTATATTCTCAGCCTTTAATACTTTTTCTAAATTAGTTTTATAAAAAGCGCTGGGAGTTGTTTTTTCAATTAAATAATCATATAAATTATTAAACTCTTCATGAATTTCTGAAGAACTGTTGTTTTTATTGAAAGTACTTTCTTTTACATTCTCTATATGTCTTGTAAATATCACTCTTTCTCCCTTTTCTCTAAATATATGAATTAGATTTTTTATTTTATCTTTTTCTTTCTCAAAGTCTTTTTGACCTAATATATGGTTTTGCAGATCTAAGACCAACAATGCTCTCATAAATATCCCCCTCGCAATATTGTAATTAATTTAATATTTATATAAAAAAGTTTAGAATATTTAAACCAAAAATTCTTTTATCCTAAATAAATTTGCTATACTAAAGTTATATTTTGGATTATAAAATTATAAATTATATTATGTGGTATTTTTATTAAATATTCTATATTATCAATTATTTTATTTATATAATATGCAATTCAAATTATGATACAATATAAGAATAATATGGATGTAAAATTTAATATTCTTTATTTAGGAGGAGGATTATGGCCAATAATTCTAAGACAAAAAAAATTATTTATATTTTACTAGGAGTGATGTTTCTCTGTTTTTTCCTAAGTGGCATAATATTTTTATTTAGTTCAAATAAAAATGTTATAATAAATAATAGTGATAATAGTACCGGAGTTCAATTTAGAACAGAAAAAAACTTATCAATAGATAACATAAATAATATTGATATTGATGCTGCTTTAGGAAGCATAAAGATTACCTCAGAGGATAGAAAAGATGTAAAATTAATTTTTAGTTACAATGAAAATTTTTTTAAAAATTCAGTTCCAACTCTAAATGTTAATTCCTACGGCACAGAAGCAAAAATAGAAATTAAGTATAAGTCAAGTCTAAAAAAATTAAATTTTGGAAATAGTAGAATATCCTTAGAAGTTTATATTCCTAAAAGTTATAATAAAAGCCTATCTTTAGATACTAAATTAGGAGATATAAATTTAAATAACTTAGATTTAGATAATTTAGAATGCTCTCTATCTATGGGTAAATCCCTTATAAATAATATTAATTGCAACTACTTTGAATATGATAATAGTATGGGTGATTTAAATGGAGATAAGATATATACTAAAGAAAGTGAAATTGAACTTTCTATGGGTTCAGCTAATATAAAAAACTTTAGGGGAAATTTAAAAGCTGAAAATAGCATGGGAGAAATAGATATAGAATATGATGAATTTAATAATAATGTAGATTTAGAAGCATCTATGGGTTCTATAAGACTAACTCTTCCTAAAAAATCTGAGTTTTCACTTTCAGCAAAAACTAGTATGGGATCTGTTAGTTGCGATTTCCCTTTAAATACATCTATCCATAAAGGTTCTGAAATAGATGGAAATATTAATAATAGCAATAATAGAATTATTGCAAATAGTAGCATGGGTTCTATAGATATTAGAAGTAAGGATTGACTTTAAGGCTTAAATTAAAAATTTCAAACCATCTATTTACTTTTAAAACTACTAAAATATAAGCTTATATAAATTATTAAATGCTTAGGACTTAAGTCCTAAGCATTTAATATATGTCAGCTTTTAAATAATAATTTTACTATCTATCCTATATAAACTATAGTATATTAATCAATTAAATTAGCATTGATTTTCTTATCACTAAATAACTTTTTACTCTTTACTATAAATACTAAAGCTATAACCGCCACTATAATTAAAAATTCTTCAATAAAAGCAATACTTTTTATTACTCCTGCTTGATGAAGAGCTGCTGGAAAATCTATTAATGCATGTATCAATATAGCTAAGAATAAGTAAATTTTTTTTCTTTCTTTTATAGAATAAAGAACTATTAATGATAGTGCAATTTGAATTATCATTGTACAAATTCTCTCAATTGAAGCTATGCCCCATATATAACTTGGAGAACTTACCATTTGAATATATACTGTCTTTAACGCTTCCACTGGTGCTCCTTCCACTTGTAATAGTTTTTCAAAGCTCCCACTATTTATTTGAAGTGCCATTATAATATTATTTAAAAAAGTTATTCCCACTATTAACATTGCCTCTATACCACCATGACCAATGCCATAGGCAAGACCGTCTTTCCATTGCCTATTGTCTTTTAAAACAAATTTAAACATTAAATATCTGCTGATTTCTTCAAATATTCCTGCCATAAGGCCACCATATAACATATAAAGCCAAGGATTTCTAAAAAGTTCAGCAGTGGTTTTATTGTTTATTAAAATCATTTTATGAATTGGTGCTTCTAAAATTTGAGTAGCTATAAAAAAGCCTATAGCACCAATAAATACTGCTTTTAAAGAAATTTTTTCTTTCTTATAAAAAAATATAACTAATAAAATAGGCAATACAGTACTTACTAAAAAAGTTAAAATCATAAAAAACATAGAACTATTACTTACCATAAAATCATCTCCCTAATAAAGGTAACATTGGACCTTTATACATTTCTTTTGCCAATATTGCTTTATTGCTTATTTTTTATGTTGAACATATACATTTTTCATGAAAACTAAATTTAAATAATGTATATGTATCTTTTTGTTATATACTATATCATATATAACAGGTTTTTAAAATAAAATTTACCAAACTTTTCATAGTAAGACTCTAATCATGTAATCTTATACGTAATTTCATTCTTTTTTATCATTTTGATTTTTAATACTATATTATACTAAAAAAAACCATGGCTTATGCCATGATTTTTTATATTATAACTCCCTGAGTGTAAAAATTAATTCAAAATGAATCGCAAGTAGGGCTCTCATTATGCCTATTTATAATTTTCTTTTCTAAAAGCCTATCGTGATTTTCTTGAGAAATATCATTTAAGGCTTTAAATTCATATCCTTGTTCTTTTAATGCTTTAACCACATATTTTAAGGCAGCAGGAGTAGTTTTATTGCTGTTTCCATCATGCATTAATATCATTAGTGTAGATTTATCTAAATTTTTCTTATTCATTTCCATTGTAAAGTTTTTTATCAATTTTTCTACAGGAATATTCACTCCTATGGCATCTTCTAAAGATACATTCCAATCTACATAATATAATCCTCTACAAACTAATTCAGCTCTTATATCTTTTAATATCTCTTTATTAGGTATTCTAGTGCTTGATCCACCCGGCATCCTCATATAAATACTAGGCTCTTCTTTAGTAATATCATTTACAGCTACATGGCATTTTTCATAGTCTTGAAAATATGCTTCCTTCGAACTGTAATTTTTATCTAAATGAGAATGGCTGTGTAAGCAAATTCCATGTCCCTCACCTTGAACTTGTTTTAATATTTCAGGGTTCTCCATCGCCATTTTACCAAGAACAAAAAAAGTACCTTTTATATTTTCTTCTTTTAAAACTTTTAATATTTCTAGTGTAACTTCACAAGGACCATCATCAAAAGTTAAGTAAGCAACTTTCTTTTCATTTGACGTACTATCATCACCTTCTATTGATCCGAAAGCAGGAGTAGATAGTATCAATAGAAAAAAAGTTAAAATTAATGCTATAAATCCTTTTACATTCTTCATTTTTCTCACCTTCTGTTATATTTTCAATAACAATAGTATTCCTTAAAAATATTAAATTATCCTTACATAAGTCATCTTGAAAAAATAATGGACATCCAATCAAGAAAGTCAATATTTATTTACTCATATAGATTATATTAAAATCAATGCTATAATTTAATTAAAAGGTTATGGGATGAGGGAAGATTATGAGAAAAAGTTTAAAGCTGATCTATCTATTCTTAATATTCTTGTTTATATTTGTTATAAATTTAATAATTCCAATTAATAAAAATAGTACAAATCCATATACACAAAGATTATTCTTGATTTGTCTTACAACCACATTAATAATCACAATCTATATGATGTTTAAAACAAAGAAACTTGAGAAAAAAGATATTTTTATAGGAATATTTTTTGGCATTATTGCTGGAGTTAAATCTCCATTCATGGGACTTATAACTGCTATTGCATATATAGGATTAAGATGTATGTTCAAATATAGTAGTGTTGATGTTCCTATTTTTAAGGTTAAAACCTTTAAAGAAATACTGGATTCTATTATACTTGCTATTATTTCTGGTGGAGTGCTAGGTATAATTAACTTATTCTTAGGAATATCTCAACATAAGCTATCGCTTTCATTTTCTCATATGTATTTAATAACTGCTTTAAGAGCAGGAGTTTCTGATTAATTATTCTTTACCAATAATGAAAAACTACTATATACACTTTAAAAATATATAATCAACTTAAAAACTTATAAAATAAAGCCTATATCTTAAATTACTAATTAAAACAAGATATAGGTTAAAATTACTTTTGAGCAAGTTCTCCTAACAAAATAGCATTGTCATTCTTTAATTTCTTATTTTCTTCTTCCAAAGATTGTATTCTTCTTTTAAGAGATTCTATAACTCTATCTTTTGATGTTTCTATGAATGTCTGATTTTGAGATATTACCCTCATTTTATTGTTTTGTCTCTTTATAGCCTCATTAATAGGTGTTATAAGTTCATCAGCATAAGTGTATAAGAATGTTTTACTTGTTCCTGCTCTGCGACATATATCAGCCTTTGAGATGGAGTTATTAACAGGGTCATCCAGTAATTCTAACTCTTTTAAAACAGATAAAACTGTTTGTTTTTTAATCTAATTATCTCTGATGTATTAGGATTTTTATTACCCATTATTCCACCCCCTTAACATAAAAGTGTTTTGAGTCTTCAAAAGTTTCACCTTTATTAATTATTTCTAAAGTAACAGTGTAAAACCTAACGATTTTATCAAACTCTTCTGCTTTTTCATCCAGTCTCATTTTTAGAGCATTATCTCTATGTATAGTTTCACTTTCTATAGTGTCTTTAACAGTCTGTAAATGCCTTGGATATATCTTTTTCTTAACACAGGTTTTACAAGCCATATGATGGCAAGAAGGCATTTTATAAGGGTGTTTACAGTAGCCATCACCAAGCTCAAAAACTCGAATACGAAGTAAAACCTTATATAATATATAGAAGAACATATGTTGACGATTTTGTTGGGTATCAATGGAAAGAATGGAGTTCTGGATATTCTAAGCTCCATATGTCTACTGTTGCTTCTGCTAAAAGAGTATAAAAAAATAAGGAGCTATCTCAAAATAAAAATTTTGAGATAGCTCCTTATTTTTTTATTTCTATATTTATAAATGTAGGCACATCGGAAATTTTTGAATAGATATTAATATTATTCAGATTTTTATCCTTAAAATAAATAACTTCGTTATCTTTCATAACACCTTTAATAATAAAATCATTTATCTCATTATCACCTTTTAAAAAATAAACGTTTTCATATACTTCATTATAATCTCCTTTATCTAATAATTTAAATGGAATATAATGATAAAATTTATCTTTTTCAAACACAAAATACTCTAATTCATCCATGCTTTGGCCTTGTCCTATATAAGTTCCATATATTGTATTTTCATATTTACTCAATTTATTTCGCATATTTATATTTAAAAAAACAGATAAAATTAAAAAAAGTAATAAAATAAGTATAGAAAAATGATTAATAATAAACATTTTAATTTTATAAATAATATTTTTCATATAATACCTTCTTTCTATTTAATATAAATATATTAAGTGATGAAAATTTTAATAACCATATACAGGCTCTAAATATTGACTATAGACACTATCAAAATAATCTTTTTCTCTAAAGATTGTCATATTATTAAATTTTACATATACAATATATTGGCGATTAAGAACTTATAAAGAAAACATACAAAAAAGATTCACTGATTTTAAATTTTTTTCGTGAAATTACCACAATTTAAATTTATTTAAAGAAACATATTATATAAATAATAAAGTAATATATTTACATTGTAAATATTTATATATAAAATTTATATATAAATTACATATATTAAATTAAGTAGGAGTCTATTATGCTAAAATATGAATTTGTTCAATCAAGACCTTTAAATGCCAATCCATAAAATGCTTAGCGTGGGTAAAAAATCATTAATCTACCCACTTTTGCCTTTAACGGGGGTTTTGTCAGAAATGTTGGCGCTATCCCTACTATACTGACTTAATTTATTCTATAATTACTATATATTATTTGTATATAATTATAGATATAAAAATAAGGTAAATTATATCTAATATAACTTACCTTACTCTTATTGCTTATATACTATTAATTTAAATCTAGCAGTTTTTCTATTTATTATTTAGAAATTTTCTTAAAATAATCTCCTCTTATAATCTTGTCAGAGAGCTCTATACTATTTTCAAGGTGTTCAACATCACTTTCTGTTACCTCTCCTTTAACTTTAAAATCAGAAAGTATTACACTATTTTTATTGCTGTTTAATAAATTTTTCCCCATGGCATATTTATAGTTTTCTTTATTTACTCCCATTAAATAAGCCACTGTAGGAAGCGTATCTATTTGTCCTCCATAAGTAGAAATAGCTTCGCCCTTTAATCCCTTGCTATAAATTAATAGAGGTATTTTATTTTCATTATCTAACCACCATTGCTCCTTAGGTTCAATTTGATTAATTTTATCTTGAAAATACTTATGAACGCCAGTATGATCTCCATAAAGTACTACCACTGTATTATCAAGTATACCTTCCTCATCTAATTTTTGTATAAATTCTCCTATAGCACTATCAGTGTAATTAACTGATTGAAAATAATCTCCTAATTCATTTTTATCAAACTCCTCATCAAGATTAAGATTTCTATATTCTTTAGGAAGCTTAAAAGGAGTATGACTAGTTAAAGTTACTGTAAAGCCATAAAAAGGTTGTTTTTGTTCTTTTATAAAATTAATAGCTTGATTAAAATAAGATTTATCACTAATACCTAATCCTATTTTTTCACTGGTATCTAAATTTTCTGCTGAAACAAACTTATCAAATCCAATAGAGGCTAATGCCTTTTTATAATTCCAATAATCTCCACTATCTGGATGAATGGCAATAGAAGAATAGCCCAACCCCTCCATTAAATTTGGAAGTGAATATGGATACGTATTATTAGGATATCTAAAAAATGTTGAACCTTCTCTTACTGGATGAATTGATGTATTCATAATTAAATCACTATCTGAACTATTTCCATTCCATACCTGTTCATGAAAGTTATCAAAATACAGAGAATTACTTATCATTTTATTTATATTAGGTGTTATTTCTTGACCATTTACTTCTTTATTTATAACAAAATTTTCAAGAGATTCAACTTGAATAAACAATAAATTTTTTCCTTTAAACATATCTTTATATTTATTATCTATTATATTTTCATCATTATCTTTATACCAATTATCTATTTCTTGTAATTTTTCCTTTGAAAATTCATAAGGTTTTACATTTAGATAAAAATTGTATAAATCATATACATGATATCCTATAGGTCCTAAATAAAACATTTTATTATTTGGCATCATACTTTTACTAAAAGATTTTTCTCCACTAAAACTTTGGAAGTTTTTATTTATATTTAAGAAGTTTACAGATAAATATAAAATAGAAAGTATAGTCAATGTAAAAAATAACTTTTTACTTTTTCTTCTATTAGAATTTATTGTTTTTCTCTTTTTAAATAAGAAAATAACTACAAATATATCTATTAAAAATAAAATGTCTATTGGTCTAAATATAGCTAAAATAGAACTTCCTAAATTTTCTGTATTAGATCCCATTTGAAGTACAAATAAATTAAAATAACTTGAAAAACTTCTATAAAAACATAAATCTGTTATCATGATAATTGATATTAATGTATTCAAAATAAATAGTATCTTAAATTGTGTTTTCTTATTAAACAACAAACTTATTGATAAAAGTAATATTATACTACTTAAATAGATTGGAATTACTGGTAGATTAGTTATCACTCTATTTAAATTAATAGAAGATGCTCCTACTGAATCTATTACTGCCATGAAAAGAATTGTTTTTATCAAAAGAATTGAGACAGTAAAAAAATAATATTTATAATCAATAAATACATCTGATATTCTTTGAGGAATTTTTTCTTTTATCTTCGGTTGTTGTAAATTTATATCATTCATAATTTCCTCCTCATTAAGTCTTATATTGAATTGTATATGAATCTTTAAACTCTATTTTAATCCTATGCTAAAATGTTCTTTCTTTAGTTTTAAATTTATAATTGATTTTTTTAACTAGCAAAGAAATTGCTAGTTAAAAAAATCCATTAAAAAGTTAATTCTTTATTATTAATTTAAAATTCATTACTAAGTTTTAAATTGCTTAAAAAATCTTCCTCTTAATTTTCCTTTCTAATATCAACATAGTCATCTCTACATATACTAGCTTCTTCAAAGGTTGCCATGTGTTTCATGGTATATAGTGCTGCATCAATTATATTAAAAGCTAATGGACATCCTGAACCTTCACCTAATCGCATTTTTAAATTTAATATAGGTTCTAAATTTAATTCCTTCATCATATATAAAGCTCCTGGTTCAGCAGATAAATGAGAGGGAAACATAAATTCTCTAGCATGTGGATTTAATCTTTGTGCACAAAGTGCTGCTGCAGAGGCAATAAATCCATCTATAACTATAGGCACTCTATTTTTAGCTGCCCCAATAAAACATCCACAAAGTCCTGCAATATCATATCCTCCTACTTTGCTTAACACATCTACTACATCATTACTGGAAGGCTTGTTTACCTCAATAGCTTTTTTAATAACTTCTATTTTATGATTTAGCTGTTCATCTGTAAGTCCAGAACCTTTTCCAGTAACTTTGTCCACATCAATCCCGGATAACACACTTAATACCGCTGCACTTGTTGTAGTATTTCCTATTCCCATTTCTCCAGTACCTAAAATATTATAACCTTGACTTACTAGTTCATCTACAACTTCAATTCCTGTTTCTATAGCTTTTATTGCTTGTTCTCTAGTCATTGCAGGTTCCTTAGTCATATTTTTTGTACCATAAGAAATTTTTTTATTTATTATTTTATCACTTTTTATATCAGAGTTTATCCCAATATCTACTATAGTTAAATCAGTGTTAGTAAAATCCGAAAGTACACATACTCCTGTAATCCCTTTAGTAAAATTGTAAGTCACTGTTTCTGTTACTTTTTGAGGACAAGTACTTACACCCTCTTCTACTACACCATTATCAGCACACATTATAATAATATTTCTCTTATATACCTCATTATAGATATCACCTGTTATTCCAGCGATTTTTGATACTATATCTTCTAATATTCCTAAACTACCTATAGGCTTGGACAATGAATCTAATCTTACCCAAGCTTTCTCCTCCACTTCTTTATATGAAGGTTTTATACTTTCTAAAGCATTGTTTAATATATCCATGGAAGCTTCTCCCCTTATCAAATAGAATAAACAGATGACAAATATATCATCTGTTACTTAAACTAATATAAGTTTATGCCATAAATATAATAAAATCAATAAAACTTAATAAATCTTAAGCGTACATTAATGTATTTCTAATACTATATTTTAAAATCTGTTGGATCATATTCTTTAGCTTTAGGCTCACCAAACACTGCTCTAGCGCTCTCCGCTTGAGGATCATGCTTTATATTTTTCTTTTTAAATTTTCCGTCCTGCATTTTATTATTTTTGGTGTTTCTCATCTTACTACTCATTCTAACCACTCCTTTCTCAATTTTAGCTTCTCCCATAGAATATTTAAATATTCTTAAAAAATATTTCATTTCCTAGGTCTTAATGAAACTAAGAAATCACTATTAAAATTATTATTCAAATTATAATTTAAAATAATGGATAAATTTTAAAAACTAGCAAATTCATTGCTAGTTTTTAAAAATATGTTATGTAGTTCTTTCAAAAATAAATCAATTGTAGCCCATTTATATATTTTTAATCTGCCAATCAATTGGATTTTTATTTAAGCTTTTTAATATATCATTAGCTTTCATAAAATGATTACATCCAAAAAATCCTCTACTGGCAGATAATGGACTTGGATGGGCTGCCTTCAATATAAAATGATTCTTATTTGTTATAAGCTTAACTTTTTCTTTTGCATTATTTCCCCAAAGAATAAATATCACCGGATTCTCTCTATCATTTAAAATCGAGATTACTCTATCAGTAAATATCTCCCATCCCTTATTTCTATGAGAATTTGCTTCTCCTGCTCTAACAGTAAGTGCTGTATTAAGTAATAATATTCCTTGTTCTGCCCAATTAACTAAATGTCCATTATTAGGTATATAACAGCCTAAGGTATTATGAAGCTCTTTATACATATTGAGCAATGAAGGTGGTGTTTGTACCCCTGGCTTTACTGAAAATGCTAATCCATGAGCTTGGTTAGGTCCATGGTAAGGATCCTGACCTAACATAACTATTTTTGCATCCTTATATGAAGTTAACTTTAAAGCATTAAATATATTGTACTTATCTGGATAAATAGTTTTAGTCTTATACTCTTCAACTAAAAATTGTCTAAGTTTTTTATAATAGTCTTTCTCAAACTCATCTTTTAATAGTTCATCCCAATCATTATTTAAAACAACCATATTTATCTCCTTTTTTAATTATTATAATTTTAAGTTTTATACTACTTTTATTATAAGCTTATCTCTTTAATGTATCTTAACTCCTAAATCTATATTGAACACTCTCTTTCTTAAATATACTCTATTTTTATCTGGTAAATATATGCTATACATTATTATAACAAAAAATAAAAGTTTATGGCTTATAATGAATGTGCATACTATTTATAAATATTATAGTTCATTCTCGCTTTCTTATGTTTACCTACTAAAATCACAATTGGGTTGACAATTATAATAAATATACTAATTTAAAAATAAAAAATTTAGGTATTATATTTTTATAGCATTTTTTGTCTTTAAAAGACTTTTTATTCCATTAATCTTTGGTATAATAATTATGAGGTGATTACATGTGCATTGAAAATTTAAAACATATTATTAAAAACTCCAATAATATAGTATTTTTTGGCGGTGCAGGGGTATCTACAGAATCTTCTATACCTGATTTTAGATCTGCTGAAGGATTATATAATTCTTCTAATAATAAGAAATATAATCCTGAAGAAATATTAAGCCACAGTTTTTTCATAAGATATCCAGAAGATTTCTTTAGATTTTACAAAGAAAAAATGTTATATCCTAATGCTTCTCCTAATAATTGTCATTATGCTCTATCAAAGCTTGAAAAAATAGGTAAACTAAAAGCGGTTATAACTCAAAATATAGATGGATTACATCAACTTGCAGGAAGTAGAAATGTTTTCGAACTTCATGGATCTGTTCATAAAAATTTCTGTATAAAATGTAATAAAAATTTTAGTTTAAATTATGTTTTAGATAGTGATACATTAGTACCTTATTGTGATAATTGTGGTGGCATTGTAAGACCAAATGTTGTATTGTATGAAGAATCTCTAGACCAACAAATTTTAACTGACTCTATAGAAGCTATTGCAAATGCGGATACTCTAATTGTAGGCGGTACATCTTTAGTTGTTTATCCAGCTGCTAGTCTTATAAGATATTTTAATGGAAAAAATTTAGTATTAATAAATAAATCCTCTACTCCTTATGATAATTATGCTCACTTAGTTATAAATGAAAGTATAGGAAAGGCATTAAGCTTTATAAATGAAGAATAGCTTAATTAACTGGCTGTTGACAATTAAAAATTAAATTAGCTTTATTTAAATTAATTTTTTAATAGCCTCTTAATTACTTTATAATAGAAATATCTAAGTAGCTTTTTCAAAAAACAAGTTAAAACTTCTCCACAAAGGGAGAAGTTTCTATAATTGTTATTTCTTAATTATTCATTATTAAAGTTTTAGTTCTTTTATAATTTTAACTGTATCCTTATATCCAAGCTCCATTCTTTTTAGGGCATTCTCTAATGAGAAGTCTAAAGTTCCATTAAAAAAATCTCCAATAGGTTCACTAGGTATAATTTCAATAATTTCTAGACCTGGAAAAGGTTCTTTATCTATTATATAACCTTTTTTTAAATGAACTGCTATTATTTTTTTATATCCTGCTTCATACAAAGGTAGTATTGGTATATTTTCTACAATCCCCCCATCAACATACTCAATATCATCAATAATTTCTGTACCAAAAACTAGTGGAAGGGCTGAAGTTGCTAATAAAATTGTTTTAACTTTTTCTTTTTCACAGTTATTTAATTTAAAATATTCTGTGTTCATATTACTTCTATAACAAAGTATTTTAGGTTTATTTAAAGGAGCTTTGCAACAAGAAGCAAAACATTCTATATCCGTATGAGACAATCTCTCTAAATCTACTAAATTATCTAAAATATTTATTATCCCTTCTTTAGAGAATATACCATTAACCTCCATATCTTCAATTCGTTTCTTTAAACTTACACTTCTTTTCCTTTCTCTAAACTTTATATAGCTCTCCTTTAAACATCTTAAATAATAAATATTTTTTTTTTCTTTTAAATAACTTTTTTCACCATTAGTATTTTTCATTTTTTTATCATCATAGTTTTCTTTAATAGTTTCTACGATATTTTCTTTTTTATTTTCTTTTCCAAATGCCTTTTCTGGTGATATAGAAGTCCATAGATTTAAGGCTAAGTCATATTCACCTAAAGCAAATAATACCCCATTTAATGCTCCTATAGATGCTCCTGCTACAGCACCTATAGAATCCTCTATCCCATAATCTTTAAGTGCTCTCCATACTCCTATTTCATAAGCGCCTTTTCCTCCACCACCAGCTAGAGCAAGCCCCATTCTCTCCTTCATAAACTCACTCCTTTAATTAAGTTATAACTATACATATACAATAAATATTTTGCTCTTGAAAATAAACTATATTAAATCAATTGTTCCCATTTTTTTATTAGTTCTTCTAAACTATTTTCTATAAATAATTTTTCCTCATATAAAGTATTTAAACTTTCATAATCTATAGAGTCGGATACCATCTCTTTCTCAATATTTTTTAATCTTATCTCTAGACATGATATTTCCTCTTCTAAATCTTCCACTTTTTTTTCTTTATTTTTTAACCTTTTATCTTCATTAACACTTTTATAACTTTTTTTACTAATAGTTTTTTCATTTATGGCTTTTACTTTATTTTTCTCCTCATTTTTCTTTTCTTTATAATAATCATAGTCACCTATATATGAATTTAATTTACCACTATTTAATTCAACTATACCATGGCATAGTTGATTTATAAAATATCTATCATGAGATACAAAGAAGATACTACCTTCAAATTCTTTTAAGCACTCTTCTAATACTTCTCTTGAGTCAATATCTAAATGGTTAGTAGGCTCATCTAATATTAGTAAATTAATCTCATTATACATAAGTTTGCATAAACATAATCTACTTCTTTCTCCACCAGAAAGGTTTTTGACTTTTTTAAAAACTTCTTCACCAAAAAACATATATTTTGCAAGATACTCCCTTGCCTTACCTTCAGTTATTGAAACGTCTTCTCTAAAACACTCTAAAACAATATTATCCTCATTGTTAAACTTAATCTTTTGAGGTAAATAGCCTAACTTTACTGAAGCCCCTAACTCTGCCATACCACTATCTCCACAATATTCTTTTTCATTAAAGCTTTCATCAAAATTATTTAAAAGTATTTTCAAAAGTGTTGATTTTCCTGTACCATTGTCTCCAATAAGAGCTATTTTTTCTCCATAAGTTAAAAGAAAATTAGCTTTATCTAGTAAAATCTTATCATTGAATCTTTTACTCAACTCTTTAATTTTTATTACTTCTTTACCAGAACGATTTTTTACCTCTAGTGATAATTTTATATTTTCTTTCTCTATTTTGGGTCTTTGAAATTTTTCCATTTTTTCTAACCGTTTTTCCATACTTGCTGCTCTTTTGAAAAATTTAACATTGTCAGCTCTTTTTCCCCATTCCCTTAAATCCTTTATAGTTTTTTCCATAGATTTTATCTTCTTTTGCTGATTTTCATAAGCTTCTAACATTCTAAGAATATTATCTTCTTTTTCTTTAACATATGAAGAATAATTTCCTATATAAACTGTAGATACCATATCTTCGATTTCTACAATTTTATTAACAACTCTATCTAAGAAATATCTATCATGTGAAACAATAATTGATACTCCTTTATACTCCTTTAAATAATCCTCAAGCCACTCTATAGATTTTAAATCTAAATGATTAGAAGGTTCATCTAAGAGCAAAATCTCAGGTGACTCTAGTAATATCTTACCCAATATTACAGTAGTTTTTTCTCCGCCACTTAAACTATTGAATATTCTATTTTTAAAACCCTCAGTAATTTTTAAGCCATTACAAATCTTACTTAGTTTTTCTTCTATATCATATCCTCCTAAAATTTCAAAAGATTTTTGTAACTCCTCATATTTATATAAAATTTTTTCTAAATCTTTTCCTTGAAATATGGACATTTTATTTTCTAGTACCTTCATCTCTCTTGCAATCTCATTAGCTTCATTAAAAGCTAAATCAAGTACATCTATTACCCTAAAATCATCATTATACTGAGGAAGTTGATCTAAATATCCTATGGTTGCATCTTTTCTTACAGTTACCATGCCTCCATCACTACTTTCTATTCCACCAATTATTTTCAAAAGTGTACTTTTACCACATCCATTTCTTCCTATTAATCCTACTCTTTCTCCGCTATGAACCTCAAAACTTACATCCTCTAAAATCATTGTAGCTCCATAGTACTTTAAAACTTTATTTAAAGCTAACTCTATCATATTAATCCCTCCATATATTTCTCTAATATTAATTTTTTATAAAATAAAATAAGCCTAATAATATCCATAAAGCTTTCGCTCATACTTATGGACATATTGGCTTACAAGAATAGCTATTCTTTTTTAAATATTAAAAGCTCTATGGAAAACCCATAGAGCTCAAAAAAACACTTTTCCTTATAAAAAAGCTAAAGATATACTCATGGATTTACACTTATATTAGCAATATACTTAAAAAAGGACAGACTACTCCCGTTAAAATTAATATTTCCATTTTTTGCAACGGAACTACTATATTTTTGATTTTTGTCTGTCATATTGCTAATATTAAATTCCATTTTCTACCCTCCTTTTCTTAATTATTTATATATTTTGTAATTAAAAGATTACACTATTTATATTCTAATTTATTTACATATATATTTCAACAATTTTTAATATTTATTTTATTTCTATCCTTCTTTTTTCTACTTTACCATCATTTAGTTTGGGAATAATTATGTTTAATACTCCATTATCAAACTTTGCATCAATATTATCTTCGTCAATATTATCTACATAAAAGCTTCTTTTAAATGTACCATAACTTCTCTCTTTTCTTACATAATTATCTTTTTTATCCTCAACTAGATTTTCTCTTTTAGCACTAATAGTTAAATAATCATTATTATAATCTAGATATATATCTTCTTTTTTTATTCCTGGCAAATCAGCTTCAATTATATAAGATTTTTCATCTTCTTTTAAATCTACTAAAAAACTATTATAATTTATTCTTTCTAAGAAATCTTCATCAAAAAATTGATTCATTAACTGATTAAAAATATCCCCTCTTTTACTTATAGAATTATGTCTTTTCCATGGCATTATTTCAAACATATAAAAACCTCCTCAATTTTTTTATATTATTTGCATAACACCTAATTTTACTCAAAAGATTAAAACTAAAGACAGTAATGATTATTCTCACTACTGTCTTTCATATTTTAACTAAACATCTTTATTTTCCAACATTTTATTTATCATAATTAAAATTTTATATTTTATAAGATTTCTAAACAACCCACGGCCATACCTCTTTAGAAATCAATTTTTTCTAGCAAAATTACCTAATTTAGTATAAGTTTTTCACTTCATTTTTCCATTAGCAAATATACTTAAGTTAGCTAATCTCTCAATATTTACTCCTAATTTCTCCATAATTTTCTGTTAAATGATGATGTTATTTTAAATGATTTATTGGAAAATTATCTCTATAGTCTTTTACTTTTAGATTATGAATTTTCTAATTTTTTTATTTTATACATTTCCTTATGTCAAATATGTCCTCTTTTTTTTCTGAAGTTATAATTAATTTGTCCCCTGCTTCCAACACAGTAGAACCATTAGGTGTAACATATTTTCCATTACGATTAATGGTAATGATTAAAGAAGTTTTAGGAAATTGAATATCAACAATAGGCTTATTTATAACTTTAGAATCTTTATCAATTTTAAGTTCAAATAGCTGATTCTTAAAACTATCATACCTATCTACAAACTTATCCTTATCTAGTTTTCCCATATCTTCTTCTGCTAGATCCAGAAGCTTTGCTACTTTAGGCAAAAAAGTACCTTGAATTAAAACAGAAGTAACAGATATAAAGAATACTATATTAAATATCATAGGTGCAATATCTATACCTGCTAACAATGGATAAATTGAAAAAACTATAGGTGCAGCTCCTCTTAACCCAACCCATGATATTAAAAGTTTTTCTTTAAATGTAAAATCAAAAAATGATAGTATTATAAAAACACATAGTGGTCTTGCAACTAAAACCATAAATACTGATATCATAAGTCCTGTGCCACTAATAGATGTAAGTTGTTTAGGAAATACTAATAGTCCTAGGGTTATAAATAAAATTATCTGCATAAGCCAAGATTGACCATCAAAAAATTTCATCACAGTTTTTTTGTGTATAAAACTACTGTTTCCTAGTATTAATCCTGAAATGTATATAGCTAAAAATCCATTCCCACCAATTAAATCTGTAATTGAAAAAGTAAATATAGCCATAGCTATAGTTAACACTGGATATAACCCATCAATGTCTAACTTAATCTTATTGATTATAAACACCATAAGCTTGCCAAAAAAGACTCCTAGTAATGAACCAAGAACCATTTGCATAAAAAATAGTGCAATAAAGTTAGCTATACCCATATCACCTTCTGTTAAAAGACCAAGAATTGATACAGTTAACATATAGGCCATAGGATCATTGCTACCACTTTCAAGTTCCAATAATGGTGCCAAATTCCCTTTAAGTTTTAAACTTTGTGAACGAAGTATGGAAAATACCGCCGCGGCATCAGTAGAGGAAACAATTGAACCTAATAACATTCCTTCTAAAAAACTTAAATCTGTTATAATGTAAACAAAGCATCCTACTGTTATAGCAGTAATTAAAACTCCACATGTGGATAAAAATACTCCCTGCTTAAATACCGGTTTTATAACATCGAATTTTGTATCTAATCCACCAGAGAATAAAATGAAGCTTAATGCAACAGTTCCTATAAATTGTGCTATTTTGGGATCATAAAAATAAATTTTCCCTATACCATCAGAACCTGCTAACATACCAACAACTAAAAATAATATTAAAGTTGGTATTCCAATTTTATATAATATCTTACTAGCAAAAATACTAACAAAAAGTAGTATAGAGCTTATAAGTAAAATATTCTCTACTGTTAGCATATTTTTCACCCCCAAAAGTTTTAAGATTTTATTGTATAAAGCCGTTAATTTCCTTATTTAAATCTTTACACTTTAAATAAGTCTTAAATTTCTTTATGGAGTAACGTATATAGGAGTTCATGTTGTTATTATAACATAGTTCGCATAAAAACTTCTATAATTTAGATTAAATTTTTCTATAAAATCAAATCCGGAAAATAGTCAATTAATATATTATATATGAATTTTTTAAAATTTTTATGTATCTTTCTCTATTAATCACAGCCTACATTTATTTATCTTTATTTTTCTTTTTTATAGCAGGTAAATATTTCATTAAAAATAAAATAAGCCCATAATAGGCTTATTTTAAATAGCAATTTCGCTTTCATTTTCTATATCTTTTATAACATTGTTAATCCATTTGTTTGAAATAAATCTTTTAACTAATATAACTACTTTTATAGTTTCTTCAATAGCAGTCATTAGTGCAACTATATAAACAGGAAGTTTAAATATAAAGGCAGCAACAAAAGCTAATGGTATTCCTATAAACCATAGTGTAATACCCTGCACCATAGCACCAAACTTTGCATCTCCTCCTCCTCTAAGTACACCTACAATAAGCATAACATTGTATACTTTTGCAGTCATAACTACGGCATAGATATACAAAATTAGTAATGCATCATTTAATACAGCCTGTGAAACATTAAATAGTGATAATACCATTGGAGCACTTAAAGCAAGAATAAAGGATAACGCTAGTCCAACCAATGCAGATACTGTACATAGTCTTCTTGCATAAAGTTTACCTCTTTCTTCCCTTCCTGAACCAATCTCTTTTCCTACAATAACTACTGAAGCATTAGCTAGTCCAAAAGTAATTATCATAAATAAATTTTGAACAGTTGTACAAATTTGTATTGCTGCGGAAGCTTGAGTACCTATTCTTCCATAGATTATTGCATAAGTTACATTTCCAAATCCCCAACAAGCTTCATTAAGCATAACAGGTATTATAGTTGCATAAACACTCTTAACTAAATCTTTAGTTATACTAAAGATTTCTTTAAATTTCACTGCTAATATCCCTTTAGCAAAATATATAGGAGCTACTAATATGATTGATTCTACTATTCTTGCAATTAGGGTAGCAATTGCAGCACCCTTTACTCCCATAGCCCCAAATCCAAGTTTACCAAATATAAATACATAGTTTAATATTCCATTGCAAATTAATCCTGCTAAACTAGCCACCATAGGAAGTACTGTATTTTCAATGCTTCTAGAAGCTGCTGCAAAGTTAAAGCTAATAGCCGTAAATACATAACTTAAACATACTATAATTAAGTATTCACTTCCTAGTCTTATAACTTCTATATCTTTATTAAATATTCCTATAATTGATTTTGGTATTAATAATGCTATAATGGTAAATAATGCAGTTATTATCATACCACTTATAAGTCCAATACCTAATACTTTTCTTATGTTTTCCTTGTCTTTTTTACCCCAAAGTTGAGATATAAATACGGAACAACCAGAACTTATACCCATAATAAATATACTAAA
Organism: Clostridium sp. UBA2485; assembly: GCF_002341865.1. Taxonomy (GTDB): domain Bacteria; phylum Bacillota; class Clostridia; order Clostridiales; family Clostridiaceae; genus Clostridium_J. The sequence goes on along the minus strand of NZ_DDOV01000074.1, from coordinate 84,326 downwards.
TAAAAAATAATACTGATTTGCTATACCTACTGATGCTAATTCAGTTTCTCCAACCATACCAATCATAACTGTATCTAACATATTTAATGAAGATGCTATTAACTGTTGTAATACAATAGGCATGGACAATAGAAATAAGTTCTTATAGAATTTTTTGTCGTTAAAAAGTTCTTTAAAGTTTATCTTTAAACTCAATTTTATCTCTCCTTTCTCTATGTTTTTAGATAAAAAAAACACTTTGAAGATTTTCAAAGTGTTTAACTTCAGCACTTGTATATCTTTTTTTGTAAAAGATATATAAAGCAGATTATTAAATTTCATATATTTTTTTAAATTCCTATAGAATTATATAAAATTTTTTCTTCTATGTCAATAACTATTAAAAGTTATATATAAATTATTGTGATAATAACCTCTTCTCACCAGTTATTTCTTGAATGGACTTTATATTTTGAGTTACTTCTAATGTCCCCATATATTCATCCTTTTCATTTTTGATTGCAAAATATCTTATATATACATATAATTCTCCCATTTTAATCCAAAATTCCTCACTGTGCTTCTTTCCAGATTTAAAATCTTTAAGCATTTGTTCTACAATATGAACACTTGCAGGTGGATGGCAATTTTGAACAGTTCTTCCAATTACAGATTTAGTTCTTGCAAATATCCTCTCTTGGCTTTGAGAAAAATATTTTACTACATCATCTTTATCAATAAAAGTAATATCTACTGGTAAATGATTAAATATAGCTGATAATTCCTCTATATTCAAAATTCCTGTATCTAATTTAATATACTCTTTTTCAAATCTATTATCTTCTTTTGCATATTCCATAGCCATTCGCTGAGGTTTCCACTTTTCTACTACATCTATTAAGCAATATCCTATTTCATCACTATCTTCCATTATTTCAACCCATTCATCTTCTGTTAAAGTTTCTAGCAATAATGGAAATAATATATTTTCTTCCTTAAAGATCATATCTAAAATTTTTGTTGTAATGATATTAATTTTTTCTTCCAGCACTTCTATATCACCATTGAAATTAATCAAAATATCTTTTATCTCTTTTATATCTCTTCTTATTTCATCATCTACAGCCCACATAACTTTAGGTGGAACTGTAATTTTATATTTTTCCATGTAAGGAAATAATATATTTTCTTTTCTACTATAGTGTTTGTCTATATCCCATAGTAAATTAAATTCTTCTAATAGCTTTAGTAAATTTTCATTGGTATTTTCCTTTTTATATAATACTAAAGCTTGTAATATATTCTTATTTAAAAGGTTTTCTATTGCTAGGTTCTCCATTTTTAAAGTATAGATAGGATGTCCTTTACTATTTTCAGGTCTTTCATCTCTATGAATTTCTTCAATTGAGCCTTTAAATACTTCAGCATGAACATCACATAATCTTTGAATCTCTTCTACTTTCATTCCTTCTTTTATTAAGGCTGCTTCCATTTCAGATATTTCATTTACAGAAACATTTTTTATAAGAGTTTCAAATTCTTCTTTGACTTCTTCTACACTTTTTCCATTATGCAAATCTTTTATTATTTTCTTTAACCTTTCCGCTCTCTTATTTTTATTTATTTTTTTATTCTCTCTATTATTTATAATCTCACTCATATGCTCTACCTCCTTTTCCATTAAACTATATGATAACCTTCTTTTATTAGCTTTTCTTTAACTTCATTTATGTCATAACCTTTTATTTTCGCACCTTTAGGAATGGTCATAATTCGACCAACTGTATTTAGCATTTTATCATCAGCTATATTTTCAAATCCTATACTTTTTAACCTTTCTTTAAGCCTAGAATTTTCCTTGCATAGCTCATAAATAGTTTTATTCATATCTAATATGTTCTTCATACTTCACCTTCTTTTTAAGAATATATCTTAATTTATTAATTCAAGTATAAGAAAGATCTCTCTAATAAACTGTGATTTAAATCAAAATTTTAAAATAGAGTAAATGTAAAAAAATTTTCTACTAAATTTTGATACAATATTTCAAATATCTTATTTATAATAAGTAAAAACAATTTAAGCTTTACACAATTTTAATACAACAAAGTAAACCTATTAATTTTTGGGAATATATGTAATAATATTCCATAGCATATTATCTTTAATAGAATAAATGCTTATAAATACAGCATTTATTTATTGTTCATCTTTTATTTTCAATCTGCGCAATATTTTACATAATATTTACAATAATGGTGATATAATAAAATATATTTGATACTAAAAGGTGATGTAATGTGAATGATGTAAATTTAATGTTAAACAATGAAGACTTATCAGAGATGCTAAATGCCTTAGAAAATTTAAATGAAGTAGGTGATTATGAATATGTCTTTAAAAAAAATGTTGCAAAATTCTCAGAAGAACTTAGTAAGGTAGTTGGTTGTAATCAAAAAAAGCTCATGTTAACTGCACTAGAAATTTTATATGAACATATTCATCCTAGTGACTTAATTTATTTATATTACAAAAGTAAAAAACTTAAAAAAAATAAAAGTTATAACTCAAAATACAAATTATCAGAAATAATTGAAGATGATATATACATATATAGTAAAGATACATACGGTAAAAATAATATTCTTTTAAAAGAAGCCTTAGAGTATAGTAATCTTAAAACAGAATTTTTATCAAATATGTCTCATGAACTTAGAACACCCTTAAATAGTATATTTAGTTCTATTCAACTCTTTAAGGTATATCTTGATAATGAAGATAATTTAAAAAGTAAAGAAAAACTATATAATTATGTTAATATAATGAAACAAAACTGCTATAGACTCTTAAGATTAATCAACAATCTCATCGATTCCACAAAAATTGATGCTGGATTTTTATCTTTAAATATGCATGATCAAGACATAATTTGCATAATAATAAACATCTGTAATTCTATTAAAAATTATATAGAAAGTAAAGATTTAATCTTTACCTATCATAGTACAATTACTAGTAAAATAATGAGCTGTGATGCTGAAAAAATAGAGCAAATAATTTTAAATTTATTATCTAATGCTGCAAAGTTCTCAAAGCCTCATGGTAAAATTCAGCTGAACATCTCTGAAAATAATGGTAACCTAATCATTTCGGTAAAGGATAATGGTATAGGCATCCCTAAAGAAAAACAAAGGATAATCTTTAATAGGTTTAGACAAGTACAGCCTCTTATGAACAGAAATCATGAAGGTAGTGGTATAGGCCTTTCCATTGTGAAATCTCTGGTAGAAATGCATAATGGTGAAATCTCTGTTATAAGTGAAGAAAATGTAGGAAGTGAATTTATAGTGGAAATTCCTATATTACAAAATAAAAATTGTAATTATAGTGAAAATAAACAAATAAATTTTAACCCTATAGAAAAGATATATATGGAATTTTCCGATATATATAATTAATAAAGCATTTTGATTGATGAATTATCTTTATAATTAAATAAAATAAACCTTCTTGTAAATGATGTTTAGTAACTCCATTTAATTACAAGAAGGTTTTTTACTCTTTTAATATGATACCTAAATTTAAGCAATAAAATTTTAAAATTAATAACTTTTGCACTCTTCTTTATTTAGCCTTACTAATAATTTATAAATATGTTCTCCTAATAGCATCATTGCCAGATAATTTCCTACCATATGAATTATATCATAAGGTATTCCTCTTATCCAATAAGCAACAGCAAAACTAAGATCATTTAATATTATATAAGGAAGGGCAAAAAGCATACCAAAGATTAAGCCGAAAACTCCTGAAAATATAGACCAAAGTAAAAAGTTTTCTTTATTTATCCTTGTAAATAATAATGTCAGTATAACTAATAATGGCCAAACAGAAACATAGCTAAACCACCATAATCCAATTCCGTAGATTAACCCTTCTATAAGAATAAATAATAGTGCTATAATTATAGCTTTTTTCCTAAATACAAGTGTATAAACAATTAAAAGCATTGATACAAGTTCTACATTCGGTAAAAAGCTTAAAAACATTTTTGATACTGTGATTATTGAAGATAATAACACTATTATAATTAACTCTCTGGTTTTATTCATAATATTTACCAGCCTGTTGTAAATATAAACTCAAATCTATCTCCATCAGCTATCGGAGTTTCGTCTATTCCTGCTGTTGCATCCACTCCGTTTATTGTAAGTTTCCACCACTCTTGTTTATTCTTATCTGCTAAAATTCCATCTACTTTATTTACATATCTTCCAAATTGTGATTTTTCTGCATCTATTATCTTCATCTCATCCAATGTCTTTCCTAAAAATTCAGCATCTGTTGAATGTTTATGTTCTTTTTCATATTTATCTTTTTCAGATTTAACAATTACTGTTATATTTTTATTTCCTTTAACGGTTTCAACTTTTGCAAATTTTCCATAAGCGAAATAACCTACAACAGCAATAAGTAAAATTAAAATAGTTGTTATAATCCTTTTATTGTTATTCTTCATAACTATATCCTCCTATATTTTCTATATAAATTAAGTCGATATAAGCCCCTGACTAATCAATTTCTATTTAGCTATATTCAAAAATAACTAGTCAATATTTTGATATATTTTCTTTCAGATATCCTAGCTGATTCCATAATAGTTTCTATTTTAAAATAGAAACAACTCGTGTATTGCTCCTTTCTATATTTTTATTTAAATTCTATGTATTACAAAATAAAAAACTCTCTTTCTTTAAAGGTAAAAGAAAGAGAGTGGCTTTCTGTAAAACTAAACCAACTCTTCCCTCCGAAGAAAAGCTTGAATATACTGTTTAATAAGTATCCTGGCTCTCGTTTCAACCTCAAAGCGTCTTCCCAGATAAATTCCAGTGACTATTGCTCTTTGTCCACGATTACAGTAGCGGGGGCTGCTATGGCTTAAAACCATATTCCTTACAGAACAGCAAATATTAACTTAATTAAATTCTATCATATGAAAATTTAACTTTCAATAAATCTAGTGAATAAGTACACTATTTAAAAGAGATTAAATTTTTATATTGATAAGAATTATCAATTTGTCTTTATTAATACACTATTAAACTATATAATGATAGAAAAGATGAAAATTAATCATTATAGTAATATTAAAATATTTATATATACTATTATAACAAAATTTTTATTAATTATTATTTATATTTTATCTTATTAAATATTTTAAAATTGAGATATATTTTATAAATTTATCTCAAATACTTATGAGGGGAGTTTTACAATGAAAATTTACTCATGGAATATAAATGGTCTTAGAGCCATGTTAAAAAAAGATTTTATTCCTTGGATAATGGAATCATCACCTGATATATTATGTATTCAAGAAACTAAGCTTCAAGAAAATAATTTAGATGAAAACATAACTAATATTGAAGGCTACTATTCATATTTTTCTCATGGAATAAAAAAAGGATATAGCGGAGTTGCAATTTACACTAAAACAAAACCAAAATCTATAAAAAACGGTATTGGTATTGAAAGATTTGATATAGAAGGACGTATATTAATTGCTGAATATGAAGGCTTTACTCTTATGAATATCTATTTTCCTAATGGTCAATCTTCTGAAGAAAGACTTGAATATAAAATGGAATTTTATGATGCTATATTAGATTTTTGTAATATTGAAGTATCAAAAGGTACTAATTTAATAATTTGTGGCGATTATAATACTGCTCATACTCCTATTGATATAAAAAATGCTAAAGCTAATGAAAAGACCTCTGGTTTTCTACCAATGGAAAGAGCTTGGATAGACAAATTTATATCAAATGGATACATTGATACCTTTAGATATATAAATCCAGATAAAATAAAATATAGTTGGTGGAGCTACAGATTTAAGGCTCGTGAAAGAAATGCCGGATGGAGAATAGATTATTTCTTTGTTTCAAGGAACATGGTTAATCGAGTTTTAAAGGCAGAGATTTTAAATGAAGTTCTAGGTTCAGACCACTGTCCTATAACTTTAGAAATTGAAAGTCGTGATTAAGATCACGGCTTTTAATTTATATACTCTTTAAATATTAAAAATATTACAAAGTAATAATTATTTTATATTTAAGTATATTATATTTTTCTTTTCATAAAATATTTTTATAATAAAAACATAAAATATGATATAATTTATATTTAAATATGAAAAGTAATTATAGTTTATTTAACATTAAAGTTTTCTATTATTTATAATGAACTTATTATAATTGGGAAATATATTAATTATAATAGTATAAATCTTATAGCTATATCTAAAATTATATGTTTATTATATATTTATAAATTTTAATTAACATTAATTTTTTATAAATATTATAAAGTATTTTAACATAATGTTTAAAATATATATATGTATAAAATTTGAAAAATTTTCAAATAACTATTAAAATATATTTAATAGTTTAATTATAAGTAAGGAGTGAGAATTATGATGATAAAATTAACTGTTAAAAATCTTATTAATCTAGGCTTATGGGGCAGACTGTGTGAGTATAAGGGATGGGATAAGCATATTGTAAGAGACGGGTTAATTTCATTAGATAGCGAAGTTGAGTTTGATGATGAATTTTTAAAGAAAGATGTCGTTCCAATAGATCAATTAAAAATGTTTTTATTTAATATAAATAGTGATGTAGCAGTTTATTGTGGAATAATGCTAGCAAGAGATTTAGGGGATGCTAAACTTAGGATAGGAACTATACACAATGTTATTAAAATCAATACTATAGAAGAGATAACTAAGGAACAATTATATAACTTTAAAAATATGCACCATGTCCTTTATAGAAAACAACTTTAATATTTTCTACTATAATGCAATACGTTTCAATTTATTTTATTAAATAATTTTTCATATTAATTTTAAAGCAATGAAAAACAATTCATTTCATACAAAAAGAATGAAGCATATCTATATAATGCTTCATTCTTTAAATTTGTTATAAATTTCTTCTAAATCATTTTTACTTAATATCCTTTCTATTAAGTATGCTAAAAATATAATACTAGGTAAATTTACTAAAAGTCTAGTAAAACTATATTTATATCCAAGTGCTGATAATTCAAATAAAAATGTTGGTATTTTTGTAGTACACCAAGCTCCCATAAAGACCATTATGTTACTAAATTTAGCTCCTTTTTTAATAAATACAGCAGTTATAGGAAAGGCTGCATATACAGGTCCTGCTGCTAATGAGCCTAATAATATAGCAAGGACTACTCCTAAAATTCCTGAGTTGTTTCCCATATATTTTATCATGGTTTCTCTAGGAACCCAAATATCTAAAAGTCCTAATAATAGCATTATAGGTGGCAATACTGCTAGCATTTGTTTAAAGGAATCCAGTGCTATTAACCCTATATTTTGACCCTTATTAAAGTCAAGTAAAGTTATTATTAAAGTTATAATTAATATTATTATAAAAAAAGAATATCGTTTTAGCCATTTCATAAAATCACCTCATCATAGTCCCTACAATAAATGCACTTACTATAGAATAAACAAAATAAATTATATTTCTAACTGCTGTTGCCTTTTTACCTATAAACTTTGCTTCCATAGTAAAAGTAAATATTCCAACAAACATGAAAGCAGAAATTAATGCTGTAACTTGAGTATAACCTGCTCCATTTTCTAAAAGTAATGCTGCTGTAGAAAAAGCTACAAATGTAGGTACTAAAGTTAATGAACCTATTATAGCTGCAGTTATCACACCAATGATTCCAGATTCTTCACCAATAATAGATGATATGTTCTCCGGTGATAATATAGTAAGTATAATCCCTACTATAAATATAATTCCTAAAAACTGTGGCATTATATTTTCAAAGGACTTTATTCCTATCAATAATGCACTTTTTGTTTTCTTCTTATCTTTTAAAAAAGAAATCAAATAAAGTACAATTACAGCTCCATAAAGCAAAAATGTAGTCATTACAAATCCTCCCTAGAAACTATTAAATCTTTATTATATTAATATTAAATTTATATTTATTAGTTCCTATATTTGTAAATTTGTAAATTTTCTTCAAATCAACTTTTTAATAAATTGTTAATTTTTTATAAAATATATAAAATTAAAGTCCACCTATTTAAAGATTTTAAGTTTCTAATAAAATATTTATTATAAAACTTAAATTCATATAAAATAGATGGACTCATAAATTATACTCTCTGTAATAATATTCAATAATTAAAAATATTTTTTAAAGTTCTGATATATTATTTTTCCTCTTAGCAATAAAAGGTAGTATTAACCCTAATCCTATAAGAACAAAAGGTGTTAATATATTAAGTGATATTTGAAAATACCATTCTGATGTAAAAGCTTCTAATCCCTTTGGGAACATACCCATAATGCATGCAAAAGCAGTAAAGACAAAACACCATAATCCAACACCATAGGCTACCTTAGAATTTTTTATAAATCTATATTCTGAAGGATACTTTTCTGTATATTTTTTCCTTAAAAACATATACGCTAAGAATACCCATAAATATCTTAGTGGCATAACTATTGAGTTTAGGTCTAATAACCAGTTGAATAAAGTATTCATATCACCAATACCAAGTGCAGGTATTATTATTAGAATACTAACTAAAATTGCTGTGACTTTATATCCATTTATTGGTGCACCATATTTGTTAGTTTTAGTTAATGACTTTGGTATATACTCTGAATTTGCATCTCCTAATAATACTTTTAATGGTGCATCTATTGAAAATACTAATGCAGAAATTTGACCAGTCATATTAGCAAGAGCATATAGAATTAAGAAGAAGTTTCCTACTCCATAATATTCTCCCAACATTTTAAAGGCATAATATTGGCCATTCATCTTTAAATCTGCAGGAATGTTGTTTGCATCAAACATTATTGACATTGCAAATGAACCTAATAATGCTGATACTGCTACCATTATTGCAAGAACTATCATTCCTCTTGGAAAATCTTTTGATGGATTTTTAGTATTATTTACATATGGTGATAATTTTTCCGCACCACCAACTGCAAAAACTAACATTGATAATGTAGTAAAATATGCAAAATTAAATTCTGGCATAACTGAACTAAAGGTTATATTTGTTGTTGCAGGCTTAATTCCTCTCATTCCAGGTGCTGCAATTACTAATAATATATATAATAATGACATTACAAATATTGAAGTACCTGCTAAAGTTCCTATTCTTTTTAAAGATGTAATTCCTCTTGAAGCAATCCATAAAAATACTAAGAACACTACTAGTGATATTAATTGCAATGTTAGTGGATTAATTCCTTTAATGAAATCTCCGCTTTGTGATACTCCCCAACCTAATGCTATTAATACTGATTGAGGCTTTTGTGCTAAATAAGGTATATGCACAACCCAATAAGTCCATCCAGCTAGATAAGCTAATTTTTTACCCATAGTAGCGTCAATCCATCCACTTACACCTGAATTACTTTCTTTAAAAGTAGCTCCTAACTCTCCTACCATTAAAACATAAGGCACAAAATATAATCCTATAATTAATATCCAAGATACTATTACCTTTAATCCTTGGTTAGCAAAATTGTTAACAACATTACCAAAACCCCATACTGTAACAAAGGCCATTAGCGCAAGATTTTGCCATGTAAGCCTTTTAGCTTCGCTGTTACCCATAATATCATTCTCCTCTTATGTAAAAACATTTCATATAATAATATTTTTACTTAATTTTATTCATGTAAAAATATATTTCCCACAAGAATACTTTTTTATTAGACATGTAAAAAAATTAATTAATCAAAGATTTTAAGTATATTAAAATCCACTTTTATAACCGCCTTAAGACTTAATGTATAAGCCGATATAATTTCATCCTTTTTCACAAATAGTATTAATATAGTCATTCTATTTACTGTTTCTTATAATGCAGTATTTTGTAAATATATACTTGAACATTGATTAAATATTTTTTAAAAATGCCTTAATTATTTTACATGTTTCTAATAACTCTTTTCTATCATTAGAAACATTCAATTAAATTTTGTTATTTAATGAAAAATTTGGTTTAAACATGTTTAATCCTAGAATAAATTTACCATAATCAATAGGAATAGACAATGTAAACCAGTATTGTAAAATTATTCACCCTATTCGAAATATTATATCAAAAATAAAAATTCAATAAGACTGATTATAAATAATCAAAATTTAAATATATTTCATTATTACTTAAGATTATTACAACCTTGAAATGATGGCCATAATATTATGTTCTTAAGCTAGATTTTTCCTAAATAATCATATAAATTTTACCCTATATAAAATAAAATATAAATAACTAGTCCAATCTACACAATATTTCCTTTATTTAAATAAATTTAATGATATAATATGTTAGTCATAATAAATTTTTATAGAATATATTAAGTAGCATAAAACATATCTCAGTCTTCACTAGTTATTTTTGAATATACATAATTATAAGAAGTTTTTATATATAATAGTAAACTTATATATGGGCAAACTTTTTAAATATGTACAAAAGAATCAATATAATAATATTTTCGTAAAATATTATAATTTATATACTTAGAAAGGATGAAAATTGATGGAGAATTCAAATGAAAAAGTCTTAAAAAAAGAACTTGGATTATTTGATGCCATAACTATTGTATTAGGTATGGTTATAGGTTCAGGTATTTTTTTCAAACCTGCTATAGTTTTTAAAAATGCTGGTTCACCATTATTAGGTATATTAGCTTGGGTATCAGGAGGAATAATAGCTATGGCGTCAGGCCTAACCATTGCAGAAATTGCAGCAGCTATCCCTAAAACCGGCGGGTTATTCGTGTATCTTAAAGAGCTTTATGGAGAAAAATGGGCATTTTTATTTGGCTGGGTACAAACTGTTGTTTACCTGCCTGGAGCAGTTGCAGCCTTAGCTATTGTATTATCAACTCAAGCTACAGATTTTATTAATTTAAGCAGTACTTCTCAAAAGCTATTAGCCATGGGATTTATAATATTTCTTACAATAGTTAATATAATTTCTACAAAGTTAGGAAGTAAAATTCAAGGAATAGTAACTGTAGCAAAGCTTTTGCCGATTATAATTATAATAGTACTTGGCTTTATGAAAGGAACAGCTCAAAGTTTTAGCTTTAATCTAGGAGATTCAAGTAGTGTATCTGGTTTTGGTGCAGCTATATTAGGTACCCTTTGGGCTTATGATGGATGGATTAGTGTAGGAAATATGGCAGGAGAACTAAAAAACCCTAAAAAAGATCTTCCAAAATCTATTATATTAGGATTATCTATAACAATTATAGTTTATGCACTTATAAACCTAGCATTAATTAAAATAATACCAATAGAAGCGGTTATAACTTCAGAAAAACCAGCTTCTGATGCTGCAATGGTTTTATTCGGAAATAANNGAAATAATGGGGCTAAATTTATTTCTATCGGTATATTTGTTTCTATCTTTGGTGCTTTAAATGGATACATGATGACCGGTGTAAGAATTCCTTTTGCTATGGCTCAAGATAATCTAACACCTTTCAGTTCATTTTTCGGCAAAATAAATACTAAGTTTGGAACTCCAACAAATGCCTTTATATTCCAAGGATTTTTATCTTGTCTTTATGTTTTATCAGGTTCTTTTAATATGCTTACTGATTTAGTAATGTTTGTACTATGGATATTCTTTACTATGGGTGTTGCAGGAATATTTATCTTAAGAAGTAAATTTAAGGATATAGAGAGACCTTATCGCGTACCTCTTTATCCTATAATCCCTCTTGTAGGAATAGTTGGAAGTAGTTATATAATAATAAGTACATTGATAACTAACACTTCTTTTGCAATTTATGGAAGTATAATAACCTTATTAGGATTACCTGTATATTATTATGTTAAAAATAAAAATATAGCTTAATATGTAAATATAAAATCGGCTTACCGTAAGTAAGCCGATTTTATACTTTATTTTTATCTCTTATTATCTTTTATTTTTTGTCATAAATTCTTCTATTTCATCTATTTCTTTTATAATGTCTTTAGATAGATTTATGCAGCCATCTTCTGTCACAAGTAAGTCATCCTCTATTCTAATTCCAATGCCTTCTTCTGAAATATAAAGACCTGGCTCATTGGTTAAAATCATACCTGGTTGTAGTGGAATATTATAATGTCCAACATCATGAGTGTCTAATCCTAAAAAATGTCCAAAGGAGTGGAAATAATAATTCGATAATTCATTATCTTCTTTTATCAATCCAAGTTCTTTGCATCCTTTTGCAAGTTCTTTTTTAGATAACTCATTTATATCCTTCCACATAACTCCTGGTTTTACAGCTGCTTCAATAGCTTTTTGAGCTCTTAACACTACATCATAAACAGATTTTTGCCTTTCAGTAAATTTACCATTTATAGGAAAAGTACGAGAAATATCCCCATTATAAAGTTCATATTGTGCACCTAAATCAAGTAAAACTAAAGTTTCATCTTGAACTTTACAGTTATTCTCTACATAATGAAGTACTGTACCATTTTTTCCTGATCCTATTATGGTATTAAAAGCCGTATCCCTAACTCCATTTTTTCTTAAAGTATAATCAAAACATGCCTCAAGTTCATATTCCATCATGCCTGCTCTAGCATTTGACATCATGTTATATATTCCTTCTTTAGTTATATTAATAGCTTTTTTAATGAGTTCGATTTCTTCCTCAGATTTTATAACTCTTAAATTAGCAATATAATCAAATACATTTTTCACTTTAAAAAATGGATATCTTTCTAAAACTTCCTTTGCGAAATTTACTCCTTCACTATTGACCATATTATATTCTTGTCTTTCAAGATCCAAATATATATTTTCAATAATCATATCTCCACCAATTCTACCGAAAGATTCATGGAATTGATCTAAATACTTAATATTTTCTATACCAGTTAGCTCTTTAGATTCTTCTATAGATAACTTTTCTCCAATCCATCTAGCCATAACAGGGTCTTGCCTCTCTATAAAAAGGCTTTCTGATACTTGTCCATCTTGTTTCACTAACATAAATATAGCTTTTTCTCTTGGGAAACCAGCTATATAGTTAAAGTTCCTATTTTGTACAAATGGGTACTTGTCATCTGCAGACTTATATGGAGCATCTCCAGCGAAAAGTACTAAAACTGAATTATCTTCTAATTTTTCACTAAGGTTCTTTCTATTTTTTACAAAAAATTCTTTATTCATAATTACCTCCTATTTAAATACATTTATATGCTTTGAAATCAATATCTTTACTTAAGTATATAAAGAAAACAATTAGTAAAATATACGAATATATTTAGCATTTATTTTTCAATATACCTTAAAAAGATTTACGACTTTTAAATATCTTAATATATGTTTATGACTGAAATGGACTTTCTATTAAAGTAATTTCATTAGTATTAGGATTTAATCTAATACTAGTTCCTATAGGTAAAATTACTTTAGGATCAGTATGTCCAAAATCTACATCTACAACTATTGGCATGTAACTATTCTTAAACTCATCTCTAATAACTCTTAATATAATATTATTAAGTTCTTCTTTTTCTTCTTGTGAATAATCTTTAGCTCTACCAAAAATTATAGCTTTTGCTTTATCAAATATTCCTTGAATACCATAATTTCTTAACATGAATCCAACTTGGCTTGGAGAAGGCTTCTCCTCTGAAGTTTCAAAAAATAAGATTTTATCATGCCAAAACTCTTTACTTGGCCAATAGTCTGTTGATTTTAAAAATTCTAAAACCTCAATACACCCTCCCCATAATCTACCTTCCGTAACTTCTTTTCCTTGTAAAAATCTCCACCCCTCTTTATTATCATTAAATTCTGTGCATTGCCCTATTGTATCTTTATTTCTCCAATCTTTATAACCATCTACCCATTTTTCATAAGGTCTATATGAATAAGGTATTATTCCCTCAAACAATATTGCTTTAATATGATTTATATAAGATTTTGGAAGGTTTTCTAATTGGGCAAATCCTGCCATAACTGAAGGTCCATAAAAAGTAATCATACCTAACTGATTTAAATAAGTTAAAAAGGTAGTGGCATCTGAAAATCCCATAATAAATTTAGGATTATTTATTATTAAATCTTTATCTAAATATTTTAAAATTCTGACAGATTCATATCCACCTATAGATGTTATGATTCCATCAATACTGTCATCTTTAAAAGCATTGTTTATATCTTCTGCTCTTAGCCTTGGATTGTTATAAAGATCTTCCGGTGACATTCTAGCAGTTTTCATTTCAACTACTTCAAACCCTAATATATCTCTTAAATTCTTCAAGCCAAGCTCATAAATATCTGGAAACAAAAATGGTAAACCATTGGATGGTGATATAATTGCTATACGAGACCCCTCTTTTAATTTTCTAGGTTTTATCAAAATATCCTCCTCCTTAAGCCAGTATTTACATATTTATAAAAGCTTCACTCACAATAAAACTCCGATAAACACGGTAATAACGGTAGTAATTTTTTACTTAATTGCTTATATTTATATGATATTCTACTATAAACTATTTTAAAACACAACTTTTTCAATTTACAATGGGAAATTCACAATTAAAGAATTAAATTCCACTTAAATTCTTCATATTTAATACTTAATTCCTATAGTCTCTCCATAGTATTAGTTAAATTTATTGATTCTTGCTCCAAGATATACTGCACCTCAAGAGAACCCTTTCAGGGCTTCACTACTGTTCCCCAGAGGTAAAAAAACTAGCAATTATATTGCTAGTAAAAAAGTCTATTAAAGAAAATAGTTTAATTAAACTATTTTCCATCACAATTGTCCATTGATTAAAGCTGTGAATTGAAATATTTAAAGGTGCAGCTATATTGAGCTATAAATTATAGTTTATATACTATTTCCCCTTATAACTAAATTTAAATAGAACTTTATAAAAATATTAATTAAATAAATAATCATACCATCTTGAAATTTCAAACTCTAAGTTCTCAAAGTTAATAAATCTACTTTCTCTATGAATTTCCTTACCTTGTGCAAACATAATTATAGTTGGTACTGTAAATATGGTAAATTTTCCACTTGCTTTTATCATTGAGTCAATAAATATATGTTTATAATTTATATTAGGATATTTATTCACTAAATATTGTACCCTTGGATCTATAGAAATACAAACTCCACAATCTTTTGTTGAAGCTAAAATTAAAGATAATTTGTTATCTTTAATTGAATGTAATATTTCCTCTAAACTTTCACTATTCATATTTTATCTCCCAAATAATATTTTTTACTATTTTATAAATAAACAATTATTGAATTTTACAACCTCATATTATAAGTAAATATAATCATTGTCAAATATTACATCATAAATGAAATTCCATTTAAGCTACCTATAAATTTAATTATTTGAGAAATTCCTAAAATATACTAAAAATAAGATATAAATTTTCAATATAAATATGATTAAAATAAAAATTATAATTAAATTATCTAATATAATAAATGTATAGAATTATGAATAATATGTATAAATATTATTAAAATATAAATTATTTTCTGAATTTTTTCTTGAAAACCGTATAAAATAGCCCTTTTTTGTGCCAAAAATCAATTTTTAAAAGTTTTTTTAAAAAAGTATTGCATATTTATAATAAATATATGTATAATTATACTCAACGTAAAAATTGATTTAGGGGGATTAAAAATGAATAAAAATTTATTTAAAAAATTTATAGTAGCAACTATGGTAGGTGCAATGACATTTACTCTAATAGGATGCACTAAAAAAGAATCTGATACAGAAACAGTATCCATTTTAGAGAAAGTTAAGGAATCTAAGAAACTGGTTATTGGTACAAGTGCCGATTACCCACCTTATGAATTTCATAAAGAAATAAACGGTAAGGATGAAATTGTAGGCTTTGACATAACAATAGCAAAAGAAATTGCAAAAGATTTAGGCGTTGAATTAAAAATTAGTGATATGAGCTTTGATGGATTATTGCCTGCTCTTAAAACTAGTAAAATAGATATGGCTCTTGCTAGCATGAATCCTTCAGAGGAAAGAAAAGAGAGCGTTGATTTTTCAGATATCTATTATAAAGCACAGCATGGAATAATAGTTAGAAAAGAAGATAAAGATAAATACCCAGATTTAGATAGTTTAGCTGGTAAAAAGATAGGGGTACAAAAAGGTTCCATACAACAACAATTTGCTACATCTCAAATAAAAGATGCAGATCTTAAAGGTTTAAGTAAAATCACTGATTTAATAATGGAACTTAAAAACAATAAAGTAGATGCAGTTGCCATAGAATTACCAGTTGGTGAATTTTATACTGAAAGAAATCCTGATTTAGCAATGACAACTTGTGAATTTAAAACAGAGGAAGACTTAGGTGCAGCTATTGCAGTTAAAAAAGGTGAAGCAGATTTTATAGAAGAAATAAATAAAACTTTAAATAGACTTATAAAAGAAGGAAAAATATCTGAGTTTATTGTTGAAGCAAATAAAATGGTCGAATAATTGCTACTATAGAACTTTTGAAAGGAGGAAGACATTTTGGATTTTGGATTTTTAAGCAAATATTATCCTTTCTTTATAGAAGGAACAAAATTTACAATAATACTGGCATTTTTTACTGTTGTGTTTGGTACAATTTTAGGCTCTATATTAAGCCTTATGAAACTTAGTAAAAATAATTTTTTAAAATTTATCTCATCTTCTTATATAGAAATCGTAAGAGGAACTCCAATATTAGTTCAGTTATACATAGTCTATTATGGATTACCTTCATTAGGTATTCATTTTCCTGATATGGTAGCAGCGATAATAACCTTATCTTTAAATAGTGCTGCCTATATTGCAGAAATTGTACGAGCTGGTATAGATGCTGTAGATAAGGGTCAAAAAGAAGCTGCAAGGAGTTTAGGTATGTCAAATTCTTTAACTATGAGACTAATAATAATGCCTCAAGCTTTAAAGAATATATTACCTGCACTAGGTAACGAATTTATAACAATAATAAAGGAATCTTCAATAGTATCTGTTATAGGAATCGGTGAGCTTATGTATAAAGCAGATACAGTAAGAGGAAACACCGCTCAACCTTTCGAACCATTAATTGTTGTTGCAATTATTTATTTTGTATTAACATTTACTTTATCAAAATTACTAGGAGTAATTGAGAGGAGGATGAAGATAAGTGATAACCATTAAAGGATTAGAAAAACACTTTGGACACCATGAAGTTCTTAAAGGTATAGATGAGACTATAGAAAAAGGTGAAGTAGTTGTGGTTATAGGACCTAGCGGCTCAGGAAAAAGCACATTTTTAAGATGCTTAAACCTACTTGAAGCGCCTACTGCTGGAACAATAACATTTAAATCCACAGAAATAACGGATAAAAAAATTAATATAGATAAAATAAGAGAAAAAATGGGTATGGTGTTTCAACAATTTAATCTCTTTCCTCACAAAACCGTATTGGATAACATAACTCTATCACCAATTAATGTACAGGGCTTAAGCAAGGAAGAAGCCGAAAAGAAAGCAATGGCTTTACTAGAAAAAGTGGGTTTAAAGGATAAGGCTAAAGCCTACCCATCTTCATTATCTGGAGGACAAAAGCAAAGAATTGCCATAGCTAGAGCTTTAGCCATGGAACCTGAGGTCATGCTCTTTGATGAACCTACCTCTGCTCTTGATCCAGAAATGGTAGGAGAAGTTCTAAATGTTATGAAAGACTTAGCAAAAGAAGGAATGACTATGGTAATAGTTACTCATGAAATGAGATTCGCAAAAGAAGTTGGAGACAGAATTTTCTTTATTGATGGTGGGAATATTGTTGAAAAAGGAACTCCAAAGGAAGTTTTTGAAAACCCAAAGCATCCACGAACTAAAGATTTTCTATCAAAAGTATTATAAAGATATTTTAATAAGAATCCACCAGCTTAGCTGGTGGTATTTCTATGGTCCTATAAGTAAGGACATTTTACTAGCATTGCGCCTTAAGGCGCTTTTATTATTCCACCAGCTCATCTTTTATTACTTGTTACCATTAAAAGGGGCATATATTCTCTTATACTTATTTAATCTGACATTATATCTTCTTTTTGCGGATTTTTATATATTCTTCTATTGTAGCTTTATTACTCTCTACTATATCTACATAAAACTATCTATACTAAAAGTGACTATTTCTATATCTATATTTTAAATTTGCAAATTTCTTAAATATCATTAAACTACTTTTCCCTTTAAGAAATCCTATAAAATTTGATGCATTCTTTTTTGTTAGAATTAAAACTAGCATATGTATATGATCTATACGTGTATTTACTTCTATTATTTCAGCACTTTTCTATTCACATAATTCTCTTAATCTCTTCCCTATTTCTGCTTTTTTCCTATATGTTTTTTCCCTTCTGAATTTTGGCGTGAATACTATATGGTATTTGCAGCTCCACTTTGTATGTAATAAACTATTACTCTCCATTTTGAATGACCTTCTTTTGCATTTATACTTAGCTTACGAAACCATTTCTATTTTAACAAAAGAAGGTCTTTTTTGTCCTACTCATTACTAAAGTTTTTCAGAACTCACCTTAATAGCAGATGGCTTTCAATATATAATAAAAAAGCTCCAAATAGACACATTTAAACACTATTTTAAAAACATATAGAACCATAAGTCCCTATATTTATTAATTTATTATAGTGTTATCTTTTCCTCCAAAAGATTTAACTAGCCTTATGTATGTCTTCTGGCTTAGTTTTAATCTACTTCTTTATCATCCCAGAAAAATTCTAGTGATATACTTAAAGCTTCGTAATCTTTATAGTAACGGTAAGCCTAGTGGATTTTCACCAATTCTCCTATTAATTTCTTATAAAAGAAAACCTGATACTAAAATATATTAAATTTAAGTCTTTAACTTATGGAACATTATAGCTATTTTTTAATAATATTTCTTAATTGTATAAAAATTCTTATAACTTATTGCCATTTCGGTTAAAAGATTATATAATATTAGTCACAAACATATAGTGTATTTAATATAATATAATTAAAATCTTAAACTTTATATATTTTTGGTTGAAAGTGGTGATTTTATGAAAGAAAAACGTTTAAGTTTAAGAGAGAAATTACAAATGTTTTTTACTTTTTTCAAAATAGGAATTTTTACCTTTGGTGGTGGTTATTCAATGATTCCTTTAATTGAAAAAGAAGTAGTTAATAAAAATAAATGGCTAACAAAAAAAGAAATTAGTGATTTATTATCCTTAGGCCAAACCCTTCCAGGCTCAGTAACAATTAATTCAGCAACCTTGATTGGATATAAAATTTTACAATTGGAAGGATCTATTATAGCAACTTTAGGTGTAGTCTTACCATCATTCATAATTATATTAATCATTAGTTTATTTTTTACTAACATTGCTCAATTAGGAAGTATACAAGCCTTTCTTCATGGAGTACAAAGTGCCATCATTTCATTAATTCTTTTTTCCGCAATATCTTTAAGAAAAGAGTCCATTGAAGATAAA
This sequence comes from Clostridium sp. UBA2485, assembly GCF_002341865.1. Classification (GTDB taxonomy): domain Bacteria; phylum Bacillota; class Clostridia; order Clostridiales; family Clostridiaceae; genus Clostridium_J. The sequence goes on along the minus strand of NZ_DDOV01000074.1, from coordinate 64,726 downwards.
TTGAATTGGATTATATTGATTATTTCTCTTATCTCTATGATACTATTTCACATAAATCCAATGATAATAATTTTTATAGGCATAATCATTGGTTCTTTCAGCTTTGCTATAAAACATTAAAGTTTTCTTTTTTAGAAGAAATGCTATAGAAAAAGGGGGGGATTTTCTTGACAAGATTATTAACACTTTTATTTAATTTTATTAAAATCGGTTTGCTTAGCTTTGGTGGAGGATATTCTATGATTCCTCTAATACAAAATGTAATAGAGAAATATCATTGGATAACTACTAAAGATTTTTTTAGTATGATAGGAATAGCTGAAATGACTCCTGGATCACTTTCAATAAACTCAGCCACTTTTGTTGGTTATAATGTGTTTGGATTTTTAGGAAGTTTAGTATCTACATTAGGAGTAATACTTCCGTCATTTTTATTTGCCATACTTTTATCAAGACTGATGAAAAATAAAAGATTTAATAAATTTATAGATCACATATTATATTTCATTAAACCTATTGTAATTGCAATGATAATTTCAGCGGCCTACTGTATTGGGAAAGAAACTTATGGAAATGGACAAATAATTTCAATAGAAAACTGTTTTACGGCAATAATCTCCATTTTAGCTATGTATTTAATCTTTAAAAAAAATCTAAATCCTATTACAATAATATTAGTATCTGGTTTTTTAGGAATTTTTCTATTTTATGTTTTATAAGACATCTTTAAAAAATAGCTAGCCGATATGATAATGTGTTTTGCATAATACTGTGTCAACATATTCTAATTTCAGCGGTTTGTATTACCTTGTCTAAAGCAAACTATTTATTATATCTTTGAATTGTTATTTTATTTAAAAAGACTAATAGAAAATCTAAGGTTTTATATCAAAGCTGAGAGGAGAACAGCATTAATTATGAACAGTTTTTTAGGCAAATTTAGTGATGGAGAAAAAACAATTTTAAAACTATTAGTAGAAAATGAAACTATGACAAAAAATGATATCATAAAAAAATATGATGTGAAATTAACCACTCTAAATAGAATGATGGATTCCTTATTGGAGCGAAAGATAGTTAAAGTTGTAGGTGAAGCTGAATCTACAGGTGGACGAAAGCCAAGAATATATAGCCTAGATGATGAAAACTTTTATCTTATAGGTATTGATATATCTGGCACTAGAACTAATATAGTAATTACTAACTTAAAAATGAAAATGTTAGTTCAAGAAAAGTTCCCATTAAAACCTAATAGTTTACCTGAAGATGCAATAAATAGAATAAAATTGATAGTAGATAAACACATATTAAACTTAAATATAAAAAAAGAAAATCTTATAGGCATAGGTGTTGGAAGTATTGGCCCTATTAATATGGAAGATGGAACCTATGGCAATATAGAATACTTCAATAATAAAAGTTGGTGTGGCTTTCCATTAAAAAAGACTTTAGAAAATATGTTTCATTTACCAGTACTAATTGATAATGGTGTTAATACCGCTGTTTTAGGTGAATACCTTCTAGGTAATGGTAAGGGTGATAAAAATATTGCCTATTTTAATTGTGGAACTAAATTAGCTTCTGGTTTCATAAGTAATGGAATAATTTTAAGAGGTAAAATTGATAGGGCTGATTCCTTTTCCCATCAAATAGTTAACTTCCAAGGTGATAAATGTGAATGTGGTAATTATGGCTGTGTAGCTACATATTCTTCTATTCCTGCAATCACTAAAAAATATATGAATTTATGTAAACTAAATAATTTAGATTTTAAAATAAACACTTCTGGTAGCATATCCTTTAGTGATATATGTGCCAAAGCTAATAAAGAAGATTCTCTTTGTATATCTGTAATAAAGGAAGCTTCATCAGCTCTTGCTATTGGCATATATAATTATATAAATTTACTTCATCCAGATATAATTATTTTAAATGGCCCTATTATAAGAAATATTGATATTTTTTTTGATATGGTAAAAGAAGCATTGTCTAAAAGAAATAAAGATATTTCAACAAAAGTAGAAATAATAAAGGGTGGAATATTTAAAGATAACGAAATAGCCATTAGTGCTGCATTAATGTTCTTTATAAAAAATATATATGAAATAGATTAAATTTCTAAGCTATAGTAATAAATACTGTAAAAGTTAATTAAAAATAATTAGCTTTTACAGTATTTTTATCTTCTTATGTAATTAATATATCACTTTTTAAAAATTCAATATACTTTTAATCTTAAAATAGCATTTTAAATTTATAACCATATTCTATAATTTCATTATAAAGCAGTCTTCTCTTCCCCTATTTAAAGTTAGAAATCTAAACTTATGACAAAGTATTATGAATCTACATATTGATTATAATAAACATACAGATTATTTGTCACTCACTATTTTTATTAAGGTATACTTTTATAAATTTTTCTTAATTTATGTGAACTTTTTCTATCCCTTTAAAGTTTAATATATAAGAGGTGATAATAATGAATGCTATTGAGGTAAGAAACTTAACTAAATCTTATGATGGTATTAATAAAGCATTAGATAATATAAATTTTATAATACCTGAAGGCTCTATTGTAGGATTTCTTGGTCCTAATGGTTCAGGCAAAACCACTACAGTAAGGATATTAAATGGAATACTAACCCCTTCAGAAGGCGAAGTAAAAATATTTGAACATGATGTTACTAAAGATCAAATAAAAATTCATAGTTTATCAGGAGTAATGACAGAAACAGCATGTAGCTATGAAAATTTAAGTGGTGAAGAAAATCTTATTTTCTTTGGTAAAATGCATGGTCTTAACAATAATGAAATAAAAAAGAGAAGTGATGAACTATTTAATAGATTAGAATTAGAGGATGTAAAGCATAGAAAAGTAAAAGCTTATAGTACTGGAATGAAAAAAAGAATATCTCTTGCTATAGCTCTTATTCATAATCCTAAAATATTATTTCTTGATGAACCTACTTCTGGCCTTGATCCTGAAAGTGCTGAAAATGTTACTAAACTTATCAAAAATATGACATTTGAAAATAAGAGCACCGTATTCATGTGTACTCATCAATTGAAGTATGCACAGGATATATGCTCACTTTATGCTCTTATAAATAAAGGAACTTTGCTTGGCTTTGGTAGTTTTGAAAAATTATGCAATGATAAAAATTTTAATGACTCTATTATAATCAGAGGAGAAAATATTCCTAATAATGTTGGATTAAATAAAATTGATAGAAATATCTATAGAAAGCATATATCTAGCGATGAGGAAGTAGCTAAGCTTTTGCACAATATCTTTAGTGGTAATGGAAAAATATATGAAGTTAGAAGGGAAAAACCTTCTTTAGAAGATTTATATTTCAGCTATGTAAGAGGTGATAAATTTGAATAAAATAAACAAAGCATTAATTTATAAAGATGTAAAAGATATAACGTCTTCAAAACAAGTATTGATACCTATGATTATAGTTCCATTAATCTTTGTGATTATACTTCCGACAATAGTATTGTTGCTTCTTCATTTTTCCTCTGACGCAGCAAAAACTCTAAAAGATTTTGATTCTTTAATAAGCAGATTGCCGCAAACTTATAATGCTCTTACCACTGAGCAAATGGTATTAACTATACTTACTAATTATTTATTCCCTTCTTTTTTTCTGTTAATACCTATAATGTGTTCGACTTTACTTGGTGCCAGTAGCTTTGTGGGAGAAAAAGAGCATAAAACTATGGAAACACTATTATATACGCCAATTTCAATAGAAGAACTATTTAAAGCTAAACTCTTAGGAGTTTTCATTCCTACTTATGTAATAACTTTAATATGCAGCATAATATTTGGAATAATTATAAATATAGGTGGATTATTATATTTTCATAAGCTTATTTTCCCTAATATAAAATGGGTAATTCTTATATTATATCTTACTCCTGCTGTAGCAATTCTTGGATTAACTTTTACTGTTCTAATATCGGCAAAGTCTAAAACCTTTCAAGAAGCTCAGCAGTTAGCTGGTCTTATTGTTCTCCCTATAATTCTCTTAGCAGTTGGTCAAATAACTGGTATATTACTTTTAACTAATATGGTGCTAATTATAATTGGAACCATTATATTTATAATAGATTATATATTATTACAGAAAATAGCTAAGAATTTTACAGCGGAAAATTTAATTTAAGGCATCTTGAAAAATAATAAACCGGTAGATTAATTTACCGGCTTATTATTTTTTAAGATACTAAAATATAAATTGGACAAGTGTTTTTAACTATTTATATAAAAATATCCAATTTCAATGGTTAATAACTTATTATCTAACTAATTTATCTGTAACCTTTGTTACTGACAAAAGCTCTATTAAATATTAAAATATATTTATTAATAAGAAAATATAAAATTTACATAGATAGGGAGTGTTTATTTATGGCACATTACGGTAATTTGCAAAAGGTTAGAGATGGCAAGAGAACTTTTGCTATAACGCCTCACATCCCCGGTGGATTTATAAGTGCTGATAAGCTTATAAAGATAGGTGAAGTAGCTAAAAAATATAATGGAGTTCTGAAGATGACCTCTGGCCAAAGAATTATGATAACAAATTTAAAGGAAGAGGATCTTGAAAATATATGGGCTGAGCTTGAAATGGAACCTGCTGTTAAAAATATTTATTCAGTAAAAAATGTAGAGATTTGCCCTGCTGGTTTTTGTAAAAGATCTAAAGCTAATACTATGAATGTAGGCATGAAAATTTTAAATAAATTTCATGGCGCCTCTATGCCAAATAGAACTAAAATAGGAGTTGCTGGATGTAGAAATGCTTGTGGAGGAGTTTATTCAAAAGATGTAGGTGTAATTGCAGACATTACAGGCTTTAGAGTAACTGCTGGAGGGTCCTCTGGGTTTAATCCTAGAATTGCAGACATAATAGCTATTGATATTACTGAGAATGAAGCATATGAATTAGTAGAGAAGATTTTAACCTTCTATCAAAAGACAGCAAATTTTGGTGAAAAAATCAGTGATTTCATAGAAAGATTAGGGTTAGATAATTTCAAAGAAGGCGTTTATAATCAAAATCCTGAAGAGTTTGATTATAATCATGAAAATAAACTTATCTAAAGTTAAATATATTTTAAATTAAATTATATATAAGTATTTCTCTTCATATTTTTATTGATTTATTACAAAAGGCACTTCAATAACTAAAGTGCCTTTTCTTCTATATCATACCTATTATAAATTTAAAATGTGATTTATTGCTTACTGTATAAAAGATTAAATATATTATTATAAATATAATTATTGATATTATAGCCCCTTCAACTTGAAGAAAAATTATTGTACTTAATGCAGCTAGAGCATGAAGTATTGATAGAATTAATGGAAGCATAAATATTATAGCGAGTTCCTTTCCCATACTTTTTTTAATATCTTTATATGAGAAACCAATCTTTTTCATTATGGAATATCTCTTAATTTCTTCATCACATTCCATCACAATTTTAAAATAAATTACGCTCAAGCTAGATATCATGAATATAAGTGATGTAAAAAGTGCTATAAATTTAAAAGTACCACTGATATTACTTACTGATTCGTAAGACTGATAATAGCTGGATATTTTTGTTTTCTCATGTAAACTATTATTTATGTCTTCTGTTAGTTCTTTACTTTTATTTTGATCTTCTACATTGATAAATCTAAGGCTAAGAGGCTTCCCAAAAGTTTTAAATCTTTCAAAAGATTCTGATGTTACAACTACAGTTTTTCCTCCTACCTCTGGATTTATAATTTCTTCTCTATACTCAAGTAAATTCATAGATTCTTCATTGTCTCCAAAGAGCATATTTATGTTTTCATTTACTTTTACACTTTTTATCTTACTTGCGCCTATTTTCCATACTCTTTCACTAGAAATCTCATTTTCATCTAGTATTGCTATATTATTTTTATTTTTAAGTTTTAATTTTTCTTCTATATTTGCTATGGCACAAAGCTTGTTATAATCTTCTTCCTTAATAACATAAATATTTTTGCCTTCTTTACCATCCTTTAAAATTTCATTTTCATTAAATTTTAAAGAATGAATGAAAATATCATTTTTTATCTTATTATCTTTATGTTGTTCTAAAACCTTATCTACAATTTCATCTGCTCCTTTATTAGAATGATAAACATAAGAAAACCTATGATTAGAAATATCTTTTTCTAATAATCCAGTTACAATCATTGTAGTACTAGCAGCAACTATTATAGATGCATTTAATATGGATATGACTGCTAAAGATTTAGCATTGCTTCCTATTCTGCTTCTAATATTAGATAATGCAAGCAGTTTCTCCACATTTTTATAACTATTCTTTCTTTTTCTCATTAAACTTACATAGAGAGCAAAGAAACTATTAAAAAATAAATATGTTCCTACTATTACTGATATTAAAGCTAAAAAAAGTGATGCTGCACCTAAAATTTTTATTCCTGTTAAACTTCCAAAGAAATATCCTAAGATAAGCAATATTATTGATAATATGCCTTTTAAAGTTTTATTTTTAGGCTCTTTTTCATTAATTTCTTCCCCTTTAAATAACTCAATAAGTTTAAACTTATATATTATTCTATAAGCTCTTATAGAAATGATAATAAATACTATACTAAAATTAACTAATGTATTTTTTAGTGCCTTAAAACTGAATACTATTCCTATATCTCCTGTAGCCTTTATAAAACTCATAAATACCCTAGCAAATATTTGTGACAATAATGTTCCTATTACTATAGAAATACCTAATGAAAATATTCCTATTATTAAAGTTTCCATAAACATCATCTTTGCTATATCTTTATTTTTCATTCCTAATAAAGCATATATGCCTATTTCTTTTTTTCTTTTTTTTATAAAAAACGAAGTGGAGTTCCACATGAATATTACTGAAAAAAGAATGATTACATAAGAACATAAATTAAATAGAAGACTCGCAACTCCTAAAGCATCTTTTCCCATAAGTGCTCTTAATTTTTCTGAATTTGCTATATTTAAATACACATTAAATATACTTATATTAATTATTATAGAAACAATGTATGTAAAATAATTCTTCTTATTATGCTTTACATTGTTTAAGCTAATATTTAGTAAATTAAATTTCACACTACTCTCTCCTTACAAATATCAAATCATTATTTATGTAAAATTTTATCATTCTATAAATTCTCACACCATAGATTAGGCTTACAACTTTTATTTAAAACTTACATCTTTGTAAGTATATAGAATAAATTTACAAAATAATAGCGAGACTTTCCATTTCGGATAGTCTCGCTTTATAAGGCTTTTTTAGTGTAAATATCTATTTTGCTTCTTTTGCAGCTTTTATAACTTCTTCAAAATTAGGCTGTTCTGTAACTTCAGGTACATACTCTACATAAGTTATTGTATTACTACTATCTATCACAAATACTGCACGAGTTAATAACCCTAATTCTTTTATATAGCTACCATAATTATGTCCAAAACTATGATCCTTGTAATCAGACAACATAGTTAAAGCTTTTACCGCTTTTGCTCCACACCATCTTAATTGTGCAAAAGGTAAATCCATTGAAATTGTATAAATATGAACACCTGGAACTTCTCCTGCTTTTTGGTTAAATGTTTGAACTTCTAAATCGCATACTCCTGTGTCAATAGAAGGCACCACTACAAAAATTCTTACACCACTTGTGTTATCCAATGTTACAGGCTGCAAATCACTATTAGCCAATGTAAAATTTGGTGCTTTATCACCTACTTTAAGTTCCTTATCAATTAAAGTTATAGGATTACCTTGAAATGTAATATTCATATTAACTCCTCCCTTATATTTTCTATATGGTAGTGTTACCATATAATATTCTTAATTATTCATAAAGCAAATCTTAATTATTAATCTTTATAACCTATATTAAAAAAGTTCAATATAATGTTATTCCAATTTTAAAAGCCCATAATTATATTTTAATTTTAATATTCTTTTTAAGCTCTCGTTTATTATATTCTCACTTAGATTTCCTGTTTTAACATCTTCAATTATTCCATAAAAAACTTCATCGAACTGCTCATTATTTCCGCCTGGTTCTAGAGGTGCTGGCATTAGCAGTATATTAGCTCCTGCTTTTAATGCATTAACTGAAGCTTCCTTTAGTGTAAAATAATTTTCTATAGCTCCCATATTTAGAGCATCAGTGATAACCACACCTTTAAATCCTAGTTCTTCTCTTAAAATGTTTCCTATTATCTTACTAGAAAAAGTGGATGGTACTAAAACTTCAGTATCTTTCTTAGAAGAATAAATTTTGCTATCATCTAAAGCTTTTGCTTGAATATGACCTACCATCACCATATCCACATTATTTTCTATAGCTTTTTTAAAAGGATATAATTCTATAGCATTTATTCTATCTTTAGAATGGTTTATACTTACTAAATCTTTATGAGAATCTCCTATAGTATCTCCATGTCCTGGAAAGTGTTTAACAGAACTAATTATACCTTCGCTTTTTAATCCTTCCATAAATTTGACTCCAAATTCTGCAACTATCTCTGGTTTATTACTAAATGCTCTAATACCTATAACGGGATTTTCAGGATTAGTATCTACATCCATTACAGGAGCAAAATCTAAATTTAGTCCTAAATTTTTCATATCTTTCCCTATGCTTTTTGCAGTTTCAAAAGATAAATTGGGATCTTTACTATCTCCTATTGTTCTAGCACTAGGCGCTTCAACATCTCTAGGTATTCTTGTTACAGTTCCTCCCTCCTCATCTGTCCCTATAAATACTCCAATATCTCTTGAAGTCTTTTGTATATCTTCTGTAAGCTTTTTAGTTTGCTCTTTATCTATCATGTTATTTTTAAATAAGATGATTCCTCCTAATTTATATTTATTAAATACTTCTTCTACTTCTGGAGTAACCATTGTAAAGTCAATCTTTTCTCCATTAGTATTTACAGTATCTATAGAAGGCATAAGTAATTGTCCTACCTTTTCTTCAATACTCATTGAAGAAATTTTTTTCTCTATCTTCTCATCTACAGATTCCTCTAATTTAACTGCTTCTTTTGTAGTATTTTCTTTAATTCCATTATCTAGAACTTTCTCTTCTGAAGTTTTAATGTTACAACCAGTAAAGATTAATATTGCCATTAAAATTATAATTAAAGTTTTTTTCAATAAAATCTCTCCTAACTATAAATTTATAATATAATCTCAATAAATAATTTAAACTCTTTTCTCCTAAGTTATCCAGACACTCCTAATTGTATAACTTATATTTATAATTTATTATAACCTAATTTTTATAATTGTTATATTATAATACCTATATTTTTCTAAGCTATTAGTTTGTAAACAAATAACTATAATTTATTTTATCACTAACTAATTTCTTATAATAGCTATAATTTAAAAAAGTCTATACTTAAAAGCATAGACTTTTTTGTTAATATTTTTTTGATATATTATGTAATTCTATTACATTTAATAATATATTTTTTTGCTCTTCTGTTAAAGTGTAATCCATTGCTTGTGTGTCTCCTTCAAACTTAATAAGAGCATTTCTTGATTTCCCTAATTTAATTAAATCCTCTAACATTTTTGGATTTTTATCAATTCCTATGTCGATATCTTTTCTATCAAAACATGGTATCTCTACCCATTCATCAACTCCACCACCAACTACTACTTCAGTTTTCCTGCTAAAATAGTCAAAGTTTAATTCAAAAATATATCCATCAGCATTACAGATAATCTTTCTCATAAACAACCAATTACTTCTATTAAATCCTGCAATTAATTTAAATACCGTAGAACCAATCTCTCCCCTTAACTAAGGTTGAAATATGACTTCATTTGTATGGATTTCAAGTAATTCCCCATATGGCTTATGAACATACATAACATTATTTGAAACTGAATCAACATACTTATTCATATAAGTTAATAATTCATTTTTACGTTTTTCTTTTCTTTCTGCTATAATTTTGTCTTCTTTAACTTTCTCAGCCTTATAAAAGTTAAGCTTTTCATTTAATGCTTTATCGTCATCATAAAATTTAGTGATTGAATTCAAAGCATCTATAGCACTGTCAATTTCTTTAGCCTTATAGTGTTTTTCTGCTAAATCAAATCTTTCTTTTTTTAATAATGGCAATATCTCATTTATTCTCTTTTCTGCATTACTAAAACTTTTATCATCCTCAATTACATTCTTATATTGCAAAATTGAATTATAATAATCTTTATTTCTAAAAGCCTTTTCTGCTTCATTAAAAGCATGTCTTGAATCCCTAAATTTAGTTAAAAAGTATTGAGCAGATTTAATCTCTTCGTTATCAATATCATAATATAACATTCTCTCAAGTGTGGCTATTTGAACACTATATTCTAAATTTTTTTCATCATTTAAAAAATCTTCTTTTATCTTATTTGATTGTTTTCTAAAATAATTTTTCAAGGATTTATCAATTCTATTTTTTTTATTATCTCCAAATTTGTCAATTACTTCATTATAATATGTTTGTGCATCACTATATTTTTTATTATTAAAAAGATGAATAAATTTTCTCGTATCCTTATTATAAAAATATACTGAACATAATATGGTAAATCCTAATATAATTAATAATAATATTATTCTATTTCTTTTGTTTTTTAAAATAGCATTATTTCTAAAGCTTCCAATAATCCCTATTTTCTCCTTAAGCTTAACTTTATTTTTTCTAATAAAATTTGTATTAGAGTTTAATTTAGTACCACACTTATTACAAAATAAGCTATCTTCCAAATTTTCAGCTCCACACATTGGACATGTCATTTCCAATCTCCTCCATTTTTATGTAACTCTCATCCTTCGCATTTTTCTTATATTCTGTTAATTATTTTCATAATAATTAAATCTCATTATTATAATTTGAGATTTTTATTTATAATACTATATCTTCATATATTACATACAATAAAACTTTATATTATCTAATTAAAAAATATTGTTGAAGATAGTACTTATTTCATTAAGATTTATATTTTATAACTTTTCCTTAATTAAAAATTTCTAATAATGTTATTTTTAAAAGTAAAAATATCTTATATAATTGCTAATAGTATTAACACTTTTTTACTACATTTATTTTATTATATCTATTACTTAAGCCATCATCCTCCTTTATCTATAAATATTTAATTCTAAAACTGTGTTTGTGATAAATCTCAACATTACATATTATGTTATTTTATATTTAGGATATGTCATTACAAAATTCTATCTTAATTCAATAATAATTTACAAATTAACAAATTCAATGTTTTTATGTAAAATCCTCTTAAATAATAGATTTTATAAAAATATTAGATATTCTTATAATAAATAGTCTATTATGTTTCTAAATACATCTTTAAAAAAAGATTAAAAAAAGAAAAGTTCAAATTCACTTTTCTTTTTTTAATCTTCTCTTTAATTCTTAATTTTCTGACATTCACTAATAATATCTTTTAAAAATTTTTCAATGCTTTCCGAATCTTCTAGCTTGAGAACTTTATCACTAAGTTCTTTTGCCTCCACAACTTTAAATTTCTTCATATGTCTTCTTAATTTTAAAACTAAAGCTGGACTTACACTAAACTCATCAAGTTCCATCCCCATAAATACAGGAAGAAGTTTTATATCACTGGCTGCTTCTCCACAGATTCCTACTGGTATACCTTCCTTATGCCCATTTTTAATTACAGTGTCAATAAGCCTAAGTATTGATGGATGATATGGAGTATATAAATTTGATACTTTTTCATTCAATCTATCTACAGCAATAGTATACTGGATAAGGTCGTTAGTGCCTATGCTAAAAAAATCTACTTCTTTTGCAAGAATATCAGAAATAATTGCTGCTGAAGGTATTTCAATCATTATACCAACTTTTATATGCTCATCATAAGGTATTTCACTTGATTTTAATTCCCTTTTACATTCTTCAAGAATTTCCTTTGCCTCTCTAGCTTCTTGAACACTAGATATCATAGGAAACATTATTTTCACATTACCAAAGACACTTGCTCTTAAAATAGCTNNAGCTCTTAGTTGAACCTTAAATAATTCTCTTTCTTTCAAACAATATCTTGTTGCTCTAAAACCAAGAAAAGGATTTTGCTCCTTCTTAATATTTAAATAAGTAAGCTCCTTATCTCCTCCTACATCTAAAGTTCTGATTGTTACGGGTTTTCCGTCCACTCCTTGAATTACTTCTTTATAACAGCTTAATTGTTCATCTTCATTAGGTGCCTCATTTCTTCCCATATATATAAATTCACTTCTAAAAAGTCCAATTCCTTCACCATCATTATCTAATACCTGATGTAATTCTTCCGGTGAACCGATGTTGCATACTATTTCGAAATCTTTACCATCCTCTGAAAGAGATTTCATACCTAATAAAGATTTATTAAGCTCTTTTTCACTTTCTAAATAGGCTCTCTTCTCATTGAACTGATTTATTATCAAGCAATTTGGCTCAATAAAAAACTCACCTGTACCTCCATCCATAGCTAATAAAGATTTTTCATTAAATAAATCTAATATTTTTCCAGCACCTACAATTGCTGGAATGCCAAGATTTTTAGCCATAATAGCAACATGAGATGTAGGGCCTCCTATTTCTGTTATAAAACCAAGTATTTTATTTTTAGGAAGCTTAGCCGTCTCAGATGGCGTTAAATCATGAGCTACTAATATAAAGGATTCAGTTAAACTGTTATAATCTATAGTATTCAAATTTAGTAAGTTATTTATTATCCTATTTGAAACATCTATAAGATCACTACTTCTTTCACGCATATAACTATTATCTAAAGAATTAAACATATCTACATAGAAATCAGTGGCTTCCTTAACCGCCCATTCAACATTAAACTTAAACTCTTTAATTTTATTTTCAATAAGAGTAATAAATTCCTCGTCTTTTAGCATATGAATATGAGCTTCAAAGACCTTCGCTTCTTCTTTCCCCAATGTATTTTCTGTAAATATAATAAGTTCTTTTATTTGATCAATAGATGTATCTAAGGCTTTTTTAAGCCTTTTTACCTCTTCATCATAATCTTCAATACTATATTTTTTCACTTCAATTTTATTATGCTTAACTAATATATTCCCAATAGCAATACCTGTAGATGCACCTATACCTTTCATATAACGACCTCCTAAGTACCTCTTCATAGTTTTTAATTACTAGCATTTAGAGAATAGCTAGTCAGTATACCTCCATATTTTCCAATCTCTGACTAGTTATTTTATACTTATTTTAAATAGCTACCTGCTTTCTCATCTACAATTATAGTAACATCTGGATGTAATTGAAGTATTGATGCAGGTACTTCTGGAATTATATCACCATAAATCGCTTTATATAATATTTCTGCTTTTTCCTCACCATTAGCAAGCAAAAGAATTTTTTTTGAACTCATAATAGTTTTTATTCCCATACTTACTGCTTGTCTAGGTACATCTTCTATATTGTTAAAAAATCTTGAATTGGCCTTAATTGTATCTTCATCTAAATTCACTAGAAATGTTTTTGATTCAAATTTAAAACTTGGTTCATTAAAACCAATATGACCATTTCTCCCTATACCAAGTAGTTGTACATCTATACCGCCAGATTTTTCAATTTTTTTCTCATAACACTCACACTCTCTTTGAATGTCTCCTGCTAATCCATCAGGAATATTAATGTTCTCTTTTTTTATATCTATATGATTAAATAGTTTAGTTTTCATGAAGTTATAATAACTATTTATATCATTAGATTCCAATCCACAATATTCATCTAAATTGAAAGTAATTACGTCTGAAAAGCTTATAAATCCTTCATTGTATAAGCGAATCAACTCTTCATAAGTACCTATAGGTGTAGATCCTGTTGCAAGACCTATAATACTTTTAGGCTTTAATATAAGTTGACTCGCCAATATACTTGCTGCCTTTCTGCTTAGTTCCTTATAATCTTTTACCTTAATAATTTGCATAACCTAAAATTCCTTCCTAAAACACAAGTTTCCTTCTACTATGGTATATAAAATATCCATATTTTCATTAAATACTGTAAAATCAGCATATTTTCCTACTTTTATGCTTCCTTTCATACTATCTATCCCAATAGCACTGGCAGGATTTATTGTAACCATCTTAATTATTTTTTCAAGTTTTAATTTAGTATGGGCTCTCATGTTTTTTACTGCTTTATCTAAAGTGAGGAGACTTCCAGCTAATGTACCATCTTCAAGTGCTGCTCTTCCATGTGATACAAGTACTTTTTGTCCACCTAAATCGTAATTTCCTAATTTCATACAAGCTGCTCTCATAGCATCACTTATTAAAATTATCTTATCTTCACCTTTAACTTTTTCTAAAATATTAAATAATGCAGGATGTACATGAATTGTATCCGCAATAAGCTCACAATAAATATCACTATTTAAAATTGCTCCAATTACCCCAGGATTTCTATGATGAAGTGGAGTCATAGCATTAAAACAATGAGTTGCACTTTTTATACCATCTTCTATAGCACTCATTGCTTCTTCATAAGTAGAATTTGTATGTCCTATTGATAATATCATATTTTTATTCACATTCATAGATTTAATAAAAATGTGATTTTCATCCATTTCAGGAGCAATTGTAATTATCTTAATTATATCAAGATAAGGTTTTATAATTTCTATTGTTGGTGTTAAAATATACTTTTCATTTTGTGCTCCTTTATACTTTGGACTAATAAAAGGACCTTCCAAATGAACACCAAGAATTTTTGAAGCATTAAACTTCATATCCATAGAAATCTTTATCACATCTAAAGCTTTATGAATATCCTCCACTGGCATTGTCATAGTTGTAGGTAAGAAACCTGTAACCCCATGATTACAAAGACTCTTACTAATAGCTTCTATGCCTTCAATACTGCCATCCATAACATCAAAACCTTTTGATCCATGAATATGGATGTCTATAAAGCCAGGTGATATATAATTTCCTTCTGCGTCAATAGTTTCTATATCTTTACTAAGAACATTATTTTCTACAATTTGAATTATTTTTTCATCATATATAATGGATTTACCCTGTAAAACTCTATCTTTTAGGATTATCTTACCATTTGTAATACATTTTACAGCCATATATTTACCTACCTCTATATTTTTCATAAAATCTTATTTTTAGAGAGCTTGCATGAAAATTTCAAACTTAAAATTCTTTGCTATTTATTATCCATAATAAATTAATGATTAAAATAACTTGTACATTTTCATGAAAATATTATTTTTTAAGTTTATTTTAAAATTTATAATTCAAACTTAAATTTTTGCCATGGTTTAATATAATCTAATAAATAAATTTCATCTTCATCAATTTTTCCTACTACATTAGTTTTTCCACTGTTCTCCATATCCTTTAGTGCAATTTGAAGTTCTCCACTATATCTTTCATAAAGAGAGCTTTCAATTAATACATCCCCTCTTTTTATAGGTTTTGCATTAAATAATTCAAATTTATGATTTTTATATTTTACACGACTTTCCGTTGATCTAATCATATATTCAGATATATCTCCTCTATTAAAGTGGCTTTCTTCTAAAACTATCTTTTTCTCTGTTTCTGGTAAATCCTCTAAAAGTTTGACCTTAAGTTCAAGAATATTCTTATTTAATTTGCTTAGTTTATAAAATTCTTCTTCTGATGCAAAACAATTTGCTATTATAACGTCATCAATTAACCCTGTATTAAATAAGTCCTTTGCTTGAACATCAATAGGCAAAAATCTATGTTCTTCTAAAGTGCAAAGTCCATGTGATGTTGGCCATGGTCCAAAGGTTCCATTGGAAGAACTAACAAAAGCAGCCGTCCTTATGCCTTTTTCTTTAAACTCTCTTGATGTGTTTAAAAACTGCTTTCTTGATATACCTGTATATCTATGAGGATAAAAGTTATGACATCCTATTATATTATTTTTATTAGGACAATAACTTAAAATATTATCAAGATATTTAGTTCCATTGCTCATATTTATTTCAATTTTAAGCCCGTATGGATTGAAACTCATTATGCTTTCTTCCATTCCTGAAAATCCTAAGTCTAATCTTATTCCGCTTAAATTTATTTGAGAAAAGAATTGAAGATCTTTATAACTTAAGTTTAACTTTTTAAAAATAGAGGGATCTACATCTGCAATAACTTCCATCCCTAGCTCTTTTGCAGTATTTGTTATTTCTTTAAACTGATTTAAATTATTTTCTATATTTTCTCCCAAGGATATAAGACAAGTAAATATCCTTGTAAATCCATATTTTGCAGCCATTTTTAAATAATCTTTATATTTTTCTATGTCCCCTTGTGGAGGATATATTGATATTCCTAATTTTCGCATTTAACTACCTCCATTTTTACTTTAAAATTTAATTTATGATAAGATAACAATATATACTTTTCTCTTAATTATTACTTGACACTTTTTTATACATATCTACAAATTCTATAGCTAAATCCCTTACGGTTATGGCATTCATTAAATGATCTTGAGCATGAACCATAAGCAATGTAATTTCAATTTTTTCATTTCTTGCTTCTGATTGAATAAGTTTTGTTTGTTCTTTGTGTGCCTCTTCAAGACCTTTATCTGCTAATTGAAGACATTTTTCAGCCTCTTCAAAATTTCCTATTTTTGCATTGGCTATAGATTCCATAGAAAAGCTTTTAGCTTCTCCGCTATAAGATATTAATTTAAATATTATATTTTCCATTATAAATTCCTCCCTACTTAAATTGAGGTAAATATTCTTTGTTTTCATCAAGTATATCTTTTAATAATTTTTTAGTAATGTTTATTGAACCTCCTAATGGATTATTGATTAATGCTAAAAAAGCTTGATTATAATCTCCATTTATTGCTGCTTCTATTGTAAGAGTTTCATAAGCTTTGACCTGTTGTATAAGCCCTCTTATAGAATGGGGCAAAATTCCTACTGATATAGATGTTGCTCCATTTTTATTTACAATTGCATTTGTTTCTATAACAGAATTATTAGGTAAATCTAATATAGCTCCATTATTTTTTATATTTACAGTATGAATTTCATTTTTATCATTATATACAGCACTCATAAGAGAAACTGCAGCTTCTGAATAATATGCACCTCCTCTTTTATCTAGCTCTGATGGTTTTTCATCAAGGTTTTCGTCATCATATATTTTAAATAATTTATTTTCTATTTCCATTACTTGTTTTGCTCTTGTACCATGTCCATTTTTTATCTCTTCTAATTCTTCCTTTAGAACCTCATTTTTCATATAAAAATACCTATGATAAGGACAAGGAATCATATTTAAAGATTTTAAAAACTCTTTATCCCATTTTAAATCAGGAATATTATTCATATTTATAGAAGCACCATTAGAAAGTCTCTCAATTATCTCACTTGTTATATCTTCACCATCAAGATAAACAGATTGTCCGTATACCATATGGTTAAGACCTATAAAATCTATTCTTATTCTATTTGACTCTACCTCAAGTAATTTTCCAATATTGTTTCTCATTGTTATTGGAACATTACATACCCCAATAGCTTTAACTTTTGTATAATTTAAAACAGTTTCAGTAATAATTCCTGCTGGATTTGTGAAATTAATTAAGAATGCATTTGGAGCTAATTCACTAATATCCTTACATATATCAAGTATCACTGGTATTGTTCTAAGTGCTTTAATAAATCCTCCTACTCCAGTAGTTTCTTGACCAATAAGATTATATTTTAATGGTATTGTTTCATCCTTTAATCTTGCTTCAAGTCCACCTACTCTAAATTGAGTAACAATAAAATCTGCATTTTTTATAGCTTCTTTTCTATTCAAAGTTGAAGTTATTTTTGTTTTGATATTATGTTTATTTAACATCCTTAAAGAAAGTTTGCTAATTATGTCAAGTTTCCATTGTCCTTCTTCTACATCTACTAATGCTATTTCTCTTACAGGGAATTCCTCAATTCTTTGTATTATTCCATGAATAAGTTCCGGAGTATAGCTACTTCCTCCACCAATTACAGCAATTTTAATACCTTCCATGCTTTTCCCTCCAATCGTAAAATTATGTAATACTTTTCCTTTAAATAGGAAAATCTCTTTTGTTGAATTATGCATGGAATTCACAATAAATATTGCAGATTCCATGCATAATTTTAAACCTTAACTTTTTATGCTATTATCTATTTCCTTCACAATATTTTTAGATTTTTTATCCTCAATTTTTTCTGCTAAAACAATAAAAGGAATATATATAATTACACCGATAACAAGATTTATTATTTGCAATATGGAGCCTGCAGCTGATCCTCCAGTTGCAATCCATCCACTAAGTATAGGTGGTGTAGTCCATGGTACCATAGCAATAGTACGAGGAACTAGTCCTATAGCAGTAGCAGCATAACTTATTATGGTTAATAGCACTGGTGTTAAAATAAATGGTATTATAAATGCTGGATTTAATACAATTGGCATACCATATATCATAGATTCATTTATATTAAATAATCCTGGTCCTAATGAAAGGTTAGCCATATTTCTATGATGTTTACGTTTTGAAGCTATATAGATAGCAATTATAAGACAAATTGTTGCACCTGACCCTCCCATATATACAAAAGCATCGAAAAATGGTTTTGTAACAATATTTGGTATTACATCTCCAGCTGCTGCAGCAGCCATATTTTTCTCAAGTGCTGGAAGATAAACTGCTTGCATAACCGGTTCTAATATATTGGATCCATGTAGTCCAAAGAACCAAAATAAGTGATTTAAAAGTGCAATTAATATTGCTGACCAAAGTGTGTTGGCTACTGCTACTAAAGGTGCTTGCAGTGCATCATAAATCAATTTATGAATATCATCTACTCCAATTACTGCAAATAAAATTCTAATTATTGAAAATATAGATATTGTTATAATAACTGGTAATAATGAAGCAAAGGATTTAGAAACTGCTGGCGGTACATTGTCCGGCATTTTAATTATAAGTGATTTATTTCTTCTTAGCCTTACAAATATTTCCGTAGAGATAAGTGCTACAATTATTGCTAAGAATAACCCTACTCCACCTGCTGCACTATAAGGTATTCCAGAACCATCTTCTGTAGCTTTTGTTATGGATAATAGTGCTGCAAAAGCTACAACACCTGCTGTAAGACCATCAGATTCATAGCACTTCGCAAGATTATAAGCTATAGTAAATACTGCAAGAAAAGACATTATGGCAATAGATCCGTTCCAAATATTACTTCCAAAACTTTTCCATGATTCACCAAATACATTAATCATGAAATTTTGGTACCCTTTAACTGGAAATGCATTAATCAATGTACCTAATGAACCTGCTATGATTAGCGGCATTAAAATTACAAAGCCATCTCTTATTGCTACAAGATGTCTTTGAGCACCTATTCTCCCTGCCACAGGTACAAAATATTTCTCCATAAAATTAATAAACTTTTTCATTTTTTACCCCCCTAATATTTATAAAAGAGATTCTATTTACTTAATCATATCAATAGCTTGTTTTAATACTGCCTCTCCATTCATAGTTCCATATAAAATACTGTCAATTACACTTACTGGTATTCCCTTTGGTGCCATTAATTTTTCCATCTTTCCAAGTAGATATCTAACTTGAGGACCAAGTAAAACCACATCTACATCTTCGTGATTTTTTACATCTGCTTCTCCTATTGCAAATATTTCTGCTTCTAAATTTTCCTTAGCTGCAGCATCCTGCATCTTTTTTACTAGTAAACTGGTAGACATTCCTGCACAACAAACCAACATTATTTTTTTCATAACTTTCTCTCCTTTTTAGTATCCATTACTTTTTAAGGCTAGATTTAATGCACCATGGGCTGAGTCTTCATAAGGAGCATGAATTATTACTTTTGGGAATTCATCATTTATCTTTTTCTTTAATAAACTATTTATAAGAGATGATTTTAAAAGTATGCTACCTCCAAAGCTTAGTTGAAAATTCTGAATTTTCATCTTAAGTGAAAGAGTTTTGACCATTTTAAATAAATCTTCTACAGCTTTATCTACGATGTCTTTAGAAACTTTATCGGAATAATAGCTTTCTAATACAAGAGGTGCAAGGTCAGCAATATGTTGTTTTTTTGAATTATAAATAAATGGTATAAGTTCTTCATAGTCTGAAATTCCAAGATTTTTACTTACCTTTTCCCAGAGTATAGTTGTTTCACTTCTTCCGTCATAGCTCTCCATTATTTTCTTAAGAGCATCTCTCCCAATGACATATCCACTTCCATCATCATCAATTATATGTCCCCATCCTCCTACTCTAACAGCATTACCATGGATATCAATGCCATAGGATATGGATCCAGTACCACTAATTAAAATGGCATCTCTCATATCACCATTTGCCCCAACCAAAGTAGTTATGGAATCATTAAATATTAATAACTTATTTTTATAGCCTAATGCCCTAAAAATATTCTTTAAAAGGTTTTCATCATCCTCACAATCAATTCCAGCTCCGCCTAAACATATTGCACTAATATTTTCTTTAGCAATATTGTGTTTATCATACAAATAAGTGAACATAGAACTGAATACTTCTTGTGTTTGTTTTATGCCTACGCTGTGATAATTTGTAGGGCCAGATTTAAAACTGTCTATAACTTCATTATTATGGTTTCCTAAAAGGCAAATAGTTTTTGTGCCGCCTCCATCAATTCCAATATAATAACCCATATAATCCTCCTTCTTGTAATGGGACATTAATTGTTATTCATTAGGTAAAGTTTTATTGAATAATTCCTCTAGTTCATTAAATGCTTCTGTTTCATCTTCCCCATCTATTAAAACAGATACGCTATCTCCCATTGCTGCCCCAATACTCAAAATTCCTATTATACTTTTTGCATTTGCTGATCTTCCGTCCTTTTCAATGGTAATATTAGATTCAAATTGTTGTGTTAGATTAACCAATGTAGCTGCTGGTCGTGCGTGAAGTCCTGATTTACTTTTTACTGTTACATTTAATTTCTTCATAGCTTACCTCCTTTACACTAATAATTAAAGCAAATGCTATGCCAAAATTCTCATTTATATATAATTATTCTATATTTTTTTACTTTTTTAATAATGAATGGCTCTACTAAAGGCTTTATTACCATAAACAAAAATTTTTCACAGCACTATCTATGGTTAATATTAAAAAGGAACTGACTTTAAATAATTCATATAGATCAAGAAATTTTTTCAAAATTTATATTTTATTATAAGCCCTTAACTTTTGTTATCTCAATAGTTTGAGGATTATTAATATCATTATAACAATAAAAATACTTATATTTTAATAAATATATTTATACGCAAAAATAGTGTGTACACTGATATACACACTATTTTTATAGACTACACAGATTACACTATAATTACAATATAATAGATATAAAATAATATGACTACTTAAGGGTGGTAAACTTATATAAGTAAATAAGTTATGTTAATAATAAATCTAATAACAAAATTTATTGACATAATATGGTATAAAATGACTTAGTATAATACCTAAATATTCTTCAAAGATATTTAAATATTTAATCTAATTCATTGAACATAAACATACGACAAATATAAGCTACTTCATTATTTGTAATTTTTACATTATATTGTTCTTCAAGTTTTTTCAAACACTGTTTTATTTGTGCAATTTCTCTACTATATTCATCAATAAAGCCTTCCAAATCTTTAAATATTGATTCATTACCCCCATTTTTTAGTTTATCTATTAAAAAACATATGTGAATTATTATTCCTACTTCTACTTCATCACTAAGAGCTTTTTCTAACTGTATTTTTATTTCTTCAACCGTTTGTTTTACATCTTCAACAGTTCTTTCACAGCCATCAAAATTTAAGTGTTCTTTAAGTGATGAGCTAATTTTATTATAAGTATCATTTACTTCAACTATTTCTTTAAGGGTATTTATCCCACCTTCAATTAATAAATCTTTTGCAGATATAAAAGGTATATCATCTATATGAATTTTTACTGTTCCAACTATAGCTAAAATTTTGTAATTTTCCCTATAATAATCTACTGAACTTAAAAATTCTCTTCTATTTATGATGTTCATTGGAATTATCTCTATCTTCTCAAGATTTGGTAGTTTTTCACAAATAACTCTCTTTAATCTCTCAGCTGCCCCATCTCCAGTAAAACAAGCAGTTATAATAATATTTTTCTTTTCTATATTAGCTTTTCTGATTGGTCCTCTTGTAAAAGAATTATTTTCTTTACAACTTTGGTATACTTCTATTAATTCTCTGCCTAAAACTGCTTTTCTTAAAGCTTCAATAACCATAGGAGTACTAGCTCTATCAATAGTTTTAACAATTATCCCAGTTTCTTCATATATCATGTCTCCAAAGTTTACTAGTGACCCCATATCTACTAAAAGCAGAACTCCCTTACTTTTATTTATATCTTGTGCCTTCTTCTTCGCTAGCTGATATGCCTCTTCTGCATTCATAGCTAGAGGCATGTCTAAAGCAACTGCATGATTTACTCCCACTAGATCATTAGCAACCTGTACCATACTGCTAGCAGTACTGTCTCCATGAAATATTACAAGTATCCCCACTTTATCTTTTTCTTCATTTTCTAGTTCGAAAGAATTTGATGCTAAAAACATAGTAATATAGCCTATTTCGTCAAGAGGTGTTTCGATATAAAAAGTATTATCAATGGCCTTTGCTATTTCCATAGCAACTAAAAATTCTTCATCATATTTGGCTCTTATAAAATTCAATTTTGGGTTATATATTTTCCTTCCATTTTTAATTCTTCTTATACTGCCATTTAAATGTAATGCAAGAGCAAAATATAAATTGTCATCATATTCTTTATAAAGCTTATTTTGAGCAAAAGTTAATATATAATCTACTGTATTAACTATCTCTTCTCCAACTATATTTATTATTTCCTCTCTCTTAACCTTAGATGTTATATATCCAATATGCTTTTTAAAATGACTTTCTATATCAATATTAAGGATTTGATTAATCTCACTATCTTGAATACCAGTTGCTTTTAAATTTTCTAATTTTCTTTCTATATCATCATAAAAATCTCCTTTTTCTTCATGACTCTCCTCCATTTCTTTTAATTCCTCTTCTTTATAATAAAATTTAAGTATATCTCCAGTATTTTTTAAAATATTATCTATTTCTTCTCTATTATCTTTTATTTTTAAAATCCCTTTTTTTACATAACTAGGTAGATCTTCTTGAGTGATTATTATATAATTTTTTCTTTGTGATTTATAATTTAAGAATGCCTTTGCACAGGCTAATTGTATGTCACTTTTTAACTGTCCTATATTATTGGGGCAATCATATAATAAGAAAGACTCCAAAGAATTACGATTAATATATATACTCTTTCCCAATCTTTTTGATTCATCCTTTATGAATAACTCAATAAGCCTATACCTTTCCTTCATTCCTCTACTCATTAATGATGGTAAAGTAATTATCATTGGAATTCTTCTAGTAAATGTCTTTAAAAGATGAGATTGAGGATTTTCCGTAGTAGCAGCTATTATCTGTACTGATGCCTTTTCTATTCTTTCCGTTTCTCCTAACGGTCTAAAGTGTCCTTTATCTATAAATGTAAAAAGTATTTCCTGTCCATGGGGTGGCAGTCTATGCACTTCATCAAGAAATATAACCCCACCATCAGCTTTTTTTAGTAATCCTTCTCTATCCTTATCTGCTCCAGTATAAGCACCCTTTTTTACTCCAAAGATATAAGCTATTAAAAGTTGAGGATTATCTGCGTAGTCTGCACAATTAAAATGTATAAAAGGTGCATCAAAAGAAAGCATTCCTGCCTCCACAGAGAATTTATACATAAGTTCCGCAAAAAGTGACTTTCCAACTCCTGTTTCTCCAAGGATAAGGGTATGTAGCCCCTTTGGTGGATAAAGTATAGCTGCCTTAGCCTGCTGGATAGCTATTTGCAAACTATTTTTAGCCCCTATAATGCTATCCAAACTATTTTTATTTTCCTCTGAAATAACAATATTTTCTTCTAAAGTTTTATAAAGAACAGGACGGCCTTGAATCTTCTGAAGTTTTTTCTCTAAATAAAGTTTATTAAGATATCTGCTAACATTTGCCCTATCTAAATTTAAAATTTTACTCACATCAAAAGCAGATACTCCTTTTGGCATTTTCTTTTGCAATACTGAAACAGTCTGTAATATTTTATCCTTACTCTTCAAAACATTCCCTCCAAACATTTAGTAGGAAAATTTTACAAAAATAAATTTATACATCTTTTAAAAATAACTGGTAAAAACTTCTGAGGACATTTTCTACGAAATTCGATGTATATAATATAAATCCCACAATATTATCTAGTTATTTTTTAAAGGATGCGTTATTTATATAATTATAACACTTTTAAATGACATTCACATTATTTGGAAGAAATCTTTAAAGCTATTATTAATAAATTTACATAAAAACCATATTTTTAAAACATAATTGTAATTATAAAAATTATTTGTTAGATTTTTCATAGTATATACTAGAAATTTTAAAAGTTATACTCTAAAATCCCAAAAAGCTGTAGCCTGATTTTTCAAACTACATACTATAATTATTAGAAAGTAATCCTTTCAATTAGTTTGTAAAAGGAGATTTAATTATGAAGAATATAAAAGAAGTTATTAATATAGATAATTCAAATGATCAAACAGCAACTACATCAACAGAAGAAAAAATGATTCCTGAATTAACATTAGAAACATCAATGACAAAAGAAGCATTGGTAAATACAACATTAGAAGAAGAAACAAAAGAATTAACTGATTTACCAACTGAAACTACAGAAGTTAAAGCCGTATTACCATGTGGGTCTCCTTGCCCTCCAGTTCCTAATCGTACAGTAAATTTTTGTTGTATCATAGATATTCCTAGTAATCTAAGAATCACTGCATTTGATGCTGCAAGAATTACCTATAACCTTGATTGTTTACAGTGTGTTGTAGAACCTTGCACTACTACTGCTACAGTTTGTGGCTGCCCTATAACTCTTACTGTGTTTAATGTGAAAATTGTAGGATGTATCCCATTCTTAATAAATGCCTTTATTACTAGTACAGCATGTACAAGAGTGAGAAATGGCTTCCCTAGAGATGCTTCTTTATGTTGTCATGATTCTGTATGTGTAAATAATATTATATGTACTAGATGTAGTGAAGCTGAAGCTAATGCTGCATGTGATATTATTCGTGGAAAACTAGCTAACTGTACTTGTGTTGATGCAACTATTAATCCTCTTACACCATTAGCTTGCCCTAATTTCCCTGGAGTAATTAAAGGTATAACTGTTTCTGGTTTCTTTACTCTTCCAAATTGCAATCCATCAATTCCAGGAAATTNNATCCACCAATTCCAGGAAGTTGCACTCCATAGTGACTTTTCTCATAATATTAACTAAAATTTTTCTTATAAGTTACTCATATAAATAGAAAAATTATGGCTGTTCTAAAAAGAACAGCCTTCTTAATTAATATTAAATTATCATCCATTTTTCTGAGATATCTTTTATTTATTATTTCCACTTACGTCTAAGATTTAATATCTCTTGAGAATATCCTATTATAGACATAGGACTCATAATCATTTGGTACATAAGTACATATACAACAAAACCTAATATATTTCTTCTTACTCTTAATCCTAATCTTTTAAATACATGCCTTTGATATCTATAAAGTATAAAATTCTGAAATAGTGCTAAAGGCATAACAAATAATGTAAAAGGCCCTACTACCCAAAACTTTCCAAATAGTGCTAGTATTAATCCTGGCATCCAGCAAAAAGTATATACAAAATCAAGATATGGCATAACAAGATTTATACCTGTAAGATAACGAACATAGAATATTGGATGTTGCCAAGGTTTAACTATTTTTAAAGCCTCAAGCATTCCTCTTGCCCATCTGCTTCTCTGCCTTGACAAATGCTTTAATGTTTTAGGTACATCTGTAAAAGCTACAGCTAATGGTTCAAAATATACTTTAAGATCATGCTTTAAAAAATTCCAAGTTAAAACAATATCTTCACCAATGGCATCAGGCCATCCTTCCATCAATCTTAAAGCCTCTGTCTTATATAAAGAATATGCTCCTTGAGCTACCAATGTTCCTTGATATAAGCCTTGCATTCTCTTAATACTAGCAATTCCTAAAAAATAATCCCATTCCTGAAGCTTTGCAATAAAATTTTCTCTACTATTTCTTACCAAAACAGTTCCTGCCACAGCGCAAACCTCTTTTGGTGCAGATTTAATTCTTGATACAATGTACCTTATTGCAGATTTATGCAATAAAGTGTCTGCATCTAAAGTAACTGTATACTCTGTTGTTATGT
Organism: Clostridium sp. UBA2485; assembly: GCF_002341865.1. Lineage (GTDB taxonomy): Bacteria > Bacillota > Clostridia > Clostridiales > Clostridiaceae > Clostridium_J. The sequence goes on along the minus strand of NZ_DDOV01000074.1, from coordinate 38,190 downwards.
AATTTAAAGCTTTATTTAAAGCATTATATTTTCCTGGCTTTTCTTCATAAAGAACTTGCAAATTTAAGCTCAATTCTTCTCCTGCTACCTGTGCAGAATGAAATGTGTTATCTGTAGAACCATTATCAACAACAATTACATTAATATTTCCATCGTAATCTTGATTTGCTATATATCTTAAAGTATTAGCAATATTTTTTTCTTCATTTTTACATGCAATGATAATTGTAACTTCGTCATTAGGGCTTGTATCTAAAAAAACTGGCTGCCTATCCATTAGAAGACTAGTAACAATAAATGCATTAATATAACCTGGTATATACCCTATACCAGCAATAATTAATATTGCTACCGGCTTTGTAACTATCATTCCAAGATCATTTATCCATGGTAAAGATACATATATAGAAAATATCATCCAACTAAATGCAATTATATGACTTAATAAAAACTTATAAGGTACTTTAATATAAATTTTTTTATGAAATAAATTTGTTTTATTCTTTACTTTAGTTTGAGTCTCAAACATTTTAACCTCCATTCTACTATTCTATAAATATAATATTTAAATATTTATATTTATTACAAATATTAAATATAATGTAAATACTTTTACATAAATATTCTTACAAGAATTAATTATTTTGCATTAATATTATAACTTATGAAATTAAGAAATTCAGTACTTTTTAAATATGTAGTTCATGGTAATTTAAATCACAAATGGAAAATTACACATAATAAAGATTTAACATAAAAATACTTATATAAAACACTTTTCATAACTGCTGCCTCTTCATTAACTGCTGCAGCCCCTCCTGAAATGACAGAAACTGTTCTAGCCTATGTTGCTACAAATAATATGCTTTCAGTAATCAAAATAATAACCTCTTTAGTCTTTGTTTTCCTACAATTTGATAATTAATATCATAAAATATTAGAACCTAATTTTTAAAAAATAAAAAGCAGAAGATATTTACTTTAGTAAAATTGATATTAAAAGAAATGTTACTTAATTCTTAGCAATGTCTTTAATTAGTCAATGAATAAACTTAGACATTTCTGTTATTAAAGCCTAGGTATGATGATTTTAGTATTACCTACTATGATTACTATGATAGTTAAAGATATTTTCCCATATTATAGGTCTACTTTTAACTCTACCTTCTAGTATTCTATATCTTAATTTTTTATGGATTAAACTAATAATATATATTTTCTAAGTATTATTACGACTATCTTAGCTTCTACAGGAATTTATGTAGGCAATAAAAGAAATGTCTTGTAAAATTGTAATAATATATAATAGTATTTATAAATATCTTCTTTTCTTACGAAGTATATCCCATTTTGTTCTAAAATTTTAAGATAAAATATAGGGGGAATAAAAATGAATAAAGATGAATTAAAAAAACAAATAATTAAAACTATTGATGAAAATAGAAATAAAATTATTGAAATAGGTAAAAAAATATACTCTACTCCCGAATTTGGATATAAAGAATTTAAAACTACAAATACAGTAGTAGATTTTATGAAAAATGAGTTAACTTTGGATGTTGAAGAAAATATTGCGGTTACAGGATGTAGAGCTGAAATAAACTCTAATAAAACTGGCCCTAAGATAGCCTTATTAGGTGAGTTAGATGCCATATCATGCAAAGACCATAAGGATGCTAATGAAATAGATGCTATTCATGCATGCGGTCATAATATACAAATAGCTGGAATGTTAGGAGCCGCTGTAGGACTAGTTAAATCTGGTGTTGCTGATAAGTTAGATGGCAAAATAGGACTTATGGCAACTCCTGCTGAAGAATTAATTGAATTAGAATATAGAGATAATTTAAGGAAAGATAAAAAAATAAAATTCTTTGGTGGAAAACAGGAACTTATTTATCGTGGTTACTTTGATGATGTAGATATTTCTATAATGTTTCACTCTTTAGATATGGGCGAAAATAAAGCCTTAGTAGGTACTGAAAGTAATGGATTTATAGCAAAAAAAATTAATTTTATAGGAAAAGAAGCACATGCTGGTTCAGCACCTCATGAAGGCATCAATGCTTTAAATGCTGCTATGCTCGCTATAAATAATGTACATGCTCAAAGGGAAACTTTTAAAGAAAGCGAAAGAGTTCGATTTCATCCAATAATAACTAAAGGTGGAAACATAGTAAATTCAGTTCCTGCAGATGTTAGAATGGAATCTTATGTTAGAGCTAGAACTATAGAAGGAATATTAGACGCAAATGCTAAAATTAATCGTGCTCTAATGGCTGGTGCTTTTGCTGTAGGAGCTCAAATAGAGATTACAGAAATTCCAGGCTATTTACCAATATTAAGATATAGAGAATTAGATAATTTATTTAAAGACAATTTAGTTGCTATTGGAATAGCTGAAGATAAAATAATAGATGGAGGAGATTTTACAGGCTCCTTTGATTTTGGAGATGTATCACAATTAATGCCTACTCTTCACCCAATGATAGGTGGAATAAAGGGAAGCCTTCATTCTAGAGAATATGAAATAATAGACGAAGATTTAGCATATATAACTTCTGCGAAAGCAATGGCATTAACTGTAGTAGATTTATTATGTGATAATGCAAAGAATGCAAATAAAATATTAGATAACTTTACTCCTAAAATGACTAAAGAAGAGTATCTAAAATTAATGGATAGTAATGATAAAATAATAAAAGCATAGAAATAACACTATCTCAAATATCTTTATCCTAGAGCATTTGAATATCAAAAATTCATAACCATAAAGCAATCCCCGTAGAACTTATTTATTCTACAAGGATTGCTTTATAATTATTATGAAGATATACTCCATCTGCTAGATTGATGTTGTAAATTCCAAAGACGAGAATATAATCCTTTTTGAGAAATTAACTCATCGTGGATGCCCTGCTCTACAACTTCTCCATTATCTAAAACAATAATATTATCCGCTTCATAAATAGTTTTTAGTCTATGTGCAACTACAATAACTGTTCTTCCTTGAATAAGTTCATTTATTGCTTTTTGTATATCCACTTCATTTTCTGGATCCAATGATGCAGTTGCTTCATCTAATAGTACTACTGGTGCATCCTTTAGTATTGCCCTAGCAATAGAAATACGTTGCTTTTCACCACCAGAAAGAGTAGAACCTCCTTCTCCTACAGGAGTATCGTATCCTTGAGGAAGCTTCATAATAAAATTATGACAGCATGCTCTTTTCGCCGCTTCTTCTACTTCACTTTGCGTTGCGTTCTCTTTGCCAAATCTTATGTTATTTCCAATGGTATCTTGAAAAAGATATACATCTTGAAATACCATAGAAACTTTTTTAAGAAGTGCTTCTGGCTCTAATTTTTTCATATTTTCATTCCCTATAAGAACTTCACCTTTCTGCGGATCATAAAAACGAGCTATTAATTTTAAAATAGTACTCTTTCCACTGCCGGAAGGTCCCACCAATGCAGTTAATGAGCCCTCTGACATTTTCACAGAAACATCTTTAAGAACACTATTACTTCCATACCCGAATGTAACATTTTTTAATTCAATATCATGACCTTCAGATGGCATTTTATCTCCTGATAAAACAGGCTCATTTAATAAATTTACAATTCTTTCTCCTGCCTGCTGATCATAATTAATTTCTGAGAAATCTCCAAGTGCTGTAGTTAGAGGATCAAATACTCTTGTCCCTACAATTAAAAATGTAACGAAGGTTATAATATCCAATTTCCCACCTAAAAGTAAATGTGTACCCACAAATACCATTACTGTAAGTCCTGCTCTAATACATGCTAACGCTGTCAACACTATTGGTTGTAAAAATCCTTCTATTTTTATACTTTCAATCATAAACTGTCTAAATGCCTTTTCAAGACGAGTAAATCTTTCTCCTGTTAAATTATACGCTTTAATAGTTCCTATACCGTTTAAATACTCCTGTAATCTATTAGCAGCATATATTTTAGATTCCATATGTCTCTTACCTACTCTTTTTTGTAATTTAGAAGTAGCTTTTATAATCAAAGTTCCTACAGGTAGCGCCACAAACATGGCAATAGCCATACGCCAATCCAGAAATAACAATCCAATAAAAGCAATCACCGGCATAACTAATGCTCCCACTAATTGAGGCATAAGGTGAGATATACAATGTTCTATTAGAGCAAAGTCACCCATCATCATATTTCCAAGATCACCAGGATCTCTACTTGTCAAATATCCAAGTGGTAATTGTCTTAAATGTTCAGCTAATTTTGCCCTTCCCTCGGCAGCAACTATAAATGCTCCTCTATATGCTGACTTATAAGCCGGTATTTCTCCTAAAAACATTATTATCATGGATACAAATAATGCACCACAGGTTAACCACAGCTTACCTATATCAAGAGCCGTTCCAGTTGAATAGGATTCAAATATTATCTTTGCTGCTGTTATCGCTAAAGTAAAAGGTAAGATATTTAGAATATTAGATAGAACTGAAAAGAAAATTGGTTTTCTTAACTTTTCTGGATTTCCAGCAGTTATATTATAAAGGATCTTCATGCTATACTACCTCCCTTTTCAAGCTTCCATTTTCCTGCATCAGTATATGCATCCCACATTTTTTTATAAAGTCCATTATTGGCTTTTAATTTTTGATGTGTACCTTTTTCTACAATACATCCTTCATTTAGAACAATAATTTGTTCTGAATCTTGTATAGATGAAAGTCTATGAGCAATAACTATTACAGTTTTATTTCTCATCAGTTCTTTAAGTGCTAATTGCATTTGATACTCATTTTCTGGGTCAGCAAAAGCTGTTGCTTCATCAAGTACTAAAATAGGGGAGTTTTTAAGTATAGCTCTTGCTACAGATACTCTCTGTTCTTCGCCACCAGAAAGATAAGTTCCACCTTCTCCTATGAGAGTATCATATCCATTTGGAAATCTTTCAATAAAATCATGACATTGTGCAGCCTTTGCAGCCGCATACACTTCCTCTTTAGTTGCATCAGGCCTTCCTACTAAAATATTTTTATAAATAGTATCATAAAATAAAAATGAATCTTGAAAAACAAAGGACACTGTATCCATTAAATTCTCTGTACTCATATCTCGTATATCCACTCCACCTATAGTGATGGAACCCTTTTTTACATCCCAAAATCTTGGAATTAAATTTGCAATTGTAGATTTTCCTGAACCAGAAGGCCCTACAAGAGCAGTTACTTTTCCTTGCTCTGCTTTAAAATTTATATTTGAAAGTGCTTCCTTACGTATTGAGTTTTCAGTTGAATCATAACTAAAGGATACATTTTGAAATTTAATATCAAATTTTTTTGGTATTTTAGGATTCTTTACTTCTGGCATAGCTTCTTCGTTAAGAATTTTATCTATACGTTCAACGCCTTCAGAAATATCTCCTATTGTAGAAGCAAAATTAGCAAACTTATACATAGGAGCTGATACTCCTGGTGCCATAATTAGAAAGAAAAGTAACGTTAACGCAAATGCCATGTTTTCAGGTTTTCCACTTAAAATATATACACCTACAGGTAAAATAAAGGTTAAAGAGGATCCTAACATTACTTTGAAAAAAACATAGCTATTTTGAAATTGATCTGTATATCTTACACAATAATCTCTGTAACTTATCATATCATCATAAAATTTTCTAAAAGAACGGACAGTTTGTCCAAATATCTTTATAACTGGCATACCTCTTACATATTGTACAGTTGATCCATTAATTCTCTCTAATGAATCATGATAAAACTTTAAGTTTTCTTTAGCTTTTTCACCAGTTCTCATTCTAGATTGAACAAAGAAACCTAAAAATAGCGGTACAATGCAAGCGATTGCAAGCAGTGGACTCAGATAAAACATTGCTATTATCATTACTACTGTTGTAGCTAATACATTAACTAAATCTGGTAATTGATGAGCAACAAAGTTCTCAATTTTTTCTACGTTTTGTTCCATAGTTTTTTTAATTGCTCCTGTAGAATTTTTAGTAAAATATCCAAGTGGAAGCTTTCCTATGTGAGTTGAAAGTTTTACACGTAAGCCATATAATATACGATAAGCCGCCATATGAGAACATAACCCTGAAAAATACATAGTTATAATTCCACCAATTAATCCCATTAATGCTATAGTACCCCAATGCATCATCAATGCTCCATCAGCTAAAGACGGATTAAAAGCATTCTTTAACAATTCTGCAAGTATAAAATAAATAGATATATAAGGTACAAGCATACAAATAGCACTAATAGATGATAATGTTCCTGAAATAATTAGTAACCCTCGTTTTTCTCCGGCAATTTCTAATAAACGAGGGATTCCTGTTTTTTTCTTTTCCAAAATTTTTGCCTCCTTTATATTGAAAATATTGTACATTTAATTGTTTTAATTTTTTATTATGTATGAAGCTTACTATTTTCATTACATACACTGCATAGACCATAAAATATAATATTATAGTTATTTATTTTAAACTTATTATTATTTTCTATTGTGCGTTCTACTTTGTTTAAAAGTTCAGCTTCAATCTCTATAATCTTTTTGCAATTTAAACATATTAAATGTGGATGATATCCTTTTGAACCTATAGGAATAATCTCATATTTAGTAAAACCATCACCTAAATCAATCTCATGCAAAAAACCTATTTTTTTTAGTAAAAGTACAGTTCTATATACCGTTGCAATACCTATATCAGGTATGGTGATTTTTACAAGATCATAGATATCTTTTACAGATAAATGATCAAATTTATTTTCTATAATAACATTGACTATTGCTTTCCTTTGAACAGTTAATCTGTAACCTTTCTCCATCAATTTGTTTTTTGTATATTTTACTTCTTCCAGTGATAGTTTTGACATTTAATTCTTCTCCTTTTCCTTTATACATATCATCTTAGGCATCTGAAAGAAAATAACTATTTAAAGATGCCAAATATGCTAATATACTAGCTGTTTTCTTGAAGTTGCTTTAATATTATTGAAGGTAAATATACTTTACTTGCTTAATACACCTCCTCTATAAGTTGATATTTTAATTTTCTTCAAAAATATTATTGATAATGATTATCCCTATCATTTATTATAAAAGAACTAATTCTTCCTCTCTACTCATATAAGGATTTAAAAAGACGAAAAAAGGATTATTAAATAAAAAATTGCTGTTATCATTTTTTACACAGCAATTTTTTAATATTCTATATCTCATTGTTTAACTACATTTTGTAAATATTCCTTTGGGTTAACTCCAAACTTCTTACGAAAAGCTGAAGCAAAATGGCTTGCATTTGCATATCCCACTAGGCTTACAACTTCACTAACCTGCATATTCTTTTTTTCTAATAATAAACGAGCTGTTTCTAATCTCTTATCGATAACATATGCATATACCGTATCACCAAATATCTCTTTAAATCCATTTTTCAGCTTAAATTCGTTAAGACATATCATTTTAGATAAACGCGCTAATGTAGGTGGATCTACTAAACTATTGTCTAAAATCTCTTTAGCTTTATAAAGGCTTGCTACATCCTCATTAGAAAGCTTTATTGAATTATGCTTTTCTTGCTGATAAATTCTTTCATTGAGATATATTGCAAGAATCTCAAGTATTTTACCTTCCATATAAATATTTTTTAATCCTTTTTCATATGGACAATTCAGTATTTGTTGTAAAACAACCTGTATAGATGGTGTAATCTTATCCCTATAGAATATTTCATCCTTTTTACCATTACAAAATGTATTCCATTCTTTTTCAATGTTCTCTGTTATTTGATAAAATCTCTTAGGATGAATTTTAATCTCCATAAAGTTAAAGTTTCGGTCAGGTAAATAAGTGCATCTTTTTATATTCTCTCTATTTTTAGCTTTAGCGAAAAAACTCTCTCCGCTAAAAAGTTCAAATTGATCTTTATTCCCTTTGAATTCCCATTCTATTCCATCCCCTACACAAAAAAACATATCTATATGTGGGGTCTTTGAAATACCTTGCACCTCCATCTTTTTATGAAAAGTCATATTAAAATCTATAATTTGAATATTTTCATAAGAAACAATTTGCTTGAAGTACCCATGCCCTATTTCTTTAGGAATCTCGAATTCATAGCCATTAGCTTCTAAATTATATATATTAGTAAGATCTTTACAAACAGAACATTTTCCCTCTACTATATTTGTTATGTCATATTCCCTCATCCCTTTATTAAGCATAGTAATTCACTCCCTTTTGTTATTATGCTTTTATAATTATCATAGTCTTTTGCTTTATATTAATGAGTGTAAAAGTCGGCAAAAACATATCATATTTTTAAATCTCTGTTATACTATATATGATATTAAACACAATATAATGATAATAATAATCATTTTCATTATATATTTTTAAAATATGCAGCTATTAAAAGCTGCTTTATATTATAAATAAAAAACTATTTTATTAAAATAACATTACCTAATATGTATTATACTAATTGCAATCATCATTATCAACACATCCATAACAAAAATTCTTCCATTTCTTTTAATAACTACTATTAAATCACTTTCATCAATCGCTTCCATTATAATCTCATATATCCATTATATCATTTTCCTTTAAGGGACGGTTCATTTTTATTCTTACATTCTTATTACATTCTTATTAAACATATAATGTAATTTAAAATATAATTATGAACCGTCCCTTAGATATAATTTTGCTATGAAACTATCTCTTTTCTTAAAAGAATCTGTTACATTTTCACATTACTAAAAGTTTTTCAAAGCATATTCTCATAGCTAATATCTTTAAATATAAAAAAATTTAATCATTTTTACTATATATAAATATATAAAATTTTTATCCTTAAATTAAGTGTTTAGCACATTCAACTTAAAATGAATTTCATAATTATAAATATTTTATACGATACATTAATTTGAATTAATTATACATTTCTTTCTATAATTTTCATAAAATCTCATTTACATTTTTACAATTTCATGCTAATATTACATATTGTTATGCTTTACAACATAATTTTACATTAAAAAGGAAGGATTGTTTTTATGAAAAAATTAAAAAATTTACTTTTATTAACGGCTGTTTTAGCTGTATTTGCTTTTGGAGGTTGTTCTTCTAAAGAAAAAACAGAACCTGTAGAGCCTATGAAAGCTAGCTTTGAAACTAAAGATTACGATGGAAAGAATTTCACTGCATCAATCCCTGCAAATTGGGAAGTTGATGAAACAACAATGGCTCCTATGGTAGCATTTTTAAACGTTTCCGAAAGTACTGAAAATTTTACTTCTAATGCTAATGTTAACATATTAGACTTGCCTAAAGAGGACTTAGGAGACATGAGTAAATACGTTGAACTTTTAAAGAAGGAGCTTGAAAATACTCAAGAAGGACTTATTTTTAATGTAACTAATTCTGAAGTTATAAATCTTCCAAGTGGACAAGGTGCTTTATTTGAATTAGACATAAAGCTTTCATCTGAAACAATTAAAGCTTTAGTAGATAGCAATAAACTTGATAAAGAATGGTTAGACATACTTAATAAAACTGGTTCTATAGATGCTTTAAAAGATGAAGTATATTATAAACAAATTCAAATACACATGCCACAGAATAATAAAATGGCTGTAATCGGTTATGCTTTCACACCAGCTAGCTCTGCAAACAATAAAGAAATAACTACTTATTTAGCTCATCATCTTAAAGTAAAATAAAATTTATATTAAAATCTATATACAAAAGCCTACTTACTTTTAATGTAAGTAGGCTTTTTCCATATTTATATTTGAGGGACGGTTCATTTTTATTCTCATATTTTTATACAATACTATAATTCATTTTAAATATAATTATGAACCGTCCCTTAAATTAAATGAATAAAGATTAAATATTATTGTTTATTATAATCAAGTATATGTAAATCTATTGTTATTTTAATTTTTATCATAAATATTTCTAAACTTGTCCCTTTTTTCTTTATAAGCATAACATTAATATATAAAGATATTTTTTATATTAGCATGCTGTTCTTTTAAGATTAATTTCTACTAATTCATCTAACATAGTTTTATAAAATTTATCTTTAATTATCAGTTCTACTCCATATTTGCAAAGTATAGATACATTAGATTGTGTTATGTTCTTTAGTGTTTTGCATATTTCTTTTTGGCTTTTGCCACTGAACTGAGTTAAAAAAACTGTATATATCGCCTTTGCCTGTCTACTTTTTCTTCTATGTTTTAATTTTAACTCTATCTCATCAACTCCTGTTTTTTCACATACAAAATTGCTTATTTCTTTTTCTGAACAATTTCTAAGCAAAATAACCTTTTCACTTCTATATTCTGATTTATCATTTTCAAATTCCATTTCTTTAAGCTTTTCTTTTTCTATATCAAACATAGCTTTATAGTAGTTCTCTCTTGCTCTTCTTTTTCTTCTCCCAAAGAAACTCATTATATATTCTTCATTACAAATATTAAATCTGTTTTTTTCTAATCCTAAATACAGTGATAAACTTGAATACATATAATCTTCTGGTTTTTCTTTGTATTCTTTTATATCTACTGGATTTCTATGTATATATTTAGAAACTTCTATTAAGTATGTATCGCTATTTATGGGCTTGCTTTTATATCTGTCTCTAAATACTGGTCCGTTATGCTTCTTACACTTTCTAAGATATCCTCCATATCTTAAGTTAAATTTTTTCATTATTTTACTTAAATCTCCGCCATTAATGTCTATCAAAAAATGAGTATGGGTATCCATTAAGCAATAGGCATAAACCTTAAAATTTTCTTCAATTTGTAGCTTTCTTAGAATTTGAAGCATTTTTTCTTTATCTTTGTCATTATAAAATAAAGGTTTATCAGGAAAACTTCTAGTCATAACATGATATATTCCACTTTCACTTAATACTCTAGCTACTCTTGCCATAAAATATCCTCCAATTATTATAGTTTTTATAATTATTGCCATTGCTTAAGTCCCTAAACACATTTTTATATGATACTTGGAAATTATTTATACTTTTTAATGAACCGTCCCTAACATAAAAACTATCATCTAAATTTCAATCTCTTTCCCTATATATGACTTTGTACTATAATAAAAATATATTAAATTAAATATGGAGGGTTATTATGCTAAGAACAATCGCTTGGTACACGCATTTTGCAGCAAGTTTACTTGGAAAAACTCCTCAAATGTATAAGGTGAAATCTTTAGAAAAGCAAGGTAAAATAGATGATAAAATAGATTATGTTCACAAAGTTACATCTAAGTGGGCAATGTCTCATGTGAAGATAAGTGGTGCAAAAGTCACAGTAATTGGACAAGAAAACATCCCTAAACATATACCTGTAGTTTTTATGAGTAATCACCAAAGTAACTTTGATATTGCACTATTTATGAGCTATATTGATAAACCTAAAGGATATATCGCTAAAGCTGAGATGGAAAAAGTTCCATTGATTCGTACATGGATGAAATATATGAACTGTGTATTTATGGATAGAAACAATTTGAGGAAGTCAGCGCAAGCAATCATAGAAGGTGTACAAATATTGAAAGAAGGGTATTCCCTTGTTATCTTCCCAGAAGGCACAAGAAGTAAAAGTGATATAATGGGAGAATTTAAAGCTGGGAGCTTTAAATTGGCTACTAAAGCAAAGGTACCAATTGTACCAGTTACAATCCAAGGATCGTATAAACTAATGGAACAAAACGGTAATAGAATTAAACCGGCAGATGTTAAAATAATTATTCATCCAATAATAGAAACCGCAGAACTAACGAAAGAAGAACTGGATAATCTACCTGCTCAAGTAAAACAAATTATTGGAAGTCAGCTACCTAAAGTATAAAAAGGTCAAGATACACACTAATTTTTTTAGAAATTTTTAGTGTGTATTTTTTAATACTATATTTTGCCATAACAATTATTTCAAAATATAAAATAAATCATGAACCGTCCCTTAAAGATAATACTAAATTAACTATTGCTTAAAGTTAATTTTATTTAAGACTTGTATATTCATAATAATCACTAAATGAGCCTTTTGTCATAATTCCTTGTTCCCCATTTGATTTTATTAGCTTATACTTTTTTCCAGAAGAAAATGCAGATGATATATCTTCTAACGTATAGTTAGTAGAAAATAAATTGCTAGTTTTAAGTTTACCTGTAAAAGTTTTGTGTAATTTTCCACAATCCTCATTAAAGAATGATCCTTTTTTGAATAGGTGTGCATTGCCATTTTTTATACTTATTTTATATCTCTCCCCCATATAAAATACCTCCCACAAACTTATAGTTATAATTATATATTACACTTTATAACTATAAGATTAAATCTAACATAAATCACCCCTATGACTTATATTGCAATTATTGCATTAAAACATAAATTAGAGTTGTGTTTTAATATGATAGATTTAATATTGTTTTCATAATTAATTGAGGAGTAAATTTATGTTGAATAAAATTAAAATTGTGAGCTGTAAAATTAAGAATTAAAATGAACCGTCCCTTACACATTGCCTTTAAGATAATCACTCTATCATTGATAAAACTTGGTCCAAATTATTTAACATACTATTTATATCCTGTTTTTAATTGTTAATGGTGGATAGAACCTTAATAAATTTGCTACAGGTTTAAATCCAGCTAAAAAACCTCTTTCCACTAATTGAAGATATACACTCTCCAAAGAAAATTTTTCAGCATTGTCATTGAACTCAACAGCTATCATTAGCCCTTTTCCTCTAACTTCCTTAATGCATTTATGCTTTTTCGCCAGTTTTTTCAAGTCTTCTAAAAACTTTATTCCTAAATAGTAACTTCTATGGAGTAATCCATCATCTTCAATTATATTAATAACTTCATCAGCTATAGCACATCCCAATGGATCATTTTGGTGAGACTGAGCATAATGAAAGCCATTTGTTTCAAGATTCTCTGCTACTTTTTGTGACATTACAACGGCACTAACTGGATAACCATTACCTAGTCCTTTACCAATAGCAACAATATCTGGTTTAATATTATAATGTTCAAATCCATACCATTCACCAGTACGACCTATACCAGTTATAACTTCATCAATAATAATTAGGCCTTGTTGTTTAACCATGTTTTCGAGAGTTGTTATTAATTGTTCTGGTGGTAACTTCACTAAGCCTGATGCATTGCCAGGTTCAAATATAAGTGCACCTATTCTATCTATTGGTATTTTATTTAAGTATTCACAATTCAAATTACATTGTTCTAAATTATTACACTTATGACATCTACTCCAATCAAAGCAATACCATTCATCTGAACTTCTTCTTCCAGCAGATCCATATGCTGATAAATATGAATCTGATAATGTAATGAATACAGGCTGTTTTATTATACGTTTTGCAATCTGCACTGCAAATTCAACCGCTTCGCTTCCTGAACTGAGAAAGATACATTTTCCTTCAGACATTTTAACAGTTTCTAATATCTTCTTAGCTGCCTTTTCTACTATTGGATTTGTATATCGATAACCTAGGTGACTAACTAATTGTAATTACTTATTAATTACTTCATTAATCCTTTCATTATTATGTCCTAAAGCTGTACATCAAACACCAGACTCTAAGTCAATATATCTCTTACCTTCACTATCGTATAAATAACAATCTTGGGCTCTTACAATATCTGCCTTTACTGTGTAATAACCTGAACACTCTAAAATACAACTTATATTTCTCCCTCCATTTTATTTATTTAAAAATTATTACCGTAATTATTTAATATTAGCTAGCATATTATTTTAAGAGCTGTAAAATTCTATTTAAAAATAATTGAAAAATTCATCAAGAAGTTAAAACAGCTTTCTCAAAGGGACGGTTCATTTTAATTTCTATATTTTTGTAAAATATTAAAATATAATTTAATATAAATCATGAACCGTCCCTTAAAAATTAGCCCTTACAATCATTAAGTAACTCTCCAATAGCTATCAATTAAATAATTTTGATTTATTCTTATTATGTTATTTGGAATTTCTTCGTTTAGCGAGCATACTGCCATTTTATATTCTGATTCAATATTAAACTTCTTAAAGTTATATTTCTTCATTTTATTTTTTGTAATTAATTCAATATTATGGTGTTCATCTATATTAAAAGAAAATGACTTTAGAGGTATTGTTAAGCCTCTTCCATCTGCTTTAATATAACTTTCTTTCAACGTCCATATTTCATAAAATTTATCTATTTGAGCTTGTAAATCTCCTTTTAATATAAAATCACATTCGTCTTTGGAAAAGAAACTTTGAGCTATCCCCTTATGATCAATAGATTCTATTTTTTCAATATCAATCCCTATAGGTTTATTATCAATTGCACATACTACAAAGTCACCTGAATGCGAAAGGTTGAAATTAAAATTAGAATAGCCTTTTAAATATGGTTTCCCCTGTACATTTTTTTCAAATATTATATCTCTATTGTTTATATTTAAGTTTTCGAAAATTATATTCCTAATTAAAATCTCTGAAATTAAAGACCTAATTTTATCTTTTTTATTTATAAACTTATTTATCTTATATTTTTTTTCTACATCAATATATCTAGTTAAGTTCTTTAATTCTGATTCACTGATATCTAAAATTCTCACAGCATAAATTTTCATAAAACTCTCACCTACGTCTTTATTATTTATAATTATTATTATACACCGATGTTATGTAATATTTTGTAATATATTGTTTTTTACAAGTTTATATTTATAAGGTACTTTATGTATAATAACTAACATTAGAAACAGATAAAAATTATTATTAAACTATTTACAAAGAAATAAATTGAAATTTTCTAAGGTAATATTTTTAGAGTATGGCTTTAAGATAGATATTCTTAATATTAAACTTATTGAGCTATCAAGTAAAAAATAGTTGGCTACATATAGAAAATATGACATTTGTAAGTTTTAAGATACGAAAATCATAACAGATAAAGAAGATTCAATCTCATATAATCTCCTAAATTTATATAAATTACTAAAATAATTATAGATATCAGTGGAATAAAAAAAGATGATTCCTGCACAATACAGAAATCATCTTCTTAATTCAACATAGCCTTTTTTAAGCGTTTTATAGGGTATATTTTAAAATTTAATTATCAAAGCTCTTCTATTTGCTTATAATGTTTCTATTCCAATTACGTTATACTTTTCAGTATTAATAGCATTTTTTATAGCTTCATCACTTACATCAGCTGCTGTATCAAGTAGAACATATTTATCTGATAGATTTATATCTACATTAGTTACGCCCTCTACATTAGTTAATGCTTCTTTTACATGTTTAGCACAATTTTCACACTTCATACCTTCAACTAATATTTTCTTTTTCATTTTGTTTTTCCCCTTTCAAATATGAATTTTTATTTAATCTGTTATTATATTTATAAATTATTTGTTAATCATTTTTAACTCATTATTTAACTGGCTTAAATCTTTTTAGTCTTAAAGCATTCATTAATACTGATACAGAGCTAAGGCTCATTGCGGCTCCTGCTATCATAGGATTTAATAGTGGTCCTCCAAAGATATGAAGAACTCCCATAGCTATTGGTATTCCTAATGTATTGTATCCAAATGCCCAGAATAGATTTTCCTTAATATTTTTAATAGTATTTTTACTTAACTGTATAGCTGTAGGAACATCCATTAAATCACTTCTCATAAGAACTATATCTGCAGATTCCATAGCAACGTCTGTTCCTGAACCTATAGCTATACCAATGTCTGCTTGTGCTAGTGCTGGAGCATCATTTATACCATCACCAACCATTGCAACCTTTTTACCTTCAGCTTGAAGCTTTTTAACCTCATTTGCTTTGTCTTGCGGTAAAACTTCTGCTAG
The DNA here is from genome assembly GCF_002341865.1 of Clostridium sp. UBA2485. Lineage (GTDB taxonomy): Bacteria > Bacillota > Clostridia > Clostridiales > Clostridiaceae > Clostridium_J. Next base: position 22,259 of record NZ_DDOV01000074.1, on the reverse strand, counting down.
AATTCTATCTATTCCAACTTGTTTAGCTATAGCTTCAGCAGTTCTTTTATTATCACCAGTTATCATTGCTACTTCAATTCCCATTTCATGAAGTTTTTCTATTGCTTTTTTACTGTTTTCCTTAACAGTATCAGCAACAGCAATGATTCCAGCCATCTTATTGTTTATAGCTATATACATTGGAGTTTTGCCTTCTCCTGCTAATTTATGAGAAGTTGCTTCTAGATTTTCTAATAATATCTTGCTTTCCACCATAAGTTTTCTATTTCCAAGTAAAATATCTTTGCCATCTATTTTAACTTCGATTCCATGACCTGGGATAGCTTTAAAGAAATCAAGTTTCTTAAACTCTAATCCTTTTTCTTCAGCGCCTTTTACAATTGCTTCACCAAGTGGATGTTCTGATCCTTTTTCTGCTGATGCAGCTAATTGTAATAAATCATTTTCTGTTATACCATTTGTAACAACTACATCTGTAACCTTTGGCTTACCTTCTGTAATAGTACCTGTTTTATCAAATACTATTGTCTTTATTTTGTGAGCAGTTTCTAGTGCAGCACCACTCTTTATTAAAACACCATGTTCAGCACCTTTACCTGTACCAACCATAATAGCTGTTGGTGTTGCTAAACCTAAAGCACAAGGACACGCAATAACTAGTACAGAGATAAATATTGTAAGTGAGAATATTTCTGATTCTCCACCAATGAAGTACCATGCTAAACCTGCAATAACTGCTAAAGCAATAACTATTGGAACAAAGTACCCTGAAATAATATCTGCAAGTTTTGCAATTGGTGCTTTAGATCCCTGAGCATCTTCTACAAGCTTTATAATTTGTGCTAAAGCTGTATCTTTACCAACTTTAGTAGCCTTATATTTTATAGTACCGTTTTTATTTATACTTGCACCAATAATCTTATCACCAACATTTTTTTCTACTGGAATACTTTCACCTGTTAGCATTGACTCATCTACAGAAGTAGTACCACCTACCACTTCCCCATCTACTGGCATCTTTTCTCCTGGCTTAACTACTATTACATCGCCTACTTCTACTTCTTCAATAGTAATTTCTACTTCTTTTCCGCCTCTTATGACTATAGCTGTTTTAGGAGCAAGTCCCATTAGTTTCTTTATAGCTTCAGAAGTTTTTCCCTTGGAAACTGCTTCTAAATATTTACCAAGAGTTATTAAAGCAATAATTACAGCTGCTGACTCAAAGTATAAATCATGAGCATACTCATGGTGTCCACCAAAAATTTTAACTGTAGCAAATACCCCATAAAGGAATGCTGCAGATGTACCTATTGCGATAAGTGAATCCATATTTGGGCTTCTTTTAAACAATGCCTTAAATCCAACTGTATAGAATCTATTTCCAGCAATTATTACAGGTAATGTAAGTAATAATTGGGTTAAAGCAAATGCTATTGGATTAATATTTGGATTAATGAAGTCTGGAAGAGGAAGCCCTACCATATGCCCCATAGATACATATAGTAATGGTATTGTAAATATTGTAGATATAATGAACTTTCTCCATAAAAGTTTCATTTCTTTTTCTTTTTTCTCTTTATCTGCATCTACTGTTGTTTCTTCTTCTCTTGCTTTATAACCTGCTTTTTCTATTGCTTTCTTTATATCTGAAGCCTTTATCTTTGAGGGCTCATAGCTTACACTTAATTTCTCAGTTGCATAATTAACATTTGCTTCTGTAACTCCATTAAGTTTTCTAGTTGCCCGTTCTACTGCTTTTGCACAGGATGCACAGGTCATTCCTTCTATTTTTAAGATTTTATTTGTGGAATCAGCAATGGCCTTATACCCTGCTTTCTTAACAGTTTCTTGAATATCTGCTACAGAAATCTTTGTTTCATCAAAGCTTATATTTAATTTTTCTGTAGCAAAGTTAACATTTGATTCTGTTACACCTTTTAGCTTTTTAGTAGCTCTTTCTACAGCCTTTGCACAAGATGCACAGGTCATTCCTTCTATTTTTAATACTTTATTTGCCATATATTTTCCCTCCTTAATCTAATAATAAAGTATTTTATTTACCAATTACTTTTGATAAAAGCTCTATAATTTCATCTATTTTCTCACCTGCATTATCATGCTGAAAAGCCTCCATAACACAGTAGTCCATATGCTGTCTTAAAATCATCAAATTAGCTTTTTTTAAAAGTGATTGTGCAGCAATTATTTTATTTGACACATCTATACAATATCACTCTTCTTCTATCATTTTAATAGTAGCTTCAATTTGACCCCTAGATATTTTTAGAGCTTTTACTGCTTCTTCTTTTTCTTTATTCAATCTTTCACCTCCATACCCCCACCGGGTGTGGGTATGCTTTTATAATATTCCTAATAACTAAATCTGTCAACACTTTTTTATAAAAATTTTCATCGAGTTTCTATTTATATTAGTTATTGAGCAGAATCAAATTACATTTTATCGACTGATATCCATATCAAATTTTTAGAGATATTACCTAGCAAAGCCATTATTCTCTGCATAATAGATATAGGCATATCTACAAACCCCTCTAGGCATAAATAACAGTAAACATTTTTTCTTTTACTATTATGGTTTTATATAAATTTAGAATTGCTAAAGCTAACATTCGCTTTATTAATAGGAAATACATAATTGTTGAAAAATAAATGCTAAATAAAATACCGCTAACTAAGATAAAAAGCTTGATTAATAGCCTTTTCTTTTTTAATTTCATGAAATAATTTTCATTATGATTAATTTTACGTATAAAAATAAGACCTACCATCGATAAGTCTTTTTACAAACGTTAAATATTGATTGTCATATATAAAAAATTATATATACCTACTGCATCTTTGCTAGAGATAATTTTTATTTTATATTATATAACGCTTATACTAACTCTTAAATCTACGTTTTTATTATACCTAAAAGAGGGTCCATTTTAATTCTTCTAAAAGGATAAGAATTAAAATGAACCGTCCCTTANNTATCAGTGCCTTCATCATAAGAATTTTTTGGCTGTGACCATATATTAATTAATGACCAAAAAATACACCCTAAGCCTAGGACTATAATTCCTAGACTTAAGACTTTTACTAATGATAACTTTTTAGATGATAACTTAAATTTACTCATGACGCTTTTTAAATACAAATACACCTGCACCTAGTAATGATAATATAGAACCTGCTAGTAATATTCCGTATATATTTGTAGCAGTATTGGGAAGTCCCCTTTTCCAACTGTAGTCACTTTTGTCCCTTTATTTGACCCTGGTTTCCCTGTTGATTCTGGTTTCCTTGTTGATCCTGGTTTTCATTTGACCCTGGTTTTTTAGTATCGTCTGCAATCTCTACCCAAATAGGATTTGTAACTGCATAGTGACCTTTTCCATCAGTTGCAACAAAACTATACCATGTATTTTTTGTTGGTTTTACATCTAGTTTATAGTTAACAGCATCTTGTGTATTATCAAAGTCTTTTGATGCAATAATCTTACCTTCGCTGTAAACATCAATATGATTTAATCCATTAACAGCTTGGATTTCTGTATTTAGTGTGTATTTTTTACCTGCTTTGACTTTTTGTGTTGTACCAAACATTGTGTTTGCTTTTGGTGTAAATATAGGTCCCATTGTTACATAACTATGACCATCTTTTATAGTTTGAAGATACTTTTCAGTTGTATTTTCCCCCTCAATATGAGCATATAATCTGATAATTCCTGGGTATAATCCTGAAGTTACATCGTGTTGGTCTGAACCTGCACTTAAGTATTTTTTAATACCTTTATTCCAATATCCCATTGCAGAATCTAATGCTCTTTTATCCATGTTAGTACTATCAGTTAAATCAATTGTAGATTGTAATTCAAGTAAATCGAAATCTTCAGTACCTTCATCATATCCACCTTTAACGCTATCTCTATTATAGAAGAAACCATATTCTGTATATGGATGATTAACAACTACAAGAGCACCCATATCATGTCCAGCTTTAATTATTTCTGCTGGAGTTAAGTCTGGAGAAATCGGATTCTTTGTATAATCAGCACCTAAAATACCCCAATGACCCCAACCTGGAGAAACTTCAATACTTGGAATAAATGGTCTGTTACCTTCTTTGGCTAATTCAGCCATAAGAGGATCATTTACTACTGCATCATGATCAGAAACAAGGTTATAATTTAAACCTGCTGCAACTTGAGCTTTATATAGTTCTTTAACTGGTGTTGCACCATCACCAAAGTCTGCATGTTGATGGTTGTCCATACTATACCAATTTCTTGAATTTGTTTTTATTAATGTAGGAAGTACAACTTCTTCATTAAGCGTTTCACCCGGCTTTATTGTTTTTGTTATTGTAGCTGGAAGTGATTCATAATCACTGGCACGTGTAATTATAAACGTCACAGGATTCTCAGGAGCTGATACCTCAAATTTAGCTTCATGTGTTTTTGGATCTGTAAAGAATACATTTCCCCCAAGTGTTTTAAATGTTGATGTAATTCCTGATACAGTTACCTTGAAATCAACTGGATTTCCATTTTCATCAACAGCTTTAAGAGAAGCTTGAGCTCCATCTTTAACCATAAAATTTAAGGTTGAATTTTCTGTTAGGCTTAACTTCTGAATATCTGACGGTGTATATCCCTTAGCTTCAACATGAACCTCATATTCATCTTTTGGTAAATCAAATTCAAAGTGACCATTTTCATCTGTTATTTTCCAAGCAAATGGCTGCATAATATCTTTTTTAAGTTGTTCTTTACCATGAGATTTTACAGTTTCCTTATAAGAACCTTTTTTACTGATTACTACAAATGCATCTTTTACAGAATTTCCTTTCGAATCCTTAACTACACCGTTTACATTCGCTGATTGAATTGTTGGATCTTTTTCTATGAAACGTTCAATAATAGGTGTTGTTTCACCTTTATCTGAGACTAAAATTTCACCTGTATAAATACAGCTCTTTCCTGGTTCAATTGTATTATTTACATAGACATCCTTATATCCACTTGACCCTTTATATGTATTTGCCCTATCTAATTGAACGGAAACAGCATAATTTTTATCATAAGTTACAACGTAATTTCCAAATCTTTCATTAACATCTTTATCAGCACCAATTCCGATACCAGTTATTTTTTTGTCCGGATAATATCCAAAAGGCCCAAAAGTGCTAGCAGCTAAAGTACTAATTGAATATCCTCCATACATGTTTTCATAAACATCATTTCCTTTTGGATTTTCAACAGTTGTTTTTAAACCAATATAATTTTTACCATCTTCTAATGTATACTCAATTGTGACATTTAAAGGTAATTTATGTCCTGCCGTCCAATATCTTGTTTTAGCAGTAACAACAACCTTATTCTCTTCTATTTTGTATGTAATATTTTCCTTTGGATTTTTCTGTAGATTTTCACCATTAAATGCTCCTGTAGATGTCCAGTAATTGTTTAGAAATTCAATATCATTTACTAAATCAACACCAAATTTGCCATCTTTCATAATAGCAACATCAAGGATACTTCCATTTGTCATGTTCCAGTAGTTATTTGTTCCTACTGCAAAAGATGCAGCAATTTTATCATTGTATATTGTAAAATCGTCTGCGTGAATAGCCATACCTTGATTGATAGGTGTAGCACCCTTAACAACTCCAACATCTGCCTTGACAGGCCTCGTTAATAACATTGAACACAATGCATAAGCACCCAATAACAACGATAATTTTAATTTCTTAGATTTCATAACTATGTCCCCCTTAATTCGGCTAATAAAAAATTTTATATTAATTAAAAAATTAATAATCAAAGTTAATTTGTTTCTATTTCATACTTGAGTTAATAAAAAAACATGTAAATTATATTAATTAATTGATAGGTAAAAAATACAATATAACCTAGATTAATTCCTTTTATTGTAAAGTTTAGCATAATTCCCAATAAAATTAAAGTATTTTTTATATTTTAAATTTTCAGCTCATTAAATTAAATTGTAAATTAATATTAATAAAAAAAATCCACTCAATATAATATATCGTAAAATATGGCTGAAAAGTTAAGCCTAAATTATTTAATCTGTCAAAAAGCCCTAATCACTATTTATATAGCAATTAGGACTTTATACCTTACTTATTTCTTGTTTTAACATTTCAATGAACTCCTCTGAATAGAATTATTTCTTTTTTTGTTCAATCAATTCTGCTCTTCAAAAGTCTCGCTATCTTCATTTCTATATTTCTTCTCTGACTCAAGAGGTTTCCTCCTATTTTTTCTCTCCTTTTTTTCAAGCTTAATCCTTCATAATCGATGAATTCAAACTCTTTTCTTCTTCCTTTTCTCAATCTTTTTCTATTCTTTTTTGAATGGGCAAAAAGCCCACAGGCATAGCCTGTGGGCTCTATAATCAAATCTTTCTTATAAAAACATAGCTTTATTATTTAGTTACAATTACTTAATTAATTTCATCACTGCCTCACAATGAGGTGTATGCGGGAACATGTCTTTAAGTTTAACTTTTTCCACTTTGTAGCCATCTGCTGTTAGCACTTGTAAATCTGTTGCTAAAGTTTTTGGGTTACAGGATACATATATTATTTCCTTTGCATTGAACTTTATTACGTAGTCAAGTGCTACTGGGTGTACCCCTGCTCTTGGTGGGTCTAGAATTATTATGTCTGGTTTTGCAGTTATATTTTGTATTACCTTCGCTACATCTCCAGCTATAAATTCACAGTTGTTTAAATTATTTAATTTAGCATTTTCTTTTGCCGCTTCCACTGCTTCTTCTATCAGTTCTATACCTATTACTTTCTTGGCATTTGGAGCTACAATTTGTCCTATAGTGCCAGTTCCACAGTATAGATCAAATACCACTTTTGAGTCTGAATCTCCTAAGAAATCTCTTACTATACTATAAAGTCTTTCAGCGCCTTTTGTATTAGTTTGGAAAAAGGCAAATGGATTTATTTTAAAGTTTAATCCTAATAAATTTTCTATTATATATGCTCTTCCATAAAGTATTTCTACTTTATCTGCTTGAACTACATCGGATAAAGAATCATTTAATGTATGTATTATTCCTGTGATTTTTCCCTTAAGTTCTAAAGAACTTAATTCTTCTATGTAAGGTGTAAAATCATATTCTTTCTGAGTTGTAGTTACTATATTTACAAGAATTTCTCCTGTATTTATTGCCTTTCTTACAACTAAATTTCTTAAGTATCCCTCATGTTTTAACACTTTATAATATGGAAGATCTGTTTTTCTAAAATGCTCTAGGGTTGCATGTAATATAGTTCTAAAATCTTCATCAACAATTTTGCATTTATCTACTGTTATTATACTGAAATTCTGATTTTTTACATGCATTCCTAAAGTAAGTTCTCCACCTTTTTCCATATCTCCAAAGGTAAACTCCATTTTATTTCTATACTCTAGTTCCTTGGGACTTCCTTCAATCCCTAGAAATTCATATCCAGTTATACCCGCATTATCTAAAAGCTTTAATATTTGTTCACTTTTAAGTTCTAGTTGTTTTTCATAAGATAAAAATGCATGGCTACATCCACCACATTGATTAGATATTTCACAATGAGGAGTTATTTTATAATCTACATCCTCTAAAACTTCCATTAATTTAGCTTCTACTCCATTAGAGTTTTTCTTAGTAACTTTTGCTCTTACCTTTTGTCCCGGTAATGTATTTTTTATAGCTACTTTTTCTCCTTCATAAAAGGCAACACCTTTACCTGGAAATTCTGTAGTTTCTATTAAAAATTCATATTCTTTTCTCTTTCTCACTAATATCTTCTCCTATTCTTTAATACACGTCTTTAAAAATTAGGAAATTCTGGTGGACAATTTAAAAATTAGTCTTCAATATCAACAGCTGGTTGTAACTCTTTGTTCTCTTCTTCACATTTTACTAATTTTAGCTTTGAAACCTTTTGTCCAAAAGTCATTCCATCCTTTTTCAATGTCATTACAACATTATATATTATATATGTAATTAAGTATAATACCAATATAGTTTGAATTTTTTCTGCAACAAAATACCCAAATAATCTTAATACAAAGTCTAATATAACGGTACTGAAAGCTGAAATTCCTAGCATAATTAATAAATCTATTATTGTAGTTTTGAATATTTCCTTAAAGCTTATTATATGTTCATTATTATTGCTCATTTTATCTCTCCTTATTTAATTATAATTTTAACTTCTTTATGTATAATACTAATGAGAAAAATATTTATTTTAGGCATATGCAAGAAAATAACTAGCTAATATGATAGTATTTTAGAAATCCCCTTCTAAATATCATAGATACCCTTTATAATATTACATGGACTATGTATTGTTAGGGGTGTTAATATGTTAGCTAAATTAATTTTTTTATCTATTGCTTGTTTTGCTGCTGCCTTTATTGATGCTATAGCAGGTGGTGGAGGACTTATAAGTCTACCAGCCTACTTAATGGCAGGAGTATCTCCACATCTTAGCCTTGGAACTAATAAATTTGCTTCTACTACCGGTTCTTTTACTAGTGCTTATAAATTCGGGAAATCTGGTTTTATTAACTTCAAGCTATTAAAGTTCCTTGTACCATTTACTTTAATAGGTTCTGTATTAGGCGTTAAAACCGTATTATTAATTGATCAAGAGTTCCTTTATCCCTTAGTATTAGCATTAGTTTTAGGTATAGGAATATACACATTGTTTTCAAAAAATATAGGTAGTGAAGATAATTTTTCTGGTCTTACAAAGAAAAATATAATAATTGGTATATGCTTTGCATTTTTACTTGGTTTTTATGATGGATTTTTTGGTCCAGGTACAGGTTCTTTTTTAGTATTTGGATTAATAAAAATTTATAAATTTGATTTTTTACATGCTTCTGCTAATAGCAAATGTTTAAACTTTGCAAGCAATATTTCTGCACTAATTACTTTCGCTCTAAGTAATTCTATTGATTATAAGATTGGAGCAGTAGTAGCAATATTTATGATATTAGGTGCACAATTAGGTACAAAACTTGCCATTAATAAAGGCTCTAAAATAATAAAGCCTATATTTGTAACCATGTCTTTAGCTGTTGCAATAAAAATGCTCTTTAGTTTACTGTAAACAAAAACTATGACAATTTCATGACAAAATAAAATAGATGTTTATATTGAGCTGTTATAAACACCTATTTTATTTTGTTTTCAACTTAGAATTTAGTATTTATTTAATTAATTCTCAATATGTGATTTTCTTATGCTCACTTCTTCTAATCTTTCTTCCTTTATTCTCATCGAATTATCCTTTACTGAACGTGAAAGTATTATAACTGATGCTATTATAAATATTCCTCCAACAAAAAGTTCTATAGTTAAAGTTTCTTTAAATATTATAATTCCCATAATTACTCCAACAATAGGTTCAAAAGTACTCAATATAGCTGCATTTGAAGTTCCTATTATCTTAACACCATGAAGAAACAATATAATAGCTACTATTGTAGAGATTACGGACACTCCTAATACCGCTAAAGTAGAATATATGTTCAAAGTTGTTATAAGTTCTCCCTTTAATCCTCCATATAAAAGCATGGCAATAGCTGAAAATAACGCAAGATAGAAGGTTATAACTTTATTATCTAAGTCCTCTAAAGCTTTGCTTGCCATACTAACAACACAACCTGCATAGCTTAATCCTGAAAATAATGCCAAGAAACTTCCTTTAAGACTTATCCCACCTATATCCATGCCCACTAAAATGTATATTCCTATTAAAGATAATAACAAGGATATTATCTTATGTTTATTTAACTTTTCCTTATAAATTATGAAAGACAACAGTGTGACTAAAGCTGGATATATAAAATGCATAGTAGTAGCTAAACCTACTGTAATATAATTATATGATAAAAATAAAGTTAAGGCTGTGGTAGAATATCCTGTTACACCAATAACCATAAGTATTATAAGTTGCTTTTTATTAATCTTAAAGTTCACTTTACAAATAATAAAATACCCTAATAATAAAATGCTAGCTACTAAAAATCTAAGAGTAACTACTGTTATAGGATTTAGTCCATTATTATAAGCAATCTTTGTAAATATAGGCATAAGGCCAAAACCTACTGAAGAAAGCATGGCATAAATTATTCCATTAATTTTTTTCATATCACCCCTCCTTTGTACTAACCCCTAAATCATTCTAATACTTTAATAGCAATTTATCAAATCTTATAACAGTTCTTATTTTAAAATTATAGATATCATCCTATAGCTTAGGACATAATAAAAAAAGTATTCATAACTCTTAACTTAACAAATTGTCATAGCTGTTACAGTCTATGCATAAGTTAAATACAAGCTACAAATACTTCTTTTTTATATTATATGCAAAATATCTTATTATAGTACCTTTCTTAATTGTTCTGCTTTATACTCTTTTATAAGCTTATTTTTAGCTTCATCTATAACAATCAATTTTACAGTACTATCTTCTACTTTTAATACTTTTCCTTTTTGTTTAGTTCCTATTACATTTACTGGTGTTCCATTTGTTATTGCTTTTAAAAAACTGCCATTACAATAATCACATTTTTCTGAATTTTTAACCAATCTCTTACAATCAATACAATAATATAATTTACTCATATAAACACCTCCAAGTACTCTCTCAATATAAATATTTCTATATATGAGTATAATATCCTTTTTTTAAATATATTGTTAATAAATTATTAATTATTGGTTTCTATTTTACTATATTTATAGAATTATTACTCTTCTTTGCCCAATTATACCTCTAGATATAATAGCCAATGATTTATTTGTAGTAATAGATTCTAATCTACTTTTTCTTTTATAATGTTAATTTTTATAAATTCATTATAAAACGCTTACAAATGTTTATCTGCTTTGTAATATTTGTAAGTAATACAGCTTTATACTTTTTAAAGATTATGATAAAATTTATTCTAAGTATTGTATATTTATTAATATGCACCATAATCAATTATGATAAAAAATATATTTAAATGGAAGATATTAAGAGCTACATAATAATTAATTCTTATTTTCTTCTTATAAATACCTAATGAAAGGAACTTTTTATGTATATAACAATATTCTATATTTTGATTTGTATAGTATTCTTTTGCTTCGGAAGGAAAAACTATATAAAAAAGGCTGAAAGATTAAATAATAATATCAGTGAATTTAATGATGAAATTTTAATTAGATATAATTCTTTAGATGAAGAAGATAAGATTAAATTTAAAAAATCTCTAAATGAGCTAGGGCTTATATACTTTAATGATATACTTCAAAATAATTTTAAATACAGTAATAACATAAACAGTATTCAAAGCTATATTCTTCATTTAGAAGATATTATGAAAAAATTAAAGCTTATCAAAGGAGAGTAGTATTGTGATTGATAATAATTTGTTCGATGCAATTTATAAACGATGCTCTATTAGAAAATATAAGCTAGAACCTCTGGCATCTTCTATATTAAAGGAAGTTGAAGAATACACTCATATTGTCCCTAAATTATCAGACATAGATATGAAAATTCATATTGTAGAAGATGGCAAAAAAATTCAAGACATATCAAGGGGTATAATTGGAAGCTATGGTAAGATTAAAGCTCCTCATTATTTAATTGTTACCTCTGAAGAAAAACCAGGCTATATGGAAAACGTAGGCTATAGTTTGGAGCATCTAGTACTCAAATTAACTACTTTTAATTTAGGTACTTGTTGGATTGGAGGATTTATAAAAAAAGAACTTCTTACTAACGTAATTGAAATGCCCGATAATCATGTGGCAGTTATAGTTATTTCCTTTGGTTATCCTCTTCATTACGAAGATGTTATACCAAAAAAGTTAGAAGATAATTTAATTGATACTATAGGATTTAATCCTAATAGAGAAACTGATATACCTTCAAAATTAGCTTCTAGTACAAAACGAAAGGCTCTAAGTGAAATTATAGATTGCAACTTAACTGAAGATTGGCTAGAAATAATGAATGCAGTAAGACATGCACCCTCTGCAATTAACAGCCAACCTTGGAGGTTTTTTAAAAAGGATAATATCATTCATATGTATAGAGTTAAACAAGGCAAAATGGCAAAAACTCTTGATCATATTAACAAAATCGATAGTGGTATAGCTCTTTGTCATCTTATGGTAGCTGGAACTCTTAAAGGGAAAAAACTCACATTAGAGTATTTAGATAATATAAAAAGAAAAAATTTAATATATTTTATTTCTATAATAGAAAATTAATTGTTTAATATTAAGATTATATATTTTGGTAATACTATTGATAGATATAAGAAAATAAAACTAACAATAATAGTCTATAGGATAATTATAAATAAAGTAGCTGTATAAAAATATTTTATTACATAAAAAATAGAAAAGTATACAAACTACTAATAGCATAGTGTAGTGACTTTTAAAGGAGTGGAAATAATGAATAACAAATTTGGAAAGGTTATAAAAACCGCACTTACAGTTATTGGTGTGGCAGCAGTCGCAAAAGTAGTTTCAGATAAACTTTCTGAAATGCATAATAAAAAGCTTTGTGATTGCATTGATAAAAAATTTAATAATGGTAAAAATATAATAATTAAATCTTTTGAAGAAGAAGAAACTCTTCAATGCTGTGATAATAGCTTTCAAGAACAGATGGATGTTAACAGTTCTGATAATAATTCAAAAGTTAATGTTGAGAGTAATGTTTTTAAAAAGGCCAAAGAGCATATAATGATACCTGATATCAGAAAATATGAATTTCCTAATAATGAAAATCATATTTTAAAATATCCTATAAAAACAAACAATGACTCTACATGTTGCTGTAATGAAGAAATTTTAAGCAGAGAATATAATGAGGAACTTAAAGAAAATAATATAGCAGAAGCTCAAAGTTAGCCTATTCGTAAACATAGTGAAATATTAGAAAATAACGACGATAACTTAAAATAATCTTAATATATTAATTAAAATAACCATAAGAGAACAACTAATAAAAAACTATAACAAAATTATAATTGTTAAGAATAAGTATTAAGATAAAAGTTTTAAATTATTTTCAGGTTTTTTCTATTTATGTTAAATACTTTTAATTCTAGTTTTCAAAATTTCCTATAGATATAAAAATGCCTATAGACTATGTCCATAGGCACTTTTATATTATTTAAAATAAGTTTTATTTTACTCAAGCTCTGCCCAGTTTGCTGGATAAGTTACATATACAAACCTAGCATGATTTGGAACTGTGAAATGAATTGAAGAATTTCTAGGAATAAAGATTAAATCACCTTTATTACCTACAACTTTTCTTCCATCTATATCGATTTCTAAAGTTCCATCAATTATATAATCTACTTCATCATATTTTAATGTCCAAGCAAAACTAGTTTGATCCATTTCCATAACACCACAGCCTAATCTTGGACTTTCTTCAAGTGTTACTACATCTTTTAAGTAAACCTTGTCACCTTCTTTACCAGTATCAAATTTTTCTGGCTTTACAGTACTAGTCTTTATTGACATTATGCCACTTGGATCTACATGCTTCTCAAATTCAGGTGCCACTTGACCTAGTTTCTCTGTTATTATTCTTCTTACTATTTCCTCAATTGCTTGTTCATTTATGTTCTCCATAATAACATCTCCTTTAAAACATCTTATTTACTTACTTCATTTTTTGGTGTCATAAAACAAGCTAAAGCTACTGCTGAAGCACCACCTATTAATTTAGCAACTATCATAGGTGCAATCATATCTTTATTAACACCTGCTGCAAAGCCTAAATGATCCCCAAATACAAAGGCAGCACTTACAGCAAAAGCAACGTTTATTATTTTTCCTCTATTATCCATATCTTTCATCATACCAAACATAGGAATACTATTAGCTAATGAAGCTATCATACCTGCAGCTGCTACTTCTCCTATACCTAATAATGAACCTAATTTCATTAATGGTTTTTTAAACACTTTAGTTATAAAGTGTACTAATGGATATGCTCCTGCAAGAACTATTGCAATGTCTCCAACTACTTTTATTCCTTCTGAAAGTGGAGCCATTCCTGGAATTACAACTATACCAGTGATTGTTTCAATTATTATAGCAGCTAATCCCACAGTAATAACAGCTGTTACAAACTTTCCGAAGTATGTAAAACCTTTTATCATTTTTTCTGGCATTAATTTTAATCCTACAGCAATAAGAATTGCAACTATTATTATAGGTGTTAAGTTCATAAGAACTACTAATGGAGATAATCCAGCTAATAATCCTCCAACAAAAGATCCTATTGGAATTGTTATTATACCTGCAAGCACACCTCTAGCTAAAAATTTATGATCTTCTTTTTTTATAATTCCTAATGCAACAGGTATAGTAAATACTATTGTTGGTCCCATCATAGAACCTAATATTAATCCTGCAAAAGGTGCAACTTCTTTTGCTTCTGCTAATTGCTGTGCTAATTGATATCCACCCATATCACAAGCAAGTAATGTTGTAGCAAACATTGATGGATCTGCTCCAAGAGCTTTATAAACTGGAACAACTACCGGCTTTAATACGTTTGCTAAAACTGGAGCTAATGATATAATTCCTACCATTGCTAAAGTTAAAGCTCCCATAGCCATAAGTCCTTCTTCGAACTGCTCTCCAAATCCAAATTTATTTCCTAGGATTTTGTCCACAGCTCCTACAACCATGAATATTACCATAATATACATAATGATTTCATTTATATCCATATAGCCATCCTCTTTCCTTATATAATTTTATAGATTTTCTAAAAGAATTTTACTAGGAGACGGAATAATTGTCTTATGAATTATTTTTTTAGGTTCAACTATAGATTCAGCTACCTTAATAGCTTCCTCCACACTGCTCACCGAACCTGTAACTACAAAATAAGATTTTCCACCAATACCATTACCTATAACTAATTTTACTAGTTTAATGGAAGCTGATTTTAATGCAAGGTCTAAGGAAATTAATGAAGACGTAACATTAGCAGTTTCCATAACGCCTACAGCATCAAAATTATCAATAGAGGGTCTTTTCTTCAGTCCATTTATTAACTCTTCGTGAGCGTTAGCAATTACAAAGCTTGCTACGATATTTTTATTTACTATTTCTTTTGAGGTTTCAATAGCTTCTTTTACTTCTTCTACATCACCACAAAGTATAATCATAAATTTTCCTGGACATATATGTCTTAATGTTACTACCTCCACATTAGAGGCCTTAAACATAATATCTGCTACTTCTATTCCTCTTGCAATACTATTAAATTCCATTAGTCCTAAAGATTTACTCATAAAATCAACTCCATGTAATGTGTATTTATGTTAATATAATTAGTTTATACTAATTCTAGTGAATCTACTATTCCTACTATTGTTGCATCTATTGGTGCTCTCTTATCTCCAATTACATATCTTGCAGAGCTACCAGAAACAATAAGCACTTGATCACCTATTCCTGCGCCAACGCTATCTACAGCCACAATTGTGTTGTCTGTTTTTTCACCTTTGCAGTCTAGTTTTCTTACAACTAAAAATTTAAATCCACTAAGATTTTCATCTTTTCTCGTAGCCCATAGATTTCCTACTACTTCTCCAATAATCATAATTAAATACCTTTCCTCTCCTAATAAATTTCTTAACTCTCAAATTTTATTAGTAATTTATTTATTCTAGCAAAATCTTTGGCTAGTGGTGTCACTATAGATTTTTTAGGAATTACTACTTCCTTTACTCCATCTTTATATAAATTTCTTAAATCTGTTTCAGATATTAGCTTTTTCTTAACTGATCTATTTGCTTCATCTTTAAGTTGAACTGAAACTTCTACTTTATCTGTTTTATTATTTCTTTCAGTTTTTGGAGCAACATTGACATTCTCACTTTTCAAAGTAGATAAAAGCTCTTTTAGTCCTACAAAATTAACTCCATAGCTTTTAAGTTTTTCTTCATGATTTTTAAATGTATTGAATAAAACTCTATTAGCAGTGGTAGTATATTTTTTATATTCTACCCCTTTTTCCATAGCATATAAGTTTAAGCCTTTTAAAGCTGCTTCAATTGCTACTTTTTCTTTCATTGACCCTTGAATGGTTAATGAAAGATTAGCTAATTCACTATTAGAGATATTTTGTAATATTATTCCTTCATAACTTTCAATATCACCCATATTGTCTAAACAATCTATGATGAAGTTATTATCCTGTAAAGCTCCAGATAATATAGGACATAAGTCTTTTGAATGTTCAAGAATTAATAATTTCTTCTTTGATTTATTATTTTCTTCTAATAATATCTTTAGTCTATTCATAACTTCTTTTGTTATAAGTTCAACTAAATCTTCACTATACATCAACATACCTCCCTTATTTAACGCAGTTAATTGCAATACCCAAAGGAGTAACTAAGAAAGGATTAATTGGTTTCACTGTTTCTATACCTGTTTCCTTTTGAATAATGTTTTCAAATCCTTTTAAGCAGCAAGTTCCACCAACTAAATAAATTTTCTCCACATTAAATCCTCTTATATGAGAGTTAACAATAGAAGCTACCTTTTGAATTACCGGTGTTACCATTGGAAATATATCTCTATAATTTTCAGGGTCCTTTTTTCTATTTTCAGCTTCCTCAAATGGGATTCTGTAAGCTCCTGATATAACTAAAGATAATTGAGTTCCACCTGTAGGCTCATCAGCAGTGTATATAACTTTTCCATCTTCAAATATGGAAAGCCCAGTTGTTCCACCACCAACATCAACTACAACTCCATTTTCTATTTGTAATACTGCATTTGCTGCTGTAGGCTCATCTTCCACAGATACAACGTCCATGCCAGCACCTTCAACTACATAACTATGAGTTTTAATGTCTCTTTCACTAGTCCCTGGTGGAACAGCTATAGCAGCTTTCGTAAGTTCAATTCCTAACTTATCTTCTATTTTTTTCTTTAATTTTCTAACTATATTAGTAGCTCCAATAAAATCAACCACAAGACCATCTCTAACTACCTGCGCAAATTCCATTTCACAGGCAACAGGATTTCTTTCTTTATCCAGTACAACAATTACAATGTAAGCTGTACCTAAGTCTACACCAACATAAAGTTCATCATTTCTTTTTACTTTTACTGGTTTTTTAATGGTCTTTTCAACGGCTTTAATTAGATTATCTACTTCGTTTAAGCCTTTCATAAATTAATCCTTTCTACTTAACTATTGTTGCACGAAGTCCTTTTGTGAAACCACAAGCATTTGCTTCGTCATAGTCAAGATGTATAGCTGTTTGGAATTTACTACTTACTCTAACAGCAACATTTTCAAAGATTAATCCTCTTTCTCCACCAACCTTAATTTTAATTTCCTCTTGATCTTTTACTCCAAACTTTGCAGCATCTTCTGGTGTTATGTGTATGTGTCTTTTAGCTGCAATAACACCTTCTTCTATTCTTAATACTGATTTTGGTGTAGCAAGAATTATAGAAGGAGTACCTTTAATATCTCCTGACATTCTAACTGGAGCATTTAGTCCTATAGAAACAGCATCACTTTTTGATAACTCTACTTGAGTGTTTCCTCTTACTGGTCCTAAAACAGAAACATTTTGTAATGTTCCTTTAGGTCCTATAAGAGTAACCTTTTCTTCACATAAATACTGACCCGGTTGAGATAGTTCTCTTTTATTAGTCAGTTGATAACCTTTTCCAAAAAGACTATCAACATCTTTTTGTGAAAGATGAACGTGACGACCAGAAGCTTCTACAAGTACTGTATTATCTTCTTCTCCACCTTGTAGTCTTTTAACTACTTCATCTATAATATAATTAACATTTAAATCTACTGTACTCAAAATTGTCACCTCTTATTTGTA
The DNA here is from genome assembly GCF_002341865.1 of Clostridium sp. UBA2485. Taxonomy (GTDB): domain Bacteria; phylum Bacillota; class Clostridia; order Clostridiales; family Clostridiaceae; genus Clostridium_J. The sequence goes on along the minus strand of NZ_DDOV01000074.1, from coordinate 4,314 downwards.
CTTTCCAGAAACATACTTACACATCATTATATAAAAACAACTACTTAATCTATTCAAAGCTAGTGCTATATCATTTCTAGATAGTTCTCCATCTTGGTTTTTAAATGCTTTTAATGCATCAATTTCAACTTCTCTGCTTTCTGCTCTTAATGCATTTAAAGCTACAACTATATCTCCCATTTCATAGCTTGGGAAAATTATATGGTCTATATTAAAATATTTTTTAGGGTTATGAGAAGTAGCTCTTAATTCTTCTGAATTTAACCCAATCAAAGCAACTTCTGGTAATTCTTTTTCTGTTACTTCTACTTCTAATATTTTTCTTACATAAGCTAAAACCTCTTCCAAATCCTTTAGCACCTTTTTTTCATTTAAGTTTTTACATTGAATTTGAGTTTGTAATATTTTAGCTTGAAGGCTATCTAATTTTCCTCTTAGTATAATTCTTCTGTGATCTTTTTCTACTAATTTATTACCATTTAGTTGAGTCATATGTTCTGGTTTATTTTCAAAAACTCCACCATTTATATGAACATATTTAGGGTTAAATACTTTTTCTTCCCTTTGAATATTCTGATTACTTTTTTCAGTTTGTTGTTCTTTATAAACTAATTTTATATTTTTGTCTTGTAAATATTGTCTTGCTGAAGGAGTTACTATTACTCCTTTTTCCACAACATATTCTGTTAAATTTTCATTTCTCAGTTTACTTCTTAAAATACTTTCTGTTAAAACACTCATCATCTCACATCCTTATATAAGATGGACATTAATTTGTTAAACCACAATACTTGTAGCATGAAATACTACAAGTTATATAATCTACATCATCTACATTCATCACACTCATGCCATTCGGCACGAGCTTTTGTGATGAGTTGTAGAAATCTTTAGACTTTGGTTTGGTATCTGAAATAAAATAATTTATCAAAGATTCTAAGATATTTTGTGTCAAGCAAAGAGCAAGTTTTCATAGATAGTGTTGCTATCTATAGGTTATTGCCATGTGTATGACATAAAATACACCAGAATGCTAATTAGTTATTTCTTTAAAGATACCTAGTTATATTAATAATTTTTAGGATTATTTAAATTTAGACTATTGTTGTTCGTATTTTGGAAGTATAACTTCAACTTCACTATGTGGTCTTGGAATTACATGAACTGATATTAATTCTCCAACTCTTTCAGCAGCAGCAGCTCCTGCATCTGTAGCAGCTTTAACAGCTCCAACATCTCCTCTTACCATAACAGTAACTAATCCAGCACCAATTTGCTCTTTTCCTATTAAAGTTACGTTTGCAGCTTTAACCATTGCGTCTGCTGCTTCTATTGCTCCCACTAATCCTTTAGTTTCAATCATTCCTAATGCGTTCATATTTGCCATTTTAAAATTCCTCCTTAAATTGCATAAAAATTATTTTTTAAAATTTTAACTAAATTTATGTTAATATTTTATTGCTTACTTTATTTGTGCTAATCTTTCCATGATTTTATTCACAATTAAATCTAATTGTTCTGTAGAAATTGTAGTTGATGCGTTTTCGCATTGAGCTCCATTTCCTCTAAGTTCTTCTAGCTCTCTAACACCACAAGCTACTCTCTTTATATTTAATAGGTTCATTGGTCCTATGTTATCAGAAGTTGAACTTCCTCCTACAGCACCACAGCCTAATGTAAGTGCTGGAGTAAGATTTGTTGATCCTCCGATTCCACCTAAAGCACCTGGTGTATTAACTAATAAACGAGAAACTGGAATTCTTAATCCAAATTCTTTTATGATTTCTTCATTTTCACAGTGTAATACTAAAGTATGACCTTTACCTTCATTCATTAATATCTCTGTGCAAAGTTTTATTCCTTCTTCAACATTTTTTACTGTGTAAAATGCTAATATTGTAGTAAGTTTTTCTCTTGAATAAGGATTATTTTTGCCCACTGTAGTTTGTTCTGATATTAATACCTTTGTTCCATGAGGAACATTTAATTTAGCCATTTCAGCTAATGTTTCTACACTTTTACCAACAATTTGTGGATTCATTGTTCCATTAGCTCTTAATATGAAGTTTCCAAGCTTAGCAGATTCTTCTTCATTTAAGAAATACATTCCTTGTTTTATAAGTTCTGCCTTAACAATCTCTTTCATAGATTCCTCTACTACTATTGATTGCTCTGAAGCACAAATTACTCCATTATCGAAAGTTTTACTATCAATAATTCTCTTAACTGCTAAGGAAACATTTGCTGATTTATCTATAAATGCTGGTCCGTTTCCTGGTCCAACTCCTATAGCTGGTGTTCCTGAACTATAAGCTGCTTTAACCATAGCCTCTCCACCAGTAGCAAGTATTAATGATGTATCCTTGTGAGTCATTAATGCATTTGTACCATCAAGTGATGGAACTGTTATACATCCAATTAATCCTTCTGGAGCTCCTGCCTTTATTGCTGCTTCATTTAATATTTTTGCAGTTTCAATAATACAGTTCTTTGCATTTGGATGTGGTGAAACTACTATAGCATTTCCTGATTTTAATGCAATTAATACTTTGTATATTGTTGAAGATGTTGGGTTTGTTGATGGAATTAATCCAGCAATAACTCCTACTGGTACAGCTACATCAAAAACTTTATTTACCTTATCTTCATTTATAATTCCAATAGTTTTTAAGTCTTTCATGTTTTCATAAACTAATTTGCTAGCAAATACATTCTTAACAACCTTATCTTGCCATTTCCCAAATCCAGTTTCTTCCCAAGCCATTTTAGCTAATTTAACAGCTTCACGCTCTCCAGCTTCTGCTATAGCCTTCACTATTGAATCAACCTTTTCTTGAGAAAAAGTTTTATATATTTCTTGAGCTTTTTTAGCGTTAATGATAAGATTTCTAGTTTCTTGTATTGATATTAAGTCTTTATCTACCATTTCCATTTTTATTTCCTCCTACTGTTCCTTCAGTATGGCTTCAATAAGCTGATCTTTCTTACTAAATTTGATTTGTTTTTTTGTAAGTGAAAGCTTTTGTCTTTCCTTTAATTCTCTTGCAATAGTTCTAAGTTCAGGAACTTTTAATGCTTCTAACTCTTCACGATTCTCAAAGCTAAGTTTTATATCTTTCTTATCCTCTATTGCAATTGAATCATTTTCTGATTCTTGAATTTCATCTACAGTATNNAGTATCTAATGTATCTTCTTCTATGTTATCTACTGTATCTTTTACATCATTATCAGTATTTTCATTCTCCACTTTAGTAGGTAAGATTTTATCGCTTACTGATATTTCATCTGTCTTTCTAGAACTATCTTTCTTTTTACCATCTAGTATGTTCCATACATTCTCTTCTGCTCTTGCTATAACATGAGCATTTCTTAAGCTACCTAATCTATCAACAGCTGAGCAAGCAGCTTCTATTGAAGCTTTTACAGAAGCTACGTCTCCAGTAATAAGTATAGTAACAATACCACCTGTAACAAATTCACAGCTTACAAGTTTAACATTTGCAGATTTTAAAGCTACGTCTAATCCTTCAACAGCCCCTACAAATCCATATGTCTCTAAAAGGCCTAATGTTGATTCTTTCATAACAATGACCTAATTCTAATAATCTGTAGGATTATCTGCTACAAACTTAACTGCTTCGGCAAATGCATCACAAGCTGCTTTTACAGCAGATTGGCTTCCAGTTAACAGCCCTCCACCAAAGTTTGTTTCAGATGGTGGTCCAAAGAATGCTTTTAATTCAACTGCTGCTGCTTTCATAGCTGCATCTAATGCGTACATTGCTTCTACTGGTGGAGCTATTAAATAAGCTATTGCTTCACCCTCTTTAACTCCTGCTGTTTTAGAAAGATATGAACCTGTTCTTGATATAGGTTGTGCATAGTATACAATGCTATCATCTTCATTAGCACTGTAGAATGTTGCAACTCCACTTTCAATGAAGTCTACTGCAGCATTTAATCCACTTCTTACTTCTGCTGGACTTGGTCCTGCTAATATTCCTATTACTTCACCTGCAAGCTTAGTATTTGCATTTGCAGCTCCACCATAGAATGATCTTGCATAAACAACTTCAACGTCAGCAGCTTTTGTTGCTTCATCTAAAGCAGTGTATGTAACATCATCACTATCTGCAGTAATTATTCCTATACTTTTATGTTCAGGCTTTAACTCAAACTCTTTTGCCATATCAGGATTAACGTTAGCTATTAGCTTAACGCTTAATACTGATGCACGAAGTTGATCATTTTTCATAATAACATTCCTCCTGAATTATAATTTTAGATCTAATCCACTTGCTTTTTTCTCTAAC